>CAYXRT010000001.1:0-282637 GCA_964467535.1 uncultured Desulfurococcales archaeon
CCCTCTTAACACCTTCAGCAAGAACATTACCAAAACCTTCCCTCTTAGCAATCATGTCAATCAACGTTAGCACTACGTCTGGGTCTCCCCATCTGAGCTTTAAGCCACCTGTATCCTCTGTTGTTATGTATCCTCTTTCAAACGCTTCAATGGCGAAAGCAATAACGTTGCCTGTGGAAATAGTATCAAGACCATAATTGTTGCATAGGTAGTTAGCTCTCACTACTGCATCTAGATCTCGCATTAGTGTTTGTATCCCAATCATATCTGCTGTCTCATACTCTGGGCCTTCATGTGGTGGTGTCACGTACTTTCCTCCGGGTACCCATGAATAACGTCCACATCCTATAGTACAACCGAAACATGCTCTACGCTTAATTAGGTACTTTTCAGCTAATGTCTCGCCAGACATTTTGTCAGCTTCAGGGAAGAAACAAGTCTTAAAGTTCATTGTAGGTAATGCTCCGGCAGCATTTAATCCGTTAACTAAGCCTATGGTTCCGAAAGTTCCTATTGACTCCTTAAATATATACTTTTTCATAGCTTCATGGGCTTCCAATACCGCTTCAAAGAACTTATCTGGATCAGCGACCGTTATTTCCTTTTCACCGAAGACAACGATGGCTTTTAGATTCTTCGATCCCATTACAGCTCCTCCACCACATCTACCGGCAGCTCTGTCATAATCATTCATTATACTTGCAAATCTTACTAGTTTCTCACCAGCAGGGCCAATACATGCTACAGAGGCTTCCGGTCTACCTACTTCTTCCAATAGAATGTCTGTTGTTTCATGTACGGTTTTACCCCATATGTGCTTAGCACTGCGTATTTCAGCTTTACCATTCTCAACATAGATGTATACCGGTTCATCCGCTTTACCCGTGATAATCATTAGGTCAAATCCTGCGAACTTTAATAGAGGACCAAATTTTCCTCCTGATCTCGTCTCTCCCCATCCGTTTGTTAATGGGGATTTAAATTGATAGAATATGTTTCCACTACCAGGTACTAAAGTTCCAGTTAAGGGTCCTGTTGAAGCAACTAGTATGTTTTCTGGTGAGAATGGATCTATACCTGGTTTTAATTCATCCCATAAGATTCTAGCACCAAATCCTGCTCCTCCTAGATATAACTTTGCCCATTCAGGCTTTAGGTCTTCAACAACTACTTTCTTCTTTGAAAGATCTACTCTAAGGATTTTTCCCATATAACCATGCCATTGCATGTGGAATCACCTCCTTCTAGGATACGGGATTAGAGGAACGAGTTCCTTTCTTTGTAGCCTTGCTGCGAAGAATCTCTTGTAGAATGCTGCTTCAGGTGCTTCAATAAACTTTAATGCTCCTTCAGGACACACCTTTATACAGGCAGGATCTCCTCCACATAAATCACATTTAACTGCTTTCTTTTCCTTAGGGTCAAGAGTTATTGCGCCTATTGGACATACTGCAACACAATTTCCGCATCCTGTACACTTTTCTCTATCTACAACTACTGCTCCTGTTTTTGCGTCTCTTGATAAAGCATTTACTGGACAGACATTAATGCATAGTCCACACTGAATACAGTAAATAGGTGCATCTACTGGTTCGTGATCTACCCTGACCACATGTATGGCGGAGAATAAGGGGTTCATGGTCTTAAAATGCCTAAGCGAACATGCCAGCATGCATCTCTGACAACCAGTACATTTATCTGGGATGACAGTGAGGACTTTGACCATAGAATTCACCCTTAACATGAATAGAGTTAAATGAGCTGGAATAAAAATTTTTCGTGCATTTATAATATCATTATAAAACTTTACGGTTACACCAACAATATGTAGACTTTAAAGTATATAAGGCGTTGAATATATAGCAATTAATCCGGGGATTAAGGTGAAAGTGAAAGTACTTTACGCCGGTTTCATTACTGAGATAACAGGAAAGCGTCAAGAGGAAGTAGAAGTACCTCCCAACACAACATTACGAGAATTGCTTAACCGTCTAGCAAAGAAATATGGTGTTAAGTTTGAATCTGAAGTATACTCTACAAAAGAGGAAAAGTTAAGACCAGGTATAATACTGCTACATAATGGAATTAATGTAAAGGACGATTTATCAAGATCTGTTGATAATAATGACTTTGTAACGTTAATGCCTCCAGTAAGCGGTGGCTTTTAAACATGAAAAAAGCATTTTATTTTCATTTCATTCCTAAGACTTTAAAGCCCTAGCCATGTAAATACCATCATCCATACAAGTACCCAGACCGTGAAGTTAATGACAGGAGTAGCCCAAGCAGCTTCAATACCTAGGAATGGCACCCAAAGCCAGCATGATATATATCCTAGTACAAAGATCGCTATTGTACCGATTAACTTTTTACGCCAGTTAACCTTACCAGGTATCCCCATGTAAACTAATGCTAATAACTCGTACACTAATGCCCATAGCACAAGGTCTACGCCATAAAGCTCCGGCGACTCAGCCCAACCGGCATATATACATACCAGCTGCGATACTGCTATTGCAATTATGACAAATATAAATGTTAAGACAGTTTTACGGGGAAACACCACGGCTCTCACCATATGGTGCTATCCAATATTGCGTAAGCTACAAAGCAATGTACTGGAGTTACTACAAGTGCAGCAGAAACAGGCTCTGGCGCCACTTTAAGTACATAGAATAGAGTTATCATAGTTAATGCAAGGGCTATAAGAGAGCCAAAGGCTTTACGTAATGCTGTTTCCTTGCTAGGAGGTAGTCCTAATCCTATCTGCAAGTACAATCCTAGATACCAAAGAACTCCTATTATCCATGTCCCTACTGTAAGTGATACCCACTCTGGAGGAAGCATTCCACCAACAAACATGGCCCAGTTTACGCCAGCTACTATGAGTATAGTAAGTATAATTACTAAAGCTCTATGTGTATTTACAGGCACCTTAACCTTGGCTTCCTGACCTGAAGACTGTTGTCCTGAAGGACCTTTAGCTTCGGCGAGTCCAGCACCAAAGAATAGGACTCCTAGACAACCGAATAGTACGAATAGTGAGGCCCATACGAGTCCCATACCCAGCAATACTAATGGTATTGTTGTTACAGCTCCTGAGAGGATGAATATAAGTATATTGACTAATCCTGCAGTAGTCTTGTCCAAAATTCCACCTTCGTCCTACTATGTTAGTGGGAGTAGAATAAAAACTTTCCTCATCTTTAAAGATTACGCTATCGTTTATTAAGTTAGAACTTAATAATCCTGTGGATAAAGTAACTCTTCCGGGTGTAGATTTTGAGTCATGTTATAACGAAGCTTACTTACTCCTTTGATAACCCAAGAATAATATTTGGCTTAAACAGTATTACAAGGTTGAGTGAAATTATAGACGAATTAAAATGTAAAAAATACCTATTAGTTACCGATCCTAACATAGAGAAAACCAATATAATCAATGAAGTTAAAAACTATTTAAAGAATATAGAGGGAGAAACATATCTTATAGAACCTCATGAACCTTATATTAGTGATGCAGAGAAAATAGCTGATTTCGTAAGGACTAGGGATTATGATGTTATTATAGGAGTTGGTGGAGGTAGTGTTTTAGATTTAGCAAAAGTAGCTGCATTCATTGTAAATAACCCCGGTAAAGTAGCTGATTATATAGGGGCGTTTAAGGTCAAGAACAAGGGATTACCTTTAATATTGGTGCCCACAACAGCAGGTACAGGTAGTGAAGTTTCAGCTGCCATAGTGTTATCCACATCTGAGGGAATAAAAGTAGCCATTTGGAGCCCTAAAGTAATGGCAGACTTTGCTATTGTAGATCCTCAACTTACATTAACGATGCCTCCAAAAATAACTGCCTCTAGTGGCCTCGACGCATTAAGCCATGCATTTGAAGCACTAATGTCAAAAAGATCTAATCCTCTAACAGATACAATAGCTTTGGAATCAATAAAGTTGATATTCAAATATCTACCTTTAGCCTTCTTCCAGGGAGATAATATAGAAGCTAGATACTATATGGCACTTGCTGCTACAATGGCTGGATTAGCATTCTCTAATGCAAGTCTAGTTGCAGGTCATGCCATAGCATATACATATGCAAGTGAATATAAACTTCCACATGGCATATCTTGCGGATTGGCATTACCTTACATTATGGACTTCAACTTACCAACATGTATAGATAAGTTTATCAGAGCAGCAAAGATAATGGACCTGCCTATTGGGAATTTAAGCGATTATGAGATCTCTATTAAAGTAATTAAAAACGTTAAGAAAATTATAAAGACCGTTAAGGCCCCGGTGACATTAAGTGATATTGGAGTATCTAAGAATGAAATACCTAAACTTGCCAAATCATTAATTACAGATTATGCAAGATTACTAGTATATAATCCTCGAAGGTTAGAATATGAGGACGCGCTTGACATATTCAATAGAATGTGGGAAGGTAAAATAGGAGAAGAGTAAATCTTAAAGACTATTGAATTATTCTTGGACCTTTATGTTATGTTTTAGTAGAGATTAAAGATTTTAGAGATATGTTAACTTATTATCTTTCAGATTTTGTCTTTACAACAGATTTTACAATTTCTATGAACTCTTCATCAGTTAATGGTCCCTTCTTCATTATTGATTTCTCCTTAACCTTTGTTAATATCTGCATCACCTCCTCTGCACTAGCCTCAATACCTAATTTCTTTAATCTATCGATTACTGTGGACTTACCACTCTTCTTACCAAGTAATAACTCTACATCCTTTCTACCTATTAATGTTGGAACATAGGGAATTACTTCTACTGGTCTCACGTCTCTTACAGCAACCCACCAATCAGCGATGATACCTGATTCTATTCTAAATGCATTATCTCCTGTAACGGGTTTTTGAGGAGGCATTTTTACTCCTGATATTTTTTCCACAAGTTTTGATAATTCGTATAGTTTCTCAAGTTTTACATTAGTATTAACGCCTAGTAGTAGTTTTAATGCAAGTACCGTTTCTTCAAGAGAGGCATTTCCACATCTCTCTCCAATTCCATTAACTGTTACATGTGCAGCTGTTGCTCCTGATGCTATAGCAGCTATTGTATTTGCAACTGCAAGTCCAAAATCATTATGAGCATGTATTTCTATAGGGGTTTTAACGAATTCCTTTAACTTTCTTATGAAGTATGATATGGCATAGGGTGTACAAACTCCAAATGTATCAGCTATAGTTAATGAGTCCATATATTTGTGAACAGCTTCAACTACCTCTCTAAAGAATTCTAATTCAGCTCTTGTAGCATCTACTGTAAAGAAGGTAACATAAAGTCCATGTTGTTTAGCATATTCTATAGCTTCAACAGCTCTACTAATAGCTTTTTCCTCAGTCCACCGATAAGCATATTGTATTATGTGTCTACTTGAAGGTAACTCCATCACTACTCCAGACACATCACATTTAAGAGCCATATCTACGTCTCTCTTAAGACATCTCGCAAACGCCATAACTTTAGCTCTTAAACCTTGTCTAGCTATTTCCTTTATGGCCTCAAAATCTTCTAAAGAAACTGCAGGCATTCCCGCTTCAATCCTATCAACTCCTGCTTCATCTAGAGCTATTGCTATCTTTAACTTATCATCCTTCCTAAAGACTAAACCAGGTTGCTGCTCACCGTCTCTTAATGTAGTATCGTGGATTATTACTCTTTCAGGTAGCTTCAGTTGTTTACGTACCTCATCTACGTAATTGAAGGGGCTGACAAACCATTTGTCTGTAAACCATGGATGGCTCATGGCAAGTCCCCTAGGAATAATTTAATGGTTTGCTTTAAATATTTTTAGTATAGTTAAAAATCTTGATAACTTCTAATTAACATTCCAATACTGTGGACATCGCTACTAATCAAGATTTCCCGGTTTCTTTAAGGGTTCTATTTTCCTATCTAAAGGTAAGGTAGCGTCTATTCCTAATTTATCTGAAACACCATCGGCCATAGGATCCAATCCTGCCTTTTGACATTTAGGTACAATTATTACGTCCTCAGAGAACTTGGTTCTTGTTGCTATTGCCCACATCACCTTACTTTCATTAAATATGTCTATATCTTCATCTACGACAACAGCCATTTTTATGAAGGGATAGATGCTAAGTGCAGCCATCAATAGATTCTTACTTTCACCTTCAATGCTTTTTCTAACCTTGATATAACATATAAGTCTTCCTCCCCCCGAAGGTGGTAAGTGAACATTTATAACTGATGGTGAAATTCTTTTTAGTTCACGATATATTCGAGCCTCAATAGGTATCGTCCCTAGAATTATGTGATCAAGATGTCCTGCAAAAATGTCTTGGTATATGGCATCTTTTCTCATATTAATAGCCGTTACTTCAATTACCCTACCGTGCCTTACTTGAGGACCATAATATCCCGTATATTCTCCGAATGGGCCTTCAGGCTCTTCTACATCCACTAGAACTTTACCCTCTATTACTATCTCTGCATCTGCAGGTATCAGGAAGTCTTTACCTAAGGTTTCCGATCTCGTTAACCTTAATGGCTCTTCCATAACCCCACTTATAATTTCATATTCATCCTTATCTATAGGTTGTATGGTTTGGGCACCTAAGTAAAATCTAGGATGATGTCCTATTACTATAGCTATGGGCATATCTTCTCCTCGTTCCTTAAAATACTTAAAGTAAATATCTGAGTGTCTTCCAGGTATCATAAATACGCCTAACTTTCTAGGACCTTTATATTGTAGCCTAAGTATTGCAGCATTATAGCCGTAGGTGGGGTGTTTAAGTATACAGACTCCTGCTGTAATATAAGGTCCTGCATCTTTTTCATGATGCTTAATTATAGGAAATTCCCTTAAATCTACATCATTACCTGTCTTGACTATCTCTTTTACTGGAGCATTCTTTGCACACACTACTATGGGCTTTAAAGGCTTGTTTTCTAACTCACTATACTTTTTGCTTAACTCCTCCACAGTAGTATCAAGGATATAAGCACATCTTTCCCTCAAAGCAAATATGTTGGTAATTACTGGGTAGTTACTTTTAGCTCCATAAAGATTCTTAACAGCCTTAAAAATAACTATAGGGTACTTTCCTTTTAGCTCAAGGTCCCATAGTATAGACGTGGGTTCAAGTATTGAACTTACTTCCTCATTTATTTCAAGGACGTCATAGGGTCTATCTCTTCTTATTTTCTTCAAGAAATCACGGAGATTCATAATATACGCCCTTCATTACTATATTAACTAATTTGGTAATTAATAATCTTGATGTTAAACAATTTTCCTCGACATATGCATTCGATGATTACCTAATTAACACTATTTAATTACCATAAGAGATAAATAGTAAAAATACATACATGATAAAAGGGCTGGAAGTGCCTATATCTAAAAAATTAATTCTAATATCTGTAGTTACGGTAGTAGTCATAATAGCTATTGGAATAACCATATATCTAACAGTAATGGCCCCTAAGCCTTCATTAGCACCTGTACATCTAAAATTTGCTACATTTAAAACTGGAAGTGGATGGTTTGTCCTCGGAGGAATTATAGCTGAGAAGCTAAAGGAATATCTACCTCCAGGTTCAACAGTTGACGTCCTACCATACAGTGGTGGTGCGGGGAACCCATTATTATTGCACCAAGGTAAAGCAGATATAGCATTCGGGTTTCCTGCAGAAACTTTAGCAGCATATAATGGTCTAGAACCATATAACGAATCGATGAAAGAGCTCCGCGTTATAGCAGTAGGATTAGATACTTATTGGTGGTTAATTGCAGTTAGAAAGGACCTAGGCTTTACTTCATTGGATGAAATAATAAATAAGCACTACCCATTACGTCTAGCAGTATTACCTAAAGGGTCTAGTGGTGAGCGCCTTACGAGAATTATTCTAAAGGCATACGGTGTAACCTATGAAGATATAGAGAAATGGGGTGGCAAGGTGGTACATGTATCATTTAGTGAAGCCATATCATTAATGAAGGATGGCAGAGTTGATGCATTTGCCCAAGTAGCGACGCCCGGTCATCCTGGATGGACTAAGTTAGCTATTACTGTACCTCTTAATTTCCTAGAAATAAATGAAGAAGTATTAAAGAAGGTAAGCAAGGAGTATGGAATGGAAATAGGCTATGTCCCTAAGGACACATTTAAAGGACTAGATAAAGATTTAAAGACACTTAAGTTTTCTACACTAATACTCGCAACAGAGAAACTACCTAATGAGATAGCTTACCTACTAGCTAAAGTTTTATGCGAAAAGAAAGATGAAATAGCAAGCGCCTATAAAGCATTTGAGGTATTTGATTCCAGCAAAGCGTGGAAATCACCAATACCATTGCATCCTGGAGCTGAAAAATATTATAAAGAAAAAGGGTATATGCCATAGCGGGGTTGCAGAGTGATTCCTGATAAGTTGAGAAGGGTACTATTAGCGCTTACGGCCATCCTATGGTCTCTCCTTCAACTATATAATATATTTTTTGCACTTTTTGATCTATATCAATTACTTCCTCTACACCTTATGTTTGCGTTATCGGTAACATTCCTATTAAAACCTCTTGGTACAGATAGAAAGAACTTAGATTTTATAATCGATGTAATACTATACATTCTATCATTAATGACGGGAATGTATCTAATTGCGGAGTACAATAGAATAATTAGTAGAGTGAGATTTGTTTCACCAGTTACAACATTAGACATAGTCTTTGCAATTATCACTATGGCTCTAATAATTGAAGCTTCAAGGAGAATAGCAGGGATAGCTATAGCATCTATAGCACTATTCTTCATATTTTATGATATTTTTGGTGTTTATTTTCCAGGGGCTTTATCACATAGAATTATAAGTATTGAAGAACTCTCGGAGTTCATGTACCTTACACATGAAGGTATATTTGGAGTCCCTATTAAAGTATCAGCCATCTATGTATTTCCATTCATACTTCTAGGAGCGTTTTTAAGACTAGCCAAGATAGACTCATATCTTCTAGAGTTATCTAAAGCTACTTTAGGAAGATTTAAAGGAGGTATAGCTCATTCAGCAGTACTTATGTCGGCATTGATGGGAATGATTAGTGGTAGTGCTGTTGCAGTATCTACAACTGTTGGATCTATAACTATACCCTTAATGGTGAAATCAGGATATGATAAAATCTATGCCGCTTCAATTGTAGCTCTTTCAGGAACGGGAGCTCAAATAACTCCGCCCATTATGGGCGCTGCTGCGTTTATGATAGCTGAGCTTACTGCTACTCCTTACATTTACATTGCTGCTATAGCAGCATTACCTGCCATGTTGTACTATATACCATTGTTTATAACTAATAGGATTACAGCTACTAGACAGGGTATAGGAGTAGTCCCAGGCGGCTTAATTTCAGTTAAAAAGTTAATCATGAGAAGCTATATGTTATCGCCTATAATACTCCTTGTAATAGCTCTTATCTTAGGATATACAATCCCCATGGCATGTGGTATAGGTATACTTACATCATTAGCTATTTATCTGACCTTCGCTATTAAGGGAGGTCGATTACGTACTATTCCAAGACAATTATTACTTACTCTTGAAGTAGCTGGAAGAAGTGCTACAAGTGTAGCAATACCTTGTGCTGCTGCTGGAATAATAGTTGGTAGCCTAATTTTAACTGGATTAAGTCTAAAGTTCTCTAGTATTCTTATATCCTTATCTGGCGGTAATCTATTATTTCTACTTCTCCTTACAGCATTTATTTGTATAATTTTGGGAATGGGGATGCCTACATCAGCCGTATATATAACTGTTGCAATAGTCATAGTCCCTGCATTAATAACATCAGGTATTCCCATATTAGCAGCTCATCTATTTGCCTTTTATTTTGCTAATTTCTCTATGATAACACCTCCTGTAGCTCTGGCATCCTACGCAGCAGCTGGAATAGCCGGAGCAAGTATCCATAAAGTTGGGTGGAGAGCCTTTAAAATAGGAATTCCTTTGTACTTTATCCCATTCCTATTTACGTGGCATCCAGAAATAATATTACAAGGACAAAGCTCGTCATTGTCGGTATTCTTTAACATATGTAGAGCTATAATAGTACTTGTAGCAATGACGTTAGCCATCAACGGTTATATGAGAAGGGAATTAAAAGTAATCGAAAGGATAATACTAGCATCAGCAGCTATACTTTTGCTACCCACAAATATCCTCATGAATTTTGCAGGTCTAATATTAGCCTTTATATGTATATTGATGTTAATGTTAAGGAGATGAAGTAAATCATTGAGAAAGCTTCATGGTAATTATTTATCAGTTAACCTCATAGCATTAAGTACTACTGCTAGTGATAAACCTGCATCACCTACTAATACTGCAACCCATAACTTAACCATCCCCATTAATGCCAATAGAGCTAGCGAGGACTTTATTAGAATTGACGCAGAAACATTTTGTTTTATTACATTTATTGTACGTCGACTTAAGTCTATCAAGTACACGATTTTCCTTAGATTAGGTCTCATTAATACTACATCACCTGTTTCAATAACTACTTCAGTACCTGTTCCCATAGCTATACCTACACATGCCCTTGCTAAGGCTGGAGCGTCATTAATTCCATCACCAACCATAACAACATGTCTTTTATGACCTTCCATAAGGTTTTCAATAACTTCAACCTTATCTTCGGGTAGTAGTTCAGCATAAAATTTTTCAATTCCTAGCTTATTTGCAATTCTTCTTGCTACTACTTCACGATCGCCTGTTAACATTACCACCTTAAGACCTCTTCTCTTAAGTTCTTTAATGATATCTATAGCTTCTTTTCGAAGTTCATCCTCAAATCCAAGAACCCCTAAGACTTTTTCTTCATCAGCGATCAATACTACCATATTCCCTTCGGATTCAAGATTCATTATCACGTCTTTTGGTATAGGAATTCCAAGTTCCTCAATAAATTTATCATTTCCCATAAAATATGTCTTATTATCTATCTTGGCGTATACACCCTTGCCAGGGATGGACTTAAAATCACTTGCATCTAAGGGCTTTATGTTCAATTCTTTAGCTTTATCAACTATTGCATTAGCTATTGGATGTTTAGAAAGTAGGCTTAATGATGTAGCTATCTGTAGTAACTTAATAGCATTAATTTTCACAGGTATTATTTTTGTTAACTGTAATCTACCTTTAGTTAATGTACCCGTTTTGTCAAAGGCTATAATATTCGTCTTAGTTAAATGTTCAAGGTATTTACCTCCTTTTACTAAAACTCCATTTCTTGCACTGCCTACAAGTCCTGATACCATAGCCACAGGTATCGATATAGCTAATGCACATGGACATGAAATAACGAGTAATGTTAATGCTCGATATACCCATTGGTAAAGTGAATCTCCAAGAATTAGAGGAAATACCGTAATGACTATTAATGCCAAGGATAATATAGCTGGTGTATAATATTTAGAGAATTTTTCCACAAATCTTTCAATATCTGATTTCTCTTTTCTTGCCAGCTTAACTAATTCTATTACTCTAGCTAGTATTGTTTCATGTGCTCTTCTCTCTACTTTAACTATTAATACACCATCCATACATATTGTTCCCGCACGTACCTTATCACCTACACTCTTCTCTATAGGAATTGATTCACCAGTTAAGGGTGCTTCATTAACTGAAGCAGAACCCTTTACAACTATACCATCGAGCGGTATTTTTTCACCAGGTCTAACGATTATTACATCTCCGGGATTAACGTCCTCGACATTAACTTCTAATTCTGTGTTATCTTTAAGTATTCTTGCCCTTGTAGGTCGTTCCTTCAGTAAGGCTTCAATACTCTTTTTAGCACGTTCAGATGCGTAATCTTCTAAAAACGCTGCTATGGAAAATAAAAATACTACTATGGCTCCTTCAGCAAATTCGCCTATTAAGAATGCACCTATAGCAGCTACTATTACTAAAAGTTCAATACTAAATGCCTTTTCATGAATTAGCTCTTCAATTGCCTTAACTAATACTCTACTACCAGATAAAATTAAGACTATTAAAAAGCTAAGGAATGCATAAAGATTCCTACCCATAAACATATTTAAGATGCCAAATGCGAGTATGGTACCTGCTATAGTAGTGCTGATAAGGAATTTTTTAAAATCCAGCTCAATACCTTCGCCATGATCATCTGCATTTATATTTGCTTTCTTGCCTAATATGCAACCCGTGCATGAATACTTTTCTTCTCCCATATCTTCAACTATCCCTCTTGTAGTAACTACTAATAAGAAAGTTTATTAATTGGGAAGTTTCTTATAGCCCAGTAGCTTCCCTCAGGGATAGTATGGGAGGAACTAATCACAATAGTAAAGATAAGGAGGGATTATGTCTTTGTCCTCTCTATGGCCTTATAGACGTTATTGCTAAGAAGTGGTCACTACTAATTATAGCAATCCTAGGTAATGAAGGAGCTAAGGGTTTTAATGAACTTCAGCGAGAATTAAAGAATATTAGTCCAAAAACCTTATCAAAAACATTAAAAGAATTAGAAGAATATGGATTAGTAAAACGTGAAGTTATAAATACAAAGCCTCCAAGGGTTAGATATTCATTATCTCAAAACGGTTGGGAGTTACGTTCATTACTAATACCGCTGCTTAAATGGGTATCTATGAAAGGTGGTAAAAAAGCTCCTTGGTGTCATATAAAACTAGCACATTTAAAAGAATAAATCAATACTATTAACACTAAATACTATTCAGCTCTATAGTTCCAACATTAAATCACCAGAGCTTATCAATGAACATTATGGTATTATATTGCACGTCATACATTTTATGATCCATAAAAAAGATATTCTAAAAACAGAATATTAAACTTGTCTACTTCTCTTCTTCCTCAACCTTAAACTTCTCCAGCTCTTTCTTGACTTCAGGATCCTCCATTACCTTTCCTGCAGCTAGTCTTAGTGCTTCTAGGACTATATATTCAGCGAAGTGTTTTGTTATACAATATGGGCATGGTTTTAACTTCTTAGCATTTTCCATTATAGTGTCAGAATGCTCCCTTAATACATTAAGCACTAATTTCTTTAAGTCTTCATACATGAATCTTGAGACCGTTTTTAATGCTTCTTCAACTTCCTTTGGAACTTCAAATGGATATACTTTCCTTTTTGCCGCATAATATTTTAGAACTCCTCCTTTTACTTCTCGTGTAGCAACTAATTCTATTAAACCGCTCTCCCTTAGTATGTTAAGATGATATCTTATTGTATTAATACTTTTATGTATTCCCAGTTTTCTTAATTCTTCAGCTATTTCATGAACACTCATAGGTTTTTTGGAAAGCATATCGAGTATTAGTACTCTTACTTCATCTGCTAAGGCTTTAGCTTCATTAACTCGTAGCATTAGTGGTGATTTCTCCAAACCTATCACGATAAGAAAGTATATATACCGGTATATATAAAATTTTCTCACTGCTACAAAAATAGTGGGAGAGGTAGTATCGTGTCTACGGATGAGGGTTTGTTTAGTGAGAAATTAAAGCTTATAGGTATGCATTGTGCATCATGTGCCATAGCTATAGAGAAGAAAATTAGGGCAATTAAAGGAGTTAAAGATATTAATGTTAATTTTGCAGCCGAAGAGGCTATGGTTATCTATAATCCTAAGGAAACATCATTAAAGAATATAATTAGAGCAGTTAGGGATATAGGATACGACATATATAAGGAAGAAGCTGTCCTCACAATAGAGAATATGGCTTCACCGGATGACGAGTTAATCATTGAAAGGAAGTTAAGGTCATTGCTCGGCATTATTGAGTGTAGAGCTTCTCACATATCAAGGAGTGTTAGCGTTGTTATTAATCCCTTAAGCATTGACATTGATGAAATTAAAAATATTATTACATCTCTTGGGTTTAAGGTTAGTAAGATTGTAAGTGAAATTCAAGTTGAAGATGTTGAAAGAAAAATCCTCTATAGAGAAATGAATAGCCTACGTAAAATTGTTGCTATTAGTCTAATTCTCGCACTAAGCTTAGCTGTATATGTTATGGCCAGTCATTTAGGTATTTTAATGCCTTTACGGGAGCATAGAGATCTAATTGGGCTATCTTTATCTACACCTGTTCTTATGTTTGGAGGTAGGAGATTTTTCTCAGGTGCTTATAGGGCTTTAAAGAATAAGACTGCAAATATGGATACACTTGTATCTCTTGGTACTGGATCAGCTTACGCATTTAGTTTGGCTACTACATTAGAGGTCATTAAATCGCCCGAAACATATTATGAAGCAGCTACAGTGGTCATAGCATTTATACTTCTTGGCAGGTACATGGAGTTAAAGATGAAGCTTAAGACAGGAGAGGCTGTTAGGAAGCTTATGCAGCTTCAAGCACGTACTGCAAGAGTTATGAGAAACGGCGAAGAAGTTGAAGTTCCTATTGAAGAAGTTAAAGTTAAAGACATCGTTATTATAAGATCAGGCGAGAAAATACCTGTTGACGGAATCATTATCGAGGGGCAAGGCTATGTTGATGAATCAATGCTTACAGGAGAGCCTATACCTATATTCGAGAAGGAAAAAGACCCTGTAATCGCTGGTACTATTCTGAAATCCGGTGCATTAAAGGTAATAGCTACTAGAGTAGGTAAAGAGACCGTCCTAGCACAAATAATTAAGCTAGTTAGATATGCTCAAACAGCCAAGCCCCCCATTCAAAAACTTGTTGATAAAATTGCAGGTATATTTTCATGGATGGTAATAGCTATTGCAATTATAACCTTTACCTACTGGTTCATTATAACTCAAATACCACTTAACCTTGCAATACTTTTTACAGCATCAATACTTCTCATAGCCTGTCCTTGTGCTTTAGGCTTAGCAACGCCAACAGCTATAGTCGTTGGTGTAGGTAAAGCTGCTGAGGAAGGTATAATAATAAAGAACATGGAGGTACTCGAAAAAGTACCTAACTTACTTCAATAGTATTCGATAAGACAGGTACATTAACAAAGGGTGAACCAGAGGTTACTGATGTATTTGTATTTAATAATTTCACAATTGATGAATTGTTGAAGTATTTATATGTTGCTGAAAAACGTAGTGAACATCCAATAGCTGAAGCCATAGTCAGAAAGGCTAAAAGCATCCTAGGCGAACTTAACGAGGAGCCAGAATTCTTTGATACTATACCTGGTCAAGGCGTTATTGCAAAGGTTAATGGTAAGACCGTTGTTATCGGTAATGAGAAGCTTATGAAGGCCTATGAAGTTGATATTACGATATCCTCTAAAGTTATTGATAGGTTAAGGAAAGATGCTAAGACCGTTATTTACGTCGCCATAGTTAATAATCTTGCTGGTATTATAGCTATTGCCGATACTCCAAGGAAGTATGCTAAAGATGTTATAGAGTATTTAAAGTCCATGGGATTGAAGATCCTCATGCTTACAGGCGATAATAAACTAACGGCTAAGGCTATAGCTGAGAAGCTGGGCATAGATGACGTTATAGCTGAAGTATTACCTGAGGATAAGGCTGAAGTTATTAAACAGCTTCAGAGAAGAGGTGAAATAATCGCTATGGTTGGTGATGGAATTAATGATGCTCCAAGTCTTATACAAGCTGATGTAGGTATTGCTATGGGAGGAGGCACAGTCATAGCTAAGGAGGCTGGCGACTTTATTCTCATTAAAAACGACTTAAGAGGAGTTATAGCTGCTATAGAGGTTGGCAAAGCAATTAGAAGAAAAGTAAAATTCAATCTACTTTGGGCATTAATATATAACATCTCATTAATACCAATAGCTGCTGGCATACTCTATCCAACTATGGGACTCATTTTACGACCTGAACTTGCTGGTTTTGCGATGGTATTAAGTTCAATATCAGTCACCACTAATGCCTTACTCTTGAAAAGGTGGAAACCAAAATACTTTCACCAAAAAAATTATAGCGGTTAGAAAAATTTATTAAGTAAGGCTACCTAGCCTAAGGCAGGTGACACTTGTGGTTAAAGATCCTGTATGTGGTATGGAAGTAGACCCTTCTAGAACTCAGTATAAAACTGTATACAAAGGAACGATTTACTATTTCTGTAATCTTCAATGTAAGAAAGAGTTCGAAAGAGACCCAGAATATTATCTTAAACATGGTTCTAAGGGTATGCCTAAACATCAAGGTCATGAGCTAAAGCAAAAACGTAGCTTCAGTTGCTGTCTATAACATTAACATTTGAGTATCACATCATCACTAGTTTACTGATTTATTTTTGAGTACTTCTCGTAGACGCTATAGACATTGCCAATATTATCAATAGTGCTCCAAACGCTTGCTGAATACCCATTACCTCTCCTAAACATATATATGCAAATATAGATGCAAATACAGGTTCTGATAAGAAAATAATTGCCGCTATGGCGGGACTTACGTATCTTTGTCCAAATACTTGTAGTGCAAATGCTATATTGCTACATACTATAGCTAGATACGTTATTGATAATATTATTTCTGGCTCCACAATATCTATTCCTCCACTAATGAAATCTGGTATAATGAATCCTAAAGCAGGAATCATTTCGAAGAATGTAAATACTAGCGGATCTCCGAAACTATATTTGCTTACAATTATTACTTGTGCAGCCCACATAACAGCTCCTATTAATACAAGCATATCTCCTATATTGAAGCCTGTACTAGGAGCTGTCAGCATATATAACCCTATAATTGATAAGAATAAGCTCATACCCAGGCTTATCGAATATTTCTTCCTAATGAGTCCTTCATATAAATGTACAAAGACTACGTTAAGACCTGTTATGAAAGCTGAGTTAGATGCTGTTGTGTATCTAGTACCCCATCCCTGAAGCCATAATCCAAGAGCATATGCAATGCCTGCCAGCAATCCCCCTTTTAAAGTCTTAGCATACAGTCTTCTAGAGGCATATACATATATAATGTAGGGCGTTAGAGTAATAGTAGCTATTAAACTTCTAATCCATGTATATGAGAATTCACTAATATTAGTGACTACGAACTTGATTACCGGAAATGATGAACCCCATAGGATTGATACTATTATTAATGCTATAAGGCCTTTCACCTTAACGTTCAGTGAGATCACCTAAGAACATAAATAATGGAATATCTGTAGATATAGGAGTAGAGAATAATAAAAAAGTTATAATTCTCTAGATTTCTTTGAGGGCTTCTTTGTATGCTTTAACTACTTCTTCAGAAGGTCTTGCGCGTGGTGTTAGTAAGCTTACTATTATTGCTAGTATTAATCCTACTATAAGTCCTCAGCTTCCCGCAAATATACCGAATGGATTCTTAATTATGAACCTCGTTATAATCACTGTGATGAATCCACCAATAACACCTGCCATGACACCATACTTTGTCATGAATCTTATTCCTAATAATGGTGGTATTGTTGCTGTTGCTACTATTGCACCAAGAATTGATGCGAGTGCTCCTAATGCTACCAAGTAGTGCAGGGTATATGAACCACTTTAAGAAGCCGAAGAATAGGTATATTACCATGCCTATTCTTGCGTATAGCATTACTTTTTCGCTTGGAACACCAAGTTTAGTTTTCCCCATAATATCATTAGATGTTACTGTTCCTAGACTAAACACTTGTGCGTTTAGACTTGAGGCCATTGCCGATATGGCACCTATTGCTACAATAATGAATACAGCCCATGGCAGGAACTTATAAACCATCGTTATCAATACTTTATCTGGTTCTTTAAAGTGTGGTAGTATCCAACCAGCCATAGCT
The DNA here is from genome assembly GCA_964467535.1 of uncultured Desulfurococcales archaeon. GTDB lineage: Archaea > Thermoproteota > Thermoprotei_A > Sulfolobales > WANQ01 > CAYXRT01. Next base: position 17,788 of record CAYXRT010000001.1, read on the forward strand.
GATGCATATCCTTGAACTAAAATTACATCAACCCACGCTAAGGTCATGAATAAAGGCCATACATACAGGAATCTCTTATCCTTAGTACCATATACTGGTATCCATATATGGGGATGATATATCCACCCCATTCCTACCGGTAATGCCCATAACCATAACATTAAGTCATTCCATATCTTTCTATAACCAGGTTCTGTGAATAATATTGGGTGTTCTTGAACTAGTTTCGGAAAGATGTTTAGTCCTCCAGCTAATGATAGTAGCCATGTTCCTAGAATGAAGCTAAATGATATGAATATGGCTCCTTGGACTATATTTGCCCATGCTACAGATCTTAATCCTCCAAGCCATACATAGATTGCTACTAAGACATATATCAGGAAGCACCCTATATAGAATGGTATTCTCCCTCCACTAGCAACGTCAAGTATATAGGCTACTCCTCCTAGCTGTACTTGCATGTATGGTATTACGGCAATTATTAGTATTATTGATACTATGACTACCAGAGCTCTACTTCCATAGTAATGGTATAACTTGCGTCCCGTTGTCTATATTCTAGGTCCTAGTACTACCCATTCAAATCCCGTAATTAGAATGTCATGCTCCAAAATGCCATAAGCCCTGTTATACCATCTAGGTAAAAGAGTACTATGAATCCCATAAAGCTTAAAGCACACCATTGTGTTGGTCCGTAGGTAAAGAAGGCTGCTATCCAGCCTAATGCTCCCCTGCTGTAATATATTCATCTGCTGATTTTGGAGGATACTTTCTACCAGCTAAAGCTCCAGCAATGAAGGTTATTATCAGAAAAGCAAATATAGCTGCTATATTAATTATCCACATTTCGGGCATATTCTATCACCTTCTTGTAAAACTTCGATAATTATATACAGCCCATATGAGGTACAGTATTACTGTTATTGTAGGATGTTCTATCCAATACCAGAACGCTGATAATGGCAGTACCACAAATACTAATGGGCATGGCTTACAAAATATCATTGTTCCAGGCCAGAAGTATAATAGTATGTTTATGATCAAGATAATGGGAAAGATCTACCATATTACTCGTCCGTTGGTGGATGAACACTCTTAGGGTGCAGGTGACTCTGAATATGCAATAATATAAAAAACTAGCGCTCTAGCTCACTATAGGAGTCTTGAAATCATTTTACTCACATACTATTTATATATAGAATTAAGAATGCTTAAGTATAAAAGATATAATAGACATATTTTAATTATAGTTATAATATCATGGCGTTATAATTATTATTTTCGCTACTTACATTAATTAGATTTAAATATACTATATTTCAGCTTCTAAGAGAGAATGGTGGATATTATTAATTTTTAGACTGAATTTAGTACTATTTCATAGAAGTAGCCATGATAAAAGAAAAGGCATCATCATTGTTAGAGCTATGATAAATACAAAGAGGTGATTACTCTTTAGAGCCTGTGTCATAGAATTTAATCGTGAACTCCTGGAAAAGGCTTTTTATTCGATACTATTGGTATTCGTATTCATCATTGGTATTATGATTAGGATTTATTTAACACCATACTCTACTGGTTCTGATATTCCACAATTCTTAGGGTTTGCTGATACAATGCTTAGACATGGACTAAAATTTTATGAGTACGCCAGCACGTCATCAAGCATTAATGAGAGATGGCCTTATCCTTGGCCATACATTTATGGACCTATATGGGCTATAATACTTTCATTTTTAAGATACTATTTAGCTCCGCGAGCCTATGTTTATAGTTACTGGATTGGTCAAGTATATTACGTTAAAGTTAGTATCGATTGGATCATAGTAGTAAAGTCTATATTGATAATAGCTGATGTAATAAACTTTATATTAATATACTTGATTTCAAGGAAACTTACAGATAATAAGAAGTATTGGATACTCGCTCCTTCAATTTACTTTCTACATCCTATGGTGATATATATTACAGGTATATATGGGATGTTCGATCAGCTGGCTCTATCACCTTTTCTCTTCTCTATATACATAGTCTTATGCAGTAGGGGTAATAGTGATAAAATGTTCGCTTCAGGAATATTTACTGGTTTATCTATATTAATAAAACATGTGATTCTAGCCCCATTACCCTTAATAGCCATTTATATAGCTAAACATTATTCAATTAAAAAATCACTAGCATGGTTTCTAGGAATAGTGATATCCGTTCTAGCAGTGTTTACTCCCTTCTTAGCTTCAATAGAGGGTAATATCAATGAAATTCTAAAGCTATTTACGTATCCATTGAGTACTTACTATGTAGAACCCATATGTTATAGTTTTAATGGATTATCAAGCCTTATTTCATATCTTTATAAGCATTACGGTATAGAGCTTGGCTATCTTCTGAAATTATGGTGGATTCCCTTCACAAGTCTATTATCATTTCTCGTAATTCTTTCCATTAAAAGACATATAGATTTAATTTATTTAATCACTGTAGCTTATACTATTAGTATTACTACTTATTGGCGAATAAATCATCAGTACTTTGTAGCTTTGATAGCATTTCTATCATTAACATCGACATATTTTCTAGAGAAGGAAAAGCTTTGTGAAACTAAATTAAGCCGGATACATTTACTAAACACCTTGAATATAGCTTTAATAGCTATTATAGGATTTTGGGTTTTTATGTATCCTATTAGTTTCTGGTTTCACGTCCATATAGAAAATCCTAACTGGAAACTAATAGAAATTATTAATAGATTTTCATTAATGGTGTTTGAAGAAAAGTACTATGTTATTTATTCATTAGTATTGACCCTAACTGAATACTTTTATATATTCCTATCCCTGCTTCTATATAGGGCATTAAGGGAAAATGCAACTTAAAATTTCACTTAAATATTACTTACAGAGTAGGTGTAGATATCGATATGAATAATATAAAGGTAATTAAAAGGAGTATTAGAGAAAGAATATGGAAGCTTCTAGAGGAGAGAAATATAGCCAAATTTCCTAGGCCCGTATATGGTCGTATTCCCAATTTTGTAGGTGCTGATAAAGCAGCATTGAACTTATTCCGTATGGATATCTGGAGAAATGCGAAGATTATTAAAGTTAATCCTGATTCCCCCCAACAACCTGTAAGGTATAGGGCATTGATTGAAGGGAAAATGCTTATCATGCCCTCACCTAGGCTTAAAAGTGGATTTATACTATTAGATCCACATGATATTCCTTCACATGCCCATAATTTTGCATCTACTATTAAAGGGGCTTTTATTTATGGCAAGATTATTGACGTTTCAGAAATTCCTAGGATAGATCTCATAGTTATTGGTAGTGTTGCTGTTTCTAAAGATGGTAGTAGACTAGGTAAAGGCGGGGGTTATGCAGAGTTAGAATATGCTATATTAAGGGAATTAAATCTTGTTGATGATGCGACACCTATAGTTACAACCGTGCACGACATACAAGTTCTAGGTGAAAATACTATTCCTAGAGAAAAACATGACTTGCCTGTTGATTATATAGTAACACCTTCAAGGATTATTAAGACAACAAATCCTTTTCCAAAGCCAAAGGGCATATATTGGGATTTACTTCCTGACAAGAAGATAAATGAAGTACCTGTACTTAAGAAACTCAAAGGGCATAGGAGGTGATTAATCATTTCTAACGAAGTTAAAACAGAAGATGCGACACTTGTAGTTACTGACATCATACTAATGACGCTTGGCCTTCCACTACATGATGAACTGGAAAAAGCATTGAAGAACCTGCGCAATGAAGTTAAAGTAGTACTCATTGAGAACAGAAAGAAAAAGTCTAATAATTTATATAAGAAGATAATTAATGAAGTACATACTAAGGCGAAGGATAAAATTAAATCATTATCATTACCATTGAATAAAGCTAAGGATTATGACATACCTTCAACACCAGCATTGATTATATATGGTATTTTTAATGGTAGATTAAGATTTATAGGGTTAATGGATGAGTTAATGGAGTATATGGTTAAGTTATCGATAGCTTATGCAGGTAAAGGTTTAGAGCTAAAAGATGCGACTAAGATAGTTAAAACTAGTCGATTAACCATAGATTTATATGTTGTGCCAGGTATACCATGTCTAAAGACCTTAAAGGCTCTTCTACCTTTACCTGCATGCCATAATATAATACTAAATGTTATAGATGTTAGGGAAAATAAAGAATTAGCCGTTAGATATCCAGGTTCAGGTCTGCCATTAACCGTAGTTAGGGAAAGTAACTATGTTAAGAGAGGGATAATCTCAGACATTAGTCAAGTAATTAAAAAGCATTAATATGATCTTTATGTAGATACCGTTATCGAATGGCTAGATCCCTTCTTTATGATGAGTGTTAAAAAATAAAAATGGGAAGTACTATCCTAGACAGTTAGTATAAAAATATTAAGGTGATAGTAATGACAGATTCTACAAAAATATCTAAAGAGGAACTAGGTAAGGCGCTTGCTGCTGTTGAAGAGAGGGAAAGAAAGGATCCTAAAAGAAAATGGGTATCAAGACTTATGAGAAGTGCTTTACAATATCATAAAATATGCCCTTATTATGATAAAAAGACATCAAAGTGTTTTCTACAGCTGGGAGAGAAATGCGATAGGGATGGAAGATTTGAGAACTGCCCGGTATTCATTAAATTCCTTGAACAAAAATATGATGAATATGTTAGTAAGGGTAGAACTCCACCAATGGATTTCTTAGATCTAACATTAGGAATATGATAAGCGTGAATAGCAGTAATTTATTCTCACTTTTGTTTTTTAAATAATTTTATTTAATTGAGAAGTAAGTTGGATATTATAGTATATGCCACGATTGCTATTATAGATGAGGTTATTAGTAGTAGTTTCAGTAACCTCCTATCACCGCTTATGAATTCTAATGGTAAATTAAGAAGATTGAAAAGTAATATCATGACGAAAAATAATTTTAGAATGACATATGAAGCACATGTAATCATATAAAGACATATAGGTATAATCACAGTATAAGGTGCTATAGCGATAAGCAAGTACTTCTTAAGCATTATCCTATTATTTAATTGAGTTATAACTCTTTCCTTCTCTATGCATTTATTCAACTCCATCCCTATGCCTATTAATAATCCTGATATGTTTTCACCATGTACTTTAAGTCTAGGCCTAAAGCCTAGAATATATGCTACTATGAAATGAGTTAACTCATGTACTATTGCAAAGGCTATTAACGCTAATACGTATAATCCATAACATTCAATTATCCCCATTTTCATCACTATGAATACTTTTGACGAGGAGTATATTTAAACATCCTCATGATACTTTCAGTTACCCCTAAATTCATTAGCGGTGTGAGCTCAGTAATACTCCTAGTTAAAAGTATTGAGTAGCTACAGATTTTTTATTAGCTAGTTATTTAAAAGAAAGTAAAAACAGAATATTATGCTAAACTCCAATAATCCTATATCGCCCATCTGGAAGTATCATTACTTGTCCTTGTTCACTCAAAGATGCTAAAGCCCTTCTAATTTTATCCTCACTTGCAATGCCTGATAATATTGAGTGTAGTTCTTTAACAGTCATGGGTTTATCCCTTAGTAGATCTAATAGTATATTCTTCAGCTCTTCCTCGTTAGGTGCCATCATCACTATTACGTCAGGGTCTTCATAGACCACTCTTAGCCTGACCTTGGAAGATCCGGTAGGTGATTTCAGTTCTTCACTATTCATATAAACCACCGTAATTCCAACTTTATACCGAGAAGCTATAATGAGAATACTAGGACTTAAACGTTAATGAAAATAGGAAGTTAATGTAATAAGTTCTCTAAACCTTTATTACTACTTAGACTCTATAACCTTAATGTATGAGGTAAGAGAATGCCATGCCCATGGTATGATGGTGGCTACTGTACATCACCAAAACTTGATAAGCCTAGTAATGAAGTTGTTGTTCCTGAGAGATGTCTAGGTGGAACCAGTTATAAGACATGTTCATTGTATGTTGAGCTTACAAGTACTACAAAGAAAGGTATTGAAGAATTCGCATCAATCGATTCAGATAAAATTAAAGAGTTAAAGCCGTATCCGTTACTCCATTACCTGAATTATGCTCCAAAATCAGGCTGTGAATACTTTATAGTATATGAACACACAGGATATTATTTAGCTTACTGCAAGGTTTTAAAAAGGCTCTTAGCAAGACATGAAATCAAGAACTGTGAGATGTTTAATAACACGTGCCCCTTAAGGAGATATGCATTAACAATGCTTAGAAAGTTAAAGTAAAAATCCTATCAGATTCATCAAAGACTAGTAGTCTACTGGTCCGGTAACGTAAGTATTTTTAAGCTACAGTGTCTTTTAGTGTAGAGAGGTGTTAAAGGGATGAGTATTTGAGGAGAAGTTAAAGGTAACTAGAAGACAGTTAAGGGATATAATTAGGGAGCTTAAGAAGTGGAAAGCACCTGCAACCATATTGCTTAGTCTATATATTCCTCCAGGTAGACCGCTTAGTGATGTAACAAGTCTACTTAGGCAGGAACTTGCTATCACTGATAACATAAAGCTCAAGCGTACTCGTGAGGCTGTTCAAAGAGCTCTTACAGCAGCACTTGATAGACTTAGTATGTTAACTAAAATCCCTAAGAATGGATTAGTAGTATTTTGTGGAGAGGACGTTAATACTAGGGACTTTATATGTTTTATGTTCAGTCCACCAGATCCAGTGCCTGTGTTCTTTTATAGGACAGATAAGTGGTTCCATACAGAGTTTTTAGAGGATATGGTTGAGGAGCGTGAAGCTATAGGCTTAATCATTGTCGAGAGAGATCAAGCTACAATAGGATTACTTCAAGGCTCTAGACTTAGGCTCTTGGAAGAACTTGAAGGATATGTTCCAGGTAAACATCATAAAGGCGGTCAAAGCCAAAGAAGATTTGATAGGATAATTGAGCAGTTAGTTGAGGAATTTTATAAGAGAGTTGGTGCTCATGCAAATAAGCATCTGCTACCACTACTTGAAAAGAATATACTAAAAGCAATCATTGTCGGAGGCCCTGGTTATGCTAAACAAGACTTTGTTAAAGGAGACTACTTAGACTATAGGCTTAAGTCAAAGATAGTATCTCGTCTTATAGATGTATCATATCAAGGTGAAGCCGGCTTAAGAGAACTTGTTATGAAAGCAGCTGAGATAATTAAAGGCCAGAAATACATTGAGGCTCTTAAAGCCGTTGAAGAATTTAAATATCATCTAGCTAAGGATGATGGATTAGCTGTCTATGGTGATGAAGAAGTTAAAAATGCACTTAAGATGGGGGCGTTAAAGTTCCTTATAATTGATGAAAATAGATCTGATGCAGATGCTCTAGCTGAAGAGGCTAAGAAATATGGAACTCAAGTATTTTTCTTAAGTGAAGACATACCTGAAGGAGAATGGATACGAAAGACATTCAATGGTATTGTAGGCATACTTAGATACAGGCTATACTAGCATTAAGACATAGATAATAACAAGATAACGTAGGGTAAATGCTTAAATACCTAATTTTAAGTAAGCCAAACCCTACGGTGTGGGAATTTGAAGGATATAATTGAAGTAGTACTATTCACTTCAAGTGAAGTTAGCGAAGCATTATGGAAAAAAGTTAAAAGAGCATGTTTTAATCTAGCATTTATCATTAAAAGACCTATAAGTATTCAAAGAGTCAGTATCCCTGGTGAAGGAGAGGGTTACACGCCATTTATTAAGATAAATGATAAGATCATACCATTGAAGGATGATGTAAATGAAGCTAAGCTATTACTTGATCTCCTTGATGTAATCAAAGGAGTTAAAACCAGATTTATATCCATAGCCTCACCACAAGCTATTGAGATTAAAGCTTACGCTTAGCTCTAGTATACCTTGTTTCAAGGATAGTATAAGCTATGAACTTATAGGCAGGTAAATAAGGTTTAATAACAGTTTCCGATTTCTCAGGGTCATAATATACTATATTATATTCCATTAACTTATCTATAAGTATTAGCGTTTCCCTGTCACTCTCTAATCTATTAATGACAACTGGAAGATTTGCTAGGAATTCAAGTATCTTTCTAGGTCGAATATTTGTTCTCTGATAAATCTCGATAATGGATGATTCAAGGATAACTCTTAAGTTTCTTAACCAATAGGTAATACCCCTGTTAACCAATGAGATAAAAGCGCCAGGTATTCCACTGACGTAGTAGTCGTACAGGTAATTAAGATCTATAGTTAGCTTGTATCTATTCCGATTTAGATATTCATCCATAAATTTAAGCATATACTTTCTTTCAAGTTCATTAAGTATGTGCTGAAGCGCACCTCTTCTTCTCAATTCTATTATGGTATTACTAAGTAGAAACCATCCTTCACCACTGGTTACAATTATGCTAAGTGGTTTTTCTAAAGGTCTTGCATATATTATCTCGTTAATTATCTCAATTAATATGGTTCTATTATATTCTAGGTTATGAACTTCATCAATAACCCATAATACTCCGTGAACTCCATGGTTTCTCGCTATTTCTACACTTTTTATTATTTCATCAACTATCTTAAACGGATTCTTAAGACGTAGTAAATTATTGAGGAGTAACTTGCCATTTAATGTTGTCGGCGAATATATTATCAATCTTGAATAATACAGTGGTATGTTTATTTGATAGAGATAAGTAATCCAGTTTGACTTTCTTAATATGTTAGCTATATATTTCAATAATTCTGTTTTACCTATACCTGAAGGTCCCCATAATATTATGAAGTCGCTACCTCTGATAGTATTTAATATGAAGTCTATGTTATTGCTTCTATCGTAAAATGACGTGTTAGCACTGGTTTTATACTTATTATCTATAAACAAAGAATTATTTGTATCATTCATCACGCTAGTATACCTCAATAAGTATGATGGGGGTGGTTAACCCCGCTGGTTAGCCTCCTTCATTCTCCCCGGTCACCGGGGTGTTAGGAGGCTCTGGGATAGGGTTATTCATCTAATTACTATTTTAGCTTTTCTCCCACTGCTTTCAGCCGTGTATTCCTAGTATTGCTGATGCAAATGAGGTTATATTTACTCTATCTTTACCTAATATTTTGTCGGCCTTGGATTTACATTCTTCTAGTATGTCTTTTGGTACAAGTCTTTTAGCAATTGATGTTGATATAAGTAATATTACTAAGTCATCCAATTGACCTAATATTGGTATGAAATCTGGTATAATGTCTATGGGGCTTAACGAGTATCCCACTATTAACGAGAGAATAAGTCTTGTGTATAGGGGTAGCTTCGGATTCTTTAGAGCTAGATAAAGTATATACGTCTCCTTAAGTAATTTACTTATGTAATTCATCATTTTATTTACAATCCTCTCTATTACTTTAACTCCAGGTACCTTCATTCCCTGCCACCTCTCTATTACGCTCCTCCTTAGCAGCATAATTAGTGGAATTCATTACCTAACCTATACTCATGGTTTATATGACGCGCATTAAAAGATCTACACCGCATTAAGGAGCCTATTAGGGAATTTTTATAGCACATGGTATTCCGACAGCACATTTTCCACATGCACTTGCACGAGCTTTAAGTTCTTCTCTAAATCTTAATGCTATTTTAGTTAACCTTGAATAACATAGATGTTTTCCCTTGTCCCAATTTCTTAATGCACCTATAGGGCATCTCTCAACACACTTATGACATTTATATCCTCTCTTTACTAGACAGTACTCAGTTGATGGCTTAGGAGTTTCTTCTATAATTGCTTCGGTTATTATAGTTCCTAATCTTACAGCACAGCCTTTTTCAGTTATTAACAGATTGTTTATACCAAATGTTCCTAAACCGGCAATATATCCTGCATGTTTGTGGCTCCACTTAGACCTTAAACTCTTAGGATCAAAATCATGAGTTGGTTTTAATGAAATAGTCTTATAACCTCTACTTTTCAATTCTTTAGCTATATAGTTACCTACTTCCTCTATTAATTTATTAGTATAGATGTATTCTAATAGCCATTGTTTAGAAGGTTCTCCACCACTCACATTTGATTTTATAGCGTCATAACTTAATGGTATAGCAAATACCACAACGGATTTGGCTGAAGGCAAAATATTTAGAGGGTGTGTAAGCCACGGGTGTATGCTTATTAATTTGTTCCAGAGCTTATTGTTTGTACTTGTTGCTGCTATTGGTGGTGGTAGCCTATACTCTATTTTGATAGTCTTAGTGAACTGATCTATGTACTCTATTAATAGGTCCTGCAATTGTGTTATTTTGATCAATTACTCACCCCAAGTATATGAGATTACGTCATAGCTTTTATCTTACCCATGTTTTGTTTAGCTATATATCCTTTGTACTTATTTATTTTACTGTAGTACCTTTTTAATACCTCAATGAATAATTTAATACTCTCCTTGTTGAGTCTATCTCTTGGTATTATGAAATCATAGTCTTCCCACGTCACATGAACGCTTTCTAAACCATACATTTCAGCAAGATATCTTAATGTTAAACATATATCAGCTTTACCGCTTGCAACAGCACTAACTGTTTCAAAATGTGTATGATATTCAGTTTCAAAACCTTTAATATGATCAGTACTAATACCATACTGTTTGAGCAATGTTTCGAGAAACAGTCTGGTACCTGAACCTACATTCCTATTAGCTAATGTAAGTTTTCCCTCCTTGAGCATTTTAAGAATATCATCTACACTCTCTACATGTAAATGGTCTCTATAGGCGAATACAAGTTCTCTTTTATAACCTTCAACAAGAACTACACGATCCTTTAACATGAATCTCTCAATAAAGGGTAAGTTATATGTCTTAGTGTGAATATCATATAGATGTATTCCAGCTATATCAGCCTCTCCTAATATTATCGCAGCTAGTCCCCCTAGAGAACCTGTCCAATGTACTTCTATATCACTAAACCCTGCCTCTCTTATACCACCAATCATGTGTTCAAGTAAAAGGTCGTGACTTCCAATAATGGTTATGTCTGGTGGCGGCTTCTTAATTTCAACTATATGTCCTAAAAAGTCGCTACAGGGCTTAATTTTCTCCATAGCATTATAATATAGTTTAAGAAGTCTACGAGCAAGAGGAGTTAATGTAGCACCCCCACCCCCCTTACCTCCCCTTTTAGCTATAATCAGTTTATGGCCTAGAATCCTTTCAACTTTAGCTATTTTCTCCCAGATGCGAGAGTATGATAGACCTAAACCTCTACATGCTGCAAGCAAGCTACCCTTTTCACTTAAAAGCCTTAAAACCTCTGCAAGAACATCATCTATTACTACTTGCCCTTTATATAGCATAAGTAAAGTTACCCTAAAGTCTATATGATTTAAAAGATTTCTTTCATTCATAATTTACTTCCAATAGAAATAAAAGGTTTTAACAAAAATAAATCCCTATCTGCTATGAATGATGAAATCTTAGTTCTGATAATTGTTTTAAAGGTATAGGGATTTATTTTCTACCTCATATAATGATTAGTGCAAACTATAGGAATAAGGATTGCAGGTATACTAAGGAGATATCATGGTTAAATGCATTCCTAAATGTTGTAAATGTTGTTGGAATACAGAAATGATGTTATTAAATAAAGATGTTGAGAGAATTCTAAGACTTGGATATGGGTTTCATGAATTTGCCTTTATCGATGAAAACGGGTTTATTAGACTAAAGAATATCGATAATCATTGTATATTCCTTGACCCAAAGACATGTAAGTGTAAGATCTATGAATTCAGGCCTATAGGTTGTAGGCTTTATCCAATAATATATGTTGAAGGTGTAGGAGTGGTAATTGATACCGAGTGCCCAGCACATAATACTATTGAACCTAGAGAACTTAATATTAAGGCTAAACTTCTCATACAAGTAATTAGAAAGTTGAAAGAGGAAGCTAAAAATAGAAAACATCATTAAGAAAGGAAGGTATAAAATGGGATTTGTAATTTGCTTGAAAACATAAGCCTTTACTAACACCTTACTAGTAATCAACGCTGTCAAGGATATTAATCATGCTTATTAATAATTTATGATATATAACAAGGAAATGGAAAAGTTTTAATTAAAATAGTGTATAAAGAATAGTTATTTATTTATGTGTATCAAATATAACTTAACTTAGGTGTAATTAACCTTGAAAGCTATTACACTTGCTGGAGGGTTTGCGACTCGTCTTAGACCATTAACACTAACTAAACCTAAGCCCCTACTTACAGTACTTGGCAAACCCTTACTTGAATGGATAATAAAAATGCTTAACCAAGCAAATATAAAAGATATAATATTCTCAGTAAAGTACTTATCACAATCAATAAAGAATAAGTTTGGTTCAGGTATTGACTATGGAGTTAATATAGTATATGTTGAAGAGGACAAGCCTCTAGGTGATGCTGGTCCATTAAGCCTTATAGCCGAAAAAGTAGGACTTGAAGATACATTTATTGTAGTTTATGGTGACATATTTTGTGATATCAATTTAACAGAAGTCATAAATTTCCATAAAAAGAAAGGCGCATTAGCGACAATGGTTCTAACTAGAGTTGATGATCCAAGTAGATATGGAGTTGCTGTTCTTGATGAAGACTCTAAAATTATAAGATTTATTGAAAAGCCTAAGAGAGAGGAGGCACCATCAAATTTAGCTAATGCTGGAATCTATGTATTTGAGCCCGAAGTCTTAAAATATATACCTGCAAAAAGACCGGCAAAGCTTGCAAGAGACGTTATACCGAAGCTTGTTGAGGATAGAATAATTTATGGTTATGTTTACCAAGGAATTTGGGGCGATATAGGTATTCCTGAAGACTACTTAAAGATAAACGTTGAAGCGCTCAAAAAATATTATCCTAAGGGATATATACATCCAAGTACTACAATTGAGGAAAATGTGAAAGTAATTCATCCCGTCTTTATTGATAGAGATGTTTACATATCTAGTGGATCAGTTATTGGACCATATAGCATAATTGAGAATAGTGTTAAGATAGGAAGATTTTCTCGTATAAGAGAAAGTCTAATACAAATGGGTACAACGATCGAATATGGCGCATTTATAATACAGTCTATTGTGGGGGAGAAATGTCATATAGGTAGGTGGGCTCGTATAGATGAAAATGTAGTCATCGGTGATGAAGTTATAGTTATGGATGAAGTGTATATTGCGAGAAGGGTAAGAATACTACCATTTAAAGAAATAGAGAGCTCGATTCATGAAGAAGGAAGAGTTATTCTATGAGTTACGTTAAAATTATGTTTACTTAAATAGGTAAGATAGGTAAGTTTAGAAATGTCAGTGAAGCCATATTCACTGCAAAAAGGATTAACATTAATGCTAATGCTAGTAGTAGAATTCTGTACCCTCTTGATCCTAAGTATTTTACTCCTCTCGATGAAGCATATGCTATAAAGGTTAACCAAGCATAATCCATCCATACATGTAATGCGTATAGGTAAATTATTCCCGTAATTAAACCTAATATAATAGATCTTTTTACTAGTTCCAAACCTAGGGTTGCCCACCATAATAAGAAGTATGGATTGAATAAAGTGAAGATTATACCTATAGCTAATGGATTTATATTAATTAATGTCATATCTATAGATTTATCTATATTTATTCCTTTACTTAATCTAATATAATCTAGTAAAAGTAAGTAGGCGAAGTATCCCATAAAACATATTGTTATTATTGCTAATGAACTTTTAATAACGAAGTTATCTAGGAAAGCTCTTGCTGTATCTAAAACTAATGCTAGTAGTATGACATATGGAAGTTCGATTATCATGTGACCTGTGGCTATTATTAAACCAACCTTCCATCCTCTTTTAATTCCTGAAGCCATTGTCATGATTGTAAGTGGTCCTGGAGATAGAGCTCCGCTAGCTGTTATTACTATTATCATAAAAGCTAGTCCTATGAGATTCATGTGATCACACAGCTCCTTTACTTAGGGAGATAAGTGTTTTTGAAATACTAAATAAGCGTATCGTCTAAACTGGAAAGAAGTCCATAGTTTATTCATTTAGACTAGTAAATGTTCTTGGTTACTCGAGTAAAAGAATTTAACTAGGGCATATAGAGCTATTGTGAGAGATCAAGGGTGATAAATACTTGAGCAATTCTCTTGAAATAAGGGTATGTCGTTATGAGGTAGGTAGAGTTAGTATAATAGCTACTGGTAGGAAATTACGTCCTAAGCAATATAGGATGAATAAAGAAGTAGATACTTCCACTAAAGCTCGTTGTCCTTTCTGTCCTGGTAATGAATATGATACTCCGCCAGCAATTCTTGTATTAACCAAGGAGATAAAATTTACAAAAGATGATGAGAATTCTAGGGTTAAAGACTGGCTTGTTAGAATTTTTCCCAATAAATATCCAGCATTAAGTAGAGAGCCAAAAGCCGAAAGAGGCGAATTCACCATATATGGCTACCATGAAGTTATAGTTGAAAGCCCCCTACACGATGAAAATGAATATCTTAAGAGACTAGATCATATGTATTACATGCTCCTAGCCCTAAGAAAAAGGATAAAGGAAATATTTGATGATCCTAATATCGAAAATATCTTGGTCATAAAGAATTCAGGTGCAAGGGCAGGAGCAAGTATTAGACATCCTCATTTGCAATTATTTGCTAATACTTTTATCCCACCTAATATTATCAATGAGATTAAAGGATTTGAAGAATACATGAGTAAATTTGGTGAATGTCCTTTATGTAATATATCAATGAACCGTTCTCCTAGAACAATTTTAGATACAAGATACTTTAGGGTAGAAGCTAGATATGCTCCTCGACAATCCTACGAACTCATAATCATACCTAAAATACATAGAGAAAGCCTGTTAAAGGCAAGCGATGAAGAGCTGAAAGACCTAGCATGGGTATTAGGTAATGTTATAAGAGCACTAAAAAACCTTCTAGGTGAAATAGATTACAATTATTGGATACACATGGCACCTAAAAATGTAGGGAAGGAATATCACTGGCACATAGAATTACAGCCCCTGATTGAGACTTGGGGTGGTTATGAGAAGGGAAGCGGTGTCTACATTGTAACAGTTAAACCTGAAGATGCAGCTAGTAAATTAAGGGAATTACTTGCTACTTAACCAGCCCTAAGTATCCTATGATATCACTTGCGAATCTATCAGGATTAAAGTATAGTGCTTTTCTATAGGCTCTCTTTCTCATTTTAAAATACTCCTCCCGCTGCATCCTCAACACCTTAATTATGTAGTTAATAGCTTCATCATCAGTAGCATACATATAACCATTCCATTCATGAGTCAATAATTCTGCTAGCCCTGATTTTAATGGTATTACAGGAATAACACCTTGACTCATAGCCTCAACAGGTGCCATACCGAAATGCTCTCCTATCCTTAAATGAACATAAACTCTTGATTCTCCATATAGTTTAACTAATTGTTTAGGCGTAAGAGGCCTGTCTATGAATTCTATATCTTTAACACCCTCGGCCAAGGACTTTAATTCATTATAATAACTTTTATATCGAACGTCTATAGTACCAACAATTATCAGCTTAGCATTAGGTATAGTAGGCTTTACTTTATCTTTAAATATTTTGATTAAGATGTCTAGTCTCTTATGAGGAACAAATCTGCCGACACTTATAATTGTTGGTCCTGGATCATAATTGAGATCTGGTTCCTCTTCAAAGAACTCCCAAGGTATTGCTGGATACACTATATTACTTTCAAGTCCAAATTTCTTATAGAGAACTCTAGCTGTATAGCTTGAATTTGTCATTTTGAGATCTACAAATCTATATAGGTCTTCATAGAAGCTAGGAAATCTATACATTTTTAGAAACTGTTCAATATTATTAGATGTTGATTCTTCTTCAAAGGGGAAGTGGATATATATTGCTGTGGTTATATTAGGCTTAATGATCTTCGATAGCACAAGATATATAGGTTCTTGGATCATTGATAATATCACGTTCGCATTAAAGCTGCTTAGTGCCTCATCTAATGTTACAAAAAGGTCAATTATTTTTTGAATTCTCGCATCGCTTGATGGTAATTTTGCTTTTTTAAACAACTTAAATCTTATATTTTTTGTCTCTGGAAAAAACTCTGGATTTCTTGCTGCCGTAAGAACTAGAACTTCGTAGTTACGTTTATCTAACTCATACAATAGTATTTGAGTTAGTCTTTCACTTCCCCCTATAACATTTAAATGGGGATGAACTATTATCAAGCCTGTCCACCGAGCTTACTACCTACATGTAGTAAAATTTGAGGGATTTTTATTTTTTTCCAAAGTAGAATAATAAATCATAGTCAGTTATTCGTATAAGTAGATTTTAATATTGGATTCAATATCAATTCAACTGGAAGACTATCATATACTTGGGAGGAATAATGTCATATGAAAAACAAGTTTAGAGTAAAAGAAGTACTTATACCTTATGTACACTTTCATTGGGACTATGAATGGTATAATCTTAGTGAAGAATACAACGTCTTCTTAGTAGATGTAGTAAAGGATATAATTAGACTTTTAAAGGAAGGAACCATTGATTCCTTTACATTTGATGGTCAATATTCCATTCTTGAAGACTACTTACGTCTGTATCCTGAGCACTTACCAGTAATAGCAGAACTTGTTAAAAACGGTAAACTTGAAATAGGTCCATGGTATATCCAACCTGATTTATACTCTATATCAGGTGAGTCTATAGTAAGGAACTTATTAATAGGGATATTAGAGTCGGAAAAACATGGCAATTATCTAAGGGTAGGTTATGTCCCAGATTCTTTTGGACATCCTCCTCAAATGCCTCAAATAATGAGAGGATTTGATATATACGTTTATGTATTTTCGAGAGGTTATCCACTAGATTTAATTAAATATGGATCTGAGTTTATATGGGAGGCCCCTGACGGCTCAAGAGTATATGCATTCTATTTACCCTTACATTACAACATAGGTTATGAATTAGGGCTTAAGACCCCACCTTACGATCCCTGGTTGGTTCTTAAAGGCTTAGATGGAGAAGTTTCATTTACACCGAGCATATACTTTAAGACTTTGAAAGCATCAAAGGAGGATATAAGAAGAGACCTTTATAGGATAGTTGACGAATTATGGAAGTATACAAGAACAGGAATAATTTTATTACCTATAGGAAGTGATCATTCAATAGTGAGAAGGGATATAGGTTTAATCTTGAAAATTATTAAAGATGAAGTCTCTTCTAAGAAACAAGCAGGATTTTCAATAGGACTAAATTCTCTAAATAAGTACTTGAACTCCATAAATGTTAATAGTCTAAAAATATATAGGGGCGAATTACGTAGTGCAAGGTATCGTGTAATATTATGGGGTACCATAAGCTCTAGGATAACGTTAAAACAATTGAATAATCTAGCTGAGCGATTATTAATTTCATATGTAGAGCCTTTATCAGTTGTAAGAGCTATTTTTTATAATGATGATTTAAGAAGCTATTTAAGAAATTTGTGGAAGATTCTCCTTAAATCACAGTTTCATGATAGTATATGTGGTACAACAACCGACAAGGTATATGAGATATGTAAGTCTAGATTTATTAGAGTGATTAAGGCAAGCTGTATGATTATTCTTCAATCATTGGTAAAGCTGGGTAGATTACTGAATGGTAATAGAGATGTTATTGTTACATTTAATCCATTGCCTTATCATACTAAAACTGTGGTATTTATTAGCATTCCTTCAAATATAAAGGATCCATCAATACTTTATAAAGGAGAGTATATACCTCTCCAATGCATAGGAAACCTAAACATGCAATACAAGTGTTATGTTTGTACACTCTCTCTACCGCCTATGTCAATTGAATCAATAAATATCATCAGTGGCCATCCTAAGACAGATAATTTTGACCTTACTGCCTATGGAAATGTGATTGAGAATGAGTACATAAAAGTAATAGTTAATAGTAATGGTAGTATTACATTGATTGATAAAAGGAATAATAAATCGTATGATAGCATAAATGTATTAGTTGATAGAGGAGATGCAGGTGATTCATATAATTATGATCCTCCGGATACAGATCATGTAGTAAAGAGTTCAAATGCAAAGGGAAAAATAAGGTTATTGGAAGTAGGTCCACATAGGGCATGTATTAGTGTTAACTTAGAACTTAGAGTTCCAAGAGAAGTAAAAAATAGAGTAAGAAGTCAAAAACTTGTATCGCTTCCTATAAACATTAAGTACATAGTATATAGAGGAATCCCTAGGGTTGATGTCATCGTCAAGGTATTGAATAAAGCTAAAGATCATGTATTGAGGACTTCTTTTCCATTAATTAACAACTCTAGAATCATAAGGGATTTACCTTTTGAATTTAGAGAAGCTATATTGCAGGAACCTACGAAATATGCAACATCTCTGGAATATGAGCCAAGAAACATCGTATTTCGTAGCTGGATAGGAATAATATCAAGTAAACATGGTTTAGTAATTGCCACAAAGGGTTTACACGAAGCCTATGTCATAGGTAATAACCTTGAAATAACGCTACTTAGATGCTTTAGTAGCTTATCTAAATGTAATCTTAAAACTAGGAAAGGTCATGCAGGACCTCCTATCATGACTCCAAAAGCACAATATGAAAATGAGGTTCTTGAGTTTCAATATTCTATCTTACCCCTCTGTGAGAGTGATATACATGAATTTAAGTTTATACAGCATATAGAATCCTTCCTTAAACCTGCAATAGGCATTTATATTGATAAGAATGTTAGAGAAGGGAAACATAAGAACCTATCATTATCTCTTTTGGACTTAGAACCACCTCTAATCCTCTCGGCTTTTAAACTCAAGGAGGACAATATTAATGAGATTATAGTTAGGATATTCAATCCCACAAGTAGCGCAAAAAGCATAAAACTGAAAAACATATGCAGGATAAAATGCCTAAATATCTTTGAATCTAAGTTAAGTGAAAAACCTACTACGGTATTGGACTTGACAAAAGAGTACATTATACAGTCTTTTAAAATAAAGACGTTCATTATAAGGAGAGATAAACAGTAGAAAGACAAAAGAGGCTGTATGAGCTAATGCGACATCAGTAGGTAGTTCATTTACGAAAGCTTTTTATTTATCACTTTATAGTAGTAAACTAGACCCGGGGTGATTCTAGTGCCCGAAAGATTATACATATACCTTATTGTGGGAATTATTATAGGATTGGTGATAGGTGTCATCATAGGTTATCTTGCTGCACCACCTAAAGCTGCTCCTGGAGTAACCACAACAGTAACTACTACTGTAACGAAACCTCCAGCTGTAAAAGAAGTAACAATGTGTTATCCTACATGGTGGGCTGATTATTGGTACTGGAAGGAAGTCTTGATTCCGGAATTTGAAGGATATATGGCAAGACAGGGTAAGTATGTTAAAATAAAGATTGTTGAATACCCCTCACCTGACGAGCCCTATAGGGATAAGTTAATTACTGATATGAAGGCAGGTACTGCTCCTGATATTGTATTAATTGATAGCTTCTGGGTACCTGCTTTAGCTACGGCTGGTTATCTACTTGATATAACCGATTTAGTTGAGAAGTGGGATGACTGGAAAGAATTCTATGATTCAATGAAGGCCATGTCTGGTTGGGGTGGAAGGATATATTCTGTTGTACTTAGTACAGATGTAAGACCACTATACTATAGGAAAGATATATTCATTGCTGCAGGAATTATTAAACCTGGAGAAAAATGGGTTCCTAAGAGCCTTGATGAAATTCTAGATGTTGCAAGAAAGATTAAAGCTTGGGCAGAAAAGGAAGGCTATGAAATTTACCCAATAGCACTTAAGGCAGGTGTTCTAGGAGGAGAAGCTACTACAATGCAAGGATTTTATATGGTTCTTTTAGCATATGGTGGTAGACTATATGATTTTAAAACAGGTAAGTGGATCGCAAAAAGTACTCCACTATTGAAGACTCTAGAATTTTATTATAAAATATATATTGAGGAAAAACTTAGTGTTCCACCAGAATTCTGGTTAACAGGTAAGCCAATCGATAAAGCACATGAACTCTTACGTGATGGTAAATTAGCAATATTCTGTACCTGGGATGGTGTGTGGTTCGATACTGCTAATCCTGCACATAGATGGTATATCACAAAGAACTTTAAAGGAGAGTCAGCTACTAGAGACGAAGTACTAGACTATACAATTATGCCCGGACCGGAAGGAAAGCCAGCTACTATTTCAGGAGGTTGGGCTATAGCAATATATGCTAAAGCTAAGGAGAGAGGAACCGTCGATATTGCATGGGAATTTATTAAGTTCGTTATGTCCAAAAAGGCATGGATAAGAAGATGGATAATATTTGGTGGAGGACTACCTCCAAGAAAGGACGTACCTGAAGATCCACTCTACAAGGGTAGAGTCGATGAATACACCCTATGGAGAGTAAAGAACTTACTTCCTTACACTACATTTAGACCTGGTCTTCCAGAATACATGAAGGTATCTGAATTAGTTCAAAAAGCAACAGAGAAAATACTAAGAGGAGAA
This sequence comes from uncultured Desulfurococcales archaeon, assembly GCA_964467535.1. Classification (GTDB taxonomy): domain Archaea; phylum Thermoproteota; class Thermoprotei_A; order Sulfolobales; family WANQ01; genus CAYXRT01. The sequence continues at coordinate 38,398 of CAYXRT010000001.1, forward strand.
AAACCTGAAGATGTCCTTGAGTGGTATAAATCAGAGCTAACGAGAATTGTGGGACCGGATAAAGTAGAGGAATTACCCTGAGGGTAATGTTACTTAAAAACAATATGTTTTTTAATCAACTTTCCCTCTAATGGTGTTTATATGAAGGAGGAGAAAATTCTATTAATTCTCATGGTCCCTGCACTCACTATATTCGCTTTATTTATGTTAGCACCAAGTATATGGGGTGTTTATATATCCTTTACTAATGAAGCGTTGGTAGGTCCTGCTGCTAGAAACCCTAGGTTTGTAGGCTTAGAAAATTACTATAGAATACTATCTGATAGAGATTTCATAAATTCTGTTAAAAATTCAACAATCTTTGTTATAGGTTCCGCTGTCCTTGGGCAAAACTTCTTAGGCATGACATTGGCAGCTTTAACACATAGAAGAAGAAAAATATGGAATAAGATAAAATACGCTGCAATACTTGCATCAACAACTTGCTTTCTATGTTGGATTACACCTGAAATGGTGCTATCATTGGAGTGGCTTGCTTACTTAGATTATGATTATGGGTTTCTAAATGATATATTAGAAGCTCTCATAAAGGTTAGAATAAACTGGTTCTATTACTATCCAATGTTATCTATAATTTTAATAAACATTTGGTGGGGCACAGGTTGGTCCATGCTATTATGGAGATCAGCATTCGAAAGCATACCACCAGAATTAGAGGAAGCTGCTGAAGTAGACGGATGTACCGGCTTTCAAAAATACAGATACGTTATATTACCTTTACTTAAAGGAGCTTTTGCTATAAACTTAATATTAATTACCATATGGACCTATGGCGTTACAGGCTTTGTTCTAGCTTTAATGGGTTATAGAGAAGAAACTACATTAATGACTATCTATGCCTATCAAAAAGCGTTCAAATTTTATGAAATAGGGTACGGTTCGACGGTATGTATATTTATATTCATAATATGTCTAGCATTAAGTTTAATTTACTATAAAATGCTGAAGGTGAGAGAATGAAGTACAGGAGAAAGCTAATAAATGCCCTAGTGATCATAGTAAATAATTTAATTCTCATAGCAATAGCTCTATATTTCATAGCACCTATGATATGGTTATGGGTTTCAGCATTCCGTATAAATCCTTCATTTAAGGTTGAATTTAATAATTGGAGTCTGGAAAACTTTATAACAATATTCTATCACAAGAAGACTGCTACATGGATTAGGAATAGCATCATAATAGCATTATCTACGTCGGTACTAGTTACATGTCTAGCAAGTCTTGCCGCCTATCCTATGGCTAGACTTGAATTTAAGGGAAAAATGCTCCTACATACTTTAATGATATTATCAATGACTATACCATTAAGCTCAGTATTAGTACCTACGTATAGCCTAATTAGAGCGTTGAAGCTTGAAAACACGTTACTTGGCGTTATTTTAGTGTGTACTGGTAGAGCTATGCCTATGGCTATATGGATAATGAGAGAGTTTATAAGAACCATTCCTAGGGAAATAGAGGAAGCTGCATGGATTGATGGATGTGGAAGAATTATGACTCTAATTAGAATAGTTCTTCCATTAGCTGCGCCAGGATTAGCTGTTGTAGCTTTAACCTCCTTTGTTGGTGCTTGGGGCGAGTTTTTGGTGCCTCTCATAGTGATATCCTCAGATGAGTTGAAACCTATATCTCTTGGCCTCTATGATGCATGTCTCGAACATACAAGAGCTTGGGGTTATGTTACAATAGATTATGGGCTATTAGCGGCGATAGCGATAGTCTATGTCATAGTACCTACAATAGTTTATGTAATTCTAGGTAAGTACCTAGTTAGAGGTATGGTAATTGGTGCCTTAAAGAGGTAAAGTATTTTAATAGTGGTGTTTATAAGCTTATAATGTCGCTAGTCTCTATATTAGGTTCTGCTTAAATTATAGCTTCCTCAGTTCTTACATCAAATATATGTAATTTATTAATATCAAATTTGATCCATATTTTCTCTCCAGGTTTAAAGCTAATCTCGCCCGGATACCTAATTTTAATCACGACATCAGATACCTTCACGTTAATTAAGGTCTCTGGTCCAAGGGGCTCAACGATATATACTTCAGCCATTACACTATTAGGCTCATTAGCTTTGGCTAGAGTGATATCTTCGGGCCTAATTCCTAGTATTACTTCGTTTGTAGACGCTTTCTCTTTGACGAGCTTACTTAACTTTGGAGGCAATATAATTTCAGCTTTATCCTTCTTCAATAGTATTTTGTTGCCTTGTTCATGTATTTCCATTAATATAAAATTCATTGGGGGGCTACCAATAAAGCCTGCTACAAACTTCTTCTTAGGTTTATGGTATATTTCATGGGGGCTTCCTATTTGTAGAATTTTTCCAGCATTCATTACAGCTATTCTATCGGCTAAGGTCATTGCCTCTACTTGGTCGTGTGTAACGTAGATTGTTGTAACTCCAACTTGTTTTTGTAATCTCTTTAACTCGGCTCTCATATATACTCTAAGTAAAGCATCAAGATTACTTAAAGGTTCATCTAGAAGCCAAACTTTTGGATTCCTAACAAGTGCTCTTGCTAGTGCAACTCTTTGCTGCTGACCACCAGATAATTGTTTAGGATACCGGTCGAGAAGATTCTCAATTCTCAACATCTTTGCGACTTCTCTAACTTTTTTATCGATTTCGTTTTTTGGTATTTTCCTTAATTTTAACGGGAAGGCTATATTATCATAAACCTTCATATGGGGATATAAGGCCCAAGTTTGAAACACCATAGCAACATCTCTATCCTTTGGTGGTAAATCAGTTACATCTTCATCATCTATAAGAACTTTTCCTTTTGTAGGTCTTTCAAGACCTGCTATTATTCTAAGAGTAGTGGTTTTTCCACACCCTGAGGGTCCTAGTAGAATGAAGAACTCTTTATCATATACTGTGAAATTTATGTCCTGTACAGCAATAGTGTTGGGAGGAAATATTTTAGTAACATGCATTAGAGCTACCTTCGCCATGAATCTCCCTGTTTCTATCTTAGATAATCATTAATATAAGTCTAACGCGAACATGTCACATATTAACTTAGCTAGAAAAGCAGAGGACGTTAGAAGAGTTAGTGACAGGGAGATTCATAATAACTAGCAAAGATATGAGAGATCATGCAATCTATAGAAGGATAGCTAGATACTAAGAATCAAAAGAGCAGGAATTAAAACATTATTACTTCACTACACTTTAAACATCCCTCTTTCCCTTCTATATGCATAGAGCTATCAATGGGCTGCCATATCATTGTTACCTTTTTACATTAACATTTACCTCCTTGATCTCCTTTACTATACTTTCGTGCTCTTTAACATTACTTATTCTGCAAGGTAAAATCTCTGTGAAGGTAAATAGCTATTGATCTACAACATAGTATGACTATTAAGGTATAGGTTACGGAAGTTGTACATCTCTAAGTGCTAAATATGTTAAGTATTTTAGATGAAAATGTTGTGCAAGTTTACCATTATTATTCTCACTCTATTGTTAATTCTATTAATCTAGCTTCAATATCTTCTACAGAAGCACCTAATCCCCCAATTCTTATGACTCCTTCTGATGTTTCTAATAGTATTGTTCGTATTACATCATCAGCTGTTTTTTCTATCTGTTTAACATATCCTTCTATATTAACTGATTCACGAGCTCGTACGCGATAACCTTTTACTCTTGATTTTACGTTATATCCTTCGTCGAGAGCTCGTGAAATTAAATCTATAGCGAGCCAGTGATGAGTTGTGGTATATTTCATTCCTTTATTAATGGTTAAGGGTTTGATTACTTTAGCAACCCTCCAATAGCCAAAGTAATAGATCTCATATGTTATCAGTATGAGTTCCCACTCACGTGAATGCATGATGTAGCTTTCACCAAATATCATTGCATCAGTTAAGTCTATTTCAAGCATTTTGACTATACCTGTTGGGAGGACCCTTAACTCAATTCTATCAATGTATCCTAGCTTCTCTAGGAGTTTTCTTTCATCTACTTCAGAGATCACCGTTATAGCTAAGATAGAATTATTGTTGTTTTGAAGCCTTTTGACTATAGATTGATGTAGCCTGTTTAATACGTAGTTATCTGTTGATAGAAATCCATCATACTTCATGTTACTTATTAACTTCTTAGCTTTTTCTATACCTGAATCCAAACTATAGTTAATCCATATTAGAGGTTCTCTCTCACGTACGTTAGATGAATAGAGTTTAGATAATTCTTCTATAAGTCTTGAAGTTCTAGAATATATTTCATCTATATATTTCCTAGTATAGTAATTTAATGCTATCTTTGGCGGTAGGGCGTGATAAGTTCTGGGTCTTCCTATTTTAACTTCGATTAAACCTTTTTTTAATAATGACTCAAGTACTTCATATATTCTTGGTTGAGGTATATTGGCTTTAGATGCTATTAAAGTTGCAGATGCTTCACCTAGTTCAATTAATGCTAAATATGCTTTTGCTTCATAGCCACGTACACCTATAGATTCTAATAACTTTAATAACTGTGCAATATCAGTCAAGTTTACCACGACCTAATCAACCTATACTTTAATTACTAGTGTTTTTAAGGCTTAACACTTTCATTACATAAAATGTAGATATCGATCTCATAACAGAATTGTTTCTCCGCTCAGTTAATGCTCTTAATAAATTCTTTATAACCTGCTTTAGCAATAGTATGTAAGTAGAATGATGAGCGATCTCGGATCAGAGTGATGAAGAGCCGTGTGAGGGCTGATTTCATTACATAGAAATTATATTGCTGATAATGAAATACCATTGATTAATTAATGTGGGGAGTGTAATTAACTTTTAAATTCGACATAGTTATCTACATGCTTACCGATGTCATATACTTCAGTTACCAAGAATAATATCATAAAAGTTTATATAACTATGAGGTAGCTTATTAGGTCAGAGGTGCTAGTTGTGAGGAGTATCTCGACCTCCGCTTTGATAAGCATTTTCATTATATTAATTATAATCGCTGGAGTTGCGGGATATTTCGCTGGCTCAGCTGCAGTTCCTCCACCTACTACTGTAACCACAACTGTAACTACAACAGTTACTGGAGCTCCAGGCGCTCCTGTAACTGTAACTACTACTATAACAAAGACCGAGACAAAAACGGTAACGGCTGCTCCTACTGCTATTGAGTGGCCTACAAAAACTATAAAGATCATTGTTGGATGGGCAGCAGGCGGAACTTCTGATACCTCAACGAGAGCATTAGCAGCTGCTCTTGAGAAATATCTTGGTGTAAGAATAGTTGTAACAAATGTCTTAGGCGCACTAGGTTCTGTTGGCGCAAAGGAGGTCTTAATGGCTCCTCCAGATGGGTATACGTGGTTTGGAGGAGCTTCGGTTCATGGCACATGGCCTGTGCTAGGATTTGGTGATATAAGCTGGACCGACTTTTATCCATTCATAGCATTTGTTTCGCCAACTGCTATTTATGTTAGAGCTGATTCACCATGGAAGGATCTAAAAGATTTACTGGAAGATATTAGAGCACATCCCGGAAAATACAAGTATGGTTCTCCTGGTCCAGGAAGTAATGGACAAATATTTGCTGAATTAGTTTTAAAAGCAGCAGGACTTAAAGGTGCCGCAACGCACATTCCATACAAAGGAGGACGTGAAGCAGGAACCAAGTTGCTTGCAGGTGAAGTTGATTTTGCCTCTGTAACTATGGGAGATTTACTAGATTACGCTAAAGCAGGTAAACTGCGCATATTAGCAGTACTATGGCATGAAGATCTACATATTGAAGGATACCCATATAATCCTGCACCTTCCATAAAGAGATACTTCCCAGAGCTCTTAGCTTATACAGGTATTAATCCAGCCTATGGAATCTATGTGCCGAGAAAGACTCCACCCGAAATAATAAGTAAAATAGCTATATCATTCATAAAGGCTGTTAAGGAAGATGTTATATGGAAGGTTGCACAGGAGAGAGGATTAGTCCCATACTTATGTTTAGGTGTAGCCGCTGATATGCTTATGTCTAAAGTAGAATCAGCTCGCAGCTGGCCTCTCTGGGAGCTTGGAATAGCTAAAGTAAATCCTGCAACCCTAGGTATACCTAAACCTGAAGAATGGAAATGGCCTCCACATGATAGAGCTAAGGAAACGGAAGAGAAATATCCCTGGCCTAAGGAGTGGGCTGACTTTGGTTGTATGAAGTACGCTCCAGGGTAATTAATATCAAGTAGGGTGATATCCTTGAGAAAAAAGAAAATCAAGATAATTTTTTTAAATTTAGATTTCCTCACATCTATCATACTGATAGGCTTTAGTATATATGTAATTTATGAAAGTATTAGAATGCCTACATGGTATAAGGGTATTTTAGGATTTCTTGCTTCACCAGGTTTCTTTCCATTCATAGTAGGTATATTCTTGCTCTTCTTGAGCGTAGTACTAATGATTAGAACCATTAAGAAATTAAACCTCAGTCCTAATATAAATGTCAATATTAATATTATAGATATCATTAAGAGCAAAAGTCTTGAAATTAAGAGGGGAATAGTAGTAATAGTATCCACAGCACTCTACATTCATTTCTTTAAAGCATTACCCTTCACAATATTGACATTTATCTATCTAGCCTTTCTATTCTGTTTCCTAAAAGCTTCACCAAAAGTCTGGATTAACATAGTCTATGCATTATTAGCTTCTATTGCAGCCTATGGTATAACTCAAGCACTCCAAATACCATTACCTCAAGGGTGGTAAAAGTGTTTGAGCACCTAATTAGGGAATGGTCCTATTTACCTATTGCATTCTCAAAAATCTTCTTATCACCTATATCAATGACATTCTTGATAATAGGAGCCATATTAGGATATGTTGTAGGAGTATTACCTGGAATTGCCGCTATGTTAGGTATGGCTATGGTTTTAGGGCTTACTTTAAAGTTGCCCATGGACATAACTTATCCGTTAATTTTAGGTATATGGGTTAGTGCGATAGCAACAGGAGGCATAACGGCCTCCCTCATAAATATACCTGGAACGCCGGCAGCATTAGCTACAGCCGTAGACGGTTTTCCCATGGCTAAGAAGGGCAAGGCTCGAGAAGCTAGCGGTGCTGTTATATTAGGTTCAACACTTGGATGTTTAATATCTAATATCTTTGCTCTTGTAGGATTACCGTTATTTGCAACGTTTGCACTATTATTTGGTGATTGGGAAATTTTCCTATTTGGAATGATGGGAATATTAGTAGTAGGTGCATTAGCAGGCGAAGACCCTATAAAGGGCTGGATAGCTGGTTTACTAGGTTTCTTCATATCCTCAATTGGTATGGATGAGCTATTCGCTTTTCCACGCTTTACGTTTGGTAACCCGTACCTAACTAAAGGAGTAGGCCTCCTACCGGCTTTAATAGGTCTCTTTGGTCTTTCAGAAGTATTTATAGTTTTGAAAGAGAGAAAACCCTATGAAATACCAGGCAAGAAAATGGGATTTGCTAAGATAGAATTGTCGTGGATAAGAAAGTATTTAGGAACTATTTTTAGGTCGTCGGGTATAGGGATATGGATAGGTTTCATACCTGGTGTAGGTGAATCTGTAGCACCATGGGTTGCTTACTATGCAGCAAAAAGAAGCTCTAAGTTTAAGGAATTATTTGGTAAAGGACATGTAGAAGGTGTAATTGCGGCAGAGGTTGCTAATAATGCTGTAAGCGGGGGTGCATTATTACCAACACTTGCTCTTGGAATACCAGGTAGCGGTACAACGGCAATTTTACTTGCTTATCTATTCTTAGCTGGTATTAGACCTGGTCCTCTACTTATAATAGAAAAACCAGGTTTCCTAGTCTATACAGCATTATTATTAATTGCAGCAGGCATTGTAACATTTATTGTGGCGTTTCTTCTTTCACCATTTGTAATTAGAATACTTACACTACCAAGAGAAGTGATATTACCAATAGCTGTATCATTATGTATTGTCGGTATCTGGGGCGCAGGATTCACAGTTCATGATCTATGGGTACTTTTCGCCTTTGGCCTTCTAGGTTTTGTGTTAAGGACGAGAGGTTTCCCCATAGCCCCCATGGCAGTAGGTATATTGATAGGTAAGATATTAGATACTCACCTTAGGAGATCTATAATACAATACATAACAAATCCTCTAGGACTCTTTCTCAGACCCATCGGAATAGCAATAATAGTCCTATTAACGTTAATGTTAATCTCAGGATTTAGGATGAGCAAAGCTGTAAGAAGGTAATCATTTTCTCAATACGAAACTTAAGTCCAGGTATGTAGAACTAGACAGAAATTTAAGCAAGAAGATGTATCTAAAGCACAATATTAATGTAATAATGCGTATTAAACCATTTAAAATCTACTTTGTTAAGCCTTACCTAGCTCGCTTATGTAATGTACTCCATATAACCTTGTCATAGGTGTTGGTACTGCTTCAGGATTAACAATTACATCTACGACAACAGGCTTATTCTTAGCTAAGCTTAATGCCTTAACCAAGCCGTCCTTAAGTTCATCCCTGGACTCTATTCTTATTCCATGTGCTCCTAGGGATCTAGCTACGTTGCTAAAGTCTACATGAGGTAGTTTATGGGTGAGCTCTGTTCCATATTTGATTTTTTCATAAATTCTTAGGACTCTATATGAAGAATCATTAAATACAACAATTATTGCTGGTATATTATATCTTACGCCGGTAATTAGTTCTAAACCCGTCATTAGAAATCCTCCATCACCTACTATGCCTATGACTATATTTTCTTTTTTAGCTAACTTAGCAGCTATGGCTCCTGGAATTGCGAATCCCATTGACACATAGCTTGTTGTTGTTATGTAAGTTCTTGGCTTATATATGGGCATAGTAAATGTCTCTATTCTATGCGCACCAACATCACATATGAATATAGTATCTTCATCTGTTATTTTCCTTAGATTATCAACTACTTCCCAAGGCTCTATAATAGAGCTTTTCTTAACCATTATTTTTTCTTCTCTTACGCTTTTCCATAGACGAGATAGATACTCTTTGCTCCTTCTATTAACCTTTATTCCTTCCTTTTTAATCTTAATTAACATTTTTGATAAAAAGTCTTTAGCATCGGCCACAATAGCTATATCGGGTTTAAATACCCTTCCAATTTCATCTGGTGATATATTTACATGTATTAATGCTCCTTTAATCTTCATGGAATACCTTCCTGTACCCATCTGACTGAACCTTACACCTATAGCTAAGACAACATCAGCTTCTTCTAGGATTTTCTCAGCGACTTTATCGCCTAAGCGACCAGCAGCTATACCTGCATAGAGAGGATGTGTGGGAGGTATAATGCCTTTACCCATAACCGTTGTACATATAGGTATATCAAGCATTTCAGCTAATGTTATAACTTCTTTTTCGGCACTTGACAAAGTAATTCCGCGACCAGCAAGAATTACTGGTTTTTGAGCATTCTTGAGTACTTCAACTACCTTATCTATTAAATCATTAGGAGCTGAAGGCTTTACAGGGCTTATCCTAACATAATCGAAGTTTTCTATTTCTTCATCAAGTATATCAGCGGGTATTTCCACATATACGGGTCCAGGTCTATGGGATTGAGCTATATGGAAGGCTTTTGAAAGAATATCAGGTAAGTGGCTTACCTGTGTTACCCTAAGTTGTCTTTTCGTTATTGATCTAAATACTGATAGTTGATCAGAATCGGTGAAAAGGGCATGAAGAGCGTTTCTATATGCTATATCTCTAGGGGGAGTAGAGGCTATAACTACTAGAGGATCGGATTCCACATGTGCCATAGCTATAGGGTTTACAGCGCTAAAAATTCCTGGGCCTGCAGTAAGTACACAAACACCTACTTTACCTGTAACCCTTGAATAGATCAAGGCCATAAATCCTGCGCCCGGCTCGAAAGCAGCATTTATAGGTTTAGGTACTTTAACGAATTCGGACTCTATAATTATCCTTAGTATTTGTTCTGCAGGAACAGTAAAGTAATGCTCAACTTCTTCACTAGCGAGAGCTTTAGCAACTACGGCTCCTCCCTTGGTCATACGTATTTCACCAAGGTCTTGTGGGTTCAGATTTAATTATAACTATAATTCCACAATAAATTAAGATTTTCCTATATCATCACTGATAGTATAACCTATTAACTGTCATTCCCTCAAACTAATGGTAATGATTTTCTTCATTAATTTAGTAGTTTTGATAGTTAGTTAATGATTTTTAACCTATGTAACATTAAATATTAGACCTGGGTGTATCTCATGGTTAATAAAATAAAGGAGAAGGTCTCTCAAGGTAAGGTCACTTTTGGGACATGGATTACAATAGCATATCCAGAGATTACTGAGGCTTTGTCTCATCTTCCTTTTGATTGGTTTATGTTTGATATGGAGCATGCTCCATTAGAGGTTAGGGATATAGAGTTCCTCATGATGCCGCTAAGAGGAACAGACATAGTACCCCTAGTAAGAGTACCATGGAACGACCCCGTAATAATTAAAAGAGTGCTAGACATAGGAGTGCAGGGCATTTTAGTACCTTTGGTGAACACTAAGAAAGATGCTATTAATGTCGTTAGAGCATGTAGATATCCTCCTCAAGGCATTAGGGGAGTGGGTCCTAGAAGAGCAATAATGTACGGATTTATCGATATTAAAGAATATTATAAGAAGGCTAGTGAAGACCTCTTAATAATGGTTCAAATAGAGACAGAAGAAGCTGTTAGAAATGTGGAGGAAATATTGTCTGTTGAGGGCATTGATGGTGTATTTATAGGCCCTAACGATCTCTCAGCTTCATTAGGAGTTTTCGGCGATTTTAACCATACGAAATATGTAAGAGCTCTAGAGAAGGTAGTTAAGGCTGCTAGATCTATGGGCAAAATTGCTGGCATTATGACTAGAGATCCGGAAGACGCTCTTGATAAAATCAAGAAAGGGTTTAACTTTATCGCCCTAAGGCATGATTTAACATACCTTATTAGAGGATTTAAGGAAGCATTTAAGTATCTTGGTGTTCTTAAGTGAACATTCGTTTATTTTTATGATATTCTTAATCTTTTTTTACTGATTTTTAAGGTCTTAGTAAAAGCTATTTAATGATTTGAGGAATAGGTACATTGAATTTATTTGCAAGGTTTTTGAGTTCATTAAATATCTCCTCATCTATAGGTAAACCGCTCTCTAGTCTCTTTATATACGTTCTAAACTCTGGCTCGCCAGGTAATAATACTTCAACACCCTTCACTGTAGGTGTTGCTTTAACTCTTTCTATATATTCTTTGATTTCTCTTAGATATTCATCATAGGGTCTAAAGATATCTATTCTTATTGCTGCTACAAAGAATCCTCCTTGGGTGTACCATCCTCTTCTCATTTTTAAGCTATAATTACCTCCAGTTATTATGCCACTGATTATGTCAATGATTAATGCTAATCCAAAGCCTTTGTATCCTCCAAAGGGTAGGAGTATGCCCTCTGCTGCTTCCTTAGGATCTGTTGTGATTTTACCTTCTTTATTCATAGCCCAACCTTCGGGGATTTTTTCTCCCTTTTTTATTGCTGCTAGTATTTTGCCCCGCGCAACAATGCTTGTTGCCATATCGAGAATTATTGGTGGTTTATCTCTTACGGGAAACCCTATGGCTAAGGGATTGGTTCCAGTAATAGGTCTCTTGCAGCCTAAGGGAGCCACAGTAGGTGAAGCATTAGCCATAGCGACGCCTATCATTTCGTTTTCTATAATCTTCATAATATAGTATGCCAACATACCTACATGGCGAAGATTTCTTGCACCTGCAATTCCTATACCTATTTTCTTTGCTTTACTTATTGCTATATTAGTAGCCTTGAAGGCTACTACTTGTCCTATACCATTATCACCATCTATTAGGGCATGTACCATTCCCTCTCGAATTATTTTAATTTGAGGTTTAGGATTTATCTCACCCTTCATAATACCCTCTACGTAGAGAGGTAGCCTCATAATACCATGAGAGCTTATTCCCCTCAATTCTGCTAATACTAAGTGATCGGCTACGATCTTAGCATATTCGTCTGGTACACCAACCTTGACTAAGACTTCATGGGCAAATTTTCGAAGGTCATCGGCCTTTACATATACAACCAAATTTAGCACCAGGATATATAAACCGTTAAGAGTAAAATATTTTTAAGAAAACTAAAATAATGGTTTAAGTTTGAGTAAACATCATCTAGTACTAGAAGTTTCTAAGACTTTGGGATTTACTGGATGAAGAGGAGGCTTACCACTAAGTACGCGAATTATTTCCTCGGCTGCTACAATCGACATCCGTCTCCATGCCTCTACGGTTATGCCTCCTATGTGAGGTGTTATGATTACATTGGGCATCTTATATAGTGGATGATCCTCAGGTAAGGGCTCTGGATCCGTTACGTCAAGAGCTGCTCCCGAAATCCAGCCCTCTCTTAATGCTTTGAGAAGTGCCTTCGAGTCGATAACTGCTCCTCTAGAGGTGTTAACTATTATGGCAGTAGGTTTCATGATTCTTAGTTTTTCTTCATCAATCATATGATATGTTTCTTTAGTTAATGGTACGTGAATTGTTATAATATCTGCTTCTTGGAGAAGCTCCTTGAGGTCGTCCACTAATTTAATGTTTAATTCCTTAGCCACACTATTTGGCACGTAAGGATCGTAGGCTATAACTTTAGCATTCATTGTTTTTAAATATCTTGCAACTCTAGATCCTATGTTTCCAAGACCTATTATACCAACTACCTTATTGTTTATTTCCATACCTGGAATATACTTTCTAGCTTCAAACCATTTACCATATTTCATTCTATCCAATATTAAATGTAACTTTCTAAGAAGCATTATAATTAAGCAAACTGTGAGCTCGGCGACAGCTTCAGCATTGCCTCCTGGAACATTTGTTACAATAATCCCTCTTCGTGTGGCTTCTTCAACATCAACGCGGTCGACGCCGACACCATGAACCGCTATTATCTTAAGGTCTGGGCATTGATCCATGACATCCTTATTTACCCTACCAATTCTTACTAGGATGGCATTTGCGTCCTTAACATTCGCTAAAACCTCTTCATCAACACGCCATCCTTTAGTCCAGGCATACTTAACTTGACCTATCTTTTTGAGCATGTTTACCGCATCTTCATGTATAGGAGCATCAGGGGTTGTTAAGAGAACTATGAGGGGTTTAACCATGCTTTCACATGTTAGTAGATTTTTATAGAACTTAAAATAATTATATTATCCTTGATAAAGGTATTAGATAATATGGCGTATATGGATTAGTAATACCTATGGATACCTGGTGATATATTGAACAGCATTGGTAAAAATGAAGCTTTAGATCCTAGGTATGCTGAGAGACTTGAAGCAGTAATAGCTATACTGATAAATACTTTGCTATGGCTTATTAGATTAATTGCAAGAATACTAGTTAACAGCGCCGCATTAATAGCTGATGCATAGCATGTCAGATAATATTACTTCATCAATGCTACTTATTGCTAGCAGGATAGCTTCTAAACCTCCAAATGAAACCCATCCTTACGGCCACGGCAAGGTAGCTGATGTAGGAGCCTTATTGATGGGCTTAACTCTCCTAGGAATAGCATTTTATATAGTTTATGAAACATTAAGCAAATACGTTTATGGTTATAGATTAGAGTATGTATATATACCTTTAGCTCTCATAGTCTTGGCGCTTACAAGTTTAGTTAAGGAATTCTTAGCAAGATATGCGATATATTTATCAAAACACAGCAATTCACTGCTATGTAGAGTAGATGCATGGCACCATAGAATCGATGCACTTATAGGGATGGCTACAGCAATCTCAATCCTTATCTACTTTCTAACAAGACTTGTATTAGTGGATGTTATAATGTCTTTAATAATAAGTGCTTTAATAATTAGGGAAGGGATAAAAATCATAAAAGAGTCTATACTAGCACTTGTTGATACCTTATCACCCTATCTTGAATCAATAGTTAAAGAAACTGCAAGAGAAATTAAGGAGATAGAGTACGTTCATGATATACGTACTAGGAGTTATGGCGGTAGGTATTATATTGAATTGAAGATGCATGTCCGTCCTGATATAAGTGTAGATGAAGCTCATAGAATAGCACATGAATTCGAAGAAAAAGTAAAGAAAAGAGATGAGAGAATAATGGAAGTTATCACACACATTGAGCCGGAATCAAAAATAAAACATTCAGATAATACTTAATTAGGTTAAAGATAATATAACTTACTGGAATGAGGAATAAGAGGGTCTCTGAAGTTTGATGAGATCCGGAACAACCGACCCGAACCACAAATTTCACATTAAGAACCTCTAAGGAGAAAATCCATAGTGGGATAATAGATCTTTTAATTAAACATTTTAGATAAATAATCAAAAAATTTAAGTAATACTTAATGAACAAAAGTCATCATCTGTCTAAACACTAATTTACTCCTTAGGCGTGGTAGTTTCAGTTCATCAAACCTTACTGTTCCTCCAATGAGATTCAAATGAAATTCATATGAGAGTTTTTGTAGAAAAATTAATTAAAGAAACCATATAGCCCCTCAACACGGGTGAATGGTAATGCCCGAAAAGATGTACACATATCTGATCGTGGGGCTTATCATAGGCTTAGTCATTGGTGTTGCTATAGGCTATGTAGCAGCACCTAAGGCCCCAGCAGAATTAGAAGAAATTAAAACTAAGTATGAAAAACTAAAGTCAGATTATGAAGCTCTAGAATCTAAATTCAAAGCACTAAAGAACCTATTAGGTACATTCCCCGAAGAGGGAGTTATTAAACTTAAGGCTTGGTGTGGCGGTGCACCTGCTGAAGGTTATAGAGCTACAAATCTTGAAAGAGCAGCTGAAGTTCTAAACAAAATACTAAAATCTCTAGGTCTTAACGTGAAGATAGAAATCGAAGCCACATTCGAGCACATACCAGGTGAAGCCGCAAAGAGTAAATTGATGGCTGCTTGGCAAGCAGGAGAAGCACCCGATATAGTCATAGACTATGGCTATAATGTTATCGAACTAGTAGACATGGGATGGGCCGTACCCTTAGATGAATATTATAAGAAGTATTCATTCCTATTTGCTGATGTACCTGAGTCTCTATGGAACTTAAAGTACAAAGGACATCTATGGGTAATACCTCAAGATGCAGCAATGCATGTATTCTATATAAGAAAGGATATTCTCAGAAAATTAGGCTGGAGCGAAGAACAATTCAATGCCTTTATACAGGGAATAAATACAGGTAAAGTAACATTTGAAGATGTAATGAAAGTAGCTAAAGAGGCTATGGATAAGGGGTTAGTCAAATGGGGTATTTACCATAGAAAGGGTGCTGGCGGTAGCTTATGGATACCATACTATAGTCTTGGAGGTAGATTCTATGACCCAGAAACAGGTAAGCTTATGTTAAGCAAAAGCAAACTACTTGACTACTTTACCTTATTCTATAAAATGACTCAAGTCTATAAAGTAACTCCACCAACAATGATAGCTACTGACTGGAGAAAGATACACACGGACTTTGTCAATGGTAGAGTCTTATGCTTTATGGGTGGTAGCTGGCATTGGGGTGAATGGCAAAGAGTAGGATATCATGAAAAACTAGGTAAACTACCTGAAAGCTATGAATGGGAAAACATAGGGTTCGCATTATACCCAGCTGTTAAACCTGGTGCGAAGCCTGGTGCCTTTGTAGGACCACACGGCTATGTAATATTAAAACAATGCAAATACCCTGAAATAGCGTTCCTAGTAGCAGCTCTAGCAACATTACCACAGTTTGAAGCAGACCACGATATTGAAGGTGCACGACTACCTACGCATGCAGGAACACGTGGCGTAGCTAAGTTCCAAGAACAAGGTAAATTCCTATTCGAACTAAGTAAGCTAATGGACAAGACATGGTCAGAGTGGATACCACATCCCGAATGGCCTAAATTAGTACAAATACTAGTTGAAGCATTAACCAAAGTTGAAATGGGAGAGTTAAAGCCCGAAGACGCTGTAAAACTAGTATTGGATAGAGTTAAAGCAGAAATAAAGGACATAACAATAACTGAGTAAATCAGATAATGATAGAAAAGGTATGTGGTATTAAAATTGAACGTATTTTTCTCTTAGGTGGAAATCATGGTTAAATTCCTAAAGTTTCCTAAATTTACTAAAGCATTTAGGCTTGAAGAAAGACGAAGATTCATTATAGGTTACTTCTTTCTCTTACCGTTTTTCGTATTTATTGCTACTTTCTGGATAAAACCTTTAATAGACAGCATATGGTTATCGTTTAATGATGTTAAATACACCTTTGAAAATATGAGATTTGTAGGACTAGATAATTATATTAAAATATTTACTAAGGACATTTATGTTCCAGACGTAATTTTTACAACCGTACTCTATGTAGGCACAGTTATATTAATAAATGCCTTCTATAGTTTTATAATAGCCTTTGTAACAACCTATTACATTAAGAATGAAGCTTTAGGAACTGCACTTAGGTTATTATGGCTAATTCCTAGAATAATGCCTACAATCGTCTATGCTGTTATGTGGCTTTGGCTTATTGATCCTGAATATGGGCCTATAAATATGTTTATGAGATTTTTAGGTTTAAAGCCGCCTGAAAGCTGGTTAATACAAAGACCCTATTCATGGATATTAATGATTATTGTAAATGGTTTTGTGGGAGCTTCATGGGGCATGATAATTTATTCAGCAGCTATAAAGTCTTTACCATTAGATATAATATATGCTGCTAAAGTCGATGGCGCATCTGAATTCCAAATTTTAAGATATATATTTATACCTCTCCTTAAGTGGCCCATACTTTTCGTCACTGCCTGGCAGACATTAAGCTTACTTTCATCATTCGGAGAAATTCTTGCTATTTGGGGTGAATATGCTGTTGCTAGAGCAGGACAAGTTGTAACGTGGGCTTTATATGCATGGTTTAAGGCATTTTATGTAAATGATTTTGGCTATGGTGCAGCATTATCTATGGTTTTAGTAGTTATAGGTATTGCTCTAGTACTACTATACTTTAAGATATTTGGATATAGAAGATTAACTCAACCATCAAGAGTTGAGGTGTAAGCATGAAAACTAGAAATATATTAAAAATAGCAATAGATGTCTATGTTTATGGTTTAGTCGTAGTCCCCCTAATTATTCCATTGTTAGGATTAGCCTGGTTAATAGCTCAATCATTTAGTAGTAAAGTGGTTATCGGTATAATACCTAACGGTCTCACATTAGATAATTTCTTCTTCCTATGGAAGCCTATAAAGTTCGGAACTAAGGTATATCCTAGTATATGGCCTGTTGTACGTAATAGTCTCATATTATGTGCTGTACTTGTACCTACAGAGGTTATAGTAAGTTCACTAGCTGGTTACGCCTTATCAAGACTTCGCGTACCTGGAAGAGAAGGTATAATGAGATTTATAGTCTTCTTACACGCATTTCCAGGAATCTTGTTCCTTATAGCCTTACTCTATTTCCTAGTACAAATCGGATTTTATGGTAAAGGTATTTTAACATTAATAGGTGTTGCTCTAATTAAGGCAGGGCTTAACATACCCATGTCTACATGGATTCTTAAAGGGTTCTTCGATGGAATTCCTTGGGACATTGAATGGGCCGCCTTAGTTGATGGCGCAACAAGATTTCAATTATGGAGAAAAGTAATGCTACCAATAATAAGACCAGGTATATCAGCTGTTGCTATACTCTCATTTCTAAGTGGATGGGGAGAATGGTTATTGGCTTATACATTCCTTAAAGATCCTGATGTTTATACGCTTCCAGTACTAATTACCAGCCTAGTATATGAATTCAGATTCGTTAATTGGGGTTTACTAGCGTCAATGAGCTTATTCTATATAGCTCCAATATTAATAACATATGCATTGATACAGAAAACGCTATTAAAATTACAGTTAGTAGGAGCAGTTAAAGCCTAATCAGAAAAAGGATTATTGAGCATAAGTATTCAAATGGGTATTATACTAGCTATGCTATATAGGATACTTACCCTTTCAGTAGATTATAAGTATAAAATCATACCATGTACCCATAATCTCGACCTTATTCAGCCTTACTGCGCTAGATAATAAATGGGTATTTTATTTATCACAGAAGCTCAAACGTATAATATGACCTTTACATCCTTTCCAGCAAGGTGCGACCTCAAGTAGTTATCCCTTCTATAAAGCACTTTTTGACTTCAACATATGAAAGGACCATTATTACATCTTAGAAAGATCTACTTATGTTTCTCTCCTTATGTAGTAATTTCTATCAGCGATAAAATGTGTTTTTTATTTATTAAGTTTGCTTACCCTAATAACTCACGTCTTATGCTAATAGCTCTCTAGATGAATGCATTCAGGCTATTGTGATAAGTCTCTCTACACCTCTTTTAATTCTCTCAATTATTTTATTTGAAGGCAAGCCATTGAACTCTATCACATCTACTATCTTAAATTTCTTTGATAGAACAGAAGATAATTGTTTTCCTGCTACGCCTCCCCACCCATAACATGATATTATTAGTATTGGTTTTTGAACTCCAATTTTCTGGATAAGTAACTGAACAATATAGTTCATGTACGGAAAGATTGAGCTCTCATATGTTGCCGTCCCGGTTATTATTCCTTTAGAATCTATTGCTTCACCTATTAAATCCCCTATACTGTCATAATATGTGTCTGTGAATTTAAATACCTTAACATTAAAGCCATAACTTTCAACTTCCTTAATAACCTCCATTACTGCTTTTTCTACAAATCCGTACATTGAACTGTAGATGATTAGAATCTTTTTATCAGGTATAGCTTTAGCTAGTTTAAGTTAGTAATCAACTATTGTTTTAGGTGATTTACGCCAAATAAGTCCATGTGATGGTGCTACTATTTTTATACTTATCCCTAGATCATTTATCTTAATTTATATTCTTAGTTATGTGTTCTTTATAATGACCGATTATTGTTGCAACATACTTGCGTACGTAAGGTAAATAACTTAATATTACCTTATCATTATCATCAAATATTGATTTTGGTATTGAGAATCCGCCAAAGACATCTCCTGAGAGGAGAACTTCATAGTTCACGATGTATGACATTATCGTTTCAGGCCAGTGAAGCCAAGGGGTATGAATAAACCTTAACTTTATGCTATCAATCGTTATTGTTTCACCATCTTTTATTTCTTTAAACTTAGGCTCAATACCATAAAATGACTCAATCATTCTTTTGACCAAGGTATGACCTATTATTTTTGCTTTATATCCATTAAGCTCTAATACTTTTGGAAGAGAGCCGCTATGGTCTGGTTCCATATGATGTACCACTATATGTGTAATATCCTTAATATCTATTAGCTTGCCTATTGCTTCTACGAATTTATCAGCATAAGTATATTTCCATGTATCAAAAAGTACTACATTATTTTCTGTTAACAGTAAGTATGCATTATATGTAATTCCTTCAGGTATATACCATAGTGATTCAAAATATTTAACCTTATTATCATTTACTCTAAGCTCATAAAGATTATCAATTACTTTATCAACAATCACTTTAGACAAATATCTTCACCTCAAGTTCTATATAGTTAAGCTATAAAGAGAAATATTCATGAATATTTTCAAGAAATTATTAACATGTATGGTTTCTTCAAGCTTTTCTTCATGATAGGATTACTATTAGAAGTATCTATTCTTAAGCTTTTTGTAACACCTATATTAATGAACTATTACGATGATGATATCATGGATAATAGAGATTAGTTTCAGAGAACCCTAAATTAATAATAAAGCAGTATTAATTTAGGGTAAACCACAAAGGCGTTAATTATAATGATCAGAGTTAGTATTTGATATTTTATGTCTTATATCAGTACTTAAGCTTACTGAGAGAATTTATAAGGTTATAGAGATTGTTAGAAATAAAATATGGTTAAGGTAAATAGTTATTAGATACTATTAAGCATGATACCTTGAAATATGTGATAGAAAGATATCAGTTAAGGCTGAAGTCTTCATCCTGTAAATCTGGGCCGCCTGAGGTCATCATCAATCAATATTTACGTTATTGATTCTATTAACTTTTCCTCTCTACACGGCAGTACAATTATTGCTATCGTTTCGGTACCTCTATCGCTTATCCCTATTATTATTGGCACTTCATGCTCTTTATTATCTATGGCTATTCTCCCTATATACAGCCTTACTCGATTATAGCCCGTTGATTTTAGTAATCTAATACTATTTGCTATTTGTTCCAACTTTAATGATACCTCTAGATCTCTTGTTTTTACGTTTACATGTCTTACTGTTATCTCTATTTTATCTACGGCCCTAGCTTTTGAACACGAAATTAAATTTACTACATTTTGAGTTCCCATAGTTAATGCTATACAATCATCATACGATACTAAAGGAATAATATTGCCATTCTCATCCTCTAGTATCTTTATCTTTGTCTCTTTTTTAAAGCATACAATGTGTCCCGAATCAGGATCAATTGCTCCATGCATATCACTAAATAGTTCTTCTATAGCATATGGTACTTTAAATGATTTATCATTACTAATTTTTAGCATACCAGCTTCCTCGAAGATATTTCTAGTAGAGTTTTTATTTTACGCTTATAGGACATAAGTAAGGTGTCTATAGTTGAGGATCTTACACATATCTGACATCCATTGTTCATACACGTTTGCTAGAAAAGTTATGGAAAAAATTATCGACTTCAATGTTGATGTAATTGCTATTACTGGGGACTTTGAATGTAACCATAATTTAATAGAGCGCTTCATGGAACAAAACATTAGGATAGCTGCTATTCCTGGTAATATGGATGATTATTATATTGCTAGGTTGCTAAGAGATTTTGAAATTAGTGTTGAATCTAGATATCTTGAAATAGGAGACTATGTATTTATGGGTATTAGCGGCATTGATGTATATACATCGCTTATCAAGGTTAGAGAATTCTTAAACAAATTTAAAAACAGGTCTATAGTCTTATCCCATCATCCTCCTCGCGCATCTACTGTTGATATTACCTGGTCCAAAGTTCATGCAGGTATACCTGAATTCACTGACCTTATAAAGAATTTTCATCCTAGGCTTTGGCTCTGCGGACATATTCATGAGGGTAGAGGATATGAATACATTAACAGTACTTTAATTGTTAACCCAGGCCCTTTAGCATTTGGCTATTATGCTATAATAGATTTAGATAAAAACAGTGTAATTTTAGGTGAATTAGAGGAGTAGCATCATGACCTTAGGTGAGTTAGCTAGAGAGGTTTCTAAAATTGTGAAAAAAGCTGATTACGTTATTGCTTTTACTGGCGCTGGTGTTAGTGCTGAAAGTGGTATTCCAACATTTCGTGGCCGCGGTGGTTTATGGGAGAAGTTTAAACCCGAGGAACTCGCTACTCCTGAAGCTTTTCAAAGAAACCCTAAACTTGTTTGGGAATGGTATAAGTGGAGAATGGAAATAATATTTAATGCTAAACCCAATCCTGCACATATAGTATTAGCTAAAATGGAGCATATAGGTATATTAAAAGCATTAATTACACAGAATATTGATGGACTACATCAAAGAGCTGGTTCTAGGAGAGTTATCGAACTTCATGGTAATATATGGAGGGTTAAGTGTATGAGATGTGATTATAGAGGTAGGCTTACTAAGCCTCCTAGAGAAGTTCCAATCTATTGCCCTAGGTGTAACTCTCTCCTTAGACCTGATGTAGTTTGGTTTGGTGAACCTTTACCTCAAACAGCATGGGAGCAAGCTGTCGTTGAAGCTAGTATAGCTGATGTAATGATTGTTATAGGTACAAGCGGTGTAGTTATGCCAGCTGGTATGCTGCCATGGATTACTAAGAGAAAAGGAGGTAAAATTATCGAGGTTAATATCGAACATTCAGCTATTACATCGATAGCCAATTTATTTATTCAAGGTCGTGCTGGCGAATTTTTCAGCCTACTTGGTAAAGAGCTTGGCCTATTGTAGAACTTAAACTTCAGCTACTTGATATTCATCTCCACCCCATATATCTCTAATTATTGGTGAGGTATATACTATTGATCCTCGGGGATCATGTACTTTAAAGTATCCATCTATTGGGTAAGGTATATTATTTGCTTCTATTCTTGCTATTCCATTTATGACTTTTGCACGTCCTAGTTTCTCCTTCGCCCATAGCTCTATAGAATAATCTTCTGGTAATCCCTTAATTATTATTTCATTACTTAACTTGACAGCTAGATTTGGAGAGGGTATTATTTCTGCTTTTCCATCAGGTCTTATCCAGCCAAGTCTTATTACTGCAAATGTCTCTCTGTTGTAAAAGTATAGCTTTATTGTATGGTAGCCTGGCGTAAGCCTTATTCTTGGGCTATGATGTACTGTTGGTGGTTGATCCCACCATGAATCTATTACCAGCTTTCCATCAATCCATAATCTTGCTCCATCATCCGTCTCTATAAAGAATATGTAATCTCCTTCCATTGGTACTATGAGATATCCATGCCATGCTACTGCAAAGTTTTCTGCGGGTACTTTTGGTGTGGGAGCATCAATCCATACGAAGTTGACTCTTTCATCTATTCTCTCATCAAGTACAGGTAATGTTGTTATTTCCTCTGGTGGCTTATCTTTCCAAGCATAGTATTTTCCCAATAAACCATGAACCTTTCCCGTTTTAACTCTGATTAATACGAAGTCTTTTAAGCTCATGTGTGTGACCTCAAGTACTTTACTTCTTTAGGTCAGAAGTAATGCTTAAGTTATGTATGGTTTTAAAGAATGCGGCTCATAAACTACGAGCCATTATATATGCATCTTCGCCGTCATGATAGTAGCCTGGAACGACTCTAATTATTGAAAATCCTAACTTCTTATAGAGGTTTATGGCAGGTGTGTTACTAACTCTAACCTCTAAATAAACTTCATGAACACCATATTTTTCTTTAAGTACTTTCATGACGTTTTCCATTAGTGCTCTCCCTATACCTCTTCTTCTATATTCTTGAAGAACTGCTATACTTATTACATGCCCTTTTTTAATTATCCCTTTCCTAGTATATCCCCATCCTAATTCAACTCGACACATAACGTATCCAACTATCTTTCCATTGATTTCTGCTACAAGAAATATGTCATTCCATCTACGTAGATGTTCTTCCCAGAAGTATCTAGGGTAATGTTCTGGTAAACACAATTCGTTTATTTTAATAACGTCGTCAAGTTCATTAACGTTTATTCTGCGTATAATGAAATCCTCGTTTATCTCCACTTGGGCCACCGATAATTCATGTTGCCAAGAAAGGAAATATAGTTTATTGACTTTAAGTAAGTATACTTTATTGTTTTATGGGCTCTACTTCAACTACTTTTTGATGGGGTTTTAAGTTTATTTTAAGTTTATTAAGGATTTCTCTTCCTATAATCACTTCGTCTATTAGAAGTTCTGGATATGTTGGTACATATACCTTTACCTTTCCTAAATCTATATAATTAAATTTGTAATAGAGGTAAGCCTTGACTTCGTATACTTCAAATTCGCTAGTCCCATAAAGTGGACTTTCGAATTCAATTACATCTATAGGTTTCATGCCTTCAAGTAATTTTATGAGCTTTAAATTAGGGTATATTCCTCCATCAAATCCTGTATCAATTATTGCTGGACCTCTCGCCATATATTTTCCTATTCTTAATGCTAGGTGTATTATTGGTATTTCTGGGATTTTTGTTCCACGTGTTGTATACCCAGCTGTTACATAATAGTATGTGAGAAGCGATTCAATCTTTTATCTCCTCTATAATCCATTTTTCACTAATCTTGCGTGTTGGGTAGCGTGGTGAACGATACTTTAGGTAACCTGCTTGTTTTAACTTCCATAGAACTGTTGGGTATTCAGCTGGCTTTGCTCTCTCTTCAATAAATTCTCCAAGTTTATCCTTTAAGGCCTCTGCTATGAATTCGCTTCTGCTTATTCTTAACCTTCTACATATTTTATCCAATTTATCTACCAGGTCCTTGGGTAGGCTAATACTTAACTTCTTTACTCCCAAGTTACCACTATTTACTACCGTTTACTACTAGAATAAATTATTTACTACCATAAAGTTACGATAGTATCCGATTCCTTTAATCGTTATGTTTTTAAGCCTTTTTTAATGACATTTTGTTGAAGGGATGATTGGCGGGCTATATGTTGATCGATGATAGTGTGTCACGGCGAGTCGCGGCCGCCTGACCTTCATTCATTAGTGAATGGTGGTGTTGATGGGTATTGAAGAATATCATACAGTTCATGAAATTAAGTGTATAGAAACATATGCTTTAAAGGGCAAGTCTATCACAATAGGTATTACCTCTAGTGCTGCTATTTACAAATCTATTGATGTTGTTAGAGGTCTTATTAGGAGATGTGCTGATATACATGTTGTTATGTCTCAAGAGGCCGCTAAGTTTATTTCTCCTATACTTTTTGAATGGGCTTGTGGTCATAGAGTTTTACATGAAATATCCGGTATGGTTGAACATATAGCTTTAGCTAAGTTGTGTGATTCCATGGCTATTGTACCTGCTACTGCTAATACTATTTGCAAGATAGCTAACGGTATTGCTGATACACCTGTAACGTTAACTGCCTTAAGCTTCATAGGCGTGAATAAACCACTAATTGTAGTACCTGCAATGCATATTAACCTATATAGGAGCAGTCAAGTAGAAGAAGCTATTAAGAAGCTTAGATCTATGAATGTAGTTGTTCTAGATCCAATAATGGAAGGGAAGAGACTCAAAATACCTAATGTTGATGATATTATTCATTGTATTGAAGCTGTTACTCTTAGAGGGCAAGATCTTAAGGGATTAAAGATACTTGTTACCGCTGGACCCACTCGTGAGTTCCTGGATCCTGTAAGGTTTATTTCCAATCCTAGCTCGGGTCTTATGGGAGTTGCTTTAGCTAGAGAAGCATATTTTAGGGGGGGTCAAGTAACGTTAGTTCATGGCCCTTTAAGTAATGTCACCCCTCCACCATGGGTTAAGAGGATAGAGATTACCACTACTGAAGAATTAGCTGAAGCTGTTGAACATGAGCTTAAACGTAACAAATACGATGCTGTTATTCTTGCAGGTGCTCCAGTAGATTATAAGTTTAGTGCAATATTTTCAGAAAAAATACCATCATCTCAAGGGCCACTGACTATAAGGTTAGAGCTAACACCTAAGGTATCTGAGATAGTTAGGGAATCCTTTAAAGGGCTTGTTGTTGGATTTGCCGCTGAAACAGTTAAGGATAGAAATGAGCTTATAGCTAAAGCTATTGAGAAAATGGAGAGGTATGGTTTTGATATTACTGTGGCAAATAATGTAGCTAGAAAGGATATAGGTTTTGCCTCTAAGTTTAATGAGGTGATAATTATAATGAAGGATGGAAAAATCATTGATGTGCCCAAGACTACAAAGGTAGAGGTTGCTAGAATTATTTTAGATCAAGTAGTTAAATTGCTGAAAAGGAAAGGTGATTTATTATAAGAGTTGTAGTCTCTATACCTATACATATCACAGGTTTTTGGATTATATGTAAAGGCAAAAGCGCATTAGAAACTGGATCCAGAGGAGCAGGACTTGTACTTAATCCTAGGATTAAAGTATGTATTAAAGCTATTAGAAATGGTATTAGAGTTAAATTAAATGGAAATATTTTAAATACATGTTTTGTTAATGAAGTCTTAAGATTATGTAATGCAAGAGAAATAGATGTTGACATAACATCTCTCGTACCATTAGGTTTAGGCTACGGCTTAAGTGGTGCTATATCCTTAGGCTTAGCTATAGGAATTAACATACTAGATAGTATTAGATTTAAGGAATTATTTGATCCATTTAAGGCGGCAAGTGTAGCCCATGTAGCTGAAGTTGAGTGTTCTACAGGCCTTGGTGATGTTATTGCAGAATTCTTTGGAGGTGGACTAGAGGTAAGAATCAAGCAAGGACCTCCAGGAATAGGTAAGGTAGTTTCTATACCCATATCTTCAAGCATTAGGGTTTTAACTATCCCGATTCCCAAAAGATATCTAACAACTCCAGAAATGCTTAGAATCTATAGAAATAAGATTCAAATTTATGGAGAACAGGCCCTTAGAAGATTACTAAGTAATCCTTCTTTAGAAGAGTTCTTAAGACTTGCTCATGAATTTTCACGTAACGTAGGAATGTTGAGCAAGGATTTAGATGAATATATAAAATCTCTGCTTAAACCATATAAGGATTATGTTATAGGTTATTATGTTAAGAAAAACTTAGCTGTAATAGTATGCGAGGAAAGCATTATCAATGACATTAAGGAGCATATAATTAAGAAGGGAAAACCAGAAGTTTTTGTTCATAGTATTGATCACTCTGGTTGGAGGTTAGAGTATGTAGGTTTATAATGTATTTAAGGCTATTAATCGATTTAATATATAAACGCATAAAAGGTGTAGCTTAGTGATGGAAGTAAAAATCCCTAAATCGCATCCTAGATATAAGTCATTAGTTACTAGAGAGAAAATTGTTAGAGGATTTATGGAGAGCATCGTCGTTCCTCAAGGACTCATAGCTCATGGTAGAGGTGAATGCTTTGACTACATACTAGGTGAGAGAACTTGGCCCCCTGCTATAAAAGCTATGAAAGCTGCTGTAGCTGCTATGCTTCTTGCTAAACATCCTGTTATATCTGTTAATGGAAATACAGCTGTTCTCGTACCAGAATATATCGTAAAGTTAGCCGATATAGTTAATGCAAAAATTGAAGTAAACTTATTCTATAGAACACGAGAACGTGAAGAAAAAATAGCTAACTTACTTAAACGCTATGGTGCAAAAGAGGTATTGGGCGTCGGTGAAGATGCTTCAGCAACAATACCCGAACTACATAGTGAAAGGAGGAGAGTCAGCCCACGTGGAATATTAATAGCTGATGTAGTCTTGGTACCCTTGGAAGACGGCGATAGAACTGAAGCTTTAAGGAAAATGGGTAAAACAGTTATAGCAGTAGATTTAAACCCTCTGTCAAGAACAGCACAGGCAGCAAATATAACTATAGTCGACAACATTGTAAGAGCCATGCCAAAAATGGTAGAAATAGCTAAAGAATTAAAATCAAAAACCAGGGATGAGCTTGAGCAAATACTCAAAACATACGATAATAGGAAAATATTATCAGAAGCTATACAGATAATCTTAAATAGACTTAAAGAATTAGCACAGAAGGGTGTATATCTGGATATATCACTTACACCTTATTTAGATAATGCTTAATTAGGGTCAAGTCTAAATCTCTATTAATGGAAATTGAGGTTGAAGAATACTATGACTATCTTCAAAGCATCTGGAGGTTATATTTCAATTCCCTAGTAACTGTAATCGTTGCAAAATCCTTGACTTTATTCTCGCTATTATTTATTTTTCTCGATACCAATGATGCTAACTCGATTATATGTTCTATTAAGCGTATTTCATCTTTAAAATTATGTTCATACGCTATTAATTTCTTATGTAACTTAACTATTAATTCAAGTTCATTAAATACTATTCTCCTAAAGGTCCATAAGTCGTTCTCTGTTAAGTATGGTTTTTTAGCAAGATAATTTAATATGTCTCTTAGTCTGTCCAATTCTAAGCTATTTAATTGAATTTCTATTAGTTTAAGGTCTAAATCTATATGGTGTACTTGCTTAGTATTAGTATTAACATAATCTGATAATGCTTCTTCAACTGCATTTTTATCAATAAATTTCCACCAATGATGCCTTTCAGATTTATACGTTGTTTCTATTATTCCATACTCTTTCTCTAGTATCTTTAACATGTTTGATGGATTATACTTTATTCCCTTAATTTTTAATCTCTCTATTAAATCCCTATAATTGAAATCCCCCACCATGGCATTATCATTTTCATTACTTAGCTCTAGTGCTGTTTTTAGCACTATGTATGCCTTTTCTCCATATCTCATTATAGCATCAAGTATCCTGTCCTTAATAGTAAAGGACACTTAAGTATCCCCACGGCTCTTAAAATATGGTGATAAAGGGTTAAGTACGTTTACTACTTGAGCTCTAAGCGGTACTATTATTTTCTCTCAAGTAATGTCATATTACTTGAAGTCTGGTGCTCTGAATGGATAATGTAGCAGTATACGTTAGAGACCTAAGGAAGAGATATGGAAGAATTGAAGCTCTTAGAGGTATTTCGTTTAGCGTAAAACGTGGTGAAATTTTTGGTATCGTAGGACCTAATGGTGCTGGTAAAACAACAACACTAAGAATAATTGCAACATTAATTAAGCCTACTTCAGGTATTGTTAAAGTATTTAACCTAGATGTGGTGAAGCATAGGAATAAAGTTAGAAAACTCATAAGTTACCTACCTGAAGAAGCAGGAGTTTATGACAGGTTAACTGGTTGGGAAAACCTATTATTCTTTGCAAGGCTATACGCAGAAGACTATAGCGAAGCCGAAATGATGGCAAATTATGGTGCTCGGATAGCTGATTTAGGAAGCCGATTATATGATAAAGCTGAAACCTATAGTAAGGGAATGAAGAGGAGACTACTACTAGCCAAGACACTTATGTTAAAGCCTAAATTAGCACTCCTTGATGAACCTACTACAGGTTTAGATGTTTTTGCAGCAGTTGAAATCCGCAACCTAATTAAAGAGTATGCTAAAGAATTCAATACAACAATTATATTATCTAGCCATAACATGCTTGAAGTAGAGTTTCTATGTGATAGAGTTGCATTAATTAATAAAGGAATAATAATTGACATAGGTACACCAACTGATCTCAAGGAAAAGTACAATGTTAATAACCTTGAAGAAGCTTTCGTTAATGCAATAAGAGGTGTAAGAAAGTGAATAAGATCATTAAGATTAAAGTAATTATGTGGAAAGAGTTTATAGACCTTCTAAGGGATTACAAAACCATCGCAGCTACAGTTCTCTTACCACTTATGATATTGCCTGTACTTGGTTTCATAAGCTTTGTATTAGCAAGAGAAAGACCACCGATAGTAATCATCGTTGATGAGGATAAATCTACCGGCTATCTAGGTAACGAAACTATAAGTTCACGTTATATAGCATATCTCTTTGCATACTTCATAAATGCTTCACGTAAGGCAATGTCGTTCATATCTTCATCGATAGATGAGGCTTTACATTCATATCCTTACTTTGACGTAATATTAGTTATCAGGAAAGGGTTTATTAGAAACATAACTAGTTTTGAGAAAGTAGCCTATATATTAAAAATTCAGAGAGTAGGCTCAGCTAGAGCTAATGAGGCAGCACTTATTGTTGAATGGGCTAAGAATTGGGTTTCAGGTATTATTGCTACAAAGAAGATAAACATCATAGCATATAAAGCAAATATTACTATAAATCCTGAAAGTATTAGAAGTCCTATAGACTTAGAAAAAGTACAATATGTTACTCCTACAGGGGAAAAAAGAACTCTTCTGGATGAGCTTAAAGCACAAACAGCTAGGTTATTAATGTTCGCCTTATTCTTTATAGCACCACCAATAGTTACATTTATATCCGATAGCATTATTGGAGAGAGGGAGAGAAAAACCATTGAAATACTCTTAACAGCCCCTATATCAAAAACCGAGCTTCTTCTGGGTAAGGTATTTGCAACAACCATTCTTGGGATGATAGCGGCTATAGCCGATATAATGGGCTTACTAATATATTTTTACTTATTGTATACAAGCTATGGACTTTTACCAATTATTATAGACCTTAGCTTACTTGCTATTCATTCATTAATGGTCTTCATCACGTCGCTTCTTACAGCAGCACTTATACTACCATTTATCGTTAGAACGAAGACAATAAGATCGGCACAGATAGTCTCTTCAGCTGTAATATCAATAGCAACAATAGTTTTCTTTATGGCACTTTTTGTTGAAATACCTAGCTTACCATTAATTATAAGAATACCATTGTACCTTATCCCATTTACTCATTGCGCTTTAGTTATTTACAGTTATATGTATGATTATGCTTTAGGTCTTGTAGTTCATTTAACTATAGCCGTATTAAGTTCTTTAACATTAATAATTATAGCATATAAGGTATTTGATGAAGAAAGAATATTGATAGGTCCAACAACATAGTAAGGGGTTATCTTATGAAACTTCTATTAATAAATGTTAAAAATATCAACAAATTAAGGAGATACTTGATGGATAATGGACTGAGAGTTATTAGCGGACCTCATATGGTCTTTGAAGATCAATCAGAACTTGAAGAATGGTTTATAGTTAAAGATAATGATACTATTGGAAGAGCTTATGTACATTTTATAGATCAACACTATGGGGCTATAATGGATCTTGATGAAAACGTAAGTGATGAGCACTTTATTAGGGCGCTACTTAAAGCTAATGAAGAGAAATGGGCAGTAGCCGTAGAACCTGTGTTATTAATCGTAAATGATGAAAGTTCTGCAAATAAGCTCCTACAATATACCGATGAATTCGAGAATGAAAAAGCAAAGAGAGCTTATGAACATTACCTAAGCTATAAAAGATGCAAGGTAATAGAGAATATACTATTTAAGCTCTTAGAGACTATAATTAAGAGTAGTGATGAAGACCCGATAAACCGTATAATGATGCGGAAGGATCAACCGGCTGAATAACTATATGGAGTTGACAGATATTGATAATTGATGGTGTAGAACCAATAAAGGATTATGTATCCATTTCCCCGACGACCATTTCCAAAAGGTATAAGGTAAATGTATATGAGCTAATAGTCCTCTGGCTACCTTTTCACCATATTGATCTAGTACCAGTTCATGGTAAGAAAAGGGAAGTATTTGTTGATGATTTTCTTAGTGATAAACTTAGTGAACCCTTAACAAAGCCATTAATTGTTAGAAAGAAGTTAGGTAAAATTAAGAAAATATCATTAAAGCCTAATTCTATGGTTATTAGACCTAGACCTTTAGATTACTATAGGATAGTATATGAATTACAAACTCTCTTCACGGAGTTAAATAATAGAGCAAAAGAAATAATTGTTAAGTTAAGAGAAGTTAGGAGGAGCAAACCTCCAGATAGGAGGAGAAGGATATTAGCACTTAGAATGGAACTAATTAAACTCTATGCTGGTATTAGTGCTTTGAAGGAAGTTTTTGGAAAGGAGGTTATGGAAAGAAAGGTAGTTCATAGAATATACTTTAAACGTTATGTATGGAAGCCTATACTCATAGCCCTAACAGATGATGTCCCATTAATAATAGATATTTGCAGGAAGGGGTTAAGAGAAGAACCTGTATACAGCTACTTAATGAGCAGTGAAAGTGGTTTCTTAAATTACTTAAATGATCTAATTAGCGAGTTTAAGAGATCAGAAGGGTAACCGCGACATCATCCTAGCCTATCGGTCTCCCCGAAAACTCTTCATCCATAGTATGATTACTATTTAGTAGGAAGTTTAAAAAGATTGATAAATATAGTTATTAGATGGCGGATGAGGTCGCAGGGACGTCCTGAGATAATAAGCTATGATGAATGGTGGAGCGACCTGACGCACAAACTACTACATACTACATGGTTTTAGGCGCTAGGAGATACATTACTTTACCTCCAGCTGGTAACGGGAATTCAAGTTTTAGAGGCATTGTTGATGAAAACTCAACGGTTACTGCATCAGCTATCTTAGTCAAAGCTAAAATATGCTTTAAGTACTCTATACTATATGCTGATTTACTTGGCTCTTTGATTTCGAGTTCTATTAATGCTGAAGTACCGCCCGCAATCTTGGTTTCGGTAGTAGATGCTCCTTTACCTCTTATAATTAGCATGTCCTCTCTTGCATCAAATTCTGCCGTATCACCTACTGTTTCAGCATCTTTAAGAGCATGTTTAAGTACGTCCGATAAAATAACCGCATGAACATTAAATTCAAGACCTAGTTCAGGTATTTCTGGTGGTGAAACAGCCAGATTTCTAAACTTAAATCTTTTAAGTGTAGCACCCATTATCTTAAATATCACATATTCTTCGTCAATATCTATTTCTAACTTGTCTCCTTTCTTTGATCTCTTTATTAACTTTAATGCATTAGCTATATTAACTCCACCTGTAACTTCTTCTTCCACTTCAAACTCTAGAAATGCTTCTGAAGGTAGGTGAACTTCAATTAATGCTACTTGAGCGGGATCTATAGCTCTTATCGCTAATCTTTCAGAATTAACATTAATTGCAATTTCATCTACAATTTTAGCTAGGCTTTCAATCATTGTCGAAAACGATTTAGCGTCCGGATAGGCTACATGAGCTTTAGCCATTATCTTACACCTAACTACTCTACCGATCATTACTTAGTAGTAGAATAAAATTAATAGTTTACCACCGTTAACCGAGGTCACATAGCTTCCAGCATCTTAAGGCCAACATTCGACATGTATTATACACTTATATTCATCTATTACAGCATCTATGTTAAGTAATAAGTCATTAAATAATGCTATAGGAGATATTAGGACACCTTGATAGTACCTTAAACCTATGTCGGTTAAGGTTACAATTATAGGAACTAATCTTCTTATCTCTCTTAATTTTTCATACTTTCGTGCAAGAATCCATAACTTTTTAGCTAAAATCGAGGTTCTATCATGGTGTTCCTTTGCTGCTTCACGTAGTTTAGATATTTTAGAATATCCTGGGCTCCAGTGCTTGCAATCCACTATTAGTCCTAGGTCATGTTTCTGGCCTATAACATCTACTTCAACTCCCTTTGGCGGACTAATCCTTAAATTTCTATAAACTATGTAGTTATGTACTCTAAGGTATTCTGCAACAAGTTCCTCAAAATCTCTCCAGTGAAGGTGTAAGGCTACTTTGTCTACAGGTAATCCATGTGATAAACAGTAAAGTGCTAGCTTTAACTTTGCTAAGGGAATCACTTTCTCCTCAATGACTTTTATGAAGCCTAGATCACTAAGCATCTTAATGATTTCGTCGAGTATTTCACGTGCTATACGTTCAGTTTTAGATATAGAATGTATGTCTATGCCCTCCTTAGATGAAGCTAGTACTCTTTTACAAACCTTCCATAGGATCTCCTTAGATATCACTACCTCACCTAAATATTTATCTTAAAAATTATTACTAAAGAGGTTAAGCTTCACTTACCTTTATAAGCTACATATAGACATGTCTAAGAAGGAGAAATCCATGACTGAATCTAGACGTATCTCATATCCCATTTTAGAAGTCCAACGTAAGATTGTAGAAGAGAAACTTAAAAATGTAAGACATAAACTAATAGTAATAAGCGGTAAAGGAGGAGTTGGTAAAAGCTTTATATCAGCCTCCTTAGCACTCTTAATGGCATTAAAAGGTAAAAAAGTAGGTCTATTTGATGTAGATTTACATGGTCCATCAATACCGTTGATGCTTGGACTTAGAGGCAGTCACATATATGGTGATGAGCGAGGGAATCTATTACCAGTACTAGGACCATATGGCATTAAAGTGATTTCACTCGAATTTTTAATGACTGATCCTAGCAAGCCATTAGCATGGAGAGGACCTTTGAAAACTAGAGCTATACATGAACTTTTATCTAAAACTAAGTGGAATAATTTAGACTATCTTATTTTTGATCTACCCCCTGGAACAGGAGATGAAGCATTAACAATAACCCAAATGATACCACGTATTACAGGAGCCTTAATAGTAACTATTCCATCAGTTGTTTCTGAAGCTGTAGTGCTAAAGGCAATTAATTTCTGTAGAGAGTTGAAGATAAAGATCTTAGGCATAATAGAAAACATGGCCTATTATACATGTCCTGATAGTAATAAAAATTACCCGTTATTTAAGACATCATCATACAAAGGATTATTAGCTAAAGAGACTGAAGTATTAGCATCACTGCCTTTTGATCCAAGAGTTTCAGAAGCAATTGACCAAGGAATTTTGCATGAAATTATTAATGATAAGAGTATACCGCTAGTAAAAGAATTGGACAGATTAACTGATATCATTATTAATAAGACAGAGAAAGGATAGTTTCTGCATGCTATACAGAGTCTGCTATTATGATGTTATGTATAGAAAAAGGTGCTTGAGCTTAAATTAAGAACTTTTCTAGCAACCTCTCATATCCCTTTATTCTTTCCTTAATGTTTAACCTCATTAATACTGCCCATAGCGATGCTATATTACTTGAAATTACGGAGTTTTTCAAATCGTTTTCAAGCTTAGATATTACTTCTATTGTCTGAAATTTGTACAACTCATAAATATTGCATCTGAATCTTCTGTATCTACCTCTTTTACAAGTTTGTATGCAACCCACGGAGGTTGTTTACCTATTTCAGTATTGTTAAGTATTCCTAGCCCTTTATCTTAGTGGCCTTAAGACCATTTTCTTCAAGGAATCTTTTTCAAGAACATTTACCTCTTCTGTATAGGGGGCAGAATACATTTTGATGTTTAGGGGGAAGGTTTATATTGGTTGTTATTTAAGTCCTCCTCTTGGAGCCTGTGATCTAATGAGCTGTTGGCGAGATAAGAGGCTGTTTCTAGTGTGTTGGTAGTTTAAGTGATTTCTAATTATTTCTGAAGGAAGAAATATAAGCTTCGGAAACTAATAAGTGCAATGGTTACCTTGGGGTTCCGAGAGCCGTAGGGCGGTGAGCTCCTAGGTAACTAGGGGCAAGCCTCTGCGGTGAGAGGCTCCGAGCGGAAGCGTGATGACCTACCTACCGTGATTAAAAGTATCCAGAACTATTGGAAAGTCACGGTAAATGGGGAACGCTCTGTGAACCTCCTCTTCGATTATGGGAGTTATGTGGATTGGGATGTCCCGATGGGACTGATGAAGCATAGCTCCCGTAGTCGGGGAGGAGATACATAAACCGTAATGAACCCGAAAGTAAACATAAAAGACAATAAACAATCACCCTCGAGTGAACAGTTACTACAGCGACCTTTCTTACATTAAGGGCTCGTAAAGCTTCTACTATTGCAAATGCTGTCGCTATCGTCATTATCCCTGTAGCTTCTTCAATAAACCTCCTTAACCCTTCTTCCCACTTAACTCCACCGATAAGGGTGCCACTCGTGCATCCATATACTATTATATCAACATTAGCTGTAGCAAGTAATTTAGCTGCTTCAACAGTATTTCTAGACGTTTCCTTTAACTCTTTAACTGAGACTTTAACGAGTTTAAGCCTAGTCGTATGTACACTTACACCTTCGGGGCCATTTTCCAAAATTCAGGCTCCATAGTTGTATTGCTAGATGGAACTATTAATCCTTTACGTGCTCTCCAGCTATACATAAGATAGCCTTTTTATTTATCAAGTGTTAATTTCTATTACTTCCACTTGGTGATATCCCCTAAGACAGCTGATGGTAATATTATGTCTTTCATTGTTAGTAGTCCTGGAGGTGCTTTCCTTACTCTTGGGATAACGTTTACGACCATAGCTGCTGTTGCTATATCTCCTGGAACTAATGGATTTTCATTACGCCAGTGTATTGTGGGTTCACCTTCTATTAGTACATCTTCATATTCATCAACACCTACAGCAGCAATAAACTCTAACCTAATGAATTCCTTACCATTCAGATATCCTATACCATAACCTCTAACACCCTTAACTTGACCTGGCTTAATTTTAAAGTACTGTGTTTCAAGATATCTCTCAGCTACCAAGGGTGCTTGACCCTCAACAACTTTCTCTAACTCCACTCCCATCATCGACGCCAATAGCAATACTGATTCGGCATAACCTACATGAGCAGTTATCTTTCCTTTAGTTAATGCCTCATTGAATTCTTCTGGGGTCATTCCTAATCCTATTTTCTTCTGAAATGAGTACCTTCTTTTTGCAGCATCAAGCGATACTACTACATTAATTCTCTTTATATCGGCACATACAGCAGATATCATACTCACAACAGCATCAAATCTATATCCAGGATTTACACCTGTTCCAAGAACTCTTACACTATACTTCTTCGCCATTTCATCTATAAGTGTTGCTAGGTATGGATATCTATACCATGGATATGCTAAGGTCTCACATGTGGAAATGAAGTCGGCTTTAACTTTAATTGTCCTAACTATATCTGGATATATTTGATCTAAGTAAGATCTAGTTGCATGAAGTACTACGTCTGGTTTTGTTTCTTGAAGCACTTTATCAGCATTATTTGAAACGATTATACCAAGAGATTTATTTAATCCTATTAGTTCTCCAAGATCTCTCCCAACCTTATTTGGATCAATATCTATTGCGCCAACTATTTCAAGTCCTTTTTTCATTAAAGCAACTTTAGCTACAAGCTGCCCTATAGGGCCTATACCGTATATTACAACTTTTAACGGTGAACCCAATATCCCACAGAGTAGTGTATAAGAATAATGAGTTAAAAAGCTGTTTATCTATAAACCTTGCCATTCACCTCGGAGTGGTTGTTTAGGGTGGTTTAAGGGCGCTACCCTCGGGTTCATTACGCTCTCTCCGAGCCCCCTTCACCGCCCTTCTTGAGCGGTTCTCGAGAACTCAGAGGCACCAATAAATTCATAAACTATTACCCCCTTTATAGGTTTTGATCCTAGTCAGGCATCCAGCATCAGCATACATTATTGCCCATAAAGGACTTAAATTACCCTAAACCACCTTCATAAATGTTACTGCCCCCTCCACATGGACATTGACATTTATCACCATATGGTACATATCTTCTAACATAATCCTCTATAACATTCATACCAATTTCGTTTCCACCATCACCTATTCCAATAGTTATTATTCCCCTCTTTCTAGCCTCCTCAATAATGTACTCTGCTTTAGCATGGAGTTTAGTAACATTGACTCCTGTCATAGTATGGTACTCTCCCCTTATGTTACAGCCTGCTTTCTCAATAGACATTATAGCTGAAGGATTTAGTTCGTCAAGTAGCTTTTTTGCTTCTTCTAATGCTTTATTCTGTTCAAGAGTGAAAACCATTACTGAAGCCGCATACTTGGGTTTTTCTCCCATGAGAGTATATACATCCACAACATTTAATCAGGTAATTCACCTATAGCAATACTTATCGACCTAGCTAATGAAGCAGCACCTAAAGGTCCATCAGTTTCCTGAATATTTAAAGGTAGTATCCTAAAGCCTATTAAGATTAAAACTCTATCACCACTTCCTACGCATTCAATTAACTCAATCGCTGCTTTAACTGACCACTACCATCTAAAGTGGAAGGATATTTAAACCATAATTCTTCTTCTATCCTCCACATAGAATACACATAATCGTAAGTTCCTTGATAAGTTTACGTGATAAATTGATTAATGTATATCAGTTCATAGTCTTATCCCTAGGGTTATGGAGGGTAACAATAGCGTTATATAGAGCTGCAGGATCTAATACTAGGGGACATCCATATTTGAAAGTCTATATTAATGAGTAGAAGAACGATATATTGTATTGGTGGTATGATAATAATGATAAGAAGAGATATGTAGCCCTTTCCTCGTGGAGGTAATAAAGGTAAACCTTGAATTACTTATTTTCTTGACTATATTGTCCCCTTTAATATCTTTAAATAGAGCCATATTGCTATGCCCATTACTCCTAGGGTTACTCCTATGGTGCTAACTATTGGGTGGTCGTATCTTAGTTTTAGTATCCTCATTCTTTTTGATTTTAGAGGCCATAATAACGCTACCCCTCCTATAGTGAATAGGTCTCCAATTATGTGAGAAAACCATGCTATTATTATTGCAAGATACATGCATATTGGGTTAAGGGTTAGTACTTTACTTAATGCTAATACTAATCCTAATGTTATTATTGGTGACAGGAGTACGTTATGTAATATTTTCCTGTGCTTGAACCTTAAATCGAGATCTGGTACGAGAGAACCTAGTGCTGCTAATACTATGTATATGATAACGTCATTTATGCTTGGCCTCAATATAGCTAATACAGCTCCTACCCCTAACAACAAATGTGCCTTTCTCTTCAATTTCCCTCCCAGAGAGGCATATCTCCTAATTCGTATTGCTTGATATTAACGATTGAGCAGTTTATAGCGCCTTTGACTTTTCACTTATTATGTTTCGTTAATGAATATTATGCTTTTCATCATCAAGTTCTTTTATTCATGTTTTATTGATTATTACCTCGATTACCTACTTAGCCTTTACAATCAATTTCAATCTCCACACTGAGAACCAGAGAGCTCTTGCCTCCTTTACCTATATAAGGTAGTTACTACTAAGATGCAGATACTTATTTCACATGGTTGTTGTATTTTGAATGTATCTTCTCCATTCATTATTGACCAAGCTTATTTATATGTACGTAATCTCGTGCTAATTATGTGGAGCTGATATTGTATAACACTTTTTATTATTCATGTTTATTTAATTGTAGTCTGGGTAGGTGTTTTCGTCATGGCTAGATATTATGCTTTAACTAATGCATATGTTTATGGAACTGATTATACTAGTATCATTATTAAGGATAACATTATTGAAGATGTAGGAGGGGATAATTTAGTTAGTAAGTATAGGAAAATATTGGATAAGATTATCGATGTTGATGGTAGGGTTGTTATACCTGGCTTAATTGATTCTCACTTACATTTGTTAGGGACTATTTTATTTAAAAAATCGGTCAATTTAAGGAATTGCAGGAGTATTGAAGAGATTAA
Source organism: uncultured Desulfurococcales archaeon (assembly GCA_964467535.1). Lineage (GTDB taxonomy): Archaea > Thermoproteota > Thermoprotei_A > Sulfolobales > WANQ01 > CAYXRT01. The sequence continues at coordinate 77,284 of CAYXRT010000001.1, forward strand.
GCTTAAAATTAAACGATATGCTAGGAAGGTAGGTAAGAGGAAATGGATTATTGGTAGAGGGTGGGATCAGAATTTGTTTAAGGAAAAGAGATTTCCTACTCGATGGGATCTAGACGAAGTTACACCAGATAATCCCGTGCTTATTACGAGGGTTTGCGGCCATGTTGGTGTAGTTAATAGCCTTGCTCTTAAGCTTGCAGGTATATCTAAGAATACACCAAACCCGCCTAATGGAATTATTGATAGAGATGAATGTGGAGAACCTACTGGACTATTATATGAGGGTGCTTTAGATATGGTTAGAAAGATCATACCTTTACCTACGACTGAAGAAGTTAAACACGAATTACATAGACTTCTAGTAGATATGGCATCATATGGGCTAACCACGGTCCATAGTATTAGTGTTTGTGAGAGAGAACTTAAGGCGTTGATGGAGTTAGCTAAAGAAGGGAAGTTACCTATACGTGTGAGAATTTATTTAAGTGAGGAGGAATTTGTAAAGCTATTTGATACTATAGCAAGAAATATTAATGACTTTTTAAAGATTATGGGAATTAAGCTCTTTGCTGATGGTAGTTTAGGTGGTCGTACAGCTGCTTTGAGGGAGCCATATACTGATGCACCCTCAACTACTGGCGTATTAACCATTACTCAAAGCAAATTAAGGTATTGGTTACATAAAGGAGTTGAGCAGGGTTTTCAAGTAGCTGTCCATGCAATTGGTGATAAAGCAATAGAATTCGCACTAAAGACCTCATTGGAGCTTGGAGTTTCGGCTCCAACTCTTAGAATCGAGCATGCATCCGTTACTCCTCCAGATATAATTGAACTACTTAGTAAGGTGAAGCCTTTAATAACTATTCAACCACACTTTCTTGTAACTGACTGGTGGCTTAAATCAAGACTGGGTGATAGAGTTAAGTATGTATATAGATTCAAGTCGTTAATTGAAAAAGGTCTTTATGTTAGTGGTAGTAGTGATTCACCTGTTGAACCATACAATCCATGGCTTAGCATATCAGCTTCTATGACAAGAGCGAATTTTTCATGCATATCTAGTGGTGAGGCACTCTCATTAGACCAGGCTTTAACCATATATACTACAGGTAGCGCTAGGGCTTCTTGGGAACATCATATACTCGGACAGTTAAAGCCAGGATATTATGCTGATCTAGTTGTCCTAGAGCATGACATTACTTCTATGAGTGGATATGACGTTTCTGCAACACGAGTATATATGACTATAGTTAATGGGAGAATCGTCTATAAAGGACGTATATGTTGAAGACTCTTATAGTTCTATGTTTGCGTGTTGCGCCCTTAAGTCTTCTTCTGTTTTCCCTAGCCTATGCATTAATTCAACTACTACGGAGTCTAGGAATACCATAACCATATCTTCAAATAACGTACCTAGAGGAGCCAACGGCTCGTGAATTCCAAGTATTTGTCTTGCAAAGTAGTCTTCCTCTTTTGCAATTTTAGTTCTACCAGGTACTTCAACAACTATATCAGCTATTTTGCCTAAAGGACTATTCGCAAAACTCGTTATTGCTATTATAGTTGCTCCTACATATTTTGCTGCTTCAGCTGCTGTGACTATTAGCTTTGTTCTACCAGAACCTGATATCGCTATTACTAAGTCGCCTTTACCAATACTTGGCACTATGGTTTCCCCTAAAACATATACATTATATCCTAGATGTAGTAATCTCATAGCAAATGCTTTACCCACAAGACCGCTTCGTCCAGCACCCATAACTAGAACTTTTGACCTACCAGTCTTGTATGTTTCAACAAGTGTATTTATCATTCTTTCTACTTGTTCAGGCTTTATAAGATCTATGCTCCTATTAATGAAGTTTGTGATACTGTACATTGTTTTAAAGACTTTGTCTACCACAGATTAGCCCATACGAGAATTTATTGTTACTGTATTTTAAGTGTATGTTATCTATTGTTAATGGAGATAAAGTGTTTATTTAGCTATACTTTAAGGTTCTATGCTTTAATGTCATATATTGTATTGCTTTTTTAAATCTCCTATAACCAAGAATTCTTATCAAATCGTCTATTGTTAATTTCTTCCTACTACGTATTTCAATTATTTTTCTAGCTGACCTAAACCCTATACCAGGTATTTTAAGCAGCTCCCTAAAACTAGCAGTTTCTATATCTATAGGGTAAATATCTCTATTAACTTCAGCATATACTATCTTAGGGTCTTTATTTGGCAGCATTTCATCAGTTAATATGCTTTCTATGTCCTTTAGTGTAAACTTATATGTTCTTATTAGCTCTGAAACCTGGTAGAGTCTATATTCTCTCCATAGCGGTGTGGGCTTCTTATTCTCAAAAGGTGTTGAAACTATGGGGACAAATGCACTGAAGTATATTCTTTTTAAGCTTAATGATCTATATAAGTAATATGTTGTTTTAAGTATTTCGTAATCCGTTTCATCAACTACTCCTACAATTAATTGTGTGTCTATTCCTGCTTTTAGGTACCCTACCTTTTGAAACTTATACTTTCTCCTTAGAGATCTCCATGTACCTACACACCATTCTAATCTCTTAATTACATCTTGCATCCAATCTCCCTTGCTTGGTGATATTTCATTAAATGAGCTTGGATTAACTGTTTCAATATTAACTCCTATTCTATCAGCTACAATCCCTGCCCTTTCTATTAAATCTCTACTTACACCAGGCATTAACCTTAAATGTATATATCCTTTAAATCCTCTCCTACGTAATTCTTCAGCGACTTCTATTTCTTCTTCAACGACTTTATCAGGATCACTATACATAGAACTTGATAAGAACAGGCCGTCGATTATACCTTTATTGTAAAGATCAAGTGTTATTCTAACTAATTCATCTATATCCCATTTTTCTCGAGGGTATAGCCTACATCCTGCTCTGAATGCGCAATATTTACAATCCATTCTACAACATGATGATAATAATGTTTTGAGAAGCGCTGTCTTTTTCCCTCTTGCGGAAGCTTTATATAAAGGTACTTTCACTTTATCAAATTCAGCTCCTAGCACTAATACACGCCATTTATGAGGCTTTAAACTCATTATACTTCACCATCCCTATAGCTAATGTTACTTTCCCAGCTTATTACTTTACTTTTTAAGTAATACGTAGAAGTAGCCCTGAGTTTCATGCTTATGCGGGTAGAGTCTTCTAGCATTACTTAGCGATATACCCTCCTCCTCTACATTAACTAGTGGTTTGACTATGTCTAATCCCTCTTCTTCGATTATTCTTTTAACTATTTTTTCATTTTCTTCTAGTGTTAACGTACATGTAGAATATGCTATTAGTCCCCCTCTTTTAACCAATCTACATGCATTCTTTAACAGCTTATACTGTAAGTTAGCATATTGTTTTATGTGGTCTTCATTTATCCATAACCTTATTTCAGGGCTATGTCCTAGCTTACCTAGGGCGCTGCAATCAGGGTCAACAATTACTCTATCAGCTCTTTGATCTACTAGCATATTAACTGTTGCATCACCTAGTAAGAGATCTCCTTTAAAGAATGAATTAGATAGCTTATTTAATATTTTCTTCTCTATTTTAAGTCTATGTAGTGATATGTCGACGCCTACAAGATACGCCTGGCCATTGGTCAATTGTATTACATGTGAAGCTTTACCGCCAGGTGCACTACATAGGTCATATATCAGCATTTTCTTTGAAGGATTTATATTATGTACTACAAGCATCGACGCCTTATCTTGAATATAATAAAATCCTTTTCTATACTCAGGAGTAGAAGCTAAATTACCAGCACCTTTTATGATTTTAAGAGCATAGGGTATGCGATTATCAGGTATAGCCTCTATACCCCTTTGTTTGAGTTTGGCGTTTAATTCCTTTACTGTAGTCTTTAGGGTATTCACTCTGATCCATACTGTAGGAACTTCATTGAACTTCCTTAATAATCTTTCACAATCATATGTATCAAATAGCTTCATAAAATATTTAACAATCCATTTAGGTTGAGAATATTGAATAGATAATTTATCTGGTATGTTTAGGTATTTCAAATCACGTTTATAGTCATAATTTCTTACAGCGCTTATGTAGTTTCTATTTAGGTGAAGTTCTTCTAGTAATCTCTTTATCCTATTAATCTTATCCTCACTTAGCGTATTCCATCTGAATTTTATTTCGTAGGTTATGATTCTTAATAACCATTTCTTTAATCTTGGCAGATGCTTAGGATTTATCCCCACTGCCTGATTTGAAATAAAGTCCAACAATATGTAGTTTCTTAATACACCAAGACCCATTGTTAATATTATAGGAATTAAGGTCTTATCAATTATTTTATGCCTAATATAATCCTCAATAACTCCTCTTAAGGATAACCTTTCCTTCTCAATTCGTGCTAATATCCTTGCAAGCTGAATCTCTACGTATTCCATATTACTATTCCCTAAACCTCTACATTACTTGAATTGATTTTATTAACCCTTGGGTTTTCTTAGTTTAATAGGGTGGCCTTTCATGGGTGATGAAATTAGGCCAGAGATCTTAAAGCTTCGTGAACTTCGATCTCAAGCTATGCTAGGTGGCGGTAAACAGGCTATTGAGAAACAACATAGAAAAGGAAAACTTACTGCCAGAGAAAGAATAGAATTGCTTGTCGATCCAGATAGCTTTGTTGAGATAGATATGTTTGTTAAGCATAGGGCTACCGAGTTCGGTATGGATAAAAAGATTTGTCTTGGTGATGGTGTAGTTACAGGCTTTGCGACTATTAATGGTAGGAAGGCATTCATTATAGCCCAGGACTTCACATTTATGGGTGGTTCATTAGGTGAAATGCATGCTGCTAAGATAGTTAAGACGATGAAAATGGCCTTAAGTGTTGGTGCTCCAGTCATATTCCTTAACGATTCTGGTGGTGCTAGAATTCAAGAGGGTGTAGATAGCCTTAAAGGTTATGGTGATGTATTCTACTTAAACGTTCAAGCATCAGGAGTTATTCCCCAAATAGCAGCAATTATGGGTCCATGTGCTGGAGGAGCTGTTTATAGCCCTGCATTAATGGACTTCGTAATAATGACCAAAAAGACGAGCTTTGCTTTCATCACAGGTCCACGTGTAGTTAAAGCAGCCATAGGCGAAGATGTAGATGAATTCCAGCTAGGCGGCGCTGAAGTTCATGCAACTAAGAGTGGATGTACACATTTTGTAGCTGAAGATGATAAACATGCTATTGAAATAATTAAGACCCTACTAAGCTATCTTCCAAGTAATAATATGGTGGATCCTCCAAGGATTATGACAGGAGATGATCCTGAAAGAAGGGATTATGAATTAGATAATATAATTCCTACTGATCCTTTTAAGCCATATAATATGTATGAAGTAATTAATAGAGTTGTTGATAAAGGTACGTTCTTCGAAGTTCACGCTCTTTGGGCTAGAAATGCAATTGTAGGTTTCGCAAGACTTCATGGATACGTCGTAGGAGTAGTGGCTAACCAACCAGTATACCTAGCAGGGGCATTAGATATTGATGCTTCGGATAAAATAGCTAGATTTGTTAGATTTTGCGATGCATTTAATATACCAATAGTAACATTTGTCGACGTTCCAGGCTATTTGCCAGGAACACAACAAGAACATGGTGGCATAATTAGACATGGTGCCAAAATACTATACGCATATTCAGAAGCAACAGTACCTAAATTAACAGTTATAGTTAGGAAAGCATATGGTGGAGCCTACATATCAATGGGTAGTAAGCATCTTGGAGCAGACTTTGTAGTAGCATGGCCAACAGCAGAAATAGCCGTTATGGGCCCTGAAGGCGCTGCTGAAATTATTTGGAGAAAGGAGTTAGCATTAGCTAAAACACAAGAAGAGAGAGAAGAAATACTTAGGAAGAGAGTTCAAGAATATAGAGAAAAATTCGCTAATCCATATATTGCAGCTGCTAGAGGATATGTTGATACTGTAATAGAGCCTAACGAAACTAGACCCATACTCATTAAAGCTCTTGAAACATTTCTAACAAAGAGGGATATAAATATAAGAGTGCCACCAAAGAAACATGGAGTGATGCCTGTCTAAACCTTGCCCTCCTCATAATTGAGAGGAATTAAGTATGCCGTTTGAATGGTCCATAATTAAGAACATTCACGAGCTTTTAAGTAGAGATAAAACGTGTAATTTGTGTCTTAAGGCTAGAGAGACCGCACTCAAATTACTGGAGGAAGGTCTTAAAGCTGCTGATCCATACAAAGCTGTATCAAAGAACATTGTTGTTTATGGGGATAAGATTAAGGTAGCTGGCGAGGAATTAAAGCCATCAAGAATTTTTGTTGTAGGCTTTGGTAAAGCATCCATAGCTATGGCGAAAGCTATAGAGGATAAACTTGGGAATAGAATTGATGAAGGTGTAATTAGTGCCCCGAAATCACTAAGGGAAGAAAAAATCAGCTTGAAGAAAATAAGGATTGTTTGGGCAGGTCATCCCTATCCTGATGAAGGAAGCGTTAAGGCAGGCTACGAAATATCCGGACTTGTTAAGAAGGCCAATAAAAACGACTTGGTAATAGCCTTAGTTTCTGGTGGTGGTTCAGCTCTCATGGAGTATCCTGCAAATAATATAACGCTAAATGACTTTATTGAAACTACAAAACTATTACTTAAATCTGGAGCCACGATTCAAGAAATAAATACTGTAAGAAAACACATTTCATTAGTTAAAGGAGGATGGCTTGCTCGTCACGCCTATCCTGCAAAACTTATAGCATTGATAATTTCCGACGTCGTCGGAGATCCTATAGATTCAATAGCTTCAGGCCCTACAGCTCCCGATCCAACAACATTTCATGATGTCCAAAACGTTCTGAAGAAATATAACTTATGGAATAAAGTGCCTGAAAGTGTTAGAGAATACATAAAGAGAGGAGTTAAGGGATTAGTCCCTGAAACCCCTAAACCAGGAGACAAAATCTTTACTAATACTAAGAATGTAATAATAGCTAGTAACATTGAATCCTTAAAGAAAATGGCCAATATGAGTAAAGATCTAGGATATAATGTTATCATACTGACTAGTATGCTTGAAGGGGAAGCTAGAGAAGTTGGAAGGGTACTAGCATCAATAGCCATTGATGCAAAACTACACGGTAATCCCATTAAACCTCCCGCAATTATCCTTGCTGGCGGCGAAACAACGGTAACTGTTAGAGGTAAGGGGAGGGGAGGTAGAAATCAAGAATTAGCTCTCTCAGCAGCATTTACCATAAGTGAAGTACATGGAATAGCTATTGCTAGTATTGGTACCGATGGTATTGATGGTTTAACACCTTATGCTGGCGGAATAGTTGATGCACATAGCATTAATAGAGCTAAGAAGTTAGGTCTAAATCCTGAAGAGCTATTAATTGATAACAATAGCTATGAATTCTTCAATAAGCTAGGAGACGGAATTTATACTGGCCCTACAGGAACTAACGTAAATGACCTACAAATAATGGTGATAGAGAAGTAAAATATATGAACCTAGAAACCAAAAATATACGATAGATGAGGTAACGACGGTCTACTGAAAAATGATGATAATTCTCCTTACCGACAATCTCCTAAAGACTTATAAACATTCTTCTAGCCCTTCATAAAGTCCAGAACTCCCTTAACCTTTAATAACATAGTAGTAAGCACTGTATTTGACAGTATAGGAGAGCTGATGTTCATGAGGAAGTGGCCTGGAGTACTAATAGCATTTGAGGGCATAGACGGCTCGGGTTTATCAACACATTCTAAACTTCTCTATGAGTACTTAACGTCCATCGGCTACCAGAAGGTATATTTAACAAAAGAACCTACGAATTCACCTATAGGGAACTTAATTAAGGATATTCTTCAAAGAAGAACTAGCAATTTAACTGCCCGTCCTGACTTAATGGCTTTGCTATTTGCTAGTGATAGAATATATCATTTATTCTACGAACCCATAAGATGGAATAATAAAATTATTAAAGGCATCATGAGGGCTTTAGAAGAGGGATTTATAGTTATAACGGACAGATACGTATATTCGAGTATTGCTTATCAGTCGATTCATGATAAGAAAAATAACGTGAGACTCTCATTTAATGATGTAATGAGAATTAACTGGTTTGTTCCTGATGCGGACATAGTGGTCTTCTTGGATGTTCCTTTAAGTATTTGCTTAGAAAGAATTAAGAATGTTCGCGGTATTATTGAAGCATTTGAGAACATAGAATATCTTTCAGAAGTATATAATAACTATATTAAGTTACTTGACGAGTTGAAGAACAAGAACATTCATATAATTGTTGTTAAGGGAGTTGATGAGAAAGGTGATGTTCGATCAATAGATGAAGTTCAAGATGAGATTAGGAGAAGAGTAATAGATGTATTAAGGCATGAAATTATTGATTAACTAAGGGATGATTTTAAAATATAAGGATGCTGCTTTAGTACTATTTGTGGTAGCTGTTTTTATTATTATGTTTTATTTCTTCATATACTCTTATTATTTTATAGGCAGCACATTAAAGATTTACATTAAGGTCATTGATCGCAATGGGGGATCCCATTAGTGGTGCTAAGTTGATGTTTTACGCCACGAGGCCCAGAGGCCCTACAAAATATTTGTTTTCCATAGTAACTAGAGAAGATGGTAGCGCTTATGTAATGATTAATGTAAATAGTGTATTTCGTGAATGGATAAGCTATTTCAAGGAAAAGGATTCAGGTAAATGTTATGCTACTCTCATAATTGATGTGTATTACAATAATAAGTTATTTCCTGGATATACGATATTAATCGATCCCATGCTTAAAGGTGTTAAGCCAGTGAATAAAACTATCAGGTTGAGGTATGAAGCTGCAAGAGAATGAAGCGCTAAAACTTTAGGAACAGGATAAGCAGTCTTACGGTTTAATCGATGTAGTTAATGTTAGAAGACTTCTGGTGCTCTCCATTCTCCCCATACTTCTCTTAATACTCCACTTATTTCTCCTAAAGTCGCCTTGGCTTTAATAGCTTCTAGTATATATGGGAATAGATTTACATCTTCTTTTTCAGCAACTTTACCTATTTCATTAAGAAGTCTGCGTACTTTTTCATTATCTCTATTTTCCTTTAACTTCCTTAGTCTATTAACAACTCTTTCTCTAACTATTGGGTCTACTTTAAGTATTTCTATTCTTGGTTCCTCTGGTTCTATGAACATATTCACTCCAATTATTGGTATTTCTCCTTTCTCTACCTTTAATTGGTATTCGTAAGCAGCCTTAGCTATCTCTCTTTGAGGGTATCCCAGTTCAATAGCCTTAACCATTCCCCCAAGTTTATCAATTTGGTCTATTATTTTCCATGCTCTTTCCTCTATTTCATCTGTTAACCATTCTATATAGTAGGCTCCACCTAAAGGATCAACTGTATCAACTACACCTGTTTCATAGGCTATTACTTGTTGTACTCTTACTGAGAGCTTTACTGCTTTCTCCGTCGGTAGGCTTAGAGCTTCGTCATAGCTGTTTACATGTAGGCTTTGCGTTCCACCTAAAACAGCTGCCAGTGCCTGGATTGTCGTCCTTATAATGTTTACTTCTGGTTGTTGAGCTGTTAATGTCACTCCAGCTGTTTGTGTATGAAATCTTAACATCATAGATCTTGGATTTCTTGCTCCGAACCTCTCTTTCATAATTTTAGCCCACATTCGACGTGCTGCTCTAAACTTTGCTACTTGCTCAAAGAGATTTGTTCTTGCTGCAAAGAAGAATGATATTCTTGGGGCAAATTTATCAACGGACATCCCTCTCCTTACAACCCATTTTACGTACTCTATTCCATTGGCTAGTGTAAATGCTATTTCTTGAGCTGGTGTAGCTCCTGCTTCTTCAAAGTGATATCCACTTATACTAATGCTATTCCATTTAGGCATTTCCTTAGCACAAAACATTATCACGTCGGTTGCATACCTCATAGATGGCAATGGCGGATAAATGTAATTCTTTCTTGCAATATATTCTTTTAATATATCATTTTGTACTGTTCCACCCAGAATGCTCTTGGGTATTCCTCTAGATTCAGCTACTGCTATGTACATCGATAATACTTCCATTGTAGTAGCATTTATGGTCATGGATGTTGTTACTTTATCCATAGGTATTTCCTTAAATACTATATCCATTTCCACTACTGAAGGCATTGATACTCCTACTTTACCTACTTCATACCACGCTAATGGATGATCAGGGTCTAGGCCAAGCTGTGTTGGTAGATCAAAAGCTATACTTAATCCTGTTTGACCAATGCTTAACAGATACTTATATCTCTTATTAGTGTCTTCAGCTGACCCAAAACCTGCATATTGTCTGATGGTCCATATTCTTCCTCTATACATTGTTGGATAAACTCCACGTGTAAACGGATAAGCTCCTGGAAAACCTAGCTTTTCAAGATAATCCCAATTCTTTTCCTGGAGATCTAAAGGTGTATATAATCTTTTAACAATAATTCCCTCTTCTGTTAGAAATTCCCGTTTTCTTTCAGGTATCTTTTTTAGTATTGGTTCGACTACCTCTTTCTCCCATTCTATAAGCTTTTCACGTATTCTCTCTAGAGTTTTAAAATCAAACAAAATTTACTCACCCTTCCTTTCAACTATTTCAAGTAATACCCCATAAGCAGACTTAGGGTGTATGAAATTTATTATCCTCTTTCCGTGAGCTACTTCTCTTGGCTGCTCATATACTATCTCAATCCCCTTTTCTTTTAGTTCCTTTATAGCTTTAGCTATATTGTTTACTCTTAGTGCTATGTGATGTAGTCCTTCACCTCGCTTTTCAATAAACTTAGCTATAGCACTATCAGGAGCTGTTGCTTGTAAAAGCTCGATATATGTTTCACCTACTTTGAATATAGCTACTTTAACTTTCTCTTGAGGAACTTCTTCAATTTTTATTAATTCTAAGCCTAGTATGTCTCTATAAAACTTAATAGCTTCATCTAAGCTCTTTACAGCTATACCTAAATGATCTACTTTTAATATTTTCATAATTAGACCCCTTTCTCGGCTTTACGTTTCTCTATGGCTAGCTTGTATACGTCTTCTATTATTTTCCTCAGTGAGGTTCCAGGTCCATGTACCACTGCAATACCTATTCTTTTCAATATAGGTATATCAGATGGCGGTATAATTCCTCCAAAAAGTATCGGTATCTTCAATCCCTTCTCTTTCACAAGCTTAGCTAAGTCTTGAGCAAATTCAATGTGTGAGCCAGATAATATGCTTATGCCTATAACATCAACGTCCTCTTCAATTGCTGTACGTATTACACTCTCAGGTGTTTGATGAACACCTAAATATACTACATCAAAACCAGCGTCCCTTAGTGCTCTAGCAATAACCTTAGCTCCTCTATCATGTCCGTCAAGGCCTATTTTAGCTATTAAAACCTTAATTCTCCTGCCTCCTATAACAGGGTCTACTTTTACTCTAAGCTCCTTACATATATCAATAGACATTGATTCTGCAGGCAACATATCACCATTGTATAAAGTTATAGATCCATAACACTACACTATTGGAGTGAAGTAATAAGGTATACTTTAATTATTTTTATGAATTTTATTAACTTCCTCCTCTAATATTTTCCTTGCTTTTTCGAGAAGTGGAGGATTTAATACAAAACCGGGAATGAAAGGTATCTGGGCTTCCCTTTTACATGCACGTTTTACAATTTTACTTGAACCATAGTTAAGGTATCCATTGATGAAACTTCTAATGAGTTCCTCTGCTATTCTTGGTTTATTATATAATTTAAAAAATGTAAAGTAGGTAAATTCAGCTATATCCCATGCCATCACGTTTTCATTCTCAGTACTTCTCGCTTGTTCTAAATCAACTAGATATACATACTTTGAATCGTTTGAAATGATAAAGTTATCTGGCTTGCAGTCACCTATGGCATATCCTTTACTATGTATTATTGCAAGTACCTCACCTACCCTGTAAAATTCCTTGGGTCTTATAATTACTTCCTTAGTTTTTACCATTATCCCTGGAAGTAGAGATAGCCCTTGAATAAATTCCCTAATTAAGATCTTTTTAGATAAATGAACGCCTAAAATCCTTGGTGTTAGTATATTGTTCTTAGCATCTCTTAACCTTAACATGAAATGATATTCTCTACATAATCTTTCAATAGCATCTAAATAGAAGTCTATTGCTGTTCTCCCGAGCACTTCAACTATAAACCATTTAAATGCTGATAATGAGGCATACTCCTTTATGACTATAGGATATTTCTCACCATTCTTTTCTATTTCATATATTACTGCAGTATATATTCCTGTTCTACGCTTATCTATAATCCTAGCTTTACACCCTTCACCACATAATGACTTGAGTAATTCATTAAGCCACTTGCTTCCTTTTAATATAATTCCTTCCTTTAACTTTAGGAGTATTTCAGGATACTTAAGCTCTTCAGGGACCTCATACCTTCTTCTCTTTACCTTTGAAGTTATCTCGAATGTTATATGTGAAATCTCTGGTAGCCCAGCATACGCATGCGCTAAATAAGAGGCAATGCCTTTAATTAATAGTGATGCTATATTTAGTACCTTATCTACTACATTGATTTTCTTTGAGGTCTTTAGTTTAACATAGTCTTCATTTATATACTCTAATATTCCTTCATCTATGAGTTTATTTATTATATCCTTATATTCGTTTCTAAGTCTCTCACGAATTCTCGGCGTATTAAGCAGTTTTGAATAGCTATACTTTAAAGGTGTATACAACTGAGCTCTTATTCTCATCTTTCTTATCGGGAAGTATTCTATTGGTACTTCTATGTCTTCGTTCATAACGCTTAGTTTAGCTAGATCATTTACTCCTTCAAGAACTATTCTATACCTATATAATGTTACAATGTTTCTTGCTTTGCCTTTATCGTATATTATCTCTATGGGAGCTAATAGCCTTCCTGCAATGAATTCGCCCAAGAAGCCAAAGCTTGCATCAAGTACTATTAGTTTGTCATTGGTAATCAGAAGTGCCAATTTTGTCTTATTGAAGTCTTTATAATAGTATCTTAATCCGTAGGGGTACTTAGGCACTATGACTAAGACATCGTAGTCGCTATCAGGTCTAGCATATCCTCCTATCCTAGATCCATATAATATTATCCCTTCAGCATTAGGATATAATTCGAGCACAGTTGTTATTATCTTGTTATATTCGCTCATATCATATCAGCTACTTTACTCTTATACCTAACTTCTCCGCCACATAGTATATCATTCCTAATACACAGTTATATCCACTACCCTTAGATAAGGGATTATTCTCCCTAATTGTAACAATATATTTGAGATCCTCGTCTACTTCAAGCATCTTCCTATATACTTCATCAGCACTATAAATACCTGATTTAAGTAAATTACTTATTATGTCTTCCCATTCAATTATCTTCGCTATAGCTTTGTTAATTACCTTATTTGCAGGTTCATCACAGACTCCAAAGTGGGTGACCATTATCTTGCCTGCATTTTCTATAAGAAGTCTCTTAAGACTCTCTTTAGCTTTATCTCCATCAAACATTGGTACAGCTACTGGTATTAACCTTCTATCATAATATAATCCTATGGCATCTCCTGTTATAAGAACATTATACATAATCCTATCTGATAAGATAATGATAGTGGATCCAGGACCCAATATATGTATAAGAAATCTCATAGACAACCTTATAAGTTACGATTGAACATGGACAAAGTATCATATATAGCCTTAACACACATCCATATAGATCATGGTGGAGGAACAAGTCTATTAATATCAAATTTAGGGGCAAAGCCAAAGGTAATAGTACATCCTAAGGGAGCCAAGCATATAATTAATCCTGAAAAGCTTTGGAAAGCAGGTCTAGCTGTTTTAAAAGATATAGCAATAACTATGGGAAAACCCGAGCCAGTACCTTCGGACCTAGTTTATAGTATAAATGATAATGAAGTCATAGATTTAGGCAATGTAAAGGTTAAAGCAATATACACACCAGGGCATACTCCTCATCATGTATGTTACTTAGTTAAACCAGAAGATGCAAGTACACGTTTATATCCTTGTGGTTCAGGGTCCAATAGTAATATGTGTTCTGATACTTCTTTTAACATGTCTACTCTCCCTTAATGTACTATTGTTATGAATTCAAAAATCTTCTTTGATGCTGTTATAGGATCTATAAGCCCCTGTAGAACTTTATCTATTATTTCTCTAACTTCATTCCTGTTAGTTATTAACTCCTTAATTCTCTCCTTGAGCCTCCATTTTAGTAGAAGATCTAGTTCAAATTTTCTTCTTCTTTTTCTTCTCTTGGTTAATTGATTAGTTTTTATTAAGTATTCCATGTGTTCTATCACTTTATTAATAACGTCTTTTATACCCTTATTCATTATTGCAGCAGTTAATAATATTGGAGGCTTCCATCCCTCTCGTATAATACCCTCTAATGCAAATTTAACTTGGCTTAGTGTCAGCTCTGCTTCAGGTTTATCAGCTTTATTTATGACATATATATCTCCTATTTCCATAAGACCAGACTTTATCGCTTGTATTTCATCACCTGCTCCTGGCATTAATACTACTATAACTGTGTCTACGGCATTCATTATCTGTATATCTGATTGTCCTGCCCCCGTGGTTTCAACAATAATGTAATTGTATCCTACTGCATCAAGTATCTCTATTGATAACAACGCTTTCAACGGTAATGATCCTTCACTTAATGACGTCATACTTCTCATAAATACGTTATCTCCTAATACACTTTGAAGTCTTATACGATCTCCTAATATAGAACCTCCAGTTAATGGACTTGAAGGGTCTATTCCTATGATGGCTATCTTTTTATTCATTTTCTTTAAGATCCTTGTCATAGACGCAATTAATGTACTCTTACCGGCTCCCACTAATCCTGTAACACCTACAACATGTGCCTGTCCTGTTCTAGGCCAGATGAGATCAATTATGTTTAATAATACATCTGGATTAACTTCTATTAATGATATCAGCTTTGATAATGATCCTACATCTCCATCTAATGCACTACTAAGTAATGACTCTACGCTACTTCGTATAGTCATTTATTCTTCCCAGGTTGCGACTATATACTTAGCATTCAAACTTAAACTTTATGTACCTAGACATCAGCTTATCTAAATAGGTTCGACTAGCATGTGTAGATTTATAAGCTTCAAAATTAGTGAACCAAGATATTTTAATTACATAGCGTATAGTCTTTCATATATTTCGCTTATAGATCCATTACTTCCTATAAAAGTACCTAATGTTCCGAGTCACGTAGATGGATGGGGGTTAAGCGCATATGATTCACATGGGATTCTTACTACTTTTAAATCAAGTAGACCATTCTACTTAGACATAAGAAGAGTCCTAAGAATTCTTGAGGATTTAGAACCACCGATATATGGCTTAATACATATTCGTAGAGCTAGCACTGATCAACCTATAGGAGCTGTTCACTCTCATCCCTATATTGGTGAAGTTAATGGAGCTCTCATATTAATGGCACATAATGGGGGATTAAATAAGGAGCTAATAAAGAAGTATTATAATTTAGATATTAATGTTAATGAAGTCACCGACTCGTATGTTTACTTTTACCTATTATTGAAAACGTATAAGAATATAGGTGATATTCTTACATCCATCGAGAATATTATTAAAGGACTAATATCTATCAATGCTGTAAAATTAAAGTATGGGGGAACTCTAAGAGAATCAAGCTTGAACGCAGTATTATTATTCATTAAAGATGATAGACCAATAATATACGTCATTGAAGATTGGAAGCATCTTCGAGGAGAGCTTAGAAAGTATTATAGAATTTTAACATTAGCTAAAGACAAGAACGTGATTATATGTTCAAGTAGTATTGCTGAAAGGCTAAGGAACTTCGGATTTACTGACTATAAACCTGATGTTGTTAGAGAGGTATGTACTGACAACAGACTTGTTAGGATACTAGCTATTAAGTAAATAGTCTTTCATGCATACAGTGATGGCATCGCCTGAAATCTTGAAATATACATAGTCATTAGAGCTTCTAATAGTCTTTCTAAATCAAATATTATACTACGACGGCTACCCTCTTTTCTTATGAGAATAAACGTCTCTTTATCCTTCATAAGCAGGAGAGCTCTCCATTCAACACTCATACCGTAAATTTTGGTTACCAATACGTATAAATTCCTTCCAGGTCGATGTATGAAATTAATTACGTATACTGATGAATATTTAGGAATACAATATATATCTCCGTAAACTCTTACTTCACTTAATGGTATAGGCTTAAACTCCTCAGTTAAGAAGATGTAATCATTTATTGTAAGACTATAACACACTTCCTTTAATCCTATATCGCTAATTAGCTCACATCCCCGTTTTACATATTGTTCTTGAACAAGAGCTTTACATTCATATTCTAAGTCTATGATCTTAACCACTGCTTATCCCTAAATAATATTTACTCACATAAACCAATATTTAGTGTGAGATAAAATAAAATTATTTGCAAGCATTTGTATGAAGAGACACCAATACATATATCGTGAAAAGAGAATAAAATATTCGTCTAAGTTGACTTAAATTTGCGTTACACTTCTATGTATATCAATACTTGTTTATTCTCTATATTCCACTTTCTTGCATTTGCAATGGGTTTCTCAGATAACATTATGTCGGATGCCCTCGTTTCTCTTAAGATATAATCTTTAAATTTCTTTATAGCTTCTTTAAGTTCGTTATCAGGAGTATGTATTACTATTCTATTAACTACCTTATCAAGTGGTAGGTTTAATTCCTTTCTTATTACTTGGATCCTTCTAACTATCTCCCTGGCTAGTCCCTCAAGTAGTAGCTCTTTATCTATTACGGTATCTAAGAATGCTGGTAGCTCCTTTACATCTAGTTTAACTAAGTTTTCAATTCCTTTTTCCTCTGTTTGGATTACTACTTCTTTAATATTTGCATATATTTTGATTATGTTGATGCATCGCCTATAAGCTTCTTCTTCACCTTTGTTTACTATTAGGACTAACTTCTTTAATGGCCATCTCCTCTTTATTCCCATGCTTGATCTTACAGTTAGTATTGCTTCTGATACCTTGAGCACATTGGTTACTCTTCTCCATGTATCTTCATCTACTAGTTCTCTTGGTACTGTTGGCCAGTCTTCTAAGTGTATGCTTTCCTTTGCTTTCTCTCTTAGTAACTTTCGTGTAAATGCTTGGTATATGTATTCTGCTATGAAAGGAGCGAATGGAGCTAGTACCTTTAATATACTTGATATTACTATAAACAATGTAGCATAGACTGCTCTTTTACTTGGATCTTCAACTTCTATCCATACTCTTGGTCTTATCAACGTTATGTATCTATGACTAAGTTTTTCAACTATAAAGTCTAGTATAGTTCTTAATGCTATATGTAGATTGTTTAATTCGAGAGATTCTTCTACTTTCCTTATTGTTTTATCTAGTTCTGTTATTATCCATTTGTCTACAGGTTCTAAATGTCTTAAGTCTTCCTCAATTCTTTCTGGGGTCCATTTGTCTAGCTGCATGTATGTTAGTGCAAAGTTTACGCTGTTCCATAATATATCTAATTGTCTTTTTATGAGAACTATTTCGTCTGGGTCAAAGTTCATATTGTCCCATGGCGCTGCTTTTACCGTTAAGTATAGTCTCAGTAAGTCAGCTCCATGCTTCTCCATGAACTCCAATGCCCATATCACGTTCCCTCTACTTTTACTCATTTTCTTACCATACTTATCTAGCACATGTCCTTGATTTAGCACGGCTTTATATGGTGTTGACCCGTGCCATGCAACTGATGTGAACATTAGTGTATAGAACCAACCTCTCGTTTGGTCTACTGCTTCCGTTATCCACGTATATGGGAATAATTCTTTGAACTTATTATCCCATCCATATTGATGCAAGCTTGCCGTATGGGCAACACCACTATCCATCCATACATCTACTACATATGGTTCCCTCTGCATTAATCCTCCGCATTTGGGGCATTTTATTATTACTTTGTCTATCCATGGTCTATGATGGTCTATTACTACTTCTGGATTTAGAGCATGTTTCTTAACCTCTTCCAGGCTACCAAAAGCCATTCTATATTTACATTTACTGCATGTCCATATCGGCAGTGGGGTACCCCAATATCTTTCACGGCTTATACACCAATCCCTTGCATTTTCAAGCCAATCTCCAAATCTCTTTCTAGCCCATTCTGGATACCATGCAACCTTCTTATTTTCTTCAATCATCGCCTTCTTTATGGGCTCAACTCTTATAAACCATTGTCTGTCGGCATAGTATATTAGTGGTGTATCACATCTCCAGCAATGAGGGTATTCGTGCTCATACCATCCAAAATGGGCTACTAATCCTTTAGCATGTAGATCTTTAACTACTTGCTTACTAGCATCTTTAAACCATAGTCCAGCATATTTACCTGCAAGTTCTGTAAAGTACCCGTTCTTTGCAAGTGGATTGAATACCCTTATATTGTACTTTCTAGCTTCTTCGAAGTCCTCTGGTCCATGGGCAGGAGCCATATGAACTATACCTGTACCCTCCTCCATACTAACCCAATCAGCTACGATAACAGCATGCTCATACTTGCCATTATGTTCTTTATGGGCTGGTACTTCATCTAATAGCGGATGTATGTACTTTTTACCTAGGAGATCTCTTCCTCTATATCTAGCTACAACCTCATATGAAGCTATATTTATCTCCTTGAATACTGATTCAAGTCTCTTTTCAGCTATTATCCAGTATTCATTTCCGACTTTAACTTTAACATAATATTCATCGGGATGGACGGCTAATGCTTCATTAGCTATTATCGTCCATGGAGTTGTAGTCCATGCAACCATGTACGTATTCTCTTCATCTATTAATTTTAACTTAAAGTAGAGGCTGGGATCCTTAACAACCATAGAGCCTAATGCAACTTCATGACTGCTTAATGCTGTTTCACATCTAGGACATATTGGTATAACCCTTAAATCTTCATATAATAGTCCTTTATCCCACATAGTCTTAAGGAAAGTCCATGCTGAGTCTAAGTATCTTGGATCTCTCGTCTCATATGCATGATCATAGTCTAGCCACAATCCTAGTCTTTCACTAGCCTTTCTCCAATGATCTATGTAATAGTCTACAAGCTTTTGGCATTCCATTATGAATTTATTGACGCCATACTTTTCTATGTCCTTTTTAGTCTTAAATCCTAGATTTCTTTCAACTTCTATTTCTACTGGTAGTCCTTGTGTATCCCATCCCGCTTGATCCCATACTCTAAATCCTTTCATTCTTTTATATCTTAGCATTATGTCTTTGAATGTCCTTCCTCTTGCATGACCTACATGCATAAATCCATTAGCTGTTGGTGGTCCTTCTAGAAATGCGAATAGTGGTTTATTTGGATCTGAAGCTTTTTCTTTAACCTTCATGTATATATTGTTCTTATTCCAGAATTCTATTACCCACTCCTCAACATTTAATGGATTGTATCTACCCTTTATGCTAGGTGATACAGATAATGATATCACCTTGAAAACATACTATTAGAACAGGCTTATAAGTATTTATCTAAATAGCTATTGATGCGTAACAGGGGTGAGGTAATTGACATTAACATTTGTTGGCATGGGTCCATGGTTTGGAGCATTAACTTTGGAAGCCCTAGATGCCATTAGTAATGCTGATACTGTCTATATAGAATTATATACAAATATAACACCAGGATTAAGCTACGAGAGATTAAAGAGAATTACTAAAGGTAATATAAAATTTGTTACTCGTAAGGAGCTTGAGGAAGAAGAGGGTAGACATATTATTGAAGAAGCTAAACATAAGAATGTAGTATTGTTGATTGGTGGTGATCCATTTATAGCTACAACACATGTAACTCTTAGAATTGAAGCATTGAAGAATGGCATAGATGTCAGAGTTGTTCATGGGGTTTCAGGAGTTTATTGTTGTATAAGTATTAGCGGCTTACAAGTCTATAAATTTGGAAAAATGGTAACACTTGTCTATCCAGAGAAATATTACGTTCCTTATACAACATACTATGTTATTAAAGAGAATTATGAGAGAGGACTTCATACTCTAGTTTTACTTGACATAAAGTTTGATGAAGGACATGCAATGAGGGTTAATGAAGCAGTGTCGATATTGATGGACATAGAGAAAAAGGTTTGTAAAGAGGAGAAATCAAGACCATTTCTTGAGAAAGTTATAGGACTTGCTATTGCTAGAGCTGGTACTCCTGAAGTGTATCTTAAAGCTGATCTTCTACCAAATCTAGCTAATTATAATTATCCTCCTCCACCTCATAGCTTAATAATAGTTTCAAAACCTCATCCCTTAGAGCTTGAAGCATTAATGTATTTTGCGGGATTACCTAAGCATATAGTTGAGGAGAGGAAGAGAACCCGTGAATCCATTAATTAATACGTTAAAGTTAAAGGAGAAGGTGAGAAAAGAACTCCTTAAAAGTATGGATCGAGCTAGTATCAGTAAAGCTTTAGGCGATTATCATGCTCAAAGAGCACCTAGACCATGTGGTATAACTATTCATACAGGTATTGGATGCGATTTTGGATGTATATATTGCTATATACCTGATATGGGGTTTCCTAGAACAATATCTCCTTATCCTCTTAATGGGGCCGAACTTGTATTAGCATTATCAACAAACCCATATGTATTTCCTGGACCTATAGGTACTCTTGCTGCTTTCGGATCTGTAACAGAACCCCTTCATAAGAAGACCATAGAAAAGACCTTAGAATACCTTGAATATATAAGCAAGTACCTGAAATTACCAGTACAGATGTCAACTAAAGCTGTTGTTAATGAAGAAATCATTGATAAGATTAAGGAAATAGAACCTGATATAAGTACCCTAATTACGATAATTACCCTAAATAAAAGTAAAATTCTTGAACCAGGAGCTCCTCCACCTATGGATAGATTTGAATTTATGAAAACGTTATCGAACCATGGTGTTCATGTTGTCCTGTTCTTGAGACCAATAATTCCGGGGGTAACAGATAGAGAAGTAGAAAAAATAATTAAATTAGCTGCTGATTATGGCGCCCAGGGCATTGTTCCTGGGACATTAAGAGTAACTTATTCAATGATTAATAGATTAAGAAAAGCAGGAATAAATATTTCAACAATAACTTCATTAATGCCCTATAAGCCTAAAAAGAGCTATGAGCAAGTTCCCTTAAAAGGTGGTAAATTCAAAGAATTAGCAATTAAAATTGCTAGGGATTACTCACTTAAAGTTTATCCATCAGCATGTGCAGCTAATATTGATGCTCATAAACAGGCATGTTATGCTTGTAGTAAAGGTCCTTGTGGTAACTTATGCTATCACGTTAACATTGAAGAAAATCATCTACTTGAAGTACTAGAATACTTCAATATTAAAGGTAATGTAGTGAGAATTGCTGCAAATAAGGTTGAACTAAGAATTACTAGTAAAATAACTGACCATATAGTTAATTTATTAAAGAACTTAATTTTCTGGTGTACTAGAAGAAGACCAATTATACATCTTAGGTAGCTCTCGTAACCTACATGGAGGCTTTATGAACTTTATCTCTGGTATAGGCGTCCTTCTCAAGTTTATTGACCTGGCATTCTCTATGAGGATGTCAAGAATTTTTAAGTTTAACTTAGCTTCTTCTGTCCTGACCTTTTCTGGATCTGCTCTTGTCGTCGGCTTTGTTGAAACTGCTGCACAGTATTCTTGAAGCTTTGCAGATTCCTCATAAGTTCCTATAAACCTTGCCATTTTTACTATCTCATCCTTATCTAAACCAATAAGTGGTCGAAATATAGGTATCTTTATGGGTTCTTCAGCAACTGCTATATTCCTTAGGGTTTGTGATGATACTTGACCAAGTGATTCGCCTGTTACTAATGCTTCAGCTCCTACTTTCAACGCTACTTTTTCAGCTACCCTAAACATTATTCTTCTCAGCATAACGTTCCAAAGCTCTTCACTTACATTACTCATAATGTCTGCTACAACCGGTCTAAAATCTACAATATATAGCATGGGTTCATAGCCATAACTCCAGTAGTCAGCCAAGATTTTTGCAACTCTTATTACTCCCTTCTCATGTTCTTCACCACCTAAGTTGAAGAATACGTAGTGTACAATAGCTCCACGTTTAAGCATATACCATGATGCAACTGCTGAGTCAAATCCTCCCGATATTAATGAGAGAACAGTTCCTTCGCTACCTATAGGCAATCCTCCAGGGCCTTTAATTATCTTATCAAAGAAGTATACCTTGCTATACCTAACCTCTACGTAGACTACTACCTCAGGATTTTCTAAATTAACTTTCTTAGCGCCATGATCAAGTAGTGCTTTGCCTAAAGCTTTTTCTATATCCTTGCTTGTAAAGTCGTGTTCTCCTGCTCTTCGCGCTCTAACCATAAACTCCTTACCTTTTACAGTATCGCTATATAGTTCAACACCATACTGGACTATATCGTCAAGGGTATTGAAGCGTCTTTCGATCACTGGCGAAAGGGATACTATACCAAATACTCTGCTCAATACCTCTAAGGCCTTATCTATATGTTCATCAGGTATTTTCACGAATATTCTAGCATCACTTGACCATACCCTACGTGTGCTTATATCAATGCTTTTAAGAGCATCGATAATGTTATTTATAAGTAGCCTTTCCATGCGAGGTCTAGTTCTATGACTCTTTAATGCTATTTCCCCATATCTAACTAATATTAATCCCATTTCTAGTACCTTCAATGTAAAGATTTGCTCCTGAACTTATAAGTTAAGTTACCTCTAATATAACATCGATTACCCTAGAGTCAGTGACTGTTCTCGTGTAAAGGTTTTTATAGGTCTATGTAGGTCTTGTAGGTCTTTTTATTCTGGAGATGGTCTGTGGAGCGTCATTATAGTACTCGGGAAGTTTGTGAGATTCTGGGGATTGCTAATCGTACTCTTCGTAGGTGGATTAAGGAAGGTAAGATAAGAGCAGTTAATATTGGTGGTAGGTAGAGAATACCAGAAAGCGAGATTAAACGTCTTCTTGGACAACCCGTAGAGCAGATAACAGTTCCTAAAGTAGCTCGTGTTGTTATCTATGCTCGTGTAAGTGGAGCTAATCAGAAGAAAGAGTTAGAGAATCAAGTAGAAGCACTAAAGGAATATGTAGAGCAAAACAACTGGAAGTTAGTAGGAGTAGTCAAGGATATTGCTAGTGGTCTTAAAGAGGATAGAAGAGGATTATGGAAACTTATAGAAATGGCTAAGAAACATGAGTTCGATGTACTACTAGTGGCTTATAGAGATAGATTAACAAGGTTTGGATTCAAATACCTTGAAGAACTATTCAAGGCTTATGGAGTAAAAGTCATAGTAACTTTCCAAGAACCGGCTAAGGACTTCTACCAAGAACTGGTTGAGGATTTGATAGAAATAGTGACTTCATTTGCTTCGAGAATCTATGGTAAGCGTAGCCATAAGTACAGGAAGGTGGTGGAAGCAGTTGAACAAACAATTAAAGACCCTTGAAAGAACAGTAGTATTAACATCACTACCATTAACTAAGGCTAAGGTTGAGGTACTTAGTCATGTCTATCAAGTCTACGGTAGAATCCTTACTGAAGCACTAGAATACATGTGGAACAATAATATTACTTCATGGGTTAAAGCTAAGAAAACGTTGTATAAGAGGTTTAGGAAGAAGTATCCCGATATCCCTTCACACTATATACATGAAGCTATTCGTGATGCCTCTCAGAGAATCAAGAGCTTCAGGAAGCTCAAGAAAAAGGGATTAGCTGAAACCGAGAAACCAGTAATTAGGAGATGGAGTGTTGGATGTGACAACCAGTTATGGAAGTTATCATTTGAGGGAGTAAGAATAGCTACTCATGAGGGATGGGTAAACGTATCATTACAGTTCCATAAACTGTTCTGGAGATACTATAATAGAGGATGGACTCTTAGAAGCTCTGCTAGATGGAAACTCATAGGAAGTAAATTATACCTCTATGTAGTATTCATGAGGAATATAGAGGTTAGGAGCTATGCTCAACTAGAATCTATGGTATTGATATTAACGAAAATAATGTAACAATATATTGTTATCCTGAAAATAAAGCAATAACTATAGTTACCAACTTATCAAAGATAGTGCTTGGGTACGCTTATAGAAGAGCAAGGATACAGCAGAAATGGAGTAAACTATTTGGCGCTAAAGATAATAGGAGACTTAAAATAGCGTTGAGGAAACTTAGAGAGAGGAATGTTAAAAGAGATATTAAGCAGAAACTTGCTAGACTTATTACTGATATTCTTAAAGATGGTGTAGTTGTTCTTGAAAAACTACCTAAGAAATTCCAAGACAAGGTTCTTGAAGAAAGTAGGAAAATAAATGGACTCGACGCTCATAGGTTAAAGCAGTCAAGCATACGAGGAATACTTAAGTTGATAACTGAAAAACTAGAGGAACATAGCATTCCCTATGTCTTAATTAATCCTTCTCATACTTCCTCTACATGTCCTATTTGCGGTTCCAGACTCGTTCCGATGACGAGTTAATGGGGGAGGATAGTATGCATAACACGTTATATATTACTGATAAAAGAGCTATGGAAGCATTCGGTTATATTGTTGGAGCTGTATTGGGAGATGGTACAGTTTGGAGAAGAAATAGAGGAGATATTGATGTATATTTATATAATCAGAATATCGGATTAATAACTGAGTTTTGTAAATGCGCACATACATTAAGGTTAAAGTATAGGATAAAAGAAGTTATTCGCACTCTGAAACATCCAGAAAGAGAAACATTGCGACTAGTTAAATATTACATGGTTATTACGTACTCTTCACCTATAGGAGAAATAATAGCAAAGTATAAACAAGCACCATACAAATGGAGAGTCCCTAGGGAGTTTATTAATAATAAAAGCTACCGCAGGGGTTTTCTAAGAGGTTTAATTGATACAGAGGGGTGTATATCTATAATTTATAGGCGAAATAGAAAGCCACTTATTAAATTCGTCATAGTTATATCATCATGCTACAACGCACTAGCGGAGCTCAAGAATTATTTAGAACTTAAGGATAACATAAGGCTTCATTTAAATTACAATAATAGTAAGAAAAATACTTACGCTTTGTATACTTATGATAGACAAGAAATCTTAAAAATTACTTCCCTAATAAAGTATCTTGCTCACACAAGAAAAAGTAAGAAATTTACAAAAGTACTTGAGGTTCTTTGAATAGTTGTGCCCAGAGGAATGGTTGGAAACCAAGGATAATGACATGTTCTAGATGTGGATTCACGCATGATAGGGATGTCGTGGGGGCTATGAATCTAGTTAGAAAGTACCTCCTAGATGTGGGGGGTTATGCCGTCTACTCCCCGAAGGGTGCCCATGACCACCATGTAGAGTGGCTCGTAGCCACAATGAAGCATGAAGTTGAGGCTCAACCCGCCCTAGCGAGACCTATAATGACTTAGGACGGGAAACGGTCATAAAAGTATAAAATGCTGTTTATTAAAGGAAGTGGTGAAGTGGTGATTCCTATTGTGTTGCGAGTATATAATACATTAACTCGTAGTCTTGAGGTTTTTGAGCCTTTTGAGCCTGGATTAGTAAGAATGTATGTATGTGGACCAACTGTTTATGATTATAGTCACCTAGGACATGCAAGAACATATATAGCATTTGATGTAATTAAAAGATACCTTATATTAAAGGGATATGATGTTGTTCACGTCCAAAATATAACGGATATAGATGATAAGATAATTAATAGGGCAAGAAATGAAGGAGTTTCATGGAAGGATATAGCTGATAGATATATTAAGGACTACCTTGAAGCTCTAGAAAAGCTTAATATACATGTTCATTTACACCCAAGAGTTTCAGAACACATAAATGAAATCATAGAATTTATTCAAGATTTAATAGACAAAGGCTATGCCTATGTAGCTCCTAGTGGCAGCGTTTACTTTGATGTTGATAAATATGATGATTATGGAAGGCTAAGTAATAGGCTTACCAAGGAATTATGGGGACAAGAAGAAGAATTTATTAAGGAAAAGAAGAATCCATATGACTTCGCCTTATGGAAGGCCGCTAAACCGGGCGAGCCATGGTGGGAATCACCATGGGGTAGGGGTAGACCTGGATGGCATATTGAGTGCTCAGTCATGAGTTCAAAGTACCTCGGAGACCAATTTGATATACATGGTGGAGGACAAGATCTTATATTTCCGCATCATGAGAATGAGAGAGCACAAAGTGAAGCAAGATTTGGTAAAAGACCATGGGTGAAATATTGGCTTCATGCAGGTCTCTTTAGATTTGCTGGAGAGAAGATGAGTAAGAGTTTAGGAAATATTATTACCTTAAGGGAGGCGTTTAAGAAGTGGAAGCCTGAAGTAATAAGATTATGGCTTGCTACGATTCATTATAGAAAACCTGTTGACTTTTCTGAAGAAGCTTTAATTCAAGCTGAAAGAAACTACAATAGGTTGGTAAATGCTATTGAAATTCTTAAAAAGCTTATGGAGGAAGTTGATGTAGATTTTAAGCTTAATGAAAACGACATAAAGCTTCTTAGGGATTTAATTGCTATTAGGAAAGGTTTCTATAATGCTATGGATGATGACTTTAATGCTAGTGAAGCATTTAGTTATGTCTATAAACTTACAACAATAGTATTTAAGGAATTAAGCGTTAAACCCAAATACGCATTAATCCTTAAGGCATATAAGCTAATGTGGGAGTTTAATCAAGTACTAGGAGTATTAGATAAATACTTTATTGAATCTCCTGTGGAAGCTAATCTAGTCAATAAGCTCATAGAACTTATCATTAACATAAGACAAATACATAGGAGGAGAAAAGAATACGAAATAGCCGATTGGATTAGAGAGGAATTAGCTAAGCTCAATATAAAGTTATTTGACTATAAAGGCAAAACAACTTGGATTATTGAGAGGTAATCATCTAGTACATATGTTTTTTAATGGACAATTACTACATTCATTTCTACTACAATATAGTTTATCATGAACATAGCTTACGGTCTGTATCCATCCACTAAGAGGACCATATAACTGAATGCTTGAACCAGTTAAACACTTATCTTTAAATTTACAGTCTATGCAGAAGGCCTTATTTAATAGACACATATTTTTACTTGGAACAATAATCTCTTTATCCATTAGCTCCAGATAACGTGAAACCCTTTGATAATGAACATCAGAAGGAGTAAATATTGAGCCTCTACAAGTGAATAAAAGATATGCATCAATAACTTTAGGACCTACATACTTTAAGTCCATTAAAGCTGCTCTCTCAGACCAGGGACTTACATTACGTAATGTCCTCCTTAATTCAATATAACTAGGTATTATCTCACTTAATTGTTTTAACTGGTAACTACTTCCTACGGCTCTCATATTCATTGATTGTATGTTATCTATGTTTTCCTTGCTTAGTTCAAGGATTTTACGAACCCATTTTATGACACTTACATGATAATTGGCTCTACGAGATAGAAAAGTTGCGATGAATACAAAGTCCCTATCATATGAACTTACCATAAGCCTTAATCGCTCGTAACATTCAATTATTCTCTCAACTATATACCTTTTACTCCTCTTAACCTTAGATAGGTAATCATAGGGGTTAAACCATAAGCCCATCCATTCACTAATAAAAGGTTCACATTCTTCAGAATATGTTATCTCTCTTCCATTCCTATTTACGATTATCTTACAGTTTTTACCAGCTCCATAGACCTTTACTAATTTGTTATCATACATATTGAATAGAAATGATATGAAGCTTGGATATAGTGATAGTTTTATATCTATAGGTATTTCTAGTTCAAGTCTCTTCAACTTCCATAAACCTATGGTATGATATATTTTATGGCTCTAAAATGTCTGGGGTCCTTGGGTATAGAATTGTTTCATGTATTTTATCTAGCTTTAGCATTGTTTGAAGTAATCTCTCAACGCCTAAGCCAAAGCCTCCGTGAGGTGGAAAACCGTATTTAAACATTTCAAGGTACCATCCAAAGCTTTTAGGATTCAATCCTTTAGCCTTCATACGTTCTATAAGTTTTTGTGGATTATGTTCTCTTAATCCTCCAGATGACCATTCAACTCCGTAGGTTCCAGGTCCGAAGAAGTCTATTCTATGTGCTATTCTAGGATTATCTTCATCAACTTTGTAATAGAAGGCTACTACTCTTTCGGGAAATTCTGTTACAAAGAACGGTGTTGTAAATGATTCACATAGTGCTCTTTCTTCTTCAGCACCAAAGTCCTCTCCCCATGGAAGGTCTATTCCTTTTCTCTTTAATATTTCAAGGGCTTCATCATAACCTATTTTCTCATAATGATTTGGTACTTCAAGCTTAAGCCCTAAAATCTCTAGATCTTTTTCATTTCTTTCTAATACCCTTTCATAAATGTATTTTATAAGATTAAATTGTAGGTCCATTAACTCTTCTTTAGTTACCATAGCTGCTTCAACATCTATTTGCCAAAACTCTGTTAGGTGCTTCCTTGTCCTTGATTTTTCAGCTCTAAATGATGGACCTATAGTAAACACCTTACCGAAGGCAGGTATAGCAGATTGTTTATACAATTGTGCACTTTGAGCTAAGTATGCAGTTCTATCAAAATATTTTACTGGAAACAGGTTTGCTCCACCCTCTGTAGCAGTAGCTATAATTATTGGGAATTGAAGTTCAACGAAACCTCTACTTGTTAAAAATTCTCTTGCTGCTTGTACAACTGTTGCTCTAATTCTAAATATTGCCTTTATCTTAGGCTTACGTATGTCTAGGTATCTATACTTAATTCGTGTAGGGAATTCTGCGGGTACTTTCTCACTTAAATCTATTGGTAGTGGCTCTGATGGAGCAATAACTTTGATCTCTCTTGCGATGATCTCTCTCCCGAGCTTGGCAATACTGCTTTTAACCATTAGTCCTTTAACTTCAATAAAATATTCATTACCTAAATCGGCGACTATATTCCATGTTTTTCTATCAACTTCCCTCTTCTTAACAGTTACCTGCTCAATTCCATCAAATGTTCTGAGAACTATGAAAGCTATGCCCCCAATTCTTCTGATACTCATTACATGCCCGTATACTTTAACATCATTTTGCAACTAATTCTACCTCCTACCTAAATCATAAACTATCTAAGAGGTTTAAATATGAATAGTTGTTAATGGGGTGTACTACCTTAATCCTAAAAGATAAGTCGCTATAATGAAATATGTCGAAAGTCCTAGAACATCTGTTAATGTTGTTAATAATGGTGCTGAAACAACGGCAGGGTCTGCTTTGATCTTCAATGCTATAAATGGTAGTGAAACACCTATTAGGCTAGCTATAAGTATTACCAGTACTAATGTTAAGGACACTGATAAGGATACTAGTAGATCCCGGGAAGTTGCCATTGCGATCATGAAGCCTGCAGGTGCCAGTATTAGTCCTAAGAGAAAAGCTGAAATAGACTCTTTTAATATTACTCTCAGAAAATCTGCAGTTCTCGCTTCACCAATAGCTAAAGACCTTATAACTAGCGTTGCTGATTGGGAACCTGCATTACCGGCGGTACCAGTTAGGAGAGGTATGAAGAAGGATAGGGCAACAACAGCCGATATAATGTCCCTGAAATTACTAATAACGGTTATTGTTATAGATTCCATTAAGTATAGGACTATGAGCCAAGTAGCTCTTTTCTTAACTAACTCAGTTATTTTAGCTGTGAGATAAGCGCCTTTGATTATCTGTATAAGACCACCAAATTTTAATAGATCCTCGGAGGATTCAGCTACAATAACATCGATTATGTCATCAACTGTTATTGCTCCAAGCAGTCTACCTTCTAAGTCTACCACCGGTATTTCAGTTAAATCATATCTTATAACGAGCCTAGCTGCTTCTTCTCTATCGGCAAGCGCATTAACCGTAATTCTACATGGTAGTGTCACTTCGCCTATTTTCTTGTCTCTTGGTATTGTAAATAAGGACTTAACATCTATCCATCCTTTTAGCTTACCTTCATCATCAATTACATATATGTAATTGCTTTTATCATAGTATCCGAACTCGTTTTTAATACTAAATTCTTTAATGACTTCAGCTACGAGCTGTCTTTCGTTGAATATTGGTATTCGTGTTGTCATTACTCCTCCGGCTGTTTCGGGAGGATAACCTAGTAACGGTTTTACTTCTTCAAGCTTCCAATAAGGTAGTTCTCTTAATATTTGACGTTTGTAGTATGGTGGTAATTTCTCTATTATATCAGCTAATTCATCAGGAGGTATTTCAGGTGCTATTTTAGCTAATCTCGTAATTCCAATAACTTTAATTACATCTAAGAGTACTTCTTCAGGGAGCTTTGCGAGTATTTGAACATATTTATCATTACTTATTAATGCAGCAAGTGTCCTCCTTTTCTCTTCATCAAGTCTTAAAAGGATGTCAACTATGTCCTGAGGTGATAGTTGCTTTAGAATTCTACCAACTTTCTCTACCTTACCTTCTTCAATTAGGTCACTAATTTCATCTACAATAGGCTTTATGTCTACTTTACCGGTCCCTATCATTCCAACCCCCCTGACCTAGCTTAACCTTTAGCACAATTAATGATTTTCTTGGTATTTAACTAGAGTATCTTATGCTACTTATAAAAGTTCTCGTGTAGTATCATAATTAAGTGCTAAGGTATATGTTAGTAGAAATAGCTAAAGGTGTCTTTAATGAAAATAGATCGTGCTGATACGTGTAAACTATCCATGTCCATATATGATAATGGTAAACATTATAGTATAAATGCTAAGATATCACTGCAACAAAAGCAGAGGGACTTGAAGCTCATTTTGACCTCCAGTGCTTTTAATATTATGATCCAAGCTCCGTGGAGCCTATACGATAGAGATGACAACATTCTTCACCTTAAGTCTAGAAATAATCAAAGAGAAATCAAGTTATCATATAGCATAGAGTCCAAAAGTAGATTATTACCTAGAGATTTATGGTATCCTCTACCTATTCAAATGAAGTATATGTTATTCGAAATAGAAGCATCAAGTAAAGCACCTGATATTATAATAATTAATGGAAATGAACTTAAAGTTCGTGGATGGGGTGATTACCTATCAACGTTTTGGAGAGGGTATGGGCTTAACATAGCATTGTTGAAGAAGAGAAAACCCACTATATTAGATCTTAAGAGAATTATAGCCTTTATGTTACATGATCTACATACAGGATATAGCGCCTTATATGAACTAGGACATTTGCTTACTAAATTAAATAATCTTATTTCTCCCAAATATTCAAGAGTTATAGTAGTTGATGATGAAGAAGAAACTATTATTCCCCCATTAATTACATTTAATTTTAAATCTAAGAATATAGCTAACCTCTATTTCAATTCAATAGCTGCCATTATTGGTGCAGATCCACAAGACTTAGAGAAGCCTATAATCAAAGACTTATGTAGTTACATACTTTATAGACTAGGTGTATACCGTTACTTGTCATCTAATTTATTTAAGTTAATGGAACTTAAGCTAGGTGAAGAAAAAATACTGGAACTTATTTCGAAGAGTATAGATGAGATAGTCATAGAATTGAAGGATATTGAAAAGCTACTAAACTTAAGTACATCCTCTATACCTCAAGTAATCATTGATAAGGAGTACTTAAAGGTTCGTGGAAGGGGCGTTTATATGATTAAAGTTCTTAATCAGAAAATGAATATAAGATCACAATACATCATTCCACTGAAAGATGATGAAGTTGAATTGCAACTTGATGGGGATGTGAGGTTAGTGTTAATTAAGCCCCTTTGAAGGCCTAATATTCGAATTCCATAGACATATTTAATATACTTAATAATCGTTTAATGTTATTAATAATAGTTTTCCTTACTTCCTCTATATCTAACTCCTTAACCTTAGCTATGAATTTTAACACCTCTGGTATTAAATTTGATCGTAATATATGTCCTCTATATTCATATGGTCCATCACTTTCAGTTAGTATAATGTCTAGAGATGCTTCCTTTAGAATATTTTGGTGCTTTTTCTGAAATAATATTGAGGGGTTTATTGTAATGTAATAATTTTGAGCTTCTATCTCTTTTAGTAGTTGTTTTGGACCAGTATACCAGTGTATTATTGCCACCTTTATATTATATTTCATTAACTCATTAAGTACCTCTTTCCAAGCGCCTAAAGCATGAACGTTTACTATGACATTTCCTAACGTGTTTACGAGTTCTAAGAATTTTTTAAATACAATCCTTTGAAGTTCAAATGTATTTGATTTAAATTTTTTATCTAATCCTATTTCTCCTATCATTTTAGGCCTAGAATTTAATGCTAATTCTATGATATTATTCACATCATCTAAACTTACTTCATAACCTATACTCCAAGGATGTGCCCCAACACCACCTATAATGTTATTATACTTTGACTCTAATTCTATATTTCTAAGAGAAGACCTATAGTCATCACCTACACTTAATAGAAGGATTTGCTTATATTGATTTAACTCATTCAGTGAGTATTCATATGCATGACAGTGGGCATCAACATACTTTAACAAGAAGGAGTAGGCACCCCTTATTACGATTATATAGAGTTACTTTAATGCTACGTGTAAGCTGCTTCTTGTGGCTTTTAGTCCTGGCTCTCCGTGTTGTACTCTTTTACATGTCATGCTGAATTCTCCTAGGTAATGTCCTATCATTTCGGGTACTATCTTTACTGGTATGAATTCCTTACCATTGTATACAGCAATAGTTAATCCTATCATTTCTGGAAGTATTATCATGTCTCTTACATGAGTCTTTATTACAACCTTCTTTCCTTGAGCTAGCAGTTTCCTGGCCTTTCTAATTTTTTCTAGTAACCTTCTCTGTTGAGGTGTAAACCCTCTCTTTAGACTCCTTCTTTGCCTTGCTGGGAGTAATTTGATAAATTCGTCCATGGGCATAGTTAGTAGTTCTTCTAGAGTCTTACCTCTATATCTAAAGTTCCTCCATTCATGGGGTATTTCAAATCCTAGTATCTTTGTTATGTCTGCGATCCTCCCACTTGCACTTCTTGATGGCATTCTAAACACCCTTCCCTTAGGTATTATCACACTAGATTCGAGTTTAAACCTTATCTGTATGTCCTTAAATAAGCTTATCGTTTTTAATGTTGTAGGTTCTTTATAAGTCGTCGGGCCTCTCTCAGTTATGAGGAAGGATACTAGTGCTACGTAGGTTATTTTCATGGTGGTTAAGTAAGTGCAAGATATTTATTGTAGGATGTATATTAGTACTCATACTTGGAATAGCTTTTGGTTCTATTTTCTGGCCCCTTTTTGGGGAACTTATAAGAGGGGTTGCAAAGAGATTTATTGGTCTAAGGCCTTTTACACTTGAAATGTTCATCTATATCCTAATCAATAACATCTCAATATTATGTGTATGGATTTTTATAATAGGAGGATTAACGGTCTTATTACCTTACATGATCTTACTGATTAACGCTGTTACATTAGGTTCCTTTGTAAGCTACATGCATGTAACGTATGGTATAGACATGTTAGTAATGTTGTTGCTACTCATACCTCACGGTATCTTTGAGATTACTGCCATCATTATGGGGGTTTCATGTTCAGCATTCTTTGGTATTAATGTTTGGAAGATGGTGCTAAAGAAAAAGCCGCTTAGTGAATTGAAAATCGACTTCATTAATGTAATTAAGATGATAGCATTTGCCTCTATACTAATGGTTCTTGCTGCTCTTGTTGAAACATATATTACTCCACTTTTTTACTTTCTCTTTTCAAGTAGGTTTTAAACCCAATATTTCATTAATATTCTTGGTATCTTCATAGGGTCTTCAACAACATGTACCTTGCCTCCAATACCTATAATCTTATGGGCTTCACCTTCATCATAGCTTGGAGGGACAATGCACACGACCTGCCATCCGTTTTTAATGATTCGTTCAATGATTTTATGTGGTTGAATGTCTTTAACTGTTTGCTTTAAATCAGTTATTAATATAAGGGTTTGAGGTCTAATGGATTTAGATGCTTCAACTAATGCCCTTGATATGTTTGTTAGCCCTGTAAAACTTGCAGATAACAATATATCAACAACTTTATGGAGAGGTGTTCTCCCATAAATATCAATTACGCTTACATCCTTAGAGAATAAGACTAATCTACTAATGGATCCTATAAATGTTGATGCTGCCAACAGGGTCCATGTTGCATAGTCTCTCATACTGCCACTTATATCTACTACAAGAACTAATTTTCGTCTTCTAACTTTATCCCTGTAAATTAGTGGTTGTGAAGACCAGTGTAATAGTCTTTCAATTGTTTTTCTAAGATCAAGTTTGTGTGTTCTGTGTTGTGTCTTTTTAAAGCCTATAATCACGGATGATCTTATTCTTCTCCTTGTCTTAAACCATAGCCTTAATGCTTGTATTAGTATCATTCTCTTGAGCTTGGGGTCAGTGGAATTAGTATACATTTTTTGAAGTATATGCATTGCTTCATTAAAGCTTAATCTCTTAGTTAATGATTCTACAGCAAGTAATGGTCTTTCAGTCTTGATAGCATTTATTATAGTTTGGGTAACCTTAACTAATTCCATAGTTTTATAAATCAATGGATCGAGTTCTTCCTCGTAACCTGATGTTATCAATTCCCTTAACTTCTTCAAACTTGAATATAAGAGATACTCAGAATACTCTAAATAAGCTTCACCTGCTCCTTCCACTAATGCTTGTAAAGCTTTATCGTATGCCTGAGCTATTTGAGACATAAGGTATATGTAATTACTTGACTTACCCAAATGTACTGTAGCTGATTTAGATATATGAGTAAGGGCCTTAAATGGGAGTTTATTTAGTAATTCTATTACCTCATCTAACTTCATATTTCTTAGAAGGTATGGTAAGAGTATTTGTTGTTGTTCCGGAGAGAGCCTTAATATTATGCTTGGCAGATACTTTGATTTACTAATTACAGATGATTGAACGACTCTGGGATTTGATTTGAGTAGAGTCTCTACATTATGTTCATTAAGTAGATTAAAATGATTTAGTAAGTTTAGTACATCATATATGTTTGAAACATTTATACCTGTATTTAGCCTAAGTGCTATTAATTCCGCGGCCTTTTTGGCAAGCCTATAATTTTTGTTTTTTAAGGCCTCAATACCCAGTCTTGCAAGTTTGCTTGTATCGAGTTTTTCCAAGTACTTGAAGTCTAAGTCTATATAGAGAGCTGATCCTTCATCACTTATTTTATGTATAGATATTCTTTGAAGCTTATGAATCCATTCATTGCTTGCAGCCTCTACTATATTATAATATCCTCTTTCTACAAGTTTTTCAATTAGCTTATAT
This sequence comes from uncultured Desulfurococcales archaeon, assembly GCA_964467535.1. Classification (GTDB taxonomy): domain Archaea; phylum Thermoproteota; class Thermoprotei_A; order Sulfolobales; family WANQ01; genus CAYXRT01. The sequence goes on from CAYXRT010000001.1 coordinate 112,901, forward strand.
GCTTCATCTCTACTTACTACTTTTGAACTACCGCTTTTCGTCTTCCTTATTATACCAAGTCTTTTAAGTAATGCATAAGCTCTTCTCTTTCTTTCTCTTTGAGTCCTCGTCCCTCTTTCAAGGATTTTTCTTGTTGATGCTATTTTTTCATTAAATGAAAGACCTAGTATCTTAAGTTCTTTTTCAATATCCCTCATCATCATTTCAACGATTCTGTACTTATTTATGACTACCTTTCTCCAAGCATCTTCGAATAATGCCTCATCCCTACTTCGTTTTATTAAGATTGATTTAAGAACCCATTTAATGTCATTTAAGTCTAATTCTTCAGCTCTATTATATCCAATTAAATTAGCATACGAATTAAGGATATTATATGCTTCTATAGCTTCTGAAGTACCTACTTTAATGCCATTTCTCCTTAACTCTATTACGAGGTTTAATAGAAATATCCTTAGATCTTTTATCATCTTCTCTATCCTAATACTTCATCTACTACCCTTTCTACTAGTTCTTCATCTTCAATTCTCTTTACGAGAGAGACTAGAGCTGTTTCCTTTAGGTCTTCAAGGTCTACTTTCTTCTTATCCTTTAATTTTGCTATACTCTTAGCTAGCTGCGCCCAGAGGACGGTATCTGCAGGTCCAGGTTTATGAAGTGCTTGTTCTCTTAGCTTTTCAACAACATCAAGCATCTTGGAAATAAATTGTGGTGGTAGCTCTACCTCTATATCTTCAGTTCTTAACTTTATGATTTCAGCTTCAATTTCACGAGGTGGATAGCTAAACTTTATCCTAACAACCCTTCTAAGAAAGGCATCACTAAGCTCTCCCTGTGCTATATCTTCAGGATTACTGGTCATTATCACTTGGAAACCTATACCCTTAGACTTGAAAACTCTCCTAAGTTCTGGTACTATAATTCTCCTCTTATCAACTATATCTAATAACATGTTTTGAAATTCTTCACTACTTCTCCTAATTTCATCAACAAGAACACCTACGTCTAAGACTAATGCTGCTAGTAGAGGTCTTGGAATATAGCTGTCTTCAGTAAACCCGTATTTAAGGGCCATTAATGGGTGGAAGTCTCCAATGACCCTATATTCATCATAGTTTTCACTACATGGTAGAACAAACGCTCTCTTACCAGCCCATAAAGTTAATATAGCTTCACCTGTTTCTGTTTTACCTGTTCCTGGAGGTCCTTCATAGAGAACAGGTCTTCCATTAATGAAAGCCGCTATAGTTAAGGCAATAGTTCTGTAATCCGTAATTAATTTATAGCGCTCTCTTAGTACTTTAACCATGAGTTCAGGATTTCTTATTGGTTTTCCAGGTTCAAGAACAGGTTCATATATCTTTCTAATTTTATCTTCTATACTTTCAGCTACTCTATGCGTTTCCTCTTTATCCACGGTAAAGCCTAGAGCTTTTTCAATTAATTTTTCTAATTCCCTAGCTTTATCCCTACTCATTATCTATTACATCTCATTTATCTAACTATCTTAATACCTCCTACTACCTATGAATATATTTGTACCTAATAAAGGTGACATATATAGTGATAAAATATGAGTAGAATAATAGGCGTAATTTATAGTGTAGTAGTGCCAGGGCTTGATGAGAAACATTATGACTTAATATTTACTGATGATAAACTTATTGCTGTTTACCTAGGCGAATATGCTAGAGTTTCTAGCCAGACAGGCCTACCTATTAAAAGCGATCTTCAAGTCTATAGGATATTAAAGAAAAAGCGTGAGAGAAAGTATAAGGAAGAGGACCTTAAACATTTATGCAAAGAGAAGGAGAATATAGTCATACCCTACACAGAACTTTCGTTAATTAAAATTAAGAAATCCACTTCACCTCACACAAAGAGAATGAAGGATAAAGAAGGAAAACACGAGTTTGTTGAATTGATCTTAAGAACTAATAGAGGCTTATTCGATTTTAAAGTATCGATTAAAGCGTATGATTTATTAAAGAGAATGGTCAATTACGTCGATAGAGTTAAAGGAATCTAATACCATACTCTAGCACTAAAAGTCTTGGCTTGACATTCCTGCCTTCCCTTATTAATGCTACAAATCCCATATTTTCGAGCCATTTTAGGTCCTTATATACGTTAGCAACGTTTCTATTTAGGTCACGAGAAAGCTCTGATATACTTTCATACTCTCTATGTGATAAGTAATCTAGTAACTTAGTTATTTCCTTTGAAAATAGCTTCCAATGCTTACTTGGATCAAATTTTACTTCTATTTCTTCAATATATTCTAGTTCTCCTTCCTCTTCACTTAACTCTATCTCTCTTAAAAGGTCCCTATACTTTTCTAGAGCTTCTTTATCACCTCTTTCTAACCTCTTCTTCAGTTCTTCCATTTTTACGTAAAGCTCTTTTCTCGACAACATTTTTAATATGAATAGCATTACTGGCATAAACTCGACCTCAAGTACCTATATTTAATTAGTTGGAAACCCTAGACTTAATTGGTTGCTATTATGGAGAAATACATATACCGTGGCCGTAAGTTTAATGTTAAAGTAATTGAAGCTATACTGCCTACAAGTGTAAAGACTATTAAGGAGGTTGTTGAATTTAGAGGAGCAGTAGCAATACTTCCAGTGCTAGGTAGGAATAAGATCGTTTTAATTAATCAGTATAGACCTGTAATTGGCGAATGGATTATTGAAGTTCCTGCAGGTACTCTTGAGGAAGGTGAGGACCCTAAATCCTGTGCTTTACGTGAATTAGAGGAAGAAGTAGGATACAAAGCTGGAAGACTTATTAAATTATTTGAAATGTACATGACTCCGGGATATAGTACTGAAAAGCTACATGCATTTTTAGCCTTGGATTTGGTTAAAACAGGGGCAAAAAGAGAACGAAATGAAGTTATCAAAGAAATCATACTTGACATAGATGATGCAATAAAAATGATAGTGAATAATGAGATCAGGGATGCAAAGACTATAGCATTACTATTATACTACAAATACATATATTCTCGCTAAAGGGGATACAGTTCATGGCCGGGTTTCCATATGATAGTATCGAGGAACCTATAGTTAAGAGGTTAATTCAAGGAGTCTTAGTTATAGGCGTTGGTGGTGGAGGGGATGTTGTTGGCGCTATTCATATATATCTATGGATGAAAAGACTAGGAGCTAATACTCTATTAGCGTCAATACCTTGGGAGCGCTTTTCCATAGACCCCGTACCAGGTCCTATAGGTATTGATGAAGTTGTCGGAGGTAAAATTATAGGTAATTATGCCATGCTCGTTAATGGTAATGAATATGTTATTCGAAATAAAAGAAGGATTATACCACAAGGGGTACGAGTTGCAAAAGTTCTTAAGACTAAGGTTGCTTTAATTGATGCATCTCATGGTGAGAAGGGTCTTAGAAAAGGCATTGAGGAGCTATGTACTTCAATGGGTTTAGATACTACCATAGGTATTGATGTAGGCGGAGACATCGTTGCTAAAGGCCACGAAGATAATTTATGGAGCCCATTAATGGACGCACTCGCTTTAGCAGCGATTGCTAATTCATCTGTATATGGTTTAATAGGAATACATTCTATTGGAGCTGATGGAGAATTAGACATCAATATTACTCTAAGCAGAATTTCCGAAATAATTAAACATGGTGGTTTAGTGGGCATTTATGGTCTTTGCCGAACTGATATAACTGTTCTTTCAGAAATATTAAAGCATGCTGAAACAGAAGCTAGCTCTATTGCATATTTAGCAGCTAAAGGATTCATAGGATTTAAGGATATAAGACTTTCTACACGAAAGGTAAATATAACACCCTATTCAATGGTGACGTTTTTAGTTGATGCTAGAATCCTTTATCAATTATCACCTCTAGCTCAAGTACTTACTGGAACAGAAGATATACGGGAAGCTAGGGAAAGGTTAAATAACATTCATGTTTATACGGAGTTAGACTTAGAAGAGGACTTGTACCCCCTACTTAAAGCAGGACGTAAATTAACTAAAGAGGTAATTTTAGAGATCTATAGGAAAGGTGTCAAGAGAGTAAAGGACAAAAGTACTAGTATCCATTAAGTTTTATCTACTACGATATAAATACATGAAGTGGGTTAGGAGGTATATGAAGAAAAAATACGATCAAGAGATATCATCATGGCTTCTATCAGAAGGATTTAGGGTTGAAAAACTAGAGCCCTTACCTAGATTAAAAGTTGCATGGGGTCTCAATGTTTATACACCACCACCATTGGTGGTTAATATAAAGATTTTCCAGCCTGCAGGACATGAAGATAGAATAGTACTGTTATTAGGTGTGAATATTTCACCAGATCATCAAAGAGAGTTAAATAAATTAGACGATTCTGAGAGATATAGATTCATGAGCAAAATGCTACTTGACATAATACATTTATGCCCTGACTGCAAGTTTGCAATTCAACCGAATATGATGTCTCCTAAAACAATTATTGTAAGTAAAACATTATACTACGAAGAACTATCTAGACCTAAACTTGTTAATGAAATAGTTAGACTTGTAAATGTATTTATGGCTATTAATGCTAATCTATGGATAAAGTTTCCTCACCCCCTTAGGAAACCACAAACAACAACCACATATACGATATAACCTATCACGTAATGGGAATAAGCTTTAGATATAAATAACCTATCACAGATATCATCTAAACTTACTACTCGCAGATTCTTGCAAATCACTTAGAGCTTGATACCATAAAGAACTTATTACTCCTTATTCCTTAGGAGGTAAGAGGACTCAACCTTGAGTCCGTTGTATTTATTCTCATACCCTAAAACACATATACTAGTCCTTAGACAACCTTGATAAAGACGCTAATTCATTAAGAGAAGCATCTTTGGATAAATGTTTAACAAAATCATGGCGATTAAGCTCAGAAATGTTCATTATTAATCTATTCTCTGTTAGTGTAACTTTATTCCAAGAGGCTAGAATATCATCTATATGATTAATAAATAGAGTATATTTACAACAGTCAGGTTTAAATCCCGAAGTATAGGAGATTACATCTTGGGTATATACGTGGATTATGCCATTGCGGTAGACATCGGTGCCACTAACTTAAGAGTAGGGTTAGTTACACGTAAAGGCGAGGTGCTACATTTAATAAAGGATTCAACACCTAAAACATGTGATCCAAACGCAATACCGCTTAAGATATCTAAGATGATTAATGAAATATTAAAGAGAGCTAACATAACCTTAGAAAATGTCTTAGGTATTGGTGTGGGAAGTATAGGTCCATTAAATATTAGGGAGGGAGTTATTGTTAATCCTCCTAATTTACCCAATGTCAAGAACATACCCGTTAAGCAAGTACTTGAAGATATCTTTAAAGTGAGGGTCATAGTTGTTAATGATTGTGTTGCAGCTGTATGGGGTGAGAAAAATTATGGTGCTGGTAAGGACTATGAAAACCTGGTCTACATAACCATAAGTACTGGTATAGGTGCTGGTGTAATTGTTGATGGAAATCTGCTTTTAGGTAAGGATGGAAATGCTCATGAAGTTGGACATATAGTTATAAGATATGATGATGGAATCAAATGTGGATGTGGCGCTATTGGTCATTGGGAGGCTTATGCTTCTGGCGCTAATATTCCAAAATTAGTTAAATTACTACTAGATAGGTGGAATATTAGTAGGAGCGAAACTAAACTATATGAATTAATTGAAAGGAATTTACTTACAGCTGAAGCTCTGTTTAATCTAGCTAAAGCAAGCGATGATATTGCTTTGAGAATTATTGATGAATTAGGTAAAATAAATGCTGCAGGTATAGCATCGGTTATTAATGTTTATGATCCCGAACTAGTGACCTTGGGTGGAGCCGTAATATTAAATAATCCTGAGGAATTAACGATAAAGCCTATGCTCAAGTATCTAGATAACTACGTTTTAAACAGACTACCTAGAGTAATGATAACCCCGTTAGGACATGAGGTAACACTACTAGGCGCTGCTGCACTGATATTTAATACTCCAAAGAGTTTATCTAAATACATTCAGTAAACTCCACATAACAACTATGTAAATTTACATTGTCAAAGGTTATGAATTAGAAGTTACAAATTACATGTAGGACATCCGCCAGCATAGTCTTCGGGGGCATAGTGTAGTTCCTTATCTTTAATTCTATATCTTAATGCGAGACTTCTATCTATTTTAATTTTGACAGGTTTACGTTTAAGTAATTTGTCTAAGTCTATACCTAACTTTATGACTTGTGCAGGTTTACTTAGATCTCTATAAACCGTTATCCCCTTCACCCTTAACCTCCACGCATGAAGAAATACCTCTCTTACATCCTCCTTTGTAGCTGTATGGGATAAGTTAACTGTTTTTGATACAGCATTGTCAGTCCATCTCTGAAACACTGCCTGCATCTTTACATGGAATAAAGGATGTATATCATGTGCTGTGGGATATAATCGTCGTATTTCCTCTGGAACCCATTTTAGACCACGAACTCTACCTGCTTTAGCTATTTCTAATATCTTGTCCTTTGAATATAAGTTATGCTTCTTAAGATCTTCAAGTAAGAGTCTATTTATTTCTATAAATACTCCTGCGGTTGTCTCTCTTAGATACGCTAGTGCAAAGAAGGGCTCTATACCGCTATTTACACATGCTATTATACTAATACTTCCTGTTGGAGCTATTGTTGTTACTGTCGCATTTCTAATACCTTTATCAATTTGTAGATCCTTAACCTTAGACCATTCCACTTTCGGTCTTTCTCTAATTAATTTCTTGACCCTTCCTGATATATTACTTGAACTATATATCTCATTAGATGGTATTTGTGGCTCAAAGTTTAATCTCCCTTTAGCTAGTAAACTCTTATGGTATTCGGGGAATGGTCCTTTTTCTTCAGCTAGCTCTATGCTTGCTAATTTAGCATTATACGCTACCCACTCCATTATGTGATCTGCTATATATAATGCGTCTTCGCTATCATATGGTATCTTTAACTTAACCAACATGTCAGCTAAGCCCATAACTCCCAGGCCTATCTTTCTAGTCCTTTTAGTTGCTTTCTCAATTCTTGAGTCAGGAAACTTATTTACGTCTATCACGGAGTCGAGGAATCTCACAGCTATTTTAACATCATTAGCTAGTTTCATCCAATCTATTTTCGGCTCGTCACGTTCTATGACAACGTATCTTGCAAGATTTATACTCCCTAAATTACAACTTTCCCAGTCTAATGCAGGTACTTCACCACAAGGATTTACGGCATGAATTACCCCTAAATGAGGGACAACATTATGTCTTTCAATTTCATCTATAAATACGACTCCTGGATCTCCCGATCTCCAAGCACAATCTACAATTCTATCAAATATCTCCCTTGCATTGACGTATTGTATTTTTACTCCTCTCTTTCTGCATTCTTCAATAACATTAAGTACGCCATCTCTAGGTGCTTTAAGTATCTCTGGACATTCACGAGGATTCACAAGAGGCCATTCTTCATCATTAAGTACTGCATTAATAAAGTCATCATAAACCGCTACACTTATGTTAAATGTTGAAAATAGTGGAGAGTACGGATTACACTTAGAATTTATAAATTCAAATATATCAGGATGCCATACATGTAATAATCCCATATTTGCTCCTCTTCTCTTTCCACCTTCCTTGATTACATCAGTCGCCGTATCAAATATCTTCATAAAACTAACAGGACCGCTTGTTCTACCTCCTGTTCTTTCAAGAATATCTCCTTTAGGTCTTAGGGTTGAGAAATCGAAGCCTGTTCCAGCTCCACTTTTTTGGATTAATGCCATTACCTTTAATGCTTCAAATATGCTTGCAAGATCATCAGGTACGGGTACTATGAAACATGCTGATAACTGTCCTAGCTCTGTACCGGCATTCATTAATGTCGGTGAATTGGGTTGAAATCTAAGAGTTGACATGAGCTCAAAGTATTTTTGCGCTATACTCTCAACTTTATGTTTCTCGGCTCCATAGATTATTTCTGCATTAGCTATTGATTTGGCTACCCTAAGCCACATTTCTTTAGGCGTTTCAATAATTCTATCTAAGTAGGGATCTTTAAGGAGATACCTGAATTCAAGTAACTTTAAAGCTTGATATGTTAACTGCTCATCTATGGGATCTAATTTTTCAGGATCCTTTCCGGCATGCTTATATATTCTTGTTAATACATATAATTTCGCTGCCTCAAACCATTGAGGATTTTCTATTCCATACCTAAGTAGGGTTATCTCTATAATATCTGCCAAATCTCTCCATGAGATTTCCCTGGTATAACCTCTCTCATTAATAGTGCTGAGCACTTCTCTTACAATAACATCTACATATTTTTCAAGTCCTACCTTGCTAAGTATTTTAAATAAGTTGTTTCTTAACTTAATTGCGCTTAAAGGCTCTTTTAATTTCTTTCTCTTTATCACTACATATTTAGTACTCACTTTACAATCCCTTAAGTTAGATTTAGCTAACTCGGCTAATTATCTTAACTTTATATCCTCCTCATTATATTTATGTTATAAGCTTATTTGATGCAGAGGAGGTTGATAAAAAAGGGGCTATGATATGGTTATTAAAGCTAGATATTGGCTCATGGAGCTCGTCACGCCAACTTCAATACTTCTACACGGTGTTGAGAGGATAATTTATAGAGCTAAAACTAAATATCAGGAGGTAGAAGTAGTGGAAATTCCTATTCTTGGGAAAACACTGGTAATAGATGGAAAAATACAATCTGCCCTTATGGATGAATTCATCTATCATGAAGCACTAGTACACCCAGTAATGTTAGCACATGAAAGACCCAGAAAAGTATTAATAATGGGAGGTGGCGAGGGAGCTACTTTAAGAGAAGTTTTAAAATACGAAAGTGTTGAGAAAGCTGTTATGGTTGATATAGATGCAGAAGTTATTGAAATAGCAAAGAAATACTTAACTGAATGGCATAAAGGCTCATTTGATGATCCAAGAGTTGAACTTGTTATAAGTGATGGTAGAAAATACCTTGAAGAAACTTCCGATAAATTCGATGTAATAATACTTGACTTAACGGATCCTACAGCTGGCGGAGCATCTGTTTACTTATATACTCTAGAGTTTTACAAACTTGTTAAAAAAGCATTGAATGATGATGGAATAATGGTTACTCAAGCTACAAGTGTATATTACACTTCTGAGGTATTTGCAACAATATACAATACTATAGCTAAGGTATTTCCAATAGTAAGAGCGTATATGGTATATGTACCAGCATTCTATTCTTCATGGGGGTTTGTTATTGGTAGCTTAAAGTACGATCCTAGCAAGCTGACTAAAGATGAAATAGATAAAAGAATTAATAATAGAATCAAGGGTGAGCTAAAGTTTTACGACGGACATACCCATATATCTATGTTCTTCTTGCCGAAGAATGTTAGAAAGATTATAGCTGAGATTAAGGGTATAGCGACAGATAAAAAGCCCGTATTTCTACCTGCATGAAAGTATCATTTTTCTTCTAGTGCTTTCTTAACACATTCTTCAACGCATTCCTTAAAGGCTTCACCTGAATAGCCTAGGTCAATACATTCCTCTCTACATTTGCGTACAACGTGGTATCTATCTACCTCCATGTCTACTTAATCACCCCTATGTTTTTCATAGTATTCTATTAGTTCCTCTAATGTTACCCTATATGGCTTAACGGGCTTTCCTACAGGTACTATGTATAGTGGATGCTCGTTCTTTGATGCATTAATTATCGTCCTAACCATATCATCATAGAAAGCTCCTACAACCACTGTCGCTAATCCAAGAGCTGTCGCTTGTAGATAGATATTTTGTCCAACATGTCCTACTTCCATATGGACATATCTAATACCTCTTTCACCGTATCTTGAAGTAGTTCTCTCATATACAGCCGTTATGACTATTGATATTGGTGCTCTTAGAACCCACTCTTGTCTGAGAGCAGCTTCATATAGTTCCTTTCTGACATCACCTTCTTTTACAAGGATTATTGCATGTTCATGAGGTAGGTATTTATATACTCCCGGTTTTAAGCCTACGACACCGTTCTTCCCTACCACTACATATACTTCTAATGGATAGGTAGCACCAGCGCTAGGAGCTGCTCTAAATCCTCGCTTGGGATTTGTTATTCCTTGCGCCGCCCATAGCAATTGTGAAAGCTGTGAAATAGTTAATGGTTCATCTTTATATTCTCTAATACTCCTTCTATAGGCAATCGCTTCTTCGACAGTCATTTTACCTTTAAGTCGAGGATAAGGTAGAAGGATTTTATTATCCTTTATGATAGCTTTCTCTTTTACAGGTGTTGGAGTTAAAGGTAAAGGTCTATATACATATGAGATTATAAGAAATGCTACTATTAATGATATAACCACAATAGCTATGATAGCTACTAATGAAATCTTATCAGCATATATCATACCTTGCCCTCAGTATCTAACAATCGTCTAAGCCCCTTAAGTATTATACGCAACAACATAACAGTAAGATAATTTTTAAAGCACATATCCTTATAATCTTAAGCTCAGTGGTTTACAGAGGCTTAAGGGGTGAGTGAGTAAGAATGCCTGTATGGCATTATTCAATGAAGGTGGCAGATGAAGAGAGAATAGCTAAGGCAATGCTATGGGACGTACCAGTATCTCCTAAGATTATGTACGAGGTATGTAGAGCTATTAGAGGTATGATGCTTCAAGAAGCTAAGGAATATTTGAAAAGAGTTATTGAGTTAAAAGAACCTATACCTTTCTTTAGATATAAAGGTAAGCAAGCCCATAAGAAAGGTCTTGCGGATAAGTGGAAGTGGCCTATAGGCAGATATCCAGTAAAAGCAGCTAAGTATTTACTAAAGCTACTAGAAAACGTTGAAAATAATGCTGAGGATAAAGGCTTAGATACGTCTAAGCTTAAGATAATTCACATAGCCTCACACAAGGGCCCTATACTTAAGAGGTGGATGCCTAGAGCATTTGGAAGAGCTACTCCTAAATTTAGGAGATTAAGTCATATCGAAATTATTGTTCAAGAGGTTGGTAGGTGAGATCATGGTTAATATTAAGAAGTACTTTATTGAACATTCTTTGAAGAGAGTTGCTGTTGATGAGTTCCTTGCAAAGATGTTTTATAGAGCTGGTTATGCTGGCGTTGATATTCAAAGGACACCGCTTGGTACGAGAATAATAATCTATGCAGAAAGACCTGCTGTTATCATAGGTAAAAGAGGTTCAATGATTAAACAGTTGGCTCAAATACTTGAAAAGTACTTTGGATTAGAAAACCCACAAATAACTGTCACTAACGTCGAAAACCCAGAACTAAACGCAAGAGTTATGGCATTTAGACTTGCGACAGCTCTTGAAAGAGGTTTTCACTTCAGAAGAGCTGCATTCGTTGCGCTTAGGAGAATTATGGAGGCTGGCGCATTAGGGGCCGAGATAGTTATTAGTGGTAAACTTACAAGTGAAAGAGCAAGATACGAGAAAATCAGAGCCGGCAAGGTCTTTAAGGTAGGTGAACAGGTTTCGTATATGGTTGATAGAGCTGTAGCGCATGCATTGTTGAAACCTGGAATCTACGGTGTTGATGTAACTATAGTCAAGCCCATACCCACAGCCGACTATGTTAAAATAAAAGAACAACCTCCTTCAGAAACTGCCAGTGAAGTAAAAGAAGGTGAAACTACATGAGCTTAAAGCCAGATGAAATTAGGAAAATGAGCCCTGAGGAACGTAAAGAAAGGCTTGAAGAACTTAGGATGGAGTTAATAAAACTTAGACTACAAGCTGAAATGGGTACCCTAGATAATCCCGGTAGGATTAAGACAATTAAGAAGACAATTGCTAGAATATTAACTATAATACGTGAAGAAGAATTAAAGAGACAGGGAAAGCTTAAACGATGAAGCGTACGCCTAAGAACATATTTTATCATGAGCTTATAGGCTTAAGAGTTAAAGTAATTAAACATACCGATGAAAGTCTTATAGATCTTGAAGGAAGAATAGTTTATGAAACCAAAAACTTCCTCATTATAGCATCTAAAGGAGGATTGAAAAAGGTTTCTAAAAAGAGTGGAGTTTTCTTACTAACGTTATCAGATGGTGTTAAAGTAGAGGTTAAAGGAGAAAAAATATTAGCTAGACCTGAGGATAGGGTGAAACTGATTAGAAAGAGGAGATAGTGCATGGGTAAGAAGGGAGCTGATGTAAAGAATGTAGGTATACCCGGTATTCAGCCACCGCAAAGGAAGTGTAATGACCCTAAATGTCCATGGCATGGTAATGTTAGAGTACGTGGCCTAATACTTGAAGGTGTTGTTGTAAGTAATAAAATGCATAAGACGGTAGTTGTTAGAAGAGACTATTTATACTATGATAGAAAATACATGAGATACGAGAAAAGACATAGTAAAATTCATGCTCATAACCCACCATGCATAAATGCTAAAGTAGGAGACGTAGTAATAATAGGTGAAACAAGACCATTAGCAAAAACCGTATCATTTGTAGTATTAGCTATTAAAGGTCATGTTGAAGAGGTGAAGAAGTAATGGTTAAGAGAGAGAAAGGTTCTGCGTTTCCGAGAAGGAGAATTAATACAGGCTTACAAGTTGGATCATATGTTAAAGTAGCCGACAATAGTGGCGCTAAGGAAGTGCTAATCATTGGTGTTCCCGGATATAAGGGTAGGCTAAGAAGAATTCCACCAGCTGGAGTTGGGGATATGGTTGTCGTTTCAGTCAAGAAAGGTACGCCTGAAATGAGAAGACAAATACTTAGGGCCATAGTAATTAGGCAAAGAAGACCATATAGGAGACCTGATGGTACATGGATAGCATTTGAAGATAATGCAGTAGTCATAGTTACACCCGATGGAACTCCAAAGGGCTCCGAAATTCATGGACCTGTAGCTAAGGAAGCTGCCGAAAGATGGCCTCGAATAGCTGCCTTAGCTACAATAATAGTATAAGGTGATAGTAATGAACTGGATTAAGTCTTCTCATCCAAGCAAGCAACGAAAGACCTTCTTCAATGCCCCACTTCATAAGAGACAGAAATTCATGACTGCAATGCTCTCGCCAGAATTACGAGAAAAATATGGAATTAAGAGATTACCAGTTCGTAAAAATGATGTCGTTAGAATTCTTAGAGGTAACTGGGCTGGACATGAAGGTAAGGTTGTAGAAGTTGACCTTAAACGTTTAAGAATATTTGTTGAAGGGGTCACGATAAAGAAGGCCGATGGTACACCAAGATACTATCCCATTCATCCATCAAAGGTTATGATTGTTAAATTAGATTTATCAGATCCTAAGAGAAAGGAAATCATTGAAAGAAGGAGAAAGGCTAGAGAAGAACTTTTAAAGAAAATAGAAGAATCTGTGGAAAAGCAAGAAGCAGGTGAAGAGAAAAAAGAGGGATAAGCTATGGCACGCATGGGTGGTAGGAAGCACCTAAAAACCTATGTAGCACCTGCATGGTGGCCCATACCAGTTAAGGAAAGAGTATGGACTGTAAAGCCTAGACCAGGTCCTCATCCGATTGAGAGGTCTATTCCACTGTTAATACTTGTTAGAGACATTTTAGGTTATGCTAAAACTGCAAGAGAAGCTAGGAAGATAATTGCTGAAGGAAAGATTAAAGTTGATGGTAAAGTTAGAAGGGATTATAAATTCCCTGTAGGTTTAATGGATGTTGTTGAAATTATACCTACAGGTGAAACTTATAGGCTTATTCCTTATCCAGTGAAATTCTTAACATTACATCCCATTCCTAAGGAAGAAGCTTCATTTAAGCTATGTAGGATTAATAATAAGACAACCGTTAAGAGAGGTCATATTCAATTAAATCTACATGATGGAAGAAACCATTTAATTAGAGTAAAAGATCCTACAAATCCTGTAGAGGATACATATAAGACCTTAAGTACAGTTAAAATCTCCATACCTGAACAGGAGATACTAGATTACGTACCACTGGAGCCTGAAGTATTAGCAATTATTATTGATGGAAGAAATGTTGGAAGAGTTGGAAGAATAATTGATATAACAAAGGGCATGGGTAGACGTAGATCTCTAGTAACATTAGAAGATGCTAAAGGAGAGAAGTTCCAAACAATTCTAGATTACGTCTTCGTTATTGGTAGAGAAGAGCCGCTAATAAGCTTACCTCAAGGTGCTTGGAAGTGAGTAGCGTTCTACCTAAGGAGTTAATAGAATCTATTCTTAAGAGATGGGAAGAACAACCAATGCTCAAGCCTAGGATTGCAAAGGTAACAGTAAATATAGGTGTTGGTTCTTCAGGTGAAAGGTTACAAAAGGCATTTAAAGTCTTAGAAATGCTTACAGGGCAAAAACCTGTTCCTAGAAGGGCTAAAAAGACTATTAGAGAATTCGGAATAAGAAGAGGAGAAAATATTGCAGTAATGGTTACTCTAAGAAAGGAAAAAGCAATAGAATTCTTAAAGAAAGCACTTGAAGCCATAGGTTGGAGGATAAGCGCAAAGAGCTTTGATGAATATGGTAATGTGGCTTTTGGAATAAAGGAGCATATATCAATACCTGGAGTTAAGTATGATCCTGAAATAGGTATTTTCGGAATGGATGTCGCCATAACCTTGGAAAGACCAGGATTTAGGGTTCTGAGAAGGAGAAGGTGTAAGAAAAAACATATACCTAGAAGACATAGGGTTAGTAAAGAGGAGGCAATGGTATTCCTGGAGAAGGAACTAGGTGTAAGAATAGTACCATAGGGGTGAGAAACATGGGTAAGTTCAGGCCTCCAAAGCATAGAGCATTTGGTAAGGGTTCAAGAAAGTGTAGAAGATGTGGATCGCATGATGCGGTTATTCAAAAATATGGATTAATGTTATGTCGACAGTGCTTTAGAGAAATTGCACCAAGTCTAGGCTTTAAGAAATATAACTAGTTCTTAAGGTGATAGATATGGTTATGTTAGACACCCTAGCAAACGCCATGGCAACAATCTATAATTGTGAAATGAGGGGTAAGCGGGAAGCAATCATAATGCCTGCTTCTAAACTAATAATATCTGTATTAAGGGTTATGCAGCGTGAAGGATACATAGGTGAATTCGAGTACATAGATGATGGTAGATGGGGTAAGATTAAAGTTCAGCTACTTGGTAGGATAAATAAATGTGGTGTTATTAAGCCTAGATTTTCAGTCAAGTATAAGGATTTAGAGTCTATGCCACACTGGCTTAGAAAATACCTCCCATCAAGAGATATAGGTATATTAATAATTTCAACATCTCAGGGAGTTATGACTCATAAGGAAGCATTAGCTAAAAGAATAGGAGGAGTTCTATTAGCATACGTTTACTGATTTCGAGGTGATTTCTATGGCTAAGACTGTTCACGTTGTTGAAAAAGTACTTATTCCCCAAGGAGTTGAAGTGAAAGTTGATAGATTAAAGGTAACCGTTAAGGGACCTAAGGGGCAATTAACAAAGGATTTTTCTCATGCTAGGGGGATAATCATTAGAAAGACTGATAATGAAGTTATCGTGGAGACTTTTTTCGCTGATAGAAAGAGGAAGGCATTAATTCCAACAATAGCTTCTCACATAGAGAATATGATAATTGGCGTTACTAAAGGTTTTAGATATAAACTTAAGATAGTCTTCTCTCACTTCCCTATATCAGTTAAAGTCTCTGGAGATAAGGTCATTATTGAGAACTTCTTAGGAGAAAAAGCTCCGAGAATAGCAAAGATTGTAGAAGGAGCTAAAGTAAAGGTAATGAAAGACGATATTATAGTAGAGGGCATTGATATTGAAGTTGTCGGTCAAACAGCTGCTAACATTGAAAGAGCTACTAGAATTAAAGGCTACGATAGACGTGTATTCCTAGATGGTATATATATTTATGAAAGAGGTGTTATAGAGTGAAGCCTGCATTAGATTCCGTAAAGCAGAGATTATTAAGGCTTAAGCTAGCAATGAAAAGAAAGAAGCCTGAATTCTTAAGGCATCTATGGTGGAAGTTCCCTAAGTTTATTAACCAATATGCGTGGAGAAAGCCTAAAGGACTTGATAACAAGATGAGGTTAAAGCTAAAGGGATACCCCCCAGTCGTTAGTGTAGGCTATAGATCTCCTAGAGTTGTTAGAGGATTACATCCATCAGGATTTAAACCTGTTGTAGTTCATAGTGTTAAAGACCTTGAATCTCTTGATCCAACGACCCATATAATTTATATAGCTAGTAATATAGGTTTTCGTAAACGTATGCAGATATTAGAAAAAGCAAAGAGTATGGGGTTTAGAATAGCTAATGAGGTGTAGGTGCCATGGATTTGAGTATACAGAAGAGGCTTGCAGCAGAAATATTAGGTATTGGTGAAAGCCGTATTTGGATTGATCCTGAGAGAATAGAGGATGTACAAGCAGCTACAACTAAAGATGACATAAGAAAGCTAATCAAAGAGGGAGTTATAACGGTAAAACCTGTTAGAGGTAACAGTCGAATCAGGTGGAGAATTAGACACGAGCAAAGAAAGAAGGGCAGAAGAAGAGGTCACGGCAAGAGAAAGGGAGCTAAAACAGCTCGTCTATCAAAGAAAGAGGCCTGGATGAATAAGATTAGAAAGATTAGACGTTATTTAAGGTACTTAAGGGATAAGGGTATAATTGATAGAAGAACTTATAGAAGATTATATATGTTAGCTAAAGGTGGTATGTTCAAGAACCTTTCAAGCTTACAAGCATACATGAAGGAACATGGAATAATAAGGTAGGTGAAACAATATGGCTAGAGGACCTAAATATAAGGTTCCAAGGAGAAGACGTCGTGAAGGCAAGACTAACTACTATAAGAGATACATAATGGTTCTTTCAGGTAAGCCTAGATTCGTAGTTAGAAGATCATTGAATCACATCATAGTACAAGTAGTTAAATTTAATCCTAAAGGAGATATTACAATTGCTGCTGCACATAGTAGGGAGCTTGTTAAAAAATATGGCTGGAAGGGCGCTACAGATAATCTCCCTGCAGCATACCTAACAGGTTTCTTGGTGGGCTTACGTGCATTAAAAGCTGGAGTAAAATATGCTGTACCTGATATAGGTCTTCATAAGTTTACTCCTTGCTGTAGAATTTTTGCTGCAATAAAGGGAGGCATAGATGCTGGTATGGAAATACCCATGGGTATACATAAAATATTTGAAAATGAGGAGAAACTAGAATATTGTCTTAAATATAGAATACCTGGTCAACATATAGCTGATTATGCTTCTAAACTTCTGTCCGAAAACCCTGAATTATATGAAAAACGCTTCTCAAAATACTTAAGCCGTGAATTTGATCCTCGTAATCTTCCTTCACATTTTAGGGAAACACTTCTCAAAATATGTAAAGATTATGGTTTAAATGAAAGTACTTGTAGTGAACTACCACGAATACCTGAGAAAATTAAAGAGGGTGAAGAATAATCATGCTAGGTAAAGTTAATATTGAAGAATGGGTTCCCAGGACGCGTGTTGGAAAGCTGGTAAAGGAAGGTAAGATAACTTCCTTAAGAGAAATATTTGAAAAGAACCTTCCGTTAAAAGAGCCTGAAATTGTAGATTATTTTCTACCAGATCTACAACACCAAGTTATTGATGTAAGTATTGTACAGAAGATGACTGATGCAGGTAGAATTACCAGGTTTAAAGTTGTTGTAGTTGTTGGTAATTTTGATGGATATGTAGGTCTAGGTCAAGGTAAAGCAAAACAACTCAGAATGGCTATTGAAAAAGCCCTCATCGACGCCAAACTAAATATTGTTCCAGTGAGAAGAGGATGTGGAAGCTGGGAATGTAGATGTAATGAACCACATAGTATACCTTTCGCCGTTAGAGGTAAGGCAGGAAGCGTCGAAGTATTACTTAAACCAGCACCTAGAGGTACAGGTTTAGTTGCAGGTGAAGTAGCTAAAGTAGTTTTGAGATTTGCTGGCATAAGTGATGTATGGACTCAAACACGTGGAGAAACCAGAACAACATTAAATTTTGCTAAAGCAGTTTATGAAGCATTAAAAAGGACGTACTATTTCGTAACACCACAAGACTGGTATAGAAGGTAGAAAATACTAGGGTGTATATAATGCCATCGATATACGCTATTATAAGAATTAGAGGTAGAGTAGATGTTCCGCCAGATGTAAAGTATACTTTAGCTCTATTGAGATTACACAGAAAATTCCATTGTGTTTTATATCCTTCAACTTTACCTGGCATTGAAGGTATGTTACATAAGGTCAAAGACTGGGTTACTTGGGGGGAAATTGATAGAGAGACATTAATTGAGTTATTAAAGAAAAGAGGCAGAGTGCCAGGAAATAAACCTTTAACAGATGACTACGTAAAAACAGTCTTAAAGATACCAGGAGGAATTGAAGAATTAGCTAATAAGATACTTAATGGCGAAGTAATGTTGCATAGAATAGAAGATAAAATTAAGCCCGTATTCAGGCTTCATCCACCAAGAGGAGGTTTCAAGGGGAGTACCAAGAAACCTTATGGTGATGGTGGCGAACTAGGCTATAGAGGACCTGCAATAAACGAGTTAATAAAGAGAATGCTTTAGGTGTAGAATATGGTTGTGAGAAAGAGGAAAAAGAGTAGAAAATTACGTGGTAGAACTAGAACACATGGCTATGGTAGAATAGGTCAGCATAGAAAGTCTGGAAGTCGTGGTGGTAAGGGGGCAGCTGGAATGCATAAACATAAATGGACTTGGGTGGTAAAGTACGCTCCATCATGGTTTGGTAAGCATGGATTTTCTAGGCCACCTGAACTTCTACCATCAGTACAAGCAATTAATGTAGGCGAACTTGATGAATTAGCAGAAAAACTCTTAGATGAGGGAAAGGCAGTAATGGAGAATAACAAGATAGTCATAGATGTAAGAGAACTGGGGTTTAACAAGGTATTGGGTAGAGGTAAGGTTTCAAGACCATTGAAAGTTATAACTCCTTATGTATCTGAAACTGCAAAAACTAAGATAGAGCAGGCTGGCGGTGAAGTAGTCGTAGTTGAAAATTCAGGTGCTAGGTAATGGTATTTATTGAGCTTCTTGCCGCAGTTGGTAGGAAGCTTCCTACGGTTGAAAGACCTAAGATGAGGTTACCTCTTGGTAGAAGACTTATTTGGACTGGAATAGTTCTCTTAATATACTTTATAATGGCAAATACCCCTATATATGGAGTTAAGGTTTCTGAAGCTGACCCGCTTAGGGGACTGTACTTAATACAAGTCATATTTGCAAGCACTATCGGTACATTAATGGAGCTCGGAATAGGTCCTATAGTAACAGCTGGGTTAATTCTCCAAATACTTGTCGGCGCCAAGATAATAAAGTTAGATTTAACTAACCCTGAGGACAGGAAGAAGTTTACCGAAGCTGATAAAGCTCTGGCATTGATAATAGCTTTAGTTGAAGCTGCTATATATGCATTTGTATGGAAATGGGATCCGGGGCTGATGTACACTATACCAATTCATGTAAAGCTATTAGTTATTGTACAATTATTTATAGCAACCTTCATAGTTATATTGCTTGATGAAATGATCCAAAAGGGTTGGGGTCTTGGAAGTGGTGTAAGCCTCTTCATACTTGCAGGTGTAGTTTATAGAGTATTTTGGTCTATGTTTGGAATTTTAACGGTTAAAGGGGAGGAACCTTACGGCTTCATACCCTATACCATATGGGTATTCATGAATGGTAAAGATCCTACATCAATTATCCTTAGATTTAGACCTGATATAAGAGCAGGATTACCCGATTTAGTGGGATTCATAACAACATTCACACTTATAGCTATTCTAGTCTACCTTGAGGGAATGAAGGTAGAAATACCTGTAACAACGCAAAGGCTTAGAGGTATAAGAACTAGAGTACCATTAAAGTTCATGTATGTAACCAACATACCCGTTCTACTCGTAGGAATTCTTATATCGGATCTACAATTATTTATGGGATTAGCTGAAAGGCTTGGCCCAGGTCCTATAGCTGATGCATTTAGAACAATAGTATACTACTTAAGTCCTCCAAGATTTCTATTACAGGTGGTATATGAACCATTTAAAGTCCTGGTAAGCTGCCTTGCATGGATAGGATTATCTATATTATTAGGTTTTATGTGGGTTGAAATAGCTGGTTTAAGTCCTGCACAACAAGCAGAGAACTTAGTTAAGTCAGGACTTGAAATACCTGGTATAAGGAGGAACCCTAAAATACTTGAAAGGTTATTAGCTAGATACATCTACCCACTAACTGTTTTAAGTTCGATAATTGTTGCATTAGTGGCTGTGCTTGCAGGTTTATTTGGAGCATATGGCAGTGGCACAGGCTTACTTCTTGCGGTAGGAATAGTTTATCAGTATTACATGATGATAGCTTATGAAAGAACATTAGAAATGTACCCAGTGCTCAAGAGAATTATAGGTGAAGAGTAAATGAAGAGAAACCCTTTCCTTACATTAATAGTGGTAGGAGTACCTGGAGTAGGAAAAACAACTGTCTTAAATAATCTCGTAAAACTAGCTGAATATGAGGGTATTAAGATAAGGGTTGTAAACTTAGGAGATTACATGTTTAAAGCTGCTAGAGAAAAAGGGTTAGTTTCTCATAGAGATGAGCTAAGAAAACTTGAGCTAAGAAAACAACTTGAACTTCAAGGTCATGCTGCTAAACTTATAATTCAGGATTCTTTAAGTAGGCTTGATGAAAAATCTGTGCTTATAGTTGATACACATGCTATTATCAGAACTACAACAGGATATTGGCCTGGGCTCCCAAAACATGTAATTGAAGAACTTTCACCCGATGCAATAATAATTATTGAAGCACCCATAGAAGATATCATATCTAGACAACTGAGAGATAAAACTAGATATAGAAGTGATTTTGCTAGAAAAGAGGTAATTGAAGAATTAATACTATTCACAAGAATAGCCGCTATCTCAAGTGCTACTTTTACTGCTTCAAGCGTGAAGACAGTTTTAAATCTTGAAGGTAAGCCTGAAGAGGCAGCACGTGAAATCCTAGAGGTCATAAAAAAGCTTAGATAATGGGTGAAGAGATGTTAGCTATATATACTTTGATCACCTGTACTCTAGCAATGTTCTTTGGAATAAGTATTGTAAGGAGTATCATGAACCCTGATGTAGTAAGGTATGCCTATGAAAAGCTAAAAGAACTTAGTATTCAGGCAGAAAAGATTAAGCGCACAGCTGATGAAAGTAAGGCAAGTAAAAAGTTAAGAAAAATAGCCCTTGAGGTAAAGTACTATAAGAGGATAATTACAAGAGCAACAATTATAAGGACCATAGTGTTCTTTCTAGCCTTCGTATTGGCCTCAATGCTGGTGCTTTCCAAGGCTCCGGTTGTAGCGACACCAAATATATTTCCATTATCCTTAATTTCTGTCAAAGTGGGTAAAGTACATTACATACAATCTGTTTGGTACATGTTCCTCATATTCATGTTATTAATACCAGTAGCCAATAGATTAACGGGTGTGCGCAGGTAATTCAATATGGGGCATTATGGTTTATTTAACCCTCATAAACTTAATGCTCTAGAAAGTATAGGGTGAATATAAATGGTAAGGCCTGCTCTTCGATCAAGATCTCTAAGAAGAGTATATAGGAGGACTCCTGGAGGAAGAACAGTAATTCACTACGAGAGAAGAAAGCCTAATCCTGCAAAATGCGCCAGATGCGGTAGACCATTAAATGGAGTGCCAAGGCTTAGGCCTTCGCAGTTAAGAAAACTCCCTAAAAGTATGAGAAGACCTGAAAGACCTTATGGAGGAGTACTATGTCCTAGATGCTTAAGTGAATTATTAAAAGATGCTATAAGATCTCAACTTGTTGGGGCATAAAAATTGCCTAAAATGATTATTGCTATCAGTGGACCAGCTGGAAGTGGAAAGACTACACATGCCAAGAGGCTCGCCAAAGAGCTTGGTTTACGTTATTTTTCTGCAGGACAAATCTTTAGACAAATAGCCTCTAAAAGAGGGTTAAGTTTAGAGGAATTAAGTAAAATTGCCGAAAAAGATCCAACAATAGACCTAGAAATAGACAGAAGGACGTTAGAAGAGGCATTGAAGGGTAAAGTTGTTTTAGAAGGTCATTTAACTGCTTGGATAGTCAAAGATATTGCTGATATAAAAATATATCTTAATGCACCTTTTAAGCTCAGAGTCTTAAGAATAGCTGCTCGAGAAAATAGACCACTAGGAGAAGTTGCTCGAGAAACAATGCTAAGGGAGTATAGTCAAATAAGGAGATTTATAAAATTCTATGGTATAGATGTAAGGGATCTATCAATATTTGACCTCGTAATAGATACATCTAAGTTAGGTGTTGATCAAACATATGAAATCATAAGACATTATATTAAATTAAAGTTAAATGTTTAATTAGACATAAAGCTTATCTATACACACCTACATGGTTAAGAGGGGTAAAGCTAAGAGGAAGACTTGAGGGCTCCAATATGCCTGCAATAGAAGTAGGAAGAATATGTGTTAAAATAGCCGGAAGAGAAGCAGGCAGAAAATGCGTAATAGTTGATATAATTGATGAAAACTTTGTATTGGTAACAGGGCCTAAGGATATTAGCGGAGTTAAGAGAAGAAGATGTAATATTAAGCATCTAGAGCCCTTAGACAAGAAAATAGATATACCGAAAGGAGCATCTGATGAGGAGGTTAAGAAAGCATTAGAAAGTGCGGGATTATTAGATTTTATGAAGGAGAGAATAAAGCCAAAGATATCAGTAATATAAGTCACTACTATATTTAATGTTATTTCAGTAAGCAAGCTATTTTTAATCCTCTAAACCCCATTTCATTTTGGTGCTGAAGAGTGTCGGCTAGAGAGGGTCTAGAATTTATTAAGAAGCTTGATAATTATGGCGAAGTTAAGAGGAAGATGTTAGTAAAAGCTGAAGACGAGACTGATCCTAAGTATGGCTATGTACCATACAAAAGACCTATTGATATGTACATTAAGTATGGTGTAATAAACTTAGACAAACCGCCAGGACCCACAAGTCATGAAGTCGTTGCTTGGGTCAAGAAGTTATTAGATTTAAGAAAAGCCGGTCATGGTGGTACACTTGATCCAAAAGTCACAGGAGTTCTACCCATAGCATTAGAGAATGTAACTAAAATCATAGGAAACGTAGTTCATTCAGGTAAGGAGTATATTTGTGTTATGCAACTTCATTCACCAGTACCAGAGGATAAGCTAAGAAAGATATTAAGTGAATTCACAGGCCAAATATACCAAAGACCCCCGCTAAGATCATCAGTTAAAAGAACGTTAAGAATAAGAACTATACATTATGTAGAGCTACTGGAATATAATGGTAAATATGCTCTGTTAAGAATAGGATGTGAAGCTGGTACATACATCAGGAAGTATTGTCATGATATTGGTGAGGTCTTGGGTGTCGGAGCTCATATGAAGGAGCTTAGAAGAACGAGAACAGGGCCATTCAAAGAGGATGAAACGCTGGTAACTATGCAAGAATTATCTGAAGCCGTATATGTATACAGAGAAGAAGGTAGGGAAGATCTCTTAAGGAAGGTTATATTACCAGGCGAATATGCAATATCTCATTTACCAAAAATCATAATACGGGATTCCGCAGTTGACGCTATAGCTCATGGTGCAGACCTTGCCGTACCAGGAATACTGTTACTACATGAAGGAATAAAGAGAAATGACTTAGTAGCTATTATGACTTTAAAAGGCGAATTAGTTGCTTTAGGTAGAGCACAAATGACAACCGAGGAAGTTCTTCAAGCACAAAAGGGGATTGCCATAAAGACTATTAGAGTAATTATGCCTATAGGAGTATATCCTAAGCTATGGAAAAGAAAAGGAGAAAGAACATGATACACTATTATGCAGAAAAACCTCCATCAAAACCTCATGCTAGAAAAATTATTTCAGACTTCATCAGAGGTGTTTCGGTTGAGTTTATTGTAGAACCACCTGTATTCTCCGTCAACCGAATAGATCCCGGATCCAAATTATTAATCGAAGTAGCACAAATACCCTCAAATGCCATAATATTGGATATGGGCTGCGGCTACGGAGTTATTGGAATAACCCTTGCAAAAGTATTTCCAGACATAAAGGTATACATGGTTGATATAAATAGGAAAGCTGTAGAACTATCAAAAATAAATGCTAAAATTAATGGCGTTCAAGATAGAATAATAGTACTACAAGGAAACTTATATGAACCCGTAAAGGATGTGAAGTTCGATGTAATATTGTCGAATCCTCCTATAACAGCGGGATTTAGTATAGTTGAAAAACTCATTAAGGAATCTTTTAAATACCTTAAACCTAAAGGTTCTATGCAACTAGTTGTGAAAAAAGGAATCGATAGAGTAAGAAGGATGTTAATGAATATCTATGGCAATATTGAAATACTGGCAAGTAAGAAAGGATACAAGGTGTTAAAGAGCATAAAACAAGCTTAAAACCCCACACGAATATCAAATAAATAGGACTGTGCCGGGGTGCCCGAGCGGACTAAGGGGCCGGCCTGGAGACTACCTGGAAAGCCGGTGGGGCGCACGCCCCGCGCGGGTTCAAATCCCGCCCCCGGCGCCAATCAATAAAAAATCAGGGATGGAATTCTGCCTACTTCTAATGCTTCTGAGAATATTATCTGGTCTTTGCGCAAAATAGAACATATTTAAGAACTTTATTACTATTGTTCAAAACTCCATGGGGTGTATGCATAGGTATAAACACGGCATGACCCGCCTTGACATGGTAGCTTTTATCTCCTAGTCTTATAATCCCTTCTCCTTCTAAAATTAAGTAAGCTTGCTCTTCATCATCATGTGAATGTAAAGGAACTTTCTCACCTGGAGGAACCTCAACTATTCTCATTATGAGGAACTTAGCTCCAGTGCTTTCATCGAAAATAAATCTATACATAACATTATTAATGACTTTTACGGGTATTTTAGATATGTTAATAACATATTCCTTCAAGGACATGATTATCATCTACAGATTCTATTCCTTGGGGAGCTTTATATGCTGATCTATCGAGACTTAAATTCGTTAGAGAAAGTTATGAAATCTCTAAGTTCATCTAAGCTTAGTTTAACGATGATAGAATTATTATTTAAACTTTGGACGATACTTACAGGGAATTTTAGGAATCCTTTCTCCTCGTAGACCCTAGCTAACCATGAAGGTACTTTATAATATCCAGGTGACCTTAATGTTAGCGCTACTATCTTCATAGATTTATTGTCCACTTCAAAATCATTTATAATTCCTAAGAGTCTATTGTTCATGTCGAAAACTTTCTTCTTGTAGATGTACTTTAAGGAAAGCTCCGGAGTATAGATGTATTGTACTTCAAGTATTAGTACAGGTAAGTACATTAGAGTGACTACTCCAGTCCATAGTAGTATTTGTCCATATATTGTGAAGAAGTAAATTATGCCTAAATATAATAGTAAACTAATTAAAGGTATGAACATTATTAATGCTAATATGTCACGTTCCCTCATAGCCTTTTCTAAGCTTCTTAAACGTTTGTATCTTAGACTCCTAATAGCTTTATCCAGATATTCCTTAACCACTCTGAGTCTAGGAGCGTGTTCTATATGTACCAAAAGATCTGCTGGAACTATCCTTCTTAATAATCCTATTTTGAGTAAATTTACGTAAAGTCCTACGGTTACTATGTATTTAAGTTCATAGTTCTGAGAATCAAAGAGTATATCGTAAATTCTCCCAATAGGCCTACCAACAGCATCGATTAATACTTGCCCTATGAGCCTAGACGCTAGCATCGCATAGACCCTGATAAGTATTTCTCTATGTAGCGATATAATTTTATTTTCTTAAATAACGTGTTACTTAACTGTGGTAGCTTGATCATCGATTTTCATGTTGAAGTGGGTTATAATATCTATCATGATGTTTGTTTAAATGTAGAAGACCTAATAAACGAAATGAAACGTTATAATATAAGTTATGCCGTTATAACACCTGCTTATGGTGTTTCTTATATATGTGAGTTTATTAGAGCAAATAGGGAAATAATTAACATCACTAATAAGTATAAAAACTTAATAGGATTTGCTGTAGTCAATCCATGGGTCAATGAACATGCCATTAATGAACTTAAAGAGGTATTGAGTAAATATAAATTGAGGGGAGTTAAGCTTAATCCTTACCTGCAAGGTTTCAGTATTAATCATCCAATAGTTTATCCTATTGCCGAGTGCATTGTTAAGTATAAGGTACCACTATATATACCATCAGGATATCATCCACAAACTCCTCTTGAAATCGCTGACTTAGCTGATGTATTCCCTGAGCTTATCGTAGTTATGGGATTTGCAGGTTTTAGTGATTTTTGGATGGAGGTAATACCTGCCATGAGAAAACGTGATAATATATATGCGGACATTTCATGTCAAACTAATATAAAGTCACTTAAGAAGGCAATAGAGTATGTAGGAAGTGACAGATTCTTATTTGCATCAAGCTTACCTTATTCAAGTCCTAAGTTAGAACTTGAAAAGATGAAGCTATTAGACTTGAAAGAAGAAGATAGAGAAGCGATTTTGTGGAAAAATGCGAAGAGACTACTTAGACTATAACGGGTAAGACCATGATTATTGATGTTCATGCACATTTAATAAACTCTTCAAATGGTAATCCTGTGGATGAAATACTAAGTATTGCAGATAAGCTTGGTATAACAATAGTATTTTTAATGCCTTTTAGAGCACTATTTCGAAGAGAGATTTTCATGGATAATTTAAGGGTTATTGAAGCTTATAGACGACATCCTAAAAGAATAATACCTTTTGTTACCGTTGATCCTTGGTTAGGTGAAGAAGCTGTTAAACAGCTCAAGATGTTCATAGCACTTGGTGCTAAAGGATTAAAACTTCATCCCTTAACGCAGGGGCTTCCTGCACATAGTGAAATCTTATATCCATTAATAGAGATTGCAGAGAAAGAGAAGATATTAATACTATTCCATACAGGATCTCCTATATATGCTCAACCTTTACAGATCTTGGAATTGGCAAGTATTTATACTAAAGCAAAGTTTATCTTAGCCCATATGGGGCTTGGAAAACTTTGGTATGATGCTATTAGGGCTGCTAAGAAAGCTGATAACATTTATTTGGATACTGCTGGTCAAAGATATATACCTGTGATAAGACTAGCAGTTAAGGAGATAGGATCTACTAAGATTCTCTTTGGCTCTGATATGCCCTTCCTATCGCCAGAAATCGAACTGGAGAAAATATTCCAATGTAGATTTCCACAGAATATTCTAGAAGATATACTATATAAAAATGCGCTTTTACTTATAAAGAGCATGAGACGCCCACAAATATGATATGTAGGATAAAGTTTATTTATGATTGACGTTAAAGTCTTATGTAGTCAAGGGTGACTTGTATGGCTATGACACCTATAGATTACGTGGTTTTAGTCTTATATTCCATAATTGTTGTAGGAATTGGTGTATGGGCTTTAAGAAAAACTAAATCGACAGCTGATTACTTCGCTGGAGGTTGGAAGATACCTTGGTGGTTAGCGGCAATATCGCACCATATGTCTGGTTATAGCGCCTTTGCCTTTGTAGCCTATGCTGGAGTTGCGTGGAAATATGGCTTCACTATTTATACTATTTGGGCTTTAACTATAGGTATAGGATTAATAATAACAGCATTTACATTTGCACCACGATGGGCTAAACTTGCCAAGAAAGCCATAATGACTCCTCTAGAATATTTAGAGGAGAGATTTAATCTACCAACTCGTATAGTTCTTGCTCTCTCAGGTATAGGTATAAAGTTTGTTGATGAAGGTTTGAAGATATATTCATTAGCCGTTTTCCTATCAGTATTTATAGGGATAGACCTTGTCCATAGCATTATCATAGGAGGCGTGATAGTACTCATCTACATGACTATGGGCGGCATACTTGCATCGCTATGGACAGACTTCATCCAAGCTATAGTTCAGTTCTCTATCACCATAGTTACACTGGGTGTAGCTCTTTCAATTGTAGGTGGTATTCCAGGATTAATATCTAAAGCACCACCTGGCTTCTGGCAACCCCTAAGCGGTGCGTATACACCATTTTGGTGGTTTATATTCTTAATAGTAGTTACATTAAGCTATGCTGGAGGTACATGGGGGCTTGCTCAGAGGTTTATATCAGTAGGAGACCCTAAAGCAGCTAGAAAAGCTGCACTATTCTCATCTATACTATACTTTACATATCCATTATCATTCTTCATACCTATGTGGGCAACTAGAATAATATATCCAAAACTTGACAACCCAGAATATGCCTACGCGCTATTATGTAGAGACTACTTACCTAAAGTAGCACCAGGCCTTCTAGGTCTAATGGCGGCAGCGATGTTTGCTGCAACAATGTCCATGGTCGACTCAGATCTTAATGCCTTAGCAGCTGTCCTTACAAAGGATGTTTACGGCAGATTAAGAAGAGGTGTTACAGATAAACATTTACTTGCCGTGGGCAGAATCGCCACATTCATCTTTGGTGCAATAACTGTTGCTGTAGCTCTTGCAGCACCCCAATTAGGTGGCGCCTTTAAAGCCATGGTTAAATGGTACGCAGGCCTACTAGGTCCAATAAGTATACCCTTACTCTTTGGATTAATATACAAGAAGACTTCTTGGAGAGGCGCTATAGCTTCATGGGCAGGAGGATTCATAGTATGGGCTATATTGAACTTTGGCTTACAAACACCTTGGGAAATCACTACCGGGTGCCAGCTACTCACATCATTTGTAATATTCTTTATAGAGGGATTAGTAGTAAAGAAGACACCAGAAGAAGAAAAGAAGATAGAGGAACTATTCAAAGTATTAGAAGCGTAACTCTTTTTCATCCTATATAACTTTTTTGCAAATTCAAGTAGCTTGTAATATTATCTATCATCCAACATTTCATTCTATTAAATAAAATGACTTTTTGAAATTCATTATAATAGAGAAGTTATTATTAGAGCCTTCCATGACATGGTTCTATTTTTGCCCCTATCCTCTCTATGTCCAATAACTTGATTTCGTATTCATTAAGTATATTGCCTACAATCTTTTTTACTCTTTCTAAAAAACTACCAACATCGTCCTTTTTAATAATTGCAAAAGTTGCAGGTCCTGCTCCAGCAATATTAAATCCTAGAGCTCCAGCATCTAGACAAGCCTTCTTTAGATCCCAGTATCTAGGTATGAACCTAGATCTTGCTTCTTCGATGGGTCCACCAATACTAATAGCCTCTCCGAAAGCTTTTAGATCATCATTATGTATTGCATATATGAGTTTTGCTGTAGCGGATACTTGTTTAATGAGATCCTTTAATTCTATATATTTAGGTAAGATCTTCCTCATAACTCCAGTTGAGGGCTTCTTATACTTTAATGGTATAAAGGCTACAAGCTTAATGTTGTTAATTAGAAACTCAGATATCTTAACTTTGTAAATATGAATCTCTCTTTTAGTTAAATCTAGTAGGACTAATCCTCCATAGATGCTTGCAGCGACATTATCATAATGTATTGATCCTGCACTAGCTATTTCACCATAGCCGGCGCATGCTACAAGTTCTCTTAAATTCAGCTTATTGCCTAGCAAGCTATTTAGGGCATAAGCAACTGCAGCTGCTGATGCTCCAGATGAGCCGAAACCTTTTGCAATAGGTACATTCTTATATACTTTCACGTAAACTCCTATTTCACCTAATAAAGCATATTTTTCAAGAACAGCTTTAATTGCATAATATGCTGAATTCTTATTTCCGCTTGGAACACTAGAACTATTACATTCTACGACTATATCGTTAAACTCCTTAGTTATCTTAACTTCTACGAAATCCCTGGCAATATTAACAGCCATTGCTGCTACATCGAATAAGCACCCTAAATTAGCGATACTACCCGGAGCTGATGCTATTACCTTCATCTTGAAGCCCTTATCTTCTTAAGGGACTCTATATCTTAAAAAGTTACTTAAGATACTAGTAGATTCAAGGTAATCATGCACTTGCCCTAGGGTGATGTTATGAATAAAGGTACGAAGGCTATACATGCTTGGAGAGATGTTGATATAAATAATATTAAGCCTATAACTATGCCTTTATATAGTTCTATACCCTATGAATTTCCAACAGAGTACAAAATCTATGGCCATGTACTGAAATATTCGAGAGAGGAAAACCCAAATGCTTATGCCTTTGAATATACTCTTGCTCAATTAGAAAAATGTAGGTTTGGCTTAGCATTTTCTTCAGGTATGTCATCTATATCAACATTATTTACTCTGACTAATCTGAAGGGTAAGGTATTGGTAATATGCAAAGAAATTTATGGTTCAACACTAATACTTGCTCGTAAGTTGAAAGATATTGGGCTAAAAGTTATTGAAGTGCTACCTAGTGAGGAGGATATAATCAGTAACATTAGAAATGAGAGCATAGTATTTATTGAATCCATTACCAACCCTCTATTGAAAGTTTTTGATTTAGAGGTTATAGGTAAGGCATGTAAGGAATTCAATGCACTACTTGTTGTTGATAATACATTTGCATCGCCTATACTATTAAATCCCATAGATTATGGCGCAGATATTATAATCCACAGCATTACTAAATACATAGGAGGTTATAATGATGTTCTTGGAGGTGCTATTCTATTAAATGATGAGCCTCTATTCAATGAACTACTTGAATTAAGAAAATTGCTAGGTACTATTATTTCACCATATTCAGCGTATTTAGCTTTAAGAAGCATAAAAACATTAAAGATTAGAGTTTTAAAACATTCCGATAACGCCAAGGTAATTGCTGAATTTCTAGAAGATCATCCTAAGATTGAGGAAGTGTACTATCCAGGGTTGAAGAGTAATCCTAGATACAAAATAGCATGTAAGTTATTAAAAGGAGGTTTTGGAGGTGTTGTATCCTTTACCATTAAGGGAACTACGAATGATGCTCTCAATCTTTTGAGTAAATTTAAGATCATTAGACCTTCTCCAAGCTTTGGTGGAACAGAATCACTAATAGTTCACCCACTATCAAGTTCTCATAAAGACCTAACGGAAGAGGATAGAAAATTACTAGGCATTAAAGGGAACTTACTAAGGTTAAGTGTAGGGCTCGAAGATGTTGAAGATATTATAGAGGATTTGGATACAGCATTATCTACTCTATAAAAATGTTAGAATAGTAAAACTAAAAATAGTGCTTAAAGCTAATTGTTAAAGTGATGGAATATAGGGAGGGCTTCATGGAGTTTAAGAAATTTGAATTTAAAGAGCATACTGCTGACGTCCTTATAGTAGCTTATGGGAAAAGTATTGAAGAATTATTTGAAAATGCAGCTATAGCTGTATTTGAGGTCATGACAGATACCTCCAAAGTAGAACCTAAACTAGAGTATAAAGTTGAAGAGGAAGGCATTGACCTTGAAAGCCTACTCCTTAGATGGCTTGAAACATTTCTTGTATACTACGACTCTGATAATGTTGTTTTCAGTAAGTTTAAAGTTGATAAAATTTGGTGTAGGGACGAGGAATGCTATATTAAAGGTAAGGGCTGGGGAGAGCATTTTAATGAAGAAAAACATGAAAAAAGAACGATAGTTAAAGCAATAACTTATGCTGAAATGAAGATAGAGAAGAAGGATAATATATGGACTGCTACATTCGTAGTAGATATATAATTATTTAGTTAAACGCTTCATTAGAACTAGCTCCTTACTTAATACTTCATGAGGGTATTTAGAGAAATAATTATGATATAATCGCTCTTCTACGAGTATCCGTAATGTTTTAAACCCTAGCTTTTTCGAAAGACAAAACATGTAGTCTAGTACCAAAGGTATTTTACCTTCATCCCTAATCCATAATCCTAATTTACCTTCATCCTTACCAGACCACAAGCTCTCTAAAACAAATACTGCTTGAAGCTCAGGTATATAGCCTTCTAAACCAACAATTCTATCTTCCTCAATAGCGTAATCCCATAGGCTTTTAAGCCAAAACGTAAATGACGATTCTATTCTAGGTGATATAAATTCCAAATCCTTTACCTCATTGTAATGTTGAGGGAAGTCCATTATTTTATAACTGGGAGATTCTTTACTAATGGTAATGTTCTCGATGTTTATTTTGAGGTTAATTATATTGTATGCTATTTCATTTAATCCGCACTTCTTGTAGAAGTCTATAGCTTCTTTTGCTGGCCAAACACTAATTGTACGGCAATTATTTTTCCTTCGCTAATTCTATCGCTTTATTTATTAATGCTCTACCTATACCTCTACGTCTATAATTTCTATGAACCTCTAAAACATCTATGAACGCTGTTCTTCCTAAAATACCCTTCTCTTCACCTATTAGAGCTCTAATTCTCCAACAACTTTACCATTCACCATAGCAACTAATGGATACTGTTTACTAGTCAGTATGTAGTTTAAATGTATGGATCAAGTTTCAATACTCATTCAGGGACCTCCATGACTAAAACGTTCTTCAATACTAAGCTCCTCATATTTAGCCTCAACTTCTTTACCATTAACATACTTAAACCATTTATCCACGCTAGAGCAGTTGACGTCAACAATGCCTTTAACGTCATCTAAAGAAGCTTTTCTCACGTTAATATTCATTACACCTCCCCAAATGATGTTTTCTAGTTGTCTTAAAACTAAGCTAACATTTTCCTAACTCTAATACCTCTCTTTAATAGTAGATCTGCACATTGCTTACAGAAATACCTTGATTTACCATCAACCTCAAATACGCTATTACTAAAATTCATTACACACTTAGGTGTTAGGCAATGGTTTAAGCCAAGTACATGACCTACTTCGTGAATAACTTCTTTACATGTTCTTTCAATAAATTTATTATAATCAGATTCAAGACCATAAAATTCGTTCCTGAGCCTCCTTAAGTAAACTACACATACCTTTAATACGCTAGATGCTTCACCGAAAACAAAGTTAAGGCCCCTAACATAGGCGTCGATATCTCCTATACCTACAACAACATCATAACCATAACCTTCGGTATTTCTATACAACCAATCTAGTATTTTATCGCTATTGTATTGAGCTCTATGCCAATTATATACTGTAATAGGGGGTGAAAGTATAACACCATTAACATCAACTATTACTCTTTCAAATGTATCCTTTAGTACGGATACTACATTATCAATTATACTTAGATCAATAGCTGTTAAAGGTTGTAGTAGTATTCTAAGAGCATCCATAAACCTGAACCCCTTTGACTCTCCAGCATAAAACTTAAACCTCCCCCATACATATACTATCATGATGCCGCCGTAGCTCAGCCCGGGAGAGCGCCCGAGGAGACCTGGTTAATCAGGTCTCCGGCGAAGCTGAAGACCGGGTTGTCCGGGGTTCAAATCCCCGCGGCGGCACCAATTCTCTGCTAATGATGTCTGTCATCCTGGATCTTGAAGTAATATTTATCAAACTTTAGGCTAATTAATTAATAGCTTCTGGGTGTTATTTCCATGAAGGCCGCTATACTTGCAGGTGGTATGGGTAAAAGGCTTAGACCTCTTACACTCGAAAAACCAAAACCTTTAGTTGAAGTTGCAGGCAAACCCATTATTGAATGGCAGATTACATGGCTTAAAAAGTATGGTGTTGATGAAATAGTACTCCTTGTAGGCTACATGAAGGAAAAACTTATTGAATACCTTGGTAGTGGCTCTAGACTTGGAGTAAGAATTACATATGTTGTGGAAGATGAACCTCTAGGAACTGCTGGAGCAATAAAAAATGCTGAAAGCGTTCTAAAAAGAGAAGACATATTCTTTGTAATTAATGGAGACATAATAACAAATCTTAACCCGTTAAAAATGGTTGAAGTAATTAATCAACAACCAAATATAATAGCTATTATAGCAGCTGTCCCCCTTAGAAGCCCTTACGGAATACTTGAAATAGATGAAAAAGGATATATCAAGAAATTTATTGAAAAACCGTATCTCGAAGAATATTGGATTAATGCTGGTGTATATGTAATGAAACCAGAAATACTAGATCATCTTGTTGAGAGAGGAGATATAGAAAGAACAACATTTCCAAAATTAGCTGAAGAAGGTAAAATAATGACATATAGATACAAGGGGGTATTCTGGAGAAGTATTGATACATATAAGGATGTAGAAGAGGTAAGTAAGGAAATCAAGAAGTTAAAAACACTATAATTTACATTAACACTAACTGAGGAATAGTAATTCATGGTAATATTTGAAAAGCCTAGAGACATACTATTCACACTACTCTTAGACCAAGGAATTACATCTATAGGTTCAAAAATAAAAGCTAAAGAGTTGCCAGTACTAAACAACAAATTCCAGCAATTAATAACGCACATGCTATTATATGATAAGACTATAAAGATAGTGAAGGAAGGAGGATGGTGCCCGCTATATTCTGAGACATGGAATAATAAGGTCTTTACACTATGTAGGAGAAATGTAAGGGTATATATGAATACGAGTAGTGTAGACTCTGTTTATCCACACGAAAAGGGCGAAGGACTAATGATAGAGCTAAAACACCTATTATCTTTACTCCCCCAACCAGTGAAGCCTATATTTATAGTCGATTTAAGGTATTGGGATTTACTATTAGATAAAGAGAGAAATTTGCTATTAACTCAACTATCTTTCTCACTTTCAATCCTTAGAGAATATTTATGGGATTTAAATTTGGTGATCACATCAGCACCTAAAGGTATAATAGATAGAATAAAGCAGTTCATGGGACATAATAAGGTGCAAATATATGTAGAAGGACCGGAAAGAGTACTCGAAAACTACAAATCAGATAAGGTAATTGTTCTAGACCCAAATGCTCCTAGACAGCTAACCTCAAAAGACCTTGATGAAATTGAGGTATATATTCTTGGAGGAATAGTTGATAAAATTATACCAAGGCAGGGACTTACATCAACTCTAGCTAAAGAACTAGGACTTGAGACTAGAAAAGTAACATTAAGAGGAAGCACAATAGGTGTACCCTGTAGAATAAATAAAATTATAGAAATAATCTTAAGAGCCAAATATGATACCCCTAAAGATATAGACTTAGCAATAAAGCTTTCGCAATCAAGAATAGACGCTAGATGGAGGGCTCATAAAGAAATAATTGAATATGCTAAGAAATATGGTAGGTTCACCATACCAAAAGAGCTATACTATGAATTATCAAAATGGCTTAACCTCACATGGAAAGACTTTATCCAAGCAGTGAAAATGGCAGGTATGGAAATAAAATAAACCTACTAGCTTATCCTGAAATAGACGAGGGATCAAGAAGGGTGAAATTAAATTTCTTCCAATAAATAATGCTATTAAAATAATCTGCTTTTCTAGATATTTACAAATATCCATTTCTTCTTACCTATAACCTCATAACCTAGCTTCTTGTAAACCTTTATTGCTGGTTCATTATCTTCCTCAACATGTAATAATGCTTTTGCACCACTATTTACTGCGTCTCTAGTTATTGCTGAAGTTACTATCTTACCGTATCCTTTGCCCCTATAATCTGGATGAGTATATACATCACCGATGATCCATACTTCATTTGTTCTTAGGTACGTACAAGCTATAGATACCAGCTTATCGTCATGGAATACTCCATAATATCTCCACTTAATAATTATGTTCTTAGCAAAATCTCTATCAACACGTCTACCTTGAACAGTCTTAAGCTCTATGAACTTATCAAGATCCTCAATGCTTAATCTTCTAGCTCTTTCAGGATTATATGGTACAAACTTGTCTTCATCAGTAGCCATATCCAAGTAGCATTTAGTGCTTACTTTGGCATTCTTAGAGTGTAAGTAATTGAGTATTGAAGCTACAAGAGAGTCGTCATAGACATGAATAATAGATTTATTGATGTAGGGTATGTATTTTATCAGGCTATGGGCTTGACCCCATATGTGTATACCTAAAATTCTAGGACCTTTCCATATCAGCAGGTATCCAACGATGTTATCATTACTTACAGCCATGTGTATGTCTGTATTGTCTATTTCATATATTAAGTCATAGAATAAGTATACATGTGTAAGTGAATCCTTCATGTATAGGTTAACGATATTCCTCCATAACTTATAATTTAGTTCTTTAAAGCTTCTACATTTTATGCTCATAACCTGAAACCTCACCATTAAATCCTCCTTAAAAGTTATACATGATACGCTTAAGTATTTTTAATTGAGGAAGAATACTTTAAATTAAGGGTTGCCCCCATATTCTCTTCAGTTATCCTCATATGATTAGCTAAAATCTCTGATCTTCAAGCGAAGGTAAGTCTTAGACGCCTTATATTGTGTGTTGTATTTGAGTTAACTCAATACATTTTATTTAATGAAGAGCAAAGCCTTTACATAATCAATAGGGTTAATGAGCATCCCCAATGTTCTATGAAGGAAGTACCTGAATACTATGTAAAGTAAGGCTATGGTTAATATGAGAAGCAATGCTCTTGCTCCCTTACACCACTTGATTAAGGTTTTAGGAAGAGTTAGAGCAATGATGAAGGGTAGAGCGCAAGCTGATAATATCTCTACCGTTAATGTCATTGGTGAATATGTTGTTGATTTCACATATGGGTTATGCTTAATCTCAACTCTTAGTTTCTTTAAGGTCCCCCAAGTAACCTTCCTCACAGTAACATATACTCTGTAAGGTGATGATCCCTGAATCTTATCTATATCAATTGCTACATAGTCTGTAGCTACTTTAACAGCTGTCTTTACATTTTTATATACTTCATCAGCCCATAGAACCCTATTAGTGAAATCACATATTATGATTCTTAACTGAGCATACTTACTCCCTACCACTAGAGGATTAGGCTCTACAAATACTTCATAAGAAATAAGGATAGTGCCATTCCTCGGTGGATAAAAGCTTACGTAGACCTTACTAAGTCCTTCACCTTCAGCTAGTAACTGTACTAATGATCTCATGAAGTGTGCAATTGCAACAACATCCCAAATACCAATAATGAATAGCAGCAACATTATCACAAATAAAATTCTTGCCTCAGCTACCATTAATCCACACCGTCATTCAAACTACACGCTATACGATTATACATTATTTGTGAATATGATTTACTTTAACCTCTATAGCAAAATTCTAAGTCTTAGCTCTCTCGAGATTTCAGTGCTGGACGATGTTAATTCGTTTGCTGCTCCTATGTTCTTTTATTTATGTTTAAGCTAATGGATATGGGGTCAGTGTTTCCGGCTTACATCACCAATCAAGAGACCCTCTTCTCTTCATCCCTCAAATAATAGGTTATACACGTACAATAATAAGTTATAACTTAAATGAAAAATGAAGTAAGAACGTATTTTTATTGTTATAAAGCAATGTTTTAAGCATATAAAGATACTTTTTCATTCTTATGTGTGCTATCCCGTTTTACACCTGCATTTTAAGTTCATTATTATACAATTTACATTAATTAATAGGCTTTATACAAACACATGCTGATAATTATATTTTTATAGTGGTACAGTTAATAACATGACGTATGTATATTTTGTGTTTGTGGTCTTTACCCTGTGAAGTCTAGAAATTAATGTTAGGCTGTAAAAATGAATTTTAGTTTAAATGGGTTATTCTCCATAAATATCTTTGATTAAGAAGTCTAGTTTTTAGCCTCTTCAATGTTGTTCTTAGCGGCTTACTTGTTTTCTCACACTATCCCATTAATCTATAGTATTCCTTAACCATCCACTTTAAGTGTCTTCTTAAATCCCTGTTCTTAGCTGGTTCTTTAGGTGGAGGTTCCAAGAACCTTGATCCAACGTCATAGAGATCGTCCTCAGGTGTCAAGCCCATTTTAATGTGGAGTGTTCTTTCTAAATTGATGACCCTTTCACTTATAATTAATGCTTCTTTTTTAAATATATTAAACCCTGAAACGACTGAAACAACCTTAGCTTCAAATTCTAATGAACCTGGAACACCCCAGCCTGCAAACCAGCATATACCTATACTATCAACTCAATTCTTCTTTAATTGAGTATCCCTTACTGCTTTTGGCTTAAGCCTCCGGTCATGCGGATCCTGATATGATGGATACCCCATATCTGGCTCTGTGGCCTATGCATCTACTGCCGACCAGCTATAACCTCCTCCAACTATTTGTGCAAGCATTAATCCCCAGTAGCTCCTCCAATCGTGAAGATTTATCCCAGTTCCTTTAACATGAACTACTAAATACTCAGCTCCAATGGCTTCAGCAGCTCTCTTAGGTCCCAAGGCAAGAAGCTCGCCGACTCTCCTTCTCTTCTAGCTGCCTTCTTAAGTAAAGTTTCAATTAGTTTAGGATCATCCCATCTTAATTCTAAACCATCTATATCCTCTTTCTTTAAAAAGTCCCTTCTCATATGCTTCTATTAGTAATGCTATTGTAGAGCCTATGGTGCTCGTCTCAAAACCTAATCTATCAGCAAGTTCTATGAGATAAAATGTTGCACCAGGATCATATATTCCAAATAGCGATGAAACTCCTTCTAAATTTTCCTCTCCACCTGCTGGTGTAGTTTTAAATCCTTTATAGGGCTCTTCAGTTATCTCTACCTCATATGAACAAGCTATAGGGCAGGCAAAGCAGGGTTTTGGTGTGTATTTAAATTTAGCCATTCCTGTAGCGAATTCAGGTGGGCTTACATCTAAGAAGTCCTTAGCTGATACAAGATAGTTTTCCTTTGTATACTTGTACTCACTTCTAGGTAATCCTCCCTTTGCAAGGGCATTAACAACATCACTCTTCCAGAGATTTTCATGCTATTTCTTGGATACCTCCTTTACTGTCTCAAGATCTGCTACAGGAATCTCATATGTACCATAAACTGCTATAGCTTTTAACTTCTTATATCCCATAATTGCTCCAACACCACTATGTGAGAATGAGTGGGTTGTGCTTATCATTTTCTATTAAGGCACCAGCACACATATTTTCTCCAGCAGGCCCTATAGCTGCAACATTAGACTCCTTTATACCTACATCTTCCTTAATGAGGTCTTTAGTATCATGAGTATCACGTCCCCAGAACCTTGACGCATCTCTTATTTCCGCTTTACCATCACGAATCCATAAATATACGGGTTTTTCAGGAGCACCTGTAATTATAATACCATCAAATCCCGCCTTCTTTAAGTTAGGTCCAAAGAATCCATGAGTATGTTAAGCTGCGATCGTATATCCTGTGACCGCATTAATAGATATTGCGGTAGTATTATTGGCGTAAGGTATAGGTGATATTCCTGTTAGGGGACCCGTCATAAAAATTAATGGATCTTCGAGATCAAAGGGTGAAGTACCTGGCTTGTAAAGATTATAGAGATACCATAGACCTAGCCCCTTACCTCCAATGAATAATTTTAAAATATTGTCATCAGGTAGAGGCTCAAACCATATAGTGCCTCTTGATAGATCTACTCGAAGAATTCTTCCATCATATCCTCCTTTAGGCATAGATAATTCACCCTCTAATATTATATTATAATTTAGAGATCTTTTATCTTTAATGTGAGATAATAAAATAAAAACTAAATTAGAGTATGCCTTAACACTAAGAAGGTATTGACTGAGTTCATTATTTGAAGTATTTGGGTATCATAGAGCGTTATGGTAATGTGTTACTTTAGTTTTTCCTACCATACCTTTGTTCCTACAGGTACGTCGTCACTTACTGTAATTAAATATACTTTTCCCTTATCGTCTTCTGCCACTAATAACATTGCCTGGCTCTCTATACCGGTAATTTTCTTAGGCTTAAGATTTGTTACAAATATCATCTTTTTACCTTGAAGGTCTTCTGGGGAGAATTGATCTCCTATACCGGCAATTACAATTCTTTCTTCTTTTCCAAAGTCTACTTTAAGCTTAATGAGTTTTCTTGTTCTAGGAACCCTAGATGCCTCCTTAACTAAGCCTACTTGTAGTTTAAATTTCCAGAAATCTTCAACATCATATAATTCTTGACCATTTGTCATCATAGGTTACAACCCCTACTATATCCTAAGCTATTCTAACATATATAAAATACAGTCTATACCAGTTATTCTGATAGAATTACCTATGTGGTTCTTAACATTAAATGAGCTCTATATGACTTCACTTTATTCTACTCAACAAGTATAGGTTATGAATCGATATATGTACTCTTCATGTTTCTTAACTATCTAATTCCTTAAACTTGCATAATTAACCGTATTTGGCAAAAATTAAGGAATTTTTTAAGTACTACCAACAGCCATGGATATAGCGAAATCAACGTTAGACTAGTTGTGAGAAAAATGCTAACTCTAACATTTATGCCCTTTTGTTAAATAAGCGTTCGGAAAAATAAATATAAAAAGTCAAGTAAGTCAAAATAATGTGGGCGGCGGTCGTCTAGCCTGGACTAGGACGCCGGCCTTCCACGCCGGAGGTCCCGGGTTCAAATCCCGGCCGCCGCACCAATTCTAAAGACTATATGAAGTCAGAGGAGAATACTGTTGTTAAAAATAAATTATCATTGAAGTTTTACTATGAATTGGCAATAGGGATCTCCTTTCGCTATACATTTTCCTTCTAACACTATAGCTTTCTTACCAGTAACTTCTTCTATAATACATGCTAAAACCCCTCTGAATATGTGACTATTGGCTTCTCTCATTTTTCCTTTAAAGGGCTCACATTCAAATAAATTGAAGGCTTTTATTACTATACTTGCTGGCATAAACTTATGATATGAAACTTGAAATTTACCGTAACCACATGCCTGAAATAGTTGAAGGCATGCCCTTAATAGAGGTAAACCTTTGAGACCTGTTATTCTCTTTAATCCTTTAATTATTCCCTTTGTACTGCTATAGCCTGCGTAATACATTAAAACCTTTGCAGCTGAACCAAATTTTCCATATAAGAATTCAAGTAACTTACCTATTCCATCAATATGTACAAGCACACATCTAAAATCAAGACATGAGATAGGATATAATAGGTCGTTAACTA
Source organism: uncultured Desulfurococcales archaeon (assembly GCA_964467535.1). Lineage (GTDB taxonomy): Archaea > Thermoproteota > Thermoprotei_A > Sulfolobales > WANQ01 > CAYXRT01. Next base: position 154,102 of record CAYXRT010000001.1, read on the forward strand.
CAAGACCAGGAAATTGAGGCTTTACTACTTCAACGCCCAGAACTTCATCTAATTCCATAAGTTTCTTAACTAACTCGTTTACTGATATTAATGCTTTATCAAAGTCTAAGAATGACATTATCGAGGCTTTTGATTTATCTGAAAGCGTGTTTATGATGGAAGATAGAATGCTAACATTATATTTAGCAATTAGTGTCGAGATCTTAGCTAATGCTTCAGGTGTGTTTTTTGATAAGATTTTGATTAAGAATAAGCTTAGACCTCTACATTTCATGGCTATGGGTAAATGCGTGTACTCAGACACGAGGAACCCCGAAAGGCTCTACAGATGACAGCACGGTAGTACAATTTAAGATTTTCTCTGATACAGAATGGAAAGCAAGGCTCTCACTTGATAGCACTACTTTCAATGGATGGTTTGAAGTATTAAATAAAATGCTTATGGTTTAACAATTACTTTTACCTGACTTCTCTCAAGCGACTTTTTAAATGCAGTAATTGCTTCTCTTAGCGAGAATATGGAAGTAATAAGCTCTTTTACCTGTATCATCCCTTTTTCCAAGAGCTTTATGGCTGGAGGGAATGGTCCACACCTTGAACCTATTATTTTAATTTCTTTAACAACCATTTCAGTATAATTAAATGAAACATGAATGCCATGTGTACTTTTTGCTGCAATAACACCCCTAGGTCTTACAAGTTTAAGTGCTAGCGAAAGTCCTTGAGGATTACCTGTAGCTTCAACAACATAATCATAGCCTTGCCCTTCGGGTGTTATTTTCCTTCTAAGTTCCATAGCTTCTTCGAATGTAACTACATAGTCTGCACCAAGTTTTTCAGCAAATTTAGCTTTAGGGGAGTCCTTACGTACAATAACTACAATATTAGAAGGAGCATATAATCTAAGTACTTGTAAAGCTAAGAGCCCTATATTCCCTGAACCTAGAATTGCAATATTAAAACCAGGTAATGGGGGCTCCAACTTAACCATTTCAATAACAGCTGCTAGAGGCTCAACAAAAACACCTACTTCAGGCTCCAAGTCAACTACATGTAAATTATTGAATGGTACGGCGACGTATTCAGCCATTCCCCCATCTACTGTTATGCCTAGGGTTTCTCGGTAGGGACAGTGCGTGTATAGGCTATGAGAACAAAACCAACATCTACCACATACAATGTTTATTTCTGTAACAACCCTTTTGCCTATAATTTCCCTAGGAACATTCTCTCCTACTTCAATAACTTTACCGCAAATCTCATGACCAAGTATCAACGGTGCTTTAGGTAATTTATATGTTCCTTTATAAAAAGCTTTATCAGTACCACATATACCTACAGCTTCAACTTTGATTAGAACCCAATTCTTTATTGGAGATGGTTTTTCTACTTCTTCAACCTTTAAATCATAAGGTCCATAAAGCCTTGCTGCAAGCATAGAAGCTCCCAAGCTAATAGTATGATTCAGATAAATTAAACCCTATACTATTAACTACATAAGTCTATGTAACTTTACTACGCTAAACCATGATAAAGGGCTTCCCGGCGTTGATCTGGGTATTAGTTATGCAAAACTTTAAATACTCTGTATGAGAAATGGACGTGGTATATTAAATGATATAAGCTATGAAACACATTAATAGTTTAACAATACTAATGATACTGCTATTATCAATGTTCAGTTCTATCATATTATTTGCCCCGAATAATGATGAGAATATTAGAGTAATTTTAACTATAGATAAGGCTAAATTCAATAGAAACATTATTTCCGACTTTGGAGGCAAAATTATCTATGAACTTAAATTAATACCAGTAATCATTGTAAAGATACCTGAGAACGCCATTAAGGCCTTAAGAAATATTCCAGGAGTTTTAAATGTTAAAATAGACGGCACTTTTTATGCTCTACAACCACCAATAGCTCCTCCCGGCAAGGAGAAGGAACAACCCCCTCAAAAAGTTCCATGGGGTATTGAGAGAATTAAAGCACCAAATACTTGGAACACTACCAAGGGCTGGGTAGATATTAACGGTGATGAAGATTCAGAAATCGAGGTCGCCATAATCGATACAGACGTTGATAAAGATCATCCAGACCTATACTTAAATATTAAATGGGGTATTGCAGTACTTAATGGAAGAATAAGTTCAAGATACACTGACAGAAATGGTCATGGAACTCATGTTAGTGGCACTATAGCCGCAATAAACAATGATATCGGAGTTGTAGGCGTAGCTCCTGAAGTTGAAATCTATGTGATTAAGGCTTTAGGTAATGGTGGTACTGGCAGTTGGAGTGACTTAATAATAGCTATAGAATTAGCCATCAAAGGACCTGATGATGTAGTGGATGCTGATGGTGATGGTATAATTGTCGGCGATCCTGATGACGATGCTGCTGAAGTTATTTCAATGTCACTAGGAGGCTCAAATCCCCCTACAGCATTACATGATATTATTAAGGTCACATATAACTATAACACAACACTAGTTGCTGCAGTAGGAAATGAAAGTGCCGATTCCTCCTTATATCCAGCAGCTTATCCTGAAGTCATTGCCGTTGGAGCAATAGATGAATCTGATAACGTACCTAATTGGAGTAATAGGAATCCCGAAGTAACAGCTCCAGGCGTTAACATACTAAGTACTTACCCAGATGATTCGTATGAAGAGCTTAGCGGTACTTCAACGGCGTGCCCACGCGTGTGCGGAACGATAATATTAATTCAAGCATCAAGAATAGCTAATGGAATGTCTATTCTACCTCCAGGTACTCAAGAAGACTTAACAAATAGTACTATTCGAGGGTTACTTCACTTAACAGCAGATGATCTTGGAGATGAAGGCTACGATGTCCTTTACGGATATGGTGTTATTAGAGCTGATCTAGCAGTTAAAGCTGCTTTAGGTCCTTAACAAAACCTTTAAATTGCTTTTTCCTTAAACCCCAAACTCACCTACTTAGAGGCTGAGAAAATGACAATCTTATATGAGGTTATTTAATTTCATGTAGAGTTCTGCTATTAGTATTGCTATTCCAGCAGCTCCTCGTATTGTATTATGACCTAATACGACATATTTGATCCAATTTCTTCCTAGGCCATCAGCTCTCTTCACTCTACCAACTACGACACTCATACCCTTTTCTGCATACTTATCTAGTCTTGGTTGAGGTCTATCCTCTTCGAATCTAATGACAATAGGTTTTGTTGGAGCTGTAGGTAATGATAATTCTTGTGGTAATGATTTAAATTTGCTCATGACATTTATTACATCACCTACTTCAGCTTCTCTAGATAATTCAACATGTACTAACTCTAAATGCCCATCGAGGACAGGCACTCGTGTAGTTATTGCTGATATTGATATAGGTGCTAAAGTTATGTTATTACCTTCTAGCTTTCCCAAAATCTTCTTACTTTCATTCTCTACTTTCTCTTCTTCCTTCTTTATAAAGGGTACAACGTTATCTATTATTAACATTGAAGGCACTCCTTTGAGGCCAGCACCACTAACAGCTTGAAGAGTACATACAATAACCCTTTTTATACCAAAAGCATCAAGTAAGGGTTTTAACGATAATGTTAAGATAGCTGTTGTACAGTTAGGATTCTTTATTATAACCCCATTCCAAGCTCTATTCTTTCTCTGATGCTCCACTAACTTTAGATGATCCCAATTGACTTCAGGATTTATTAAAGGTATATCTGGCTCTAGTCTTAATGGACTACTATTTGAAACTACTATGAAGCCTCTTTTAGCTAATTTAAGCTCTATTTGAAGAGCTACTTCACTAGGTAGAGCTGAAAATACTATATCTATGTTTCTAGGTATTAGCTCAGGCCTAGATGATTGGATTTCAAGTTCACTTATATTTTCAGGTAGTGGAGTCTCCATTAGCCATGTCACTACATCACCATATTTTCTACCTACATTAGCTTCCGAAGCAGCTACATAAACTACTTCAAACCATGGATGATCAGATAGTATTTGGATAAATCTTTGACCAACTAAACCTGTTGAACCTAGAACTGCAACCTTTATCTTGTCCACCATTTAAGTATCACCTCTTCATGAATTTTTCTTACAAAATCCCAGGCTTTATCTTGAGGGATAACAAACGTTATACTCGTAGTTGTTGAAGTCCATGAAACTATTTTAACAGGCCATGTTAGAGCCTTTGTAACAATATGTCCCAATATATTTATATCTCTTACACCTTGCCCAACAATGCTGACTGCAGCTACTGGTTCAATAATTGATATGTCTCTAATTAGTCCTTTCTCACTGATCTTCTTTAACCTAGGTAGTACCTTCGGGACATCATTACTTCCAATAATAAGTGAAATACATGTTTCTGAAACAGGTTGAAGAATCCCTATGATATTAACTCCGCTCTTTGCAAAAGCTGACATTATTTCGGCTGCTGCACCTAGCTTGCCGACCATACCAGTACCTATAACTGACACTATCGATAAATTTTCTAAAGTAGCAACAGCCTTTAATGGTGGGCCTCCACCTCTACGATCTATCAATGTTCCCTTATTGCCATCCACAGGTAATACCCGTACAACAATTTCAGTATCTCTTACAGGTTCAAAGGTTCTTGGATGAAACCTTTTTGCTCCAAGATAAGCTAACTCGATGGCTTCATCATAGGACATGAGAGGAATAACTCTCGCATTCTCGATTTTATTTGGATCAGCTGTCATAATTCCAGGAACATCAGTATATAATCTAACTTCTTTTGCATTAAGGTATTTAGCAAGTAATGTCGCTGTATAATCACTTCCTCCTCTACCCATAATAGTTATTGTTCCTTCAACTGTACCTGCGATAAAACCTGCAACAACAGGTACAATACCATCTTCAAGAACAGGAATTAAAGTCTCTCTAACCAATCTACATGAAATTTCATGAATCGGTCTTGCATCACCGAACGTAGAATCAGTAACCAATCCAGCTTCACGACCAGTAAACCACTTGGCTTTAAGACCAAGAGTATTTAGAGCGGCGGTCATGAGTATAATTGAAAACCTTTCACCAAAAGACAGTATATAGTCCTTAACACGTGGAGTAACTTCTCCTAAGACCCTAATAGCCCATAAGGTCTTTGCCAGCTCATTAGATAATGAGGTTAAAGATCTAGCAAAGAAACCCCAAGCAATATTTGATGTTCTTGTAATAGTTGATAATGCATTAAAATACTTTGAGTAGACACCCTTAACTAATTCTTCAATAGACAATTCATTAAACTTTGACAGTAAATCTGTTATGCCTTTCATTGCTGAAACAACGACAACAACCTTATAGCCTCTATCCCTTAGATCTTTGATGATACTAGCCGCTCTAATATAATCACGTCCATCCTTTAATATAGAGCCGCCGAATTTAACTATAAGTAAATCGTTCATGGTTCATCGCCTATGATACCTTAATTTTATAGATAAAAGTAAATCACTTAGTAATGATGCAGCCGTAACCTCAGGACCTGCACCAGGGCCTTCTAAATATATTTTTGCACCATCAGCTACCTTTATTAGAACACCATTCATAATTCCATCTACATTATATAATGGACTATCCCTTGTAACTTCTATTAGCTTTACATATGCTCTAGCAGAAGAACCGTTAATTACTATATGTGATATATATTTAATTCTGTAATCTTGCTTTAAACCCCTTATTTTAGTAACAACATTCTCATCAATTACATCGATTATTTCGACATCTTTTATAGTTAAGTACTTACCTATAGTTGATGATATTATCGATGTTTTAGCAGCTATATCTAGCCCCTTTAGATCAAGTGAGGGATCAGGCTCTGCGTATCCTTTATCCTGTGCTAATCTTATTGCTTGTTTTAAGCTAAGTCCTTTCTCTAAAAGTCCTAATATGTAATTTGAAGTACCATTAAGAATTCCCATAATTTCTGTGATTTTCCTACCTAATAGGCCATATGATAATAAATCAATTAATGGCGTACCTGCCATGACGCATGCTTTATAGCGAATATCAATCCCTTTTGACTTTGCTAAATCCATAAGCTCTTTGAAGTATAGTGCAAGAGGACCCTTATTAGCTGTAACAATATTAATATTATTATTAATCGCCTTAGTAAGATAAGTCCTTGAAGGCTCAGCATCAACATAGTTGCTTGGTGTTACATCGATTAAGTAGTCTACTTGAATCTCCTGGATTAGTTCTAAGACACTGAGACCAGGAACGCCTCCAGGTAGTGATGAAACTTTTCCTCTCGGGATTTCAAGGGCTCTCATTAGAATATTCTTATCGATATAAGGGTTACCTATTAAAGCTCCTTTGGAATCTGCTATGAATTTAACTTTTATTTCGATATTAAACTTGTCTCTAATATGCATGTCTTCATTAATGATCTTTCTAATAAAGGCTCTACCAACATTTCCAAAACCTGCAACCCCTATGGAAATCTTGGTTATTTTCACTACTATATTTACACCCCGCAGGCCAATTCCGTTCATGATCCAGGCACTTACTAATGACTATAAGTAATTTATTTATAACCATATCGATTACTGAGAGTAATCATTATGCCCTACGCTACTATGCCCAGGTATTAAGCTAAGAGGAGTGTTCCTGATGTATGATCTGTGCTTGATTATGATTATCTATGGTACTGGTTTAAATACTTAATGTTACAATATACACTCTACTGTTGCAAATTAGTTGCGTATGGCAATCTTAATAACAACATTAGTGTCTTTAATAAAATCATGCGCTTATAATAATGGTTATTTTAATTAAAGTTTCCAATTATTTAATTAAACTTTAAACCAATAGGATTGTAGATAATGTGAATCACAGTAAACAGTTAATATTATTAGCTTAAGGGATCTAGTGAAAGAGATAAGCTATAGTGCTTTTCCATAGGAATGTACCTAAGCCTAGCAGAACACGTATAATATACTTACTTCATTAGCCTTAAGTATGGTAATAGATGTAAGAGGAGCTCAAGGAAAATTTAACATTACTAATTTAATATTAGCATTCTAACTTATTACCTATTAACTACTAATGTTAATGGATGATTACCAAATAATGATAGCTAATTATAGAACTTAATTATGATCAAATTTTTATTACAGAATTTACGTTACGTAGTGGAGGGGATGAAAGATATTAGGATATATGTTATCATTAGTAATATTTATAGTAACCGTAGCATTAATTGTTACAAGGGTTCTTGAAGAAAGCTTAGCTGCATTAATTGGCGCCATCCTCATCTTGTTACTAGGTCTTATACCCTTTGACAAGGCATTTTCTTATTACGTTGACTGGAATATTATATTAATTCTCATTGGTATGTGGACTATAGCTTCGCTTTTAACTCATGCCGGGTTACCTAGATTTTTAATAACAAAGACTTTACAATATGTAAGTACTTATCGTAATGTGATCTTCCTACTAGCATTTCTAGCAGGAATAATATCAATGTTTGTTGATAATGTTCTTGTTGTGCTACTTTTTGTACCTACGGTCATATCTTTAGCTAAAGCATTAAACATAAATCCATTACCTAGTGCTCTCTTAATAACGTTATCAGCTAACTTCATGGGTACAGCACTGCTTTTAGGGGATCTACCTCCACAAATGCTACATGGAATTGCAGGTGCTGAGTTCTTGGACTTTATATTTATGCAAGGAAAGATATCCTCATTTCCAATCCTATTGATTTCATTTATACTTACTTTAATATTAGCTTCAAGGCTTTTAGTCAAAGAGAATAAGAACATAAGACCCTTAATTGATTTAATCATGAATAAAAATAAGGAAGTAAACTGGAAGTTAATGAAAGTTGCACTTGCATTCTTTATAGTTACAATAATATTAATGAGCTTGAGGAAAGAGTTATCAATTATATTATCTCAGTATTTTAAAGTATATACACCTGAATATGAACTTAAGCTTGGGGTAATTGCTATATTTGTAGCGATTACGGCCATATTAACTATTAAAATATTAACTAAACTTGGCAAAATACAAGCCCCAAGCTTTAGAGAAATTATTGAAGGTATTGAATGGAGTGTTGTCCTATTCTATACATCACTATTTATAGTTGTTGGTGCTTTAGAGCATCAAGGAGTTATCGCATCTATCGCAAATTATCTACGGGGAGAATTAATCTCAAGAGGGCTAAGTGCGGGCTGCTCTATACTATATTGGGTGTCAGGTGCTCTTTCAGGCTTCGTAGAACATGATGCATATATCTTAACAATGCTTTATGCATTAAAGAGCTTACATATGGAAAGAGCTCTAATCAATCCATGGCCATATTATTGGAGTTTATTATGGTCCTCTACACTTGGAAGTAACCTAACTGCAGCAGGTGCTCCAGCTATCTATGTAGCTATAGTATTACTCAGAAGAGAAGGATTAAAGGTAATGCCAAAAAGTGTCTTAAGAGTTACCTTAACATACACTCTAATAAGTTTGTCAATAACATATATCATAGCATACCTATTATGGTTTACCTAATTTATCTCATTCTAGCAATTAACCATATTAACCCATCAGATCAGATACTTTTCAACAAATAAATCGAGTAATTCATATACATGTTAAATTATAAAAGGGATCTCATCAAGCATTAAACGCACAGATGAGAGCACCTTAATGGTTTTAATATGTCATCCGTAATTTTCATATAATATAATTGAAATTAAAGTACAACAGTACGTTAATACTTCTACTACATTTGTCTTACTATCTTTCATAATCAGCTTAACTCGTATATTATTTAGTTTAGTTATTATTACGCAGAGATCTATTACTTAAAACCTACTTTGTGCATTTTCTCCGGGTTGGTTAGACCTGCAATGCTCATTGCTAATTTAGGGTCATCTAATATTGCTGTCAATTCTTTAAATAATTGTTGTTGAGCAAGATATAGGGTATCCTTCTTAATTCTACACATAGAGTCTACAAGGTCTATTGGATGGGGTACTCCATTCGCCCCTGTAATTGATGATAAGTATGATATTATGTCTTCACAGAGAAGATCATTGCTAGGCCATATTTCAACCTTTGTTGCAAGCATAAAGTATGTAGGTGTTGTTGATTTATATATAGCAACCCTAATTGAAGCTGCATGAGTAGTTTCATCAATTACGCCTATAATCCATGACATTCTCTCATTAAGTGATATGCGGATTCTCTTTGGTAATGTGTTTTCTTCGAGAACTCTGTGAAGATAATATGCTATATCAGCGTAAGTTCCTATGTCAATCCACTCTCCTTGCTTTAAAATGTACGTTGCTATAGCCTTATCGTTAATGAAAAGTAGATCGAGCATGTTTAGCATTATTGGTATGTCTCTTCCATAAGCTCTTTTTACTACACCAACGAGAGCTGTATCAGTTTTATCTGCGAGTTCGAGTATATCGTTGGTTAGACTTATTATTTTATCGTAGAGTTTAGCTGTAAGGCTTGCTGCCTTTCTTCTAGCTAATCTAGTTGAAAATCTTGGAGGAATTCTTGGAAATAATTCACCATCTAATATGATTAAATCTAAATCTACTTTTCCTTGAGATTTAAGTTCTAGGAGCTCCTTTATGAACTTCCTCTCAATAATCTTTGATAATGGTGTCCCCAGGTTTTCATCCTCTTGGATGAACTTTATTATACCAACTGAATCTGATAACGGTATATGTTTTGACTTACAGCCGTACATAACGTGGGAGCGTATTATGACTAATAGCTTACCACCTGTCAGCTCTAGTGGAGGGGCAGTAAACCCAGTATCTAAAGCTATACAACACGGCTTACGTTTAGTAAATTTAGGTATCTTCTTTAGTCTACCATCCTTGTCTAACTTATCCCTTATTTCCGGCTTTTTCTCCTCAAGTACCTTTATTTTAAGTGCCTTTGTTATTCTCTGCGCTTCCTCTACTATACTTTGTGAAATTATTGTTACTATGGGTTCTTCCTCAATCCTTAAATAGTACTCCTCTTCCCCTATAGGATAAGGCGTTAACTCTTGTACCATTTTATCGAACCTCCTTTACTTTTAATAATATTGGTACTTTTAATGGATTCATTAATCCGGCTACAAAGAATTCTCTTCTACCAAGAATTGTTAATGATGCTTCGCTTATTCCCGCTAAATTCATATAGCCTGATAGCTCATTGAAATCTGATGGTGTTTGTAGTTTACTGAAAAACCATGTATTGATATTTCCTCTTATCTCTGGATCTATATCTATTATCCTCTGTGTTGCCAATACTATTCCTAGCCCCCATTTTCTACCTTCACGAGCTATTCTAGCAATTGATTGTCTTGATTCACCGCAATATCTACATGCATAATTATGGGCTTCATCAACTACAACTACCGTATCTATGGGTTTCCTTAGACTTTCTATTCTCCTCCATAGTTCATTTATTATTGATGAAACTACATACCTTCTTGTAGTTAATTCTTCTGTGCTTAAGTCTACAACTACAATTCTATTCTTTAAAACTAAATCAACTATATCCTTTGGTAATAGGTTTCTATTACTTAATGAATCAAAGAATTCTTTACCTAGCTTAACATCTATGGCTACACCAAGCCTTATTTTAACGCTTTCACGTCTAGCAAGGTGTTCGGCTACTTTAAGCGTAATTGCCTTAAATCTACTATGGTTCCATGTAATAGGATTTTCAGCTATAACCTCCATAAGCTTATTATAATCAACCTTACTTAAGAATTCATCAAAGCTTAAACTTTTACTCGTATATGATGTGAGTTTTTGCTGTTTCTCTTCAGGTTCCTTTAATGCTCTGAAGAGAAGACTCTTATCCATTGATTCGTACAGATACCTTAAAACGGCTATGGTAATATAAGGTTCATATGTCGTAGGGTGAAGCCCTGTTCTTTCAAGTATTAAATCAGCTATAAGCGAAACATCTAGTACTATTCTTGAAGCCTCAATTGTGTTCTTATTGTAAAAGATAGTATAATCTAGACCAGTATGATCAAATATTATAACGCTATTATTGGTTTTTTCTAGAATTTCATCAACTAATGCTTTTACTAATCTAGATTTACCTGTTCCTGTAGCTCCAACAACAACTATATGGTATGGTATCCAAAAGGGATCTAATGGTACTTCTATACCGCTATACTTATGCTTACCAACTACTATTCCTTCACCTAAATTAAGGTTTAAGTCACTCGGATTTTCAATGATGTATGCTTTTGATCCAGGGTTAGGCGGTAATTGTACTTCTTCAATTCCATTATTGACAAGTGCTCCTATTAACATAACATACGCACTTGTATGTGGTAAGGTACCTGTCTCTACAAGCGATGGGTTATCCACGAAACTCGTCCTTCTATAGACACTTAAGAACGGTTCATATCTTTTAGCGTTTCTTAGTACTCCAAGATACTTTATGTTTCTTTTTAAGTCCTCTATTATAATTAATTGTTCCTCCTTCGCTAGATGTTCAACCTGATCCCATATGATTAGTGGTGCATATGTTGTTGTCGAGCCACTAGCTACTATTCCTATTAATTGCACTTCTAACCTCACCTATGTCATAGCTAATACTATTTTAGATATATGAGCTTTACACATAGTAATACCGATGATTATCTGGGATTTTGCACTGAATCTTACTTAATGGATCAAATAGGATAAGTAAACTTTAAATAGGAAAACAATGAGAATCGCCCTGGGAGTGGGATTGGAGTTTGGCCCCTTATCACTATTACCACCATTGCTAGCTATCATACTATGTATGGCGACCAAGCAGGTTCTTCCAGCATTATTCCTTGGAGTATGGGTTGGTGCATTACTAGTAGCAGCTGGTAATCCACTAACAGCTACTACACAAACTCTTGAATGGATTATTGGTAATGTAACCGACTCCTGGAATGCAACAATACTACTATTCGACTTCATTATTGGTGCTATGGTTGCATTAATGTATGCCTCGGGTGCCATGCATTCTGTTGCAGAAGCCATAGGTAGAAGAGTTAAATCAGCTAAAGGAGCAAGCTTTGCATCTTGGGTCTTAGGTCTTGTAATATTCTTTGATGATTATACAAACACCATAGTTGTAGGTAACTCCATGAGACCATTAACTGATAGATTGAAAGTTAGTAGAGAACTACTAAGCTATATCGTTGACTCAACAGCTGCACCTGTAGCAGGATTAGCGCTTATGTCTACATGGATTGGATATGAAGTAAGTTTAATAAAGGATGCTTTTGCGGAATTAACTCCAAAACCTGAAGTAAGCGCTTATGCTGCATGGCTTATGAGCGTACCCTATAGATACTACTCAATACTTGCAATAATCCTCGTATTATTAGTAATACTAACAAGGAGACACTATGGTCCTATGCTAAAAGCTGAACATAGAGTAGTAAAAGAAGGTAAAGTTGTTAGAGATGGCGCGGTACCATTAATGCCTACCGAGAGCGTATTAGGTGAAGCTAAACCCAGTAGAATAGCTGGTCCCTCAGTATTTGCATTACCTGTTATAGTACTTGTCGCTATGACCATTCTTGGAATGTGGATTACAGGCGCTGAAGATCCTGCTAAGTGGTGGGAAACACCATTTGTAGATGCATTAATGAATGCAGATGCTGCAAAAGCATTACTATGGGCTAGCTTTGCAGGATACCTCGTAGCTTCAGCATTAGTTATGGGAGGAAAATATCTAAAGTTCAGAGAATGGATGGACTATACTTTAAAGGGAATGTACCTTATGGTCTTACCAAACGCTATACTAACCCTTGCGTGGAGTATTAAAACTGCATGTGACGAAGTAGGAACAGCCGATTATATTGTAGGATTAGCAAAAGCTGCAGGTGTACCAGCATTACTTGTACCAGCAGTAATATTCCTAGCCGCATGTTTCATATCATTCACAACAGGTACGAGCTGGGGTACATTCGGTATAATGATGCCATTAGCAATACCTATGGCATGGTACTTAGCACAAGCTCAAGGAGTAGATCCATACATTGTAACCTACGCTAGCATAGCATCTGTATTTGCTGGAGGAATATTTGGAGACCACTGTTCACCAATAAGTGATACAACAATAATGTCATCAATGTTTAGTGCATCGGATCATATAGACCATGTAAATACACAAATACCCTATGCAGTTACTGCAGCTGCCGTTTCAGCTATTCTCTTCGCATTGTTTGCAGCTGGCTTTGTACACCCAGCAATATTGTTACCTGTAGGAATTGTATTATTAATAGCTCTTCATAGAGTACTCAACATATGGTATGCTAAGCAAGTAGGATTACCACCGATAGTCCCAGACCTTAAGGTAACTTCATCAGAAACTACATCAGAATCAGGAGAAACTAAGTAATTCTTAATTTAACTTAAGTCTCTTTTTTAAACATAAAGTTAGATTCATACTTAGAACTATTTAGTAATTTATATTTTTTGTACGAAAAGCTCTTAAGTTGGATTTAAATCTCTAAGAGAGGAGTCTTACATTTAGGAGGCTGATAATGGTGGAAATTTTAGGTATCGCTGCTTTATGGGGATTAACTGCAGGCATCTTAGCGGCAATCTATGTTATATTCTTAATAATAATGATCTTAAGAACCAAATATATTCAAGATAGAGCAGCTGAAATTCACGGCTATATTAGAGAAGCTGCCATAGCATACATTAAAAGACAGTATAGTGTTATATTAACAATAGCTTTACTAATAACTGCGTTAATTATTGTTGCAGGTTTTGCTCAAGGGGATCGAGTGCTAATTAATACTGGTTTAGCTTATCTTGCGGGTGCACTAAGTTCTACAACCGTTGGTATTATAGGTATGTATGTAGCAGTCCTATCAAATGTTAGAGTACTTCACACACTTAAAAATAAGGGTCTGCTTAAAGCTCTTAGAGTAGCATTTAGAGGAGGTGCTGTAACGGGATTCCTCGTAGGAGGTTTAGGTCTTTTAGGAATATCGACACTATTCATACTATTTGGAGGGTTAACAGAAAACTATCAAGATGCGGTTAAAGCCCTCTTAGGCTACGCTTTTGGAGCAAGTACTGTAGCATTATTTGCAAGAGTAGGTGGAGGAATCTATACTAAGGCAGCTGATGTAGGAGCAGACCTTGTAGGTAAAGTTGAAGTGGGAATCCCTGAGGATGATCCCCGTAATCCTGGCGTGATAGCTGATAATGTAGGAGACAATGTAGGAGACTGTGCAGGCATGAGCGCAGACCTATTTGAATCCTATGTTGAAAGCATAGTTGCCGCCATGGCAATTGGAATGCTATTACACGAACCAACATTTGCGAAAGCACTTGTAGCTTATCCACTACTCTTTGCATCTATAGCATTAATAACAACTATAGCTTCAGCTCAATTTGTTGAACTATCACCACTAAGAGAGCCTTCAAGGACGTTAACGATGACGTCTCTAGTAAGCATAATTTCCGTAGCAGCATTAACCCTCATAATGACTAAAATCTACCCAGTACCATTAAATGTGTTACCATTATGGATAGCTGGTATAGCAGGACTATTTGCAGGAGGTATTGTAGGATTTACATCAGATTACTTCACATCAGGAACTTATAGGCCAGTAAAACTTGTTGCAGAAAAATCGCAAGCAGGTCCAGCACTAACAATACTTAGTGGTTTTTCTATGGGCTTCTATAGTACAGTTGCTCCAACCATTGCAATAGCTATAGCCGCCTTTACAGCATACATGCTAGGATCAAGTACTACGCCAAACCCCTTACTTGGAGGAGTTTATGCAGTAGCACTTTCAGGAGTTGGTATGCTGTCCGTGGCAAGTATAGTTGTTGCTGCTGATGCTTATGGACCAATAGTTGACAATACAGCTGGACTTGCCGAACAGGCAGGTTATCCTGAAGAAATACGTGGCCAAGCTGATAAGCTCGATTCAGCAGGAAATACCATGAAATCCATATCTAAAGGATACGCTATAGGTTCAGCAGCTTTAACGGCATTAGCATTACTATTTACATATGCATCTATGTTAAAATCCTCAATAGAGGAGCTAATACCAGGTTATGAGTTTAAACTAGAATATTTATTCACAATAACAAGACCTGAAGTACTAGCAGGAATATTTATTGGTGCAGCTATACCTGCGCTATTTACAGCGATGGTTGTACAAGCTGTAACAGCAGCTGCATTTAGAATGGTGGAAGAAATTAGACGTCAATTCCGCGAAAAGCCAGGAATTCTCGAGTGGAAAGAAAAACCTGACTATGCCAAATGTGTTGATATTGTAACAAGATATGCATTAAAGAGACTTGTACCACCAGGACTCATAGCACTACTTTCGCCAATAATTATAGGAGTAATTTTAGGACCAATAGCATTAGGAGGAGCATTAATGGGAGCGATAATAACTGGTCTACTACTAGGATTATTCCAAGGAAATGTAGGAAATACATGGGATAATGCTAAGAAGTTCATCGAATCAGGATTCTTTGGAGGAAAGGGTTCAGATGCCCATAAAGCAGCAGTAATAGGAGATACCGTGGGAGATCCCCTCAAAGATGCTGCTGGGCCATCAATAAATATATTAATAAAGCTAATGGCCATAGGATCTTCAGTATTCCTAGTATTAATATTAGCAGCAAGAATAGCATTAGGACTGCCAATAACATAATCATATAAGTAATTCTTTAACTATAGGAATTAATTCCATTAGTTCATCGATAATATAATCAGGTTTAACCTCTAAATCACTTAATAATATTTTTCTACCATGGAGTACTAATACAGCTATAGAATTAATCTTCTTAGCTGGTATAATATCGTAAATACTATCGCCAACAATAATTCCTTTATGAGGAGGTATCTTTAGATGATTAAAAGCTTTTAGAAAAATCTCGGGATCCGGCTTACCTTTTCTAACATAATCTCCGGGTATTATTACATCAAATAATTCGTTAATTCCTAGTCTAGGTAATATTACATTCAAGAGATAAGAGGGTGTTGATGTCGCTAGACATACCTTAAGCCCCATATCTTTAATGACCTCAAGGACTTCAGTGGTATGCGTATAGAGTTTAACCTCTCCTTTAAGAACTAAGTTTAAGAAAATAGAATCCTTTAACCTCCTAATAGATTTATACATTCTCAAACCTTTTTCGCCTAAAAGTATTTTAACTATAGTCAGCCCAGGTAGTCCTATTAATTTCTCAATGTCTTCAAGGCTTATTTTGTGGAATCCATGTTGCTTAAATGATTCAAGCCATGAAATAACATGTGCCATAACACTATCAATTAACGTGCCATCGAGGTCAAATACTACAGCCTCTATCTTCACATCCTGCCACCCTATACAGTCACGCTAAAAATACATTATTTAAACTTTAAATATATGTAGAAATATTGGAATAAGATTTCCGATATAGCATTTATTACCGTGCAGCTTTCTATCCTTACACTCGGGTACTATCTATGGTTACTATTGAAGATGAAATGTTTGATGAGCTAGTCGATACATTAATAAAAGATTTCTTAGATTTTAATCCACTTATGGGAACACACTTAGGGCTTCACGAATATGATACCCTTGTTCCCGACCTGAGTAAAGAGAGAATGGAATATATAATAAAGAGACTTGAAGAATATCTTAAAAAGTTCAAGAACATAGACAAGGATAGACTAACAAATTCTAGAAGAATAGATTACGAGCCTATTGTTGCTAGAATAGAGGAAATTCTGATTCTTTTAAGAGATTGGCCTACTTGGAGAATGTATCCAATAGGTTACGAGTTGACGGGAAGCGCGCTCTTTCCGCTATTAATTAGAGATCACTTACCACTAGAACATAGGCTAAATGCCCTATACCATAGGATTAAGAAAATAGACCTAATGATTATTAACTCCCTAAAATGTGTTGATAATCCATACAAGCTCTGGATAGAATATACATTAATGACAGCGAAAGGATTACCAAGCCTAATAAATATCATCAGGGGCTTAGGACAAAGACAAGGTTTTACTGAGTTAGTCTCAGTATGTGATAAGGCTTTAGATTTAATTAGGAGAAGTATCAGTGAAGTAAGAAATTTAGAAGAAAGAGCTAGACTAGGCTTTAAACCAATAGGAAGGGAATTATTTGAGAGATTATTGAAATTAAGGTTTATCGACGAAGATATAGAAACTTTGCGAAAAATAGGTTATCAAGAAGCCGAAAGGTATAGAAAGCTAATGCAAAAAGCCGCTAAAGAAATGGGCGTTAAGAATATTAGTGAAGGATTTAATAGGATAAAGCAACATTACCCTAAGAGTAAAGATGAAGTTTATAAGCTATATAAAGAGACAGTTAAGGAGGCGAGAGAATTCTTAATTAAGAGAAATATACTTGATCTTCCACCATTTGAGAAAGTGAATATTATTGAAACACCTGAATATATGAGGCATATAATTCCATTTGCTGCCTATGTTCCTCCCGAGGTATTTAGTTGGAGCTCTACTGGTATTTTCCTAGTAACACCTCCTGAAACCAAAGAAATGCTACAACATCATAATATATATGATATACTTAATACTGTAGTCCATGAAGCTTACCCGGGCCATCATTTACAGCTAGTATATACTAAGCTATACCCTAATGCTATCCGTAAAATACTAGTTTCAGCTACTGAACTTATCGAAGGATGGGCTCATTATTGTGAAGAATTAGTACTCAACTTAAATATAAATCCTAGCCCTGAATATAAGTTCAAGGTATATCATGATGCACTATGGAGAGCAGTAAGAGTATATGTTGACATAGAGTTAAGTACAGGAATGATAACATTTGAACAAGCTGTTAATAAACTAATGAAGGATGCATATTTACCAAAAGAGGGAGCATACTCTGAAGCTCTCAGGTATACGATGGCTCCAGGATATCAGCTATGTTATAACTATGGTAAAAGGAGAATACTTAAGTTAAAAGATGAAGTGAGGAGAATTCTAGGTGCTAGGTATTCTGATAAATTATTCCATAAATTGCTTTTAGAAGAAGGAGCCTTACCATTAAAAATCATAGAGAGAATAGTCATAGAGAAAGCTAAGGAGATAACTAGAAGAAGCTAAACAATACATCACCTTTTTCACACTTACCACATGAAGAGATACAATAGTAAAGCAAATAGCAGTGTTACTGCTACTGCAGGTATTAGATATTTGTATACCTTCAGAGTCTGTGCTTTATAGTACTTTATCGTTAGTATTAAACATAAGTGCGTTGGCGAGACTAGATAGCTTAAGTAAGCTACTATATATACTAAGCTAGCTGTTCTAGGATTCCCAGTTACTATATCCGATAGTATTGAAATAGCTAACGCTATAGTACCTAAAGGCGTTCCCATAAAGAATCCCAATGGAATTACTATTCCCATTATGTAAATAACATCTGGTAGATTAAATAACGTGAGAGCCTTAGAAATAGCTAATGATAAACCTGATTCCTTTATAACGTTTTTCATAAGCATTGCACTGAATACAGTAAATAGCACGCAGTAAATTCTCTTGTCTTTAAATGTATTTAGCAATACTAAAGTAGTTGGTCTTGTCAGATAGATTAATATGACGACTCCTACTAAAATAGACAACATGATATCTAATCTTATTCCTACAGCTAATATTATTGGTATAATTATCGGTAAAAGAGGTTTAATATCATTAAAGCTGAACGAAGAGTCATTATCCTTATTAGTATGGTGTTTACTATGCATTAAAGCCAGAACATAGCCAATGACCCACATGATTACTAGTAATGGCAATAAGTTCTTAACGAACACAATAATTGGTACTTGTGAAAGAATAGAGGTCATTATTAGAAGTTGACTTATCGGATAAACAGTGAAAATTACATGTCTATACCAAACATTAACAAAGGCTATCTTATCACGTGATAGCTTGAGACGTTTGCCAGCATGCTCAATGAGAGGTGCGGACATTAATGCACCTCCAGCAACTGGTAGAAGACCTAAAATTGCTGGAATAACTGTAGCCAATACTTTATCATTCTTTAATATGTTGGTGAGGGATCTCCCAAGGACATTAATATAACCTGTCTTTTCATACATTGATGTAAGTATCATTATCAGTAATGTTATAGCTAATAGGTTCAAAGTGTAATAATCTATAGAAGTATCTAGTATAACCATTAGATAATCATTAATTTCCATGCTAAATAAACCAATGATAGTGCTGCATATGAATATTGTAATCCCTAATTCTACCTTAAAGGTCAGTAGCACCAATAGTGTTATGAACCCTAATATTAATCCTATTAGGGGTAGTATATTCATCGAAGTCTCCTCTATATGATATTTAGCATACCTATTTTAGTTATGGGAACACTATTTAATTTATACTCGACAGTTGACATATTTCAGGGTGTAAGTATTGATACATGAAAATATCTGGGTTAAAGTTAAAGAGGCTAAGTTTCACCCCGAGATAGGTATAGCGATTTCTAAATTAGCCGAGAGCGAAAATGTTAGCATTCACGTCATTATAATTAATCCAGGGGTCAAACTTAAGGATCATTACCACAAGTTTAGGGAGGAAGTCTACGTTATTCTCAAGGGGAAGGGGAGGATTAGAATAGGTGATGAATATATTGATGTAACAGAAGGCGATGTAGTATTAATTCCTAAGGGAACCATACACTCTATAACAAACGTTGGAGATGATTTATTAATATCCTTATTTATGTCAACACCTCCCTTCGACCCTGAGCATGATAGATATATTGTAGACTAAGCGTATTTAAAGTCCTCTAGCGCTCTAGTGAATTTAATATAAGCCTCTGATCCCCAAGCTACTAAATAGATTCTTTTTATAGTTGTTATTGTTGAACTTATATGATCCTTTATTGCATTTAGCATCATCTTTGCCGAATCGTAGTAATCCAAGCCTCCTACTCCAGTTCCCATTCCAGGAAAGGCTATGGTTGATATACCTAGTCTATCAGCCACTTTTAATGCTGCTCTAGTAGCTCTATAAACAGCGTCAAGTGTCGTTCTCATTGCTGGTTTAGGCATGGTTGGAGCGTGAATAACATATTTAGCTCTTAACTTACCAGCTGATGTAACTATAGCTTCTCCTACAGGAACAGGTGCTTTTCTCCTAGCTTCAACTTCTATATTAGCGCCTCCCTTTTTCTTAATGGCTGCTGCAACTCCGCCGCCCATAATCATTAGGCTATTAGCAGGATTAACTATAGCATCAACATTCATCTCAGTAATATCTCCTTCGACAACACATATATTCACCATATCAATGTTAATGCATTTTTCTTCAACATGCAAGGGAAAGCCCCATATCAAAGAGGTGTTCTGTAAAGACTTAAGTTTTATCTTAAATAAGTGCATAATAAATCGAATATATCGATTTCATTACAAGCTCTAGATATTATAATTCATTTAATGAATAACGAATAATTTATTAGCTATCATAGTTTAATGCTAAGTTCAACGTTGATAATCTCTAAAGAGTGGAACATTTTAAGTATTCATTAAGGATTTTTAATAAGGAGCTAACAAGCAAGTATGGTGGCGATGGTGATGAATCATTT
Source organism: uncultured Desulfurococcales archaeon (assembly GCA_964467535.1). Taxonomy (GTDB): domain Archaea; phylum Thermoproteota; class Thermoprotei_A; order Sulfolobales; family WANQ01; genus CAYXRT01. The sequence continues at coordinate 174,671 of CAYXRT010000001.1, forward strand.
AACGACTTGGGAGAAAATAAAGCTCATTGCAAAAAATATTAGGGACAGCGATCTAAGATCTTCAGTATTGGATATAATTAATAAACCATATATTACATTTAGTGATGTAAGACCTAAGATAAACCTGCTAGAGAGTCCCGCTGCACCAAGAAAACATCATGCATATCCAGGCGGGCTTATCGAACATACATTAAGCGTTGCATTATTGTCCATTAAAATAGCTGAAATTTATCATAAAGTCTATGGAGCTGATATTAATAGAGACCTAGTAATAAGTGCTGCCATACTTCACGATCTTTTTAAGTATTATCAATATGAATATGATGAAGTAGTTGAAGGTTTTAGAGCTAGATCCGATTGGTATATTCCTCATGATTACGCCATGGCTGCTGAACTTGCAAGAAGAGGAGCCCCTGACATATTAATCAGATGCATTATCGAAGTACATGGTACTGCACCGTATACCATGGTTGAATCATTAGTTGTCCATGCAGCCGACAGCATTGATGCAGAAATAGTTTCTAGAATTCAAGATATAATTTGGAGTGTCTGTAGTGATCTTGAGGTAGAATTGAGAATTCCCACTATTAAAATATTTAACAAAGTATTGAGAAAGCATAGGCTCTTAGAGCTAATGAGAGTGTACTACTCAAGCGGTAGAAGCGGATTAAGGGGATTTATCAAAAAAGCTATTGAACTTTAACATACCAGTCTTCCATGAAGCACGCCTTTATACATGCGTATTTGGACTAAATTCTATTGCTTAATAGTACTCCGTAAATCAATAGCTATTAATAATTAAAATTATCATGAAAATATTTTTAACCATCGTACATGTAATGATAGGTGTAGGGACTAGTTTATTAAGGATTCAATGTTATAATATTCTTGACTTGAATTCATTGATTAAGATATTAACATTATTTAACCATCTAGGATATTCACTTGGCTTTTTAGGAAAGTTAATGTAGAGTAATTTAATTTTATTCATGTAATCTCTAACCGCCTTAACTTCTTTTAGTAAATTTGGTTTCTTAACGAGTTTCGCTGCTATACCAAGCTTCTTCAGAATAGATAGTCTTAGCTCGCCTTCATACCCCATATCCAATATCTCCAGACCACTTACAACTCTCTTTTCAATAAAGAAGCTAAGATCTTCCTCTGATAACCTTTGAAGGTACATTCTAGCAATATCTAATGCAGCTTGTTTAGCTCCATAAATTTTATGATATCTTATTTGATATTCCCACAAATTTTCTATGCTAGCATCCCCTTTATCTAATGCTTCAATGATGGTCTCTGCTGCTTTGAGAGAACTTAACATTGAGGGTCCTATACCCCCACCATGTAGCGGGTTAGCTGTACAAGCAGCATCTCCTACTATTACCACACCATTCCATACCATACATGGTATTGGTCGTCTAGTAGGGACAATACCTCCACCTGCATCCAATACTTTAATAATATTTTTCTTAAACTTCTCCTTGATATATTTCATGAACTGTTTCAATGGGTTAGGATTATTAGGAATAGCTTGAACACCTAACCCGACATTGACTATATCCCTAGACTTAGGGAAAAACCACCAATAACCTCCAGGAGCTATCTTAGGATTTAAATATATTTCAGCATACTTAGTGTCTAGCTCCATGTTAATTTTCCAAATTTCACGATAAGTTACATTATAATCCTCGTACGGGACTTTACTCGAAACCCACCATTCCTTGGGAAGCTTAATTCTAATAACAGAAACAGCACCAGAGGCATCAACCACCACTTTAGCGTAAAAATCTACAATACTATTATCTCTTAAGTTTAATGACTTGATACCCTTAACCCATGACCCTTCAACTATTGGTGCTATAGCTTTATGTTTATCATATAATTCTGCTCCAGCATTTAATGCCATTTTCAATAACCTTTGGCCAAAGACATGCCTATTTAATGCGTAACCCTTACCTTCAACGATAATGTAGTCTCTCTCGTTTGGAGCATATACTTTAATTCCAGTGAATATTCCAGTAGCATCAACTCCCATCTTGGGTTCTTCGAGACCTATAGTTTTGAAATGATGCGCGCCTATTGCGTCACCGCACACTTTTTTACCAATATTATTAACATCTTTGTATTCAATCAATGCAACAGATAGACCTGCTTTCGCTAACTTGTACGCTGCAAAACAGCCTGCAGTACCAGCACCTACAACTACAACATCATAAGTATTCTTACTCAAAAGGGTCACCTACTTAACTCTTATAGGCTAAGTATTTAAGCATAATTCACTGAGCAGATATTAATCTAGCTTTAAAAACCGTTAGCTTGGGTGAAATCTATGGATGAATTAATTGATGCAGCATTAAGTGTACTAAAGCACTCCTACGCTCCATATTCCAATATACATGTAGCTGCGGCTATAAAGACAAGGAGTGGAAAAGTATACGTTGGGGTCAATATTGAAAACTCTTCTTATGGACTAACAATATGTGCTGAAAGAGTTGCTTTATTTAATGCCATAACTTACGGGGAAAGAGATTTCGTGGAATTAGCTATTGTAACAGACCATGAAAAACCTATTCCACCATGTGGTGCATGCAGACAGGTTTTAGCAGAATTCAGCAGAGATTTAAGGATTCTTATGTATAGCATTAAGTCAAAGAAGCTTATTGAGGCAACTCTTTCAGAACTGCTACCCCAACCCTTTAAGCTTGAGTAGTATGCTAGTTAAGGATTATAGAAAAACTTTAAATAACATCGGTTTAATGAGACTACTATAGTCTATGTAGTGCTATATATGGTATAGATATCATGTTATGGATACTACTAGCTATAACTGCAGCTCTCTTCCTTGCATGGAATAACGGCTCCAATAATGCAGCTAATGCTATAGGTACTATAGTCGGTTCAGGCGCGCTACCATTAAGGAAGGCCCTTATTCTTGCTGCATTATTTGAGTTTATAGGAGCAATAACATTTGGACAATTTGTTTCTAGGACATTGATGAAAGGGATAATTGATATAACGGTATATCAGGACTATATGACTGTAGTTAAAGGTATGATAGCAGCGCTTTTAGCAACTGGTACATGGGTAATTATTGCTACATGGCTTAAGATACCTATGTCTATATCTCAGGGTATTGTTGGAGGTATCTTAGGATTTGGTTTAATTAGTGCTGGCGTTAACATAGTGAACTGGAATAAGGTAACTATCATAATTACTTCATGGTTTTTAATGCCACCTCTCAGCTGCATATTCGCATATTTGCTGTATAAACCATATATTAAAATGTTTGAAAATAAAAGACTGCTAAGATTGGCCATATATGCATCATTATTTACAATGGTTTCTCTATCAACATTTCTATTATCAACAGATATAATGAAAAATGTCGCTATTGCATATCTAATGCTTTTATCTCTAGCCATAGGCTTACTATCTATATCGCTTTACTTAATATACGACAAGCTCTATATAGCTAGTAAAAGCTCGAAGGAAAGCCTATATTTAAAGTCTATATTGCTTATCGCATCTACATCCATGGCGTTTAGTCATGGAGCACATGATTCAGCTAACGCTGCCGGTCCTCTATCTGCTACTATTATAGCTTTAGATGAGAAACAAATACCAGTATCTATTGAACCTCTATTTGAAACTCTAATCTTAGCTGGACTAGGAATATCGATAGGAATAATTAGCTGGGGTTATAGAGTAGTTGAAACTGTAGGTGAAAGGATAACTACACTCACATATTCTTCAGCTTTTATTGCGCAGTTCTCTGCTTCCATAGTCGTAATAATCATCACTAGGCTTGGTATACCGGTATCCACAACATCAGCTATTGTTGGATCTATTGCAGGAGTAGGTTTTGCTAAAGGACTTCGATCCGTGAACATAAAGTTACTTTTAAAGATATTTGCTATGTGGTTATTAGCTGCACCAGTAATCGCAGTAATTGCTATTGTCTACTATCTCATACTATTATCTATATCGATTTAGTTCAAAGAAGAATTAACTATATCCCCCTTATTGCTAGAATCCTTATGCAATCTGCTGCATCTTCAGCTGTATCAGTTATATTCTCTAGAGCTTCAATAAAGTCTTTTATAATTATTAAGACAGCAGGATTTTCTATCTTTCTTCCTAAACCTACTAGTAACTTCCTAGCAGCAACATTAACTTCATCAGCTTCCTCCTCTATATGTTCAATTTTCACTGCATGTGTTCTAGCTTTAGCTAAATCACCTTTTATAAGAGCCTTAGTTGCTTCTACAAGATAATTAGCTGATTCAAGAGCCAATTTAACCATCTCTTCAATTCTACCCCTTAACTCAGCAGGAATTTCTAAGTATGGTATTATTGATAGATGTCTAGCCGACTCTTTACTCCACTCCGATAGTACATCAAATCTCTTAGCTAAATGCATGATGTCTTCTCTAACACGAGGCTCTACGTCTAATGTAGTTAACTTATCAAAGAGCTCTCTTCGAATTTTATCTGCCTCAGTATCAGTTCTTATAGCCTTAGAAAGAGCTCTAAGAGCTTCACCTACTCTAATTTGGTTTAGTAATACTATTCCTTCGCTAAGGTACTTTACTATATCCCTAACTTTCTTAACATATTCTAATATAGATTCAGCTATCTCTTTAGGTAATGGCATGTTATCACTCTCTACTCTAACTCCCCGCTTTGATATTGATGATCAAAGCATTATTAAGGTTCCTGTGAATTATACTTAAGTAGATGATGAATTGGAGGGTTCAGAGCACTGCAATGAAGATCAAGGCTGAGCGCTGAAGACCTTGATTTTAACTTAAGGTCATAAATCCTATGTATATTAATGCTACTACTATTAACGTGTATACTATAGACACTAGTATATAGCGTACCATAGTTTTCTTATTAAACTTCACCGTATTTTTAATGCATCCTTCTATACCAAAATGCATTAATATAAACCCTATAACATTGGTCATAACATATGCTGTGGTAAATGCTATTAAAAATAACTCTGGTGTAAAGAGTGATACAAGCCATGCTACGGCATACGCTATTGGTATATTTACGAAGATGTCGTTCCACCATGAAAGAGGTGATAGTATGTAACCTATAAATGCAATAGTTCCGTAGGCTACTTTCTCTTTCCCAACTTCACTTAATGTGAACTTTTTCAAATTAGTGCGCACGCTCATAGGCCTTCGGTAAGAATAGCTTAACTTAAATGTAATGATATATAGGTTTCGCCCGTTTCCCTTAAATAACTTGAACGATATTTAAATAGCGAATACTTAACTTGTAAACACGCTAGTTATAAATACAACTGAGTTAGTATAGGTGCGTGTACCTATGGGGATACGTCTTTACAAAATATATCGGTTAATTCTAGAGATCACATCAGTACCATTAGCATTCCTACTTTATCTAATGTTCCTCACAGGATATGGTCTAGTTAAATCATATGCTGTAGAAAGAGTAACTTTAGGGTTATTAGATTATGTCACATGTATTCAAATACATACATCTCTTATAATCAGAGTCGCCCTATTAATCTTGGCTATGATTCATGGTTTAGCAGGATTTCAGCTTATGGCTTTGAGAATCAAGAATAAGTATATGCGTTTATCTTTTAAAGTAGCATTATGGCTTGTAACTATAGTGATTTTACTTCAGATATTGTTAATAGAACTCACATAGTATAGATCTTAACGATGCAATATATAATGTTTAGTTCAATCTACTCATTTAATATATTTACTAAGTCCTAGTTCGTTAAGTTTTTCTTTAGAAGGAAAACCAGTTTTGGGATTGATGCACCTCTGTCTATAATATTCCTTGAGCATGGATGTCACATCAAGTGATATACCAGCAGTAGGTCCTTTAGTTAGAGGCTTGGTGACTATTTTTGGCAGTTTTTCATCCTCTACCTTCATTCCGAGCTTTAAGTTTATGAGACGTTTAATTGTGTATATTCTATCACCTAGTTTATTAAGATCCTTAGATGTGACCTCTATGCCTGTTATTGCTGAATATATATTTGCTATATCTGATGGAGAGTATATGTTAATGGCAAACTTACATAGCGGTAATGAATCATATACTTCTCTAAGGTTTTGAAATGTTATGAACATTTTCATTTTGTTTGAATCCCACTTGAATCTATGTGTGGGCGTTATATTTAGTTCAGGTATTGTTAAGCCTACGTCAACACCGTGGTAATCAGGTCTAAGATGACATGCTCCTCTCGTACTTACAGCATATCCGAAGCCCTGAAGAATGAAAGCTCTTGGATCATGCATTGGTATTTCAAGTCCCTTAACCACTGCTACTTCATCGATATCTACATTAAGTTTTTGAGCTAGAAACTTGGCACCTTCAGCAAAGATAGCGCCTATACCCTCTCTTTTAGCAATCTTGTCAATTATTTTAATTACAGCTTCTACATTACCCCATTTCAATTCAAGTCCATCTAATTTCTCCTTACTTAAAATCCCACGTTCATATAAGTACATTGCAAAAGCTATGGTAACCCCTGTGGAAATAGAATCCATACCATAATTATCAACAAGTAATGCCGTGTACAATATAGCATCGAGATCAAATATTCCGCAAGTTGGTCCTAAAGCTGCTAAGGTCTCATATTCAAATTTCCTTATCTCCTTTATACCGTATTTACCATACTTTATCCTTCTACCACAACCTATGGGGCATAGAGGACAAGCTTCTGGTTTAACTTCATAATTTTTGTTAAGGGTTTCTTCACTGATATTTTCAATAGGAAAGACAGTTTCTTGGAAGTACTTAGCAGGGACATCACCTAAATAATATCCTATCGATGTCCATAGGAGAGTTCCATAGGTTCTCATGGTGGTTACATAGATTCTAACTTGCCTTTTACTTGTGATTTTCGGAATAGCTTTTCCCGTGATTCTTATTAGACTTATGAAGAGTTTTCTAATAATATTTAACATTAACATAGGAGTACGCATCTTTGCTATAGACATGATGTCTGTAATAAGTTTTTCAATAAACTCCGGCTTAGCAACAGAAGGTAATCGTTCTCCTCTAACTACAATAGCCTTAAGCATTTTAGAGCCCATAATAGCTCCCATACCTGTTCTGCCAGCAACAGCTATTCTGCCAGGACCATGAAGTATCGACGCGTATTTAACTAAATTTTCACCAGCAGGTCCTATGGTAGCTATTGCGACATCCCTCCCTAGATCCTTTCCTATTGTTCTTATAGTTTCAAAAGTGGACAATCCCCATAAATGAGAAGCATCTTTTATTTCAACACTCTTGTTATCAATATAGATGTAAACAGGCTTATTGGAACTACCTGTTATTAATATCCCATCAAAACCCGTTTTCTTGAGCTGTACTGGAAAAACACCTCCAGCTGTACTTTCGCCCCATAATTGTGTAAGTGGTGATTTCCCTGCAATGACATATCTACTTCCAAAGGGAACTATGCCTGTAAAGGGACCCGTAATGAAGAGCAGCGGTGCCTTAGGCGATAACGGGTTTAAATCCCTTATTAACTGATTATAAAGAAGTATTGCAGCTAATCCCGAACCACCAATGAATTCCCTAATAAGTTTCTCATCGAGCTTTATGGTCTTTATTTTCATCTTACTTAGATCTATGTAGAGCAGCTTCCCGTGAAAACCATAGATCATGTTCCTCGAGCTCCTATCAGAAATATGTTAGTAAAGAATGATTTTTAAGTAATTCTAGTGCAAAAAGGCATCGAATGATAAGATCATTAATCATATACCAAGTGTCGCTTAATTCTATTTTCTTAACTTTTAAAGCGTTTTAATCATCATATAGCTATGCTCTAATTGATCTTCCATAATTTCTCTAGCCTATTTAAATTAATGATAAGCTCATTTAGAGGAGGTATTTATTAATAAAGATGCTATTGTAGACTAACTTTTAAGTAATGCAACTATAAATAAAACTTATATATCTAGATAACTAAGTTATCTATGGTGAATATATGTTCTGCGAGGAGGAACACCATTCACATATACATCATCATTATCACCATGGGAAAGGGCATCACCATGTTATACCACCTCTCCGTGGACTATTACACCTGATTATTCTTAAGACTATTAGTGAAGGTCCTATTCATGGTGGTGAAATTCAACGTAAGATTAACGAGAGATTTAACTTAAACATATCTAAGGCTATGATTTATGGATTGCTTAGAAGATTGGAACATCATAATCTTGTAGTTTCCCAATGGATTACTGAAGAAGGAGGCCCCGCTAAAAGGATATACTATATTACAGAGGAAGGACTAAGTTACTTAAATGAATCCTTAAAAGAGTTAAGGAAAGTTAAGACAATAATCGACAAGCTAATATCTTAACTTTAAAGTTATATAACAAGGCATTTCATAGTCTTTGCCATACTATAATTATACAATTTAATGGGTGATTCTCAAGATTGAGTAATAATGATAAAGGTGTGATAGCTCCTTTAGCTGTAGTCTCTGCTTTAAGGGGCTTAGGAACCTCTGTATTAATGACCTTCTTACCTGTTTATGCCGTATGTATTGGTTTGAGTCTTCCCGATATAGGTATTGTATCTACTATTGCCATGGGAATTAGTGTAATGTTAATACCGCTTGCAGGTATTACTGTAGACCTATTAGGGAAGAAAACAGTACTTTTCATATCAACACTCATGTTATCTATGGCTTCCATAATACCTCTCTTAATTGAAGATTTTTTGGGAGTTCTTATAGCTTATATCTTATTTCATTCAGCCTTGAATATTTGGATTCCTGCTAGGGCTGCTACAGTAGCAGGTACCATAAGTGAAAATATTATGGGGAGATCATTTGCTATTCTATCATTATCCTTCCAGATATCTCGTGTAATTGCTCCGTATATTGCAGGCATCTTTATTAAGAACTATGGTTATTCACCAGTATTTATGACCGCTTCAATAGTAGTAGCCTCTTCATCCATAATTATAGTTTTGTTTATACCCGAGCAAAAGAGTAGTGAAAGACTTTCATTAAGTGGTTTACTTAAGGGAATTACTCCTCGTCGTGAGGAACTCGGATTTCATATCTTTCTCTGCATGGATAGGAGCGGTTGGAGGTTATGGACTCCTATCCTCAATTCATATATGAAGGTTCATCTAGGACTAGGTGAAGATATTATAGGATTCATGAGCACCCTTCGAGGTGTAACATCTATGCTTGGTGTAGTACCTTCAGGGATATTAGTGGATAAATATGGATGGATACCCGCAATACTTGCTTCTGAAGTTACTGGTGCTTTAGCAGCATTGACAATAGCTTTCGCGAGGTCAGATGAATTAGTAGTTCTAGCAATGTGCTTGATAGGCTTATCAATAGCTTTATGGTCACCAAGTTTCAATGTAGCAATACCTAATATAGTCCCAATTAAATCCGAGCTAGGAAGAACATATGCTCGTAGTAACCTTTATCGATCCATAGCAGCAATACCAGCTCCTTGGCTAGGTGGAATGCTTTATGATATTACACCGGCATTACCAATGACTATAGGGGCTATAGTACTCTTCATAAACATAGGAATACTAGCTTCAATAGTTAGAAAATATCGTAAGAAAAATACCATGACTGGCTTCCCAAGAAAACCTTCAGGACCTCATCTATCTTAAGTTCTAATTAAATACCTGCTTTATAATGTTATTCCCTATGATCATTTGCTAGTGGTATATCAACTATAACACATATTTTAATTAATAGCGGAATTAATGAGGTCAAATATTGTGAACTTCAGTTCCTGCCGAAACGTTCATCAATCACCTGTGGGACTTTTCATCATTCAGCATAAAAAATATTATAATGACCTATTTTAGGTTTCTGTTAGTCAAATCCACTATGAAGTAAAAATTCTAGCTTTACCTTTAATTATTATACTGCGTTGAGATTATTATGTCAATATTTACCCTTTAAGAAGCTTTATTTAGCTTATTTAATCTTATATATGTGACTACATATCTACTATTTTGACCTATCTTAGAGCTATTGAATGTAAGAATTAAAAAATGTTATAATGAAGAGTTTTATTATGATCTTTTTAACATTTCCTTTAATTCCTTTATCCTTTCCTCAACACTCTTAAGCTCTTCCTGCAGATCTTTCAGGTCTTCTTCTAGCGCCTTCTTGTACTCTTCAAGCATTTCTAATTCCTCTTCAGGTGTCTGTGGAACAGGCATGGGCATTGGCGGAGGCATGTAGTACTGATATGGCGGAGGATATTGAGGAGTTTGTGGTGTTTGTTGTTGTGTTTGCTGTTGCTGTTGTGGTGGAGGATAGTATGGGTATGGTAAAGGCGGTGGTGGAGGATAATACATGTACATTCTTCTTAGCCATCTGAAGAACCTATACATTTGCTATCACCTACTAAGCTGAACTCTTGGTTTCTGCCCTAATTTCTAGAGCTTTTGTTAAACTTTCTACGGTTTTCCTCCAAGTTTCAATAACTGTTCGATAAGCTTCTATCATCATTGCATAATAGTATGGATATATCATCCATTGCAATGTCCACATCATGAGGTATGCTGGATCTATAAAATATGGCGGTATATAGGGATACCATGGATAGCTCCAGTACCACCAGTACACCTTAATTCACCACCACGGGTATGGATAGTATGGGTAATAGTATGGATAATATGCTGGTATTCTCCACCACATATAATACATCCATGGAGCTACGTATGGATAGTATGTTGTCCATGGATGCCACCATCTAAGTCCCCATGGCATTCCAAATAACCACCAACATGCTCCTCTACCAAATATCCATCCAGGTCTATGCCATGGTGGTAGATGGCTGAAGGGGCCTCTTCCTGGCCATGGTCCTCTCCACCCCCATCTCCATCCTCCACCTCTACCCCATCCAAACCATGCCATACATTTCTCACCTCCATTAATTCTGTGCAGTAGCACAGAATTAATAAACTTTGTGCTTAATGTTAATTTATAGCCTTCACTATATAGTATTCTCTATTGTTTCTAGATATTTTCATGATTTTTCCTTCGTTGGCCAACTTACATAGTATATGTTTTATTAAGCTTTCATCTATTGTAGAAAACACGTTTTGTATATCATTTAAAGTACAAGGTCTTCTACGTAAAAGATTTAATATTGCGTTCTCAAGATCCGTAACTTTAATGTACTTTACCTTACGCTTGCTTAAATCATGTAGGCCATAGACCCATAAGGAGTTCCTTGGAAAGTAGTTTAAGAAATATCTCATTACTTTGACTAATTCATCCATAGTTAATGGCTCTACGTATTCTTCTTGAGGGGGTCTATGAGGTGTTGAGAGTTGTATTATTTTTGGTTCAATTATTCTGGCGTAGTTTACTATATTATCTATCATAGGCTTAGATGCATTAGAAAACCCGTTCTTAAGCTTAACCAGCATTATTTGAAGAGCTAACGATCCAGTGTATTGTTTATTAAATCTTTTTAGTTCATAGACTATATCCTCTATTCTTGGAACTTTAGGGTGAGGTCTATTTATAATTCTAAAGCATTCATTGTTACCCGCATCTAACTTTGCACATACCATGTCAAATTCAAGTAATGCTTCTTTAACCTTAGTTAAATATATTGTTGATGAATTCGTTAAGATGATTAACGGCTTACTTAAATATTCTTTAACGGTCTTTGCTATATCTTTTAGCCATATGTTTAAGGTGGGCTCTCCTAGTCCACTAATTGTCACAACATCTATAGTCTTTACATCAATAAACTTGAGGTTTCTTTCTAATTCTCTTCGTACCATTACTGGCGTTACTTTCGATGAAAGTAACATAGGTCTAGGGACATATACTTGTGTTCTTCCTAGTTGACAATATATGCAATTGAAACTGCACGTCTTAGGTTTAAGTATAACATCTACCCCTAATGAACGTCCAAACCTCCATGAAGGTACAGGTCCATAAACTATGTTCATGTACTTTCACCTTTCAATTCAATGACAGAGCCTACATATACTTCACCGTAGAACTCGGTATACTTCAATTTTAATAACTCTCTTATTCCTTCACCACTACAATGTAGCGGATATACTTTTCTTATACCTAAATCTATAAGATTCTTTACAATTGCTTCTAATTTCCATGAAGGTGTTCCTGCTAAGTGAAATCCTCCTATAATAGCATATGGTTTTACTCCTAGTTCGTTTATTGCTTTTTTAATTATATTCTCTATTCCTGGATGACAACATCCCACTATTATTACTAATCCTAATCCTTTAACATTAATTGCTAATGCCTGTTCATAGGGTGGACCATACATCTCACCTATTATTGCTATACCATTACATATCTTAGTTGTCACATAAACATCAGTCGTGTTTAGTCCAAGGCTATTTATCCATTCTTTACTACTATAATACATATCTCCTGGAATATAGACAGGGATCTTGCTGTTAACTTCAGCTATGTATTTTAGTCCTCCAATATGATCACTGTGTTCATGTGATATGACTATAAAATTAAGTAGACTTAAGTTCTTACCGAGTATCCTCGAGTTGTATTTTAGAACATATGGATTGGGTCCTGCATCGAATAATATCATTTCACTCGGAGTTTCTATTAGTATTGATAATCCCCATGCTGTTTTTAATTTATTATTAAATGGATTTGGGTTATTATCTATTAATATCGTTAATTTAATCCAAGGAACTTCTCCTAGCTTAAAAATTGTAGTAGTCTTTACTATTTCAGGTAATTTAGTTATAGTCGACTGACTGTATTCTCTTGACGGCTTCAGAAATGTTGATACGAATATTGCTATTATCAAGCATACTAATGGGATTAGGAATATTATTGTTATCGGCTTCGTCTATTTCACCAATTTATTCTGTGCAATAGCACTCTATTAAAGATATTATGCCTAATTACCTTGCTTACATATTCTTTCCCTAGCGGCAACTGAAGGCGTTATTAACATTATGGGTCTTAGCTCGACTAATGCTTGTACTAATTTCCTTCTACCACTTTCAAGTATTCTCCATAAAGTTCCTCTTGAAATTCCCATCTTCTTTGCTGCTTCCTCTTGGGTGAGTTTTTCGAAGTATACTAGTCTTAATGCTTCAAGCTCATCGGGCATAATACATATGGGCTCTGAAGGTATCGGTCTACCTGATTTATCGTAAGGTATAAAGGTTACTTCTGTAGATAATGTGAAACTTATGAATCTTGGCTTAGGTCTTCTACCAGGTCCCTCCCTACCCCATGCCCATCCATGTCTACCCCAGCTCATGTACTGCTACCTCCTATTTCTCTAGAGTCTATTTACTATATTATAACTATATTATCCTGAGTATAGTAACTTTAAGCATACAATTCAATATCAAGAAAACATGACAAACTTAAAGCTATCTCTTGTAGGAAAAAAAGCTAGCTTACATTTGAGATGTTATTAGAAATTCACAGTAAGGATCTCCTTTGGCTATACACCTTGTTTCAACGACACTTACCTGCCTATTCCATACTTTGCTGAAGAATCCTGCAAGGAACCCTCTAAATAGATGACTACGAGGCTCTTCAGATTTTACTCCAGCACATTCAAATAGATTTCTTATTCTAAGCAAGCATCTTATAGAGGGGGTACATTCTATTAATTCAACTCTACCCCAACCTAGACTTTGAATCCAGTGAAGCATGTGCTTTATGGCCTCTTCCGCCTTGAATACAGCCATAAGCTCTTCAGCCTTTCTAGTTCCTACTTCATGTCCTTCATGAAATAAAAATACTTTACCTATGTTACCAAATCTTCTATGTGCTGCATCTATTAGACTAAACATATCATGGAGAGTGAAAGTTACTAAATGAGCTGTCCCATGTGTTAATGGGATTTCCGTGTACGCAGCATAGGTTACTCCATTAATTTTCCTTACTTCTTCTATTAACTTAGTAGGTTGTATATTTGTGCTCGATAGGTCTAAGAATATGGTTGCATATGAGCGCTCTTCATGGGGGTGCGAGTCGATTATGCAACTCAACAATTTAATGTCATATACTTGAAGAATCCTTGAAATTTCAACTACATTCTCTAAAAAGTGTCTAGCTACGGTCTCTATGGTCAATACTATTATCCTACGTTTTGGATGATAAGGTCTATGTATGAAGACCTCCTTGTGTAAGGTAGGAATCACGATATTCATCACCTAGGTATATTGTCACGTTATGTTTGTTGATCATGATTATTACTCTTTTCACTTCTATAAAAACTTTAATGAAACAACGAATTATTCATTTAACTAGAAAGGCATCATACACGACTGTTATTGGAAACTATTCGATGTAGCATCTTACGATCTTTGAACATATCATATAGGTTAGATAACGTTTTGACGACTAAACCCTGATACATTACCGTCTTAATAGCGTTTTTGCTGCATCTCTTAATTATCGATGCGTACTTGTTATGCGAAAATTCTAGACCTAAATCATGTATTGAAGCGAATATTATGTTAGCTTTTGCACCCTCCTTAACAATACCGTCATAGTCTCCGATATTAAGTGTCTTTAGGGTTCTTGCTGGATTTAATGTTACCATTGAAAGCAGTAATTTAGCATTACTATATGTCGGTTTTTGTAATCTGATAATATTCCATGTAGTTTCTAGTTCTCTCCATATATCTGGCTTTATCCATCCAGCATTATCTGTTCCCAAGGCTAATAAAACTCCTTTCTCTATGAACTTCGCTATTGGTGGAATACCTGCTGAAAACCATAAATTAGATCTAGGACACAATACAAGTAAAATCTTTCTTTGGCTTAAATCACTTATCTCATGTGGATCTAGATGTACACCGTGAACTATTATATTCGCCTTAAATTTGTTTGCAGCTAATTCATAGTCTCCTAGTTCATGGCACTTGGGATCTTCTGCTACATGAGTGGCCCTAATGCCGTCTTTAAAAACGGTATACATGAGATTGAGATCTTTTTCTGTATAAGCTACTGGAGTTGAAATCCCTACGCCATTACTTAACCTTCTTAACTCTAATAATTCATCTTCGTTTACAGGTCTTAAAGTAGGCCTACATAGCGGTATGTATGTTATAGGCGTATCTTTTGATGCTTCCTTAGCTATCTTTATTCCTCGTAAACCTCCTTCTCTAAAGTCTATGGCTAAGGCTACTCCCTGCGATATAAGTTCTAATAATACCTTTCTAATAGCTTTCACCATTAAATTGTGGTCTATAGTTTTTAGTAATTTATGCTTTAAACCATTGGGTTCTGAAACAAGTTCATGTAAAGTTAGCTCTAAGCCTGCTTCTTGAAATGCGTAATCTGCTGTATGAATATGTAAATTAGCAAGTGATGGAATTGCTATAGCCCATTTTAGTTCTATAGCGCCCCCTCTCCAACTAGAGCCAATACTAGTTATAACTCCAGTTTCTATGTCAATTGACAAATTACATGAGCTAATAATTTCGAATTCTTCTCCATATAATAAGTAGCCCAAATTAATTGTTATTTCTCTAGCCAAAAGTATTACCTCCTGCTTAATTTATAGTAATGCCTCCCCTTTCTTCTTTCCGCTGTAATTAATCCTAACTCTATTAATCTCTTTAGACGTCTATATAGGGCTGTTTTTGGTATACCCGTTCTCTTAATAATCTCTGAAGCAGTAGCCTCACTGAGCTCTTCTAGTACCTTAAGTATTTGTTTATCTCTATCATCTAAGCCTTTGACAATATCTATAGATACTTTGGGTTTAGCGAAATTTGCTTCTTATCATAAATATTGATAGAAGTATCACTATTGCTATTATTACCGGTATTAGTATTGTTATTAGTAGTTCTTTTTCTGCTTCTTTTACCCTCGTAAGCGTAGTAAACATTGGTGAAGTTATAGGTGATTCTACGGATGCCATGGATGTTACTGTCATAGAACTTGTAGTAAGACCTATTGAAGATGTTAGAGGCGGTGACGTGGTCTTTATTGTAGGGGATATGGTTATTTTTGGAACTATGGTATAGTTTATAGATATTATACCACGCACAAAGTATAGTACTATCATGTTATTTGTAGTTATGACTCTTTCCGGCAATGGGTTTACGTCAAGGATAACTATATCTTTCGGCATTAGTACCTTACATGGCATAAATGCATTAAATTTAAGACTCCAGTATTTCTCTTCTTTAATTATAGGTGTTGATGTAGCATATGTTAACTCTATAGTACAGTTTTCAACAGGATATAATGTGATATTATTGTCCGTAATATTATATGCTATGGGATTTCCTTTTTCATCTAAAGCAACAACTATATCAGGTGAACCTATTAGTGGTAATTCAACGACAGTTGGTGCGTCATCTACATAAATTACGTGTGTTACAATGACGTACCCTGCAATAGTAACATTAAGCTGGAAAGATCTAATTTCATATCCGAAGGAGACAAAGACGGGTAATAATAGTATGACTAGATACAGCAATAGCATCACATATAGCTTTCCAGATCTCACAGCAATAGCACCTTTACTCTCGTTTATCTTTACCAGATATTATAAGTACTCTAAGTGTATAATATCTATATAGTATATAATACTATGATGTTTGAGGCGATAGTATGCCTCAGCTTATTCGAGCTAGTCCTGATGATATAGCATCTAGAGTTATAATTGCTGGTGATCCGGCTAGAGTCGAACAGTTGTCTTACTTCCTAGAGGGTGCAAGAATTGTCAATAGAAATAGAGGCTTAATCATATATACTGGCAAGTTCAAAGGTAAGGAAGTGACTATTGCAACTCATGGTATAGGCAGCCCTTCAGCAGCTATAGTTATTGAGGAATTGATAGCACTCGGTGCTAAAGTCATTATAAGGCTAGGTACATGCGGAGGGATGATAAAAGAGTTGAGAAAGGGGGACTTCGTCATTGTTACAGGTGCAGCATATTATTATGGTGGTGGTACAATTGGAATGTATGTACCAGGTGCGTGCATGCCTACAGCTCCTCATCCAGAAGTTGTTAGTGCTTTAATAGATGAAGCTCGAAGACATGGTGTAAAGTTTATGATAGGACCTGTCTTTAGCAGTGATGCTTTTTATGCCGAAGACGTGGAATTTGTTGATAAGTGGGTTAAGAGAGGTATTATAGCTGTTGAAATGGAGTGTGCTGTCTTGTTTTCACTTGGTTGGATGAGAGGCATAAAGACTGGAGCATTGCTCATTGTTAGTAATAGCTTAGTTATTGAGGAAGAAAAGGATATGGCAACTGCTGATGAACTTCGAAAAAGCGTTGAAAAGGCGGGCAAAATCGTATTAGATGCCCTATTAAGAGTAAATGCTTAGCTATATAAGAATATAATTCCCTAGTAAGGTTTAGTAAATGGGTGGGTGAATAATCATGGTCAAAACTATAATGCTAGAAGCACGTAGTGGGAGCACTCCTGACGAACTGCTAACTTTGTCGAAAACGGAAGGAGTTGATATAAATAAGCTAAGGATTAGATTGGCTGAAGGAAGAATAATTATAACTAAGAATACTAAAAGAGACAGGAAAATTAAAATTGTTGGAATAGGTGAAGGTCTTACCACAAAAGTCAATGTTAATATAGGGACAAGCACTCATGTAGTTGATCTAGAAATGGAAAAAGCTAAAGCTCGAATAGCTGTTGAATATGGTTCTGATACTATTATGGATTTAAGCATCGGAGGTGATTTAGACTTCATAAGAAGAACTCTACTAGAGGCGTCAAGACCTTTACCTTTTGGTACGGTCCCAACATATCAAGCATATATAGACTCTATCAAAAAGACCAAGTCTATGCCATCAGAGGATGATTTCATTAAAACGGTTGAGAAGCATTTAAGAGATGGAGTTGACTTCATGACTATACATGCTGGTATAACAAAGAATCTCGCATTAAAAGCTGTCAGGAGTAATAGAATTGAACCAATTGTTAGCCGTGGAGGAGCTATACTAGCTGCATGGATGCTTGAAAATGACAGTGAAAATCCATATTGGAAAAACTGGGATTACATACTTGAACTGTTTGCTGAATATGATGCAACAATAAGTCTAGGTGACGCATTAAGACCCGGAGCAGTAGCTGATGCGCTTGACAACCTTCAAGTCCTTGAACTAATAAATAACAGCAAATTATTAGAAGCGGCAAGGCAGGCCGGAGTCCAAGTAATGATAGAAGGTCCAGGTCATGTACCGTTAAATAAAGTTGTAGCTGATATAAGGCTAATGAAGAGCTTAACAAGAGGAGCACCGTATTATGTTCTAGGTCCATTAGTTACAGATATTAGCTTAGGATACGACCATATAGCTGCTGCAATAGGAGCCGCAATCGCCGCTGCTGAAGGAGCAGATTTAATATGTTACCTAACTCCAGCAGAACACCTAAGTCTTCCTAATCCCGAACAAGTTAAGGAAGGTCTTATAGCAGCTAAGATAGCAGCACATGCAGGTGATATAGTTAAACTCGAAGAAAAAGCTTTAGTAAAGGATAGAGAAATAAGTATGTATAGGGCAAAGCTAGATTGGAGAAATATGCTAAGATTATCACTTGATCCAGAAAAAACAGAAAGAATATATAAACAATATGGTGTTAGATTACCTTCATGTACGATGTGCGGTGAACTATGCGTATTCTTAATTTTATCAAAATGGTTGAAGAGGTGAAATACTTGACCGAAGGAAATATATGTAGTGCGAATTATCCGTGGGTTTGGAGTACATGGGTTAAAGCTAAAATACTTAAAGAACATGGTGACTGGCTAATTGCATCAGCTTGCTTACCATACGTAAACCCAGATCTCTTTAATAAGCTTGCAAAAGGTAGGGTTATATTATTAGCTTGCCCAGAAAGAGAATCTCCAACACATTATGGTAAGATAGCTAGTATGATACGTAGCTGTAAACCTAAATCAATCACTGTAGTAACAATAGAAGGTAGTCCTCATTGCTTCACATTACATGCTAGCATAAATGAAGCATCATACATCTTAGGAATGAACGTGAAGCGTAAGCACTATGTTGTTGTAAATGGTGAGGAATTAGTGGAAATAAAACCTGAAGCTGTAAGGGTTGCTAGGTATCTACATTTAGTGAATGAACTAATAGATAAAAATCCTTGGATCTTAGATAAGCTGGTTAAGTATAGCTTAGAACACCAACAAGAATTAAAATTAAGGAGAGAAAATTAAAAATGCACTTCATACTTCACTATTTGGCGGGATCCTTGTAGGTGCCAGGTATAAGATAATTATCTAACATCATATGAGGAGATCAAGGCTTAATTACTTAATGAAACTCAAAATATCATTTATGTTAAGTTCTGCCACAACAACAGGTATTGTTATGTTGAAGTTCAAAAGAACCTCCGGATGCACTTCTCCTATGAATCCTACATATTTAGTTTTCAATTTTATTAAAGCTGATCTACCTTTTATGAGACTTGGATGATCGTATTTCTCCAAAGTATATTGTATCTTTAATGTATTCATTAATGCTTTTAAGTATACTAATCCGTCTGTTAATGTTACATCAGGCGACGATATAGCGATTGCTAAATGTCTTTCACTTCTTGCTCTATTTTCCATGTTTTCGTCAACTATGACTACGTCTCCTACTTCAAAGACTTTAATAACTTTACCTAGATGCTTATTAGTTGAAATTACTTCGAGAAGACCCGGCACTAGCCAATTTCTTAATGCTGTATACTTCTCCATTCTTGGATTTGCAACTTCGACAAGTTTAATATCCTTAAGCCTCATCTTTCTTACTAATACTTCCGGGTTGCTCATCATATAATTCGCAACTTCTTGAAATCCTAAGCCTATCATTATATCTCTTATTTTTCTAGTAAATACCTCAAGAGGATGCGGAATCCCATGTCCTGGAGGTGGAGGAAGCTCCGGAATTATATTATTATAGCCATATGCTATAGCTATGTCCTCGACTATATCTACTTGGTGAAGGATGTCAATCCTATATGGTGGTATATATACTTTAACTTTATTATCACACACTCTCTCAACGTCGTATCTCATCATTTTTAAGTACAATTCTACTTCATTAATTGTTAAATTTAATCCTAGAAGTTTATTGGCATATCTTATATCGACATCTATAGTTTCAGTACTCAAATCTGGCGAAATGAACTCTTTACCTCTTGTAATGACTTTTATTAATTCTATTTCTTCAGGCTTACCTCTTTCAGCTATACTCGTTGTCATTATTTTCAATACATCCATCATCGTTCTTAAGTCTGTTCCCGTAACATCAATAAAAACATTCTTTGTCCTTGTAGTTACTCTTGTATCTTCACTATTAATTATTGGTGGTAATGAGAGTACCGTACCCTTAGAATCTACTAGTAATGGGAAGATCTCCTTACTATGTTCAAGTATTAAATGACCGTAGAGAATCCCTTTTTCGGTCTTTCTTAATATTTCCTCGAGTGTCATTTCCTCAGAGTAGTCTAGTGGTATAAACTTTACCTCTAGTGGATTAACGGCTCTATAGTAAATAGGTGGCTCTATAGTATCTAGATCATAGACTCCTATTGAGACTCTTCTCCTATTCCTGCAGTAAGTTAAATGTAGTTTTTCTTGCAAGTTAAATATTTGTCTAAGTGCTTCATCGTCGAAGTTTACATTCTTTACTATAGCTCCAAGAACGTATGGTCTATATTCTGGTCCTTGATTTATTAGCTTAAACTCTTTATTTAATGATGTGTTAAATCTTCTCATTCCGAGCTCTATTTTCATTAATCCCTTTAATGCTCTAGCTAAACCTTCCGCTGAAAATAGGTCTGGTCTATCGTGAGTTGCTTCATATACTATTACGTCTCCCTCAATTCCTTCAAGTTCGCACTTCAGTGACGAAAGATACCTCTCTAGTTCATTAACATCAAGTTTTCCTCCAATAAGCTTTTCTAAATCCTTTATATTAACGTCTATTATAGGCATGGTTTTCACCATGTACGTAGTGTAAGTAATGGTAATGGTTTTCTTCTTAAGAATTCTATGTCTTGTGAAAATAGGTCTCTGATATCATCTATCCCTAATACAGCCATAGCAATTCTATCTAATCCTAAAGCCCATGCTGCTACATTAGCATTTTTAACATTAAGTGGTAGTAAGACTTCGGGTCTAAACATTCCAGCTGCAAATACCTCCATCCATCCAAGTTTAGGATGCCTAATGGCTCCTTCAACGCTAGGTTCAGTGAATGGAAAATATGCTGGTCTTACTTTAACCTCCTTTATACCTATTCTCTTAGCAAATTCATGGAAGAAGCCTATTAAATGTCTAAAGTTGATGTTTCTTCCAACCATTATTCCATCAAGCTGATAGAATTCCATAGCATGTTTAGGATCAAGAGTTTCAGGTCTAAATACTCTATCTATTGTAAAGCATCTATATTCTCCTTCACCTCTCTCATATATTGCCCTTATTGTTACAGCAGTCGTTTGTGTTCTGAGTATGAGTTTTAGAGCTTTATCAAGGCTCCAAGTATATCTCCAGCCTTTTGAACCTGTTATCCAGCCATTTTCGTGAGTTGCTTTAACTCTCTTAACGACCTTCATGTCTCTGATTTCACCTTTGGTAGGGTATTTTAGGAAGAAAGTGTCATGAACTTCTCTTGCAGGATGATCTTGTGCTTGGAATAGTACGTCGAAGTTCCAAAATTCAAGTTCTACATGAGGTCCCTTAATCTCCTCGAAACCCATTGATATCATTATCTCTCTAACTTCATCCAAGAACTCCATATATGGGTGTTTCCTATTTGGATAAAGCGTTGGAACTTCAATTGTTAAATCAAATTCTTTTAATGTTACTTCTTTCCACTTTCCACTAGTTATTAATTCGGGTGTTAACTTTGTTACTATCCTCTTTGCTATGATTAAACCTTTGTCAAGTAAGCTAGTACCTTTATTAGTTATATGTACTATTATTTTGGTCTTTTCTTTAATTTTTATGAGCTTTCTTCTCTTAAGCTCTAAGTACCTGCTAATATCTTCAACTATTATTCCTTTACTCGCCTTAGAAAGTAGCTCCTTAGTCCTATTAACTTTATTCTTGAACTCATTAATTTTTTCTTGTAGTGTAGTTAAATATATTTTACCCCTTTCTATTCTACATACCTTCTCTCTAACTAGATGTTGAATTCCTATAGTTAGTTCTCGTCTACTTAGTTCAATTCCATACTTCTCTGCTTTTTTAGGGAGTTCACTAAGGTCTATACCGTTCTTATATTCCGTTATGATCATCGATAGTAATTTTAGAAGCCTTTCTTCGGGTAATTCTATCTGTAGATATCTTCTACCTTCATTGGTCAACTTCACTTGAAAGATTTTTCTTTTATAAGTTGTTATGAGTCCTAGCTTTTCTAATTCGGCTAAATCTCTCATCAATGCTTCAGGTTCTAGATTTAACTTATATGCGAGAAAGTTAACATCTTTAGGTTCATATCTTACTAGAACTAGTATTTTGTACTGTCTCTCAGGTAAGTATATTTTGGTATTAGCTATCGAAATTGGCTCAACGGCTCACCCCTGATCCATATATCTTTGAAGACCTAGTATATTTATACTTTACCACCTACATGGGAACATTTCTAGCGGGGTTTATTTAAAATAATCTAGGCCTTCATTGTTCTCTGAGTTTAACTTAAATTCCTGAATAACTTATTAAATTATTATTTGAGGTCTAGGGTAGTGACATTGAATATCGGTGTTAAAGCCCGCCTTTTTGAAATCATAAGTAAGGACATTCTTCGATGTAATGTATGTGAACGTAGATGTATTCTTAAGAAAGGTCAGAGAGGATTATGTGGAAATTACATGAACATTAATGGGGAACTATATAATGTTGGATATGGTTTACTTAGTGCTATAGAGAGTAGACCTATTGAAATTAAACCATTCTTTCACTATTGGCCCGGTAGTAGCTCATTAACATTTAGCTTCTGGGGATGCAATTTCTTATGTCCATGGTGTCAAAACTATCATTTGAGCAAGAAGAAGCCTAATATAGATGTAGGTGATCGCTTTACACCCGAAGAAGTAGTTAAATTAGCATTAAAGCATAGAGATGAGGGTCTATGTGCCAGCTTTAATGAACCTACTGTAGGTTTCGATTTCTTAGTTGAAGTATTTGAATTAGGTAAAAAACATGGTCTTTATAGTACCATCGTTACGAATGGTTATATGACATTAAGGGCATTAGAAGAATTAATAAATGCGGGAGTTGATGGGTTTAGTACTGACATAAAAGGTTGTCCAGAGACTTATAGGAAATTCATTGGTGCGTCTAATGGTGCTGAAGTTGTTTTAAGAAATATGAGGAAAGCACTAGATCTTGGTGCACATGTTGAAATGGTTTTCTTAATAGTAACCGGAGCTAATGATGATGAAGATTGTATTAAATGGGTTATAGAAAAAGTAGCTGATATCCTAGGACCTGATGTACCATTGCATATCAATAAGTATTATCCAGCATACATGTACCATGAACCCTCTACTTCTATTAGTACATTAATATGGGCCTATGAATATGCTAAATCTATAGGATTAAAGTATGTCTATATAGGAAATATTGGTCCTGGATCAGAATATGAGAATACTTATTGCCCTAAGTGTGGTAAGTTATTGATACGTAGATGGGGTACTGAAATAGTTGAATATAATTTAAATGGAAATAGGTGTCCTCGCTGCAATGAAAAAATATTGATACGTGGTCGTAGGGTTATGAAGTCCTCCCGATGGAGATTACTTCTTTAAGCTATCCTCCTCCACTTACTAGACTAATACCAAATGCTGCTAATAACAGGAGCCAACCTATCAATATTATATACCCAATTACTTTTCTTATTGTAGAGAATAGCGTTAATAATATGTATAACGCCGTTAAGAAAACCAGTGTTGATATCGCACTACCATATTGTTGTGCTAGCTCTGGATTTGCCTTAAATATTGTCTCCTTTAGCAGGTCAGTTAATGTATTTTGAATAAAGTTTAGAGCCCACATTATAGCTTCTGGTATGTTTATCATTCCTTACAGCACCTAAGTTAATAGGATGAGCTGCTAGTTCTTTAACATTTCTTCTAAAGGTATAATGATTAGTACATGAATAGCTTATTAGTTACCTAATATTAATATTCTAATCCTGAGGCATCTAAGTAAGGGTGCTGTAAGTTGAACGTACTTGATCTAATCACTATAGGCATGATTGTGGCAGTCCTAGGGATCATGCTCATGATACTTGGACTCTTTCTACCTATAATTAAGCATAGGGAGAGGAAAGAAATATTTCAACCAAGAAGAATTCCTAAAATGGATGAGGAGACAAAGCGTAGAATAGAAGCTGGAGGAGTTATTATCATAGGACCTATACCGATAGTGTTTGGCACTAGTAAGAGGATTGTTAAGTCTCTTCTCATATTATCTATAATATTAATGATTTTAGCCATAGCTCTAATAGTCATACCCTTATTAATATTTCATAG
The DNA here is from genome assembly GCA_964467535.1 of uncultured Desulfurococcales archaeon. Taxonomy (GTDB): domain Archaea; phylum Thermoproteota; class Thermoprotei_A; order Sulfolobales; family WANQ01; genus CAYXRT01. The sequence continues at coordinate 199,178 of CAYXRT010000001.1, forward strand.
GGTGATATATTGAATAAGTTATTTGCATTGGGATTCATATTATTAATGATAGGAATTTTCGTAATAATAATTTCGCTACTGTCTATGGGAATGGAAAGTATGAAAGTAGGCAACCTCACTGGTGGATTTGCTGTGATAATAATAGGGCCTATACCAATAGTAATTGGAGGTGGTTCCGAGAAGTTAATGGATACTGCGTTAATCTTGGGAATAGCGTTAACAGTAATCGCTTTAACATTATTCTTTATGTTCAGAAGAATGATATAATTATCAATTATTCTAGGTACTTTCTAAGATCATTAAAGGACTTTGAGCTTAACCAGTCTATTCTTGGACCTGAAATACCGCCTTCTTTGATTATTTTAATAATCTCTCTAATGATATCATCTACATCCTTATTCGTGACATCTACTTCATAAACCTTATCCACGCCATGCTCTTTAATTGCATTAGCTGTACAGACTCCCAATATTTCAGCTGCAACATTTTCCTTAACTTTATTCCAACTCCAACCCTTCTCCCTTAATCTGTTTTCAAGTACTAATGGATCTATTCTTAATACTATGATTTTGTCTACTAATTCTGGAGGAATTATTTCACCATAATGACTGTCAATTATTAGAACTTTATCGTTATACTTTTTAGCTAGCTCTTTAATTCTATTCACTACAGCTTCTTCGTCGATTACATAGGAATTCCTTTGATTATCATAGCTTATGTAAAGTTTTTCCCTTATTGCTAGTTCGCTTAAATCTATATGGATGCCATTTAATATTTTAGCTAACCTTTTCGATATGGTAGTCTTACCCGTACCTGGTGTACCCGATATTACTATTATTTTCTTATATTTCATATTCAATTTCCAAATTTCTTTATTCTAAGTATAAATATTATAAGATCTTGCTATTTCCATACCTCTCTCGAATAATTTAATGTTTTCTTCTACTTTACGTGGAACAATACATTTTATGGCGTCTTTGTAGCTTTTTACTCTTATGGGGTTTTCAGATTGGACGGCATATGCTCCTAAAAGTAATACACCAATGCCTGTAATTAATTTGAGTTTCTTTGCTTCACTTAGAGCATCTATCATGATTAGTCTTTTACAATGATTTTTTAAGATGGATTTCAAGGTTTTTAAATCTGGATAATGTTCTTTCCCTATGATATTTAGTATACTTGGTATAATTCCTGTGTTTACTATGATTATGCTTTGTTTATTCAAATATTTCACTACTCTAACAGCTTCAAGAGGTTCTAGACCTATAAGGACGTGGGCTTGTCCAATAGGAATTAGCGGTGATCTAACTTTAGTTCCAAATCTAACATGTATTTGAACAGTTCCAAATCTTTGAGACATACCAAGAGTTTCTCCTATTCTTACATTATATCCCTCTATTAATGCAGCATAAGCAATAATTCTTGATAAAGTTAATCCTCCTTGACCTCCAACGCCTGTTATAATTATATTGAATTCATCTATCATTTTTTATCGCCTCTAAAGCCTTTATTGCATTAAAAGGACATGCATAGACGCATATATTACATCCATAACATATATCATCAAGTATTTTGGGTTTATTATCTACACTAATTAGCGCTGGACAACCGATAGTTTTAACACATACTAGACAACCCTTACAGATGTCATAATCTATTATCGGTGGTTGATAAATTATTCCCTTCCTTCTTGCTTGTATAGCACATTCTCTTCGTGCTATTACAACTTTAACTCCTTTTTCTTTTAAGAAGGCCTTAAAGACTTCAGTAGCTTTGGGTATGTTGTAAGGATCAATAACGGCTATTTTATCAATACCAATGCCTTTAATTATATCCTCTATCCAAACAGGTCTCACATTTCTTCCCGATTCTGTTTTCATAGACTCGGGAGTTGATTGATGCCCTGTCATTGCTATTGATAAGTTATCTAGTATAATTACAAGAATATTTATGTTCTTATTAAAGGCTTCAATTAATGCAGGAATACCGCCGTGATAGAACGTTGAATCACCTATAGTTGCTACCACTGGTTTATCGTAATTTGATATCTTTAAGCCAAGGGCTATTCCAATGCTTGAACCCATAGCATGTTCAACCCATATAGCTTCGAGAGGCGGGTATAAACTAAGGGCATAACATCCTATATCCCCTATAATTGGTACTTCCTCCTTGCGATATCCTAGTTCCTTAATAGCCCTTAGTAAGGCTAAATAAGTACCTCTATGAGGACAACCAGGACATAATGTAGGAGGTCTATCAGGAAGCGATAGTTCACCGACTTTATTAATGTAGTTGACGGGTATTTTTATATCTAGTAATTTGCCTATTGCCTTTAATACTATATCTGGCGATAATTCTCCTTCCAATGGAATACCTGACTCGTCTTTACCTAAAACTTCAATGTTTAACCTATTCTTATGCAGTATACTCCTTATATTGAGTTCTAAGTATGGGTCAAGTTCTTCTACTATGAGAATTTTCTTGCAATCCATTACGTTATCTAATATACACTTTGCGGGTAAAGGATATGTTATACCTAATTTTATTACTTTAACCTTATTCCTAGCTTTCAGTTTATCTAACGCTTCGATTACATAGTTATAAGAGACCCCACTGGTTATTACACAATATTCTCCATCACCTTCTATTTTTGTTAAATTATATTTCTCATTAATATTCTCTAACTTTGAAAGCTGCTTATTTAGCCATTTATGTCTATTTAAATTCCATTTCATTGAGGCTCTTACGTAACGTAGGGGCTCATATCTGAATTCTGGTTTTATGTCCCTTCTTTCCACTTCACCCAATATGACCTCACTTACAGTATGATTTACCCTCGTTGTAGTTCTTAACATAATTGGTAATGACAGTTCCTCTGAAATTTCATAACCTATAACGGTGAAATCCTTAGCTTCTTGTGGATCAGATGGTTCAATCATAGGTATCTTAATGGCTGATGCATACCACCTACTATCCTGCTCTGTTTGAGTTGTATGAGGACCCGGATCATCTGCTACAAGAAATACTAAGCCCCCATTAACACCGCTATATGCAGCTGAAAATATTGTATCCGAGGCAACGTTTATTCCTGGACTCTTCATTGAAACAAAGGATTTTATACCAGCAAAAGCGGCTCCTAAAGCTATATCAAACGCTACTTTTTCATTAATAGCCCATTCAACATATATTCCTAGTTTACTAGATAATGGGGCAAGAGACATAATTACTTCACTGGATGGCGTCCCGGGATAACCTGTAACTACCTTAACATTAGCTTCAATAAGACCTCTAGCTATGGCTTCATTACCCATTAAGAGAACTTTTGTATTTGGAGGTAACATTAAGAACTCTGCAGTCCTCCTCATCAATAGTGTTTTACCTCAGATTGCTTTTAATTCATTTTTGGATTAAATATTATACTTACAATGTTTAAAAGGTTTATTGATCTTATCATTCTTCTTATGCTTCCTCAAGCAATCTGATATAAGTCTTTAATCTTTCAATAATTTCCTTTCTATCCTCGCCTTTCATCGAAGAAGCATATAGTGATATTATGTTATCCAGCCAGTCGAGGGCAGCTCTAGCAGCACATATAGGACATAGATATTCTCCTGTTACATCCATTAACACTTCTTCATCAATGCATGACTTATGCATGTAATTTTTACAGTCCGGACATTGGACATAATCCTTATCTTTAATTTCTTTACCACATATGATACACTTCACATATGCTCACCACTTCCTTGGTTTTCATAGATCTTTTTCTTTCTTTCATATTCATCTCTACTCATTATTGGTCTTGCAGGGACTCCAGCAACGACTGTGTATGGAGGTACGTTTTTTGTGACAATAGCGCCTGCTGCAACAACGGCGTATTCACCTATTTCTATTCCAGCAATAAGTATAGCATTTGCTCCAATAACTGCCCCTCTCCTTATTATTACTCCAACGAGCCTTTTGCTCATGGGATATTTATCATTAGTTATAATAGCCTTTGGGCCTAGGAAAACTTCATCCTCTATTACTGTTAATGGGGGTATGAATACTCCCGACTCTATTCTGACTTTAGAACCTATCCTAACTCTTCCATCAATTATCGTACCTGTGCCTACAATGGTATTATCTCCTATAGTTGTCTCTTCACGTATAAGTACATGATGTCCAGTTTCAACATTATCTCCTAGAGTAGTATCCTCGTAGATTACTGTAAAAGGTCTAATTATAGTTCTTTTACCAATCCTACTGCCATTGCTCGATTCATCAAGTAGTTCAATACTTCCCCTTTCAATAGCGTTCTTCAACTTATTTCTTCTAGGAAAACCCACTATGACGTATGATCCTAGGTAGCATTCATCTTCTATAACTGATGGACCTAGAACTACTACGTTGTCCTCTAGAAGTGTTGACTGCTTAATTAGTGCTCTTCTTGATAACCACAAGTCTACCCCCCATTAGTTATGGGATTTAATGTAGCGTAGTATGTTAACTAGCTTTTTTACGACATCAACAGCTGTTTCACCAAACATGTTTATCATGGGTTCTTTACCCCAGTCACCTAGGTGATATATTATGTCTGGGACTACTCCCCCTATTGCCTTTATAGCCTCTTCAATTCCCCATGGAATTGATGCACCTTCCTTCCTCTTTATCTCTGGTGGCTCCTTCCTTCTATCATAATATGATACCTTATATCCTAAACTAAGAGCTGCCTTAATTATTCTCTCATCGTACTTTACGTTAATTGCTGCCCTAATTCTTGGATCATACTCCATAACTTTTAAGACTGCTCTTGCAAGGTGCTTAGAAACTCCAAATTCTACAGGTCCTACAGGCTTTATCGTATCTCCATATTTTACTATTCTACCTTTCACTCCCGCTACATCATTTACTCCTTTAGCATACGGATAAGGTAAAGCCATTACAAGATTCATTTGAACTTCAGGCACAAATTCCGCTAAAAGCTTACCATTCTCTGTTAATAAGTCCAGTCCCTTCTTTATATTTTCAATTATTCTATATTTTTCTGCCAGCACCTCAATCCATGCCATAGGATTTACAGGACAATGACCTTTACCAATCTTTAATCCGTAGCGTATAGCTAACGTTATGAATTCCTTAGCCAATTTCACAGCTTCGGGTATAGATTTTCCCTTAGCTAATTCAGCTGTTATAGCAGCTGAAAATGAACATCCGGTTCCATGAGTGCATCCTTCAACAATTCTTTCTGATTCATAAATCCAGTATTTCCCATTATAGTATAGTACATCGATAGCCTTATCTCCTTCAATATGGCCTCCTTTAACTACTACTGCTTTAGTACCAAATTCTTCACTTATTTTCTTAGCAGCTCTCTTTGCATCATCTATACACGTTATCTTAGTATCTGCTAGTACTTCAGCTTCATATCTATTGGGAGTCACTATTAGCGCTATTGGAAATAACTCTTTAACTAGCGTACTTACAGCATCCTCTCTTAACAATCTTGCACCACTTTTAGATGTCATTACAGGATCTATAACTAATGGTATGGAGTATTCTTTAACCATCTTAGCTACTACTCTAATTATATCAGAATTTCTTAACATTCCCGTTTTCGCAGCATTAACACCCATATCTTCAACAATAGCTTTAATTTGTTCTTCAACCATTCCGGGAGGTAAGTCAAATATTGCTCTAACTTCGTAAGTATTTTGTGCTGTTATTGAAGTTATTGCTACTACTCCATAGACACCAAGAGCTGCAAAGGTCTTTAAATCAGCTTGAATACCTGCTCCACCACCAGAATCACTGCCAGCAATGGTCATTGCAACGGGTATACGTAGTTTCATTATCTTCACCTATTAAACATTTGTATTCTTAGTTAATATCCTTAGCATTCTTTGAGCATTTTCAAGCATATCATGATTATTGTTGAAGAATATGTAAATAGCATTTCCTTTAAGCTTAAGAATATTCCTTGTAATATCATATAACTCTTCATCGGTATAGTAATGGGTGTACCACATAGTTTTACCATGTAGTCTAAGGTAAACATATGGTCCACTCCTAGCGTAAAAAGTGAATTCAGGAGCATCAACAGATACTATTGTGAATTGCTTTCTTTTGGCAAAAGAAACCCATTCATCCTTAAACCAATCTGGATGCCTCCACTCTACCGCAAGTCTCCATCCGATGCTAACATAGTCCACAAATTTCTCTAATCTTTCAACAAGTTTATGTGTGGGTTTAAATCTAGGTGGGAGTTGAAGTAAGTAGAAGTCTATAAATTCTTCTAAAGGCTTAAATAAGTCAATGATTCTTTCCCATAAGCCATATGATTTTTCAGATAGCATATAGGTATGTGTAATTAGTCTATGTACTTTAATAGCCCATCGTATATTCCTCTTTATAGTCTTCTTACTCCAGCTTTTTACTTGATTGGGATATGGTAATCTATAGAAACTCATGTTCAGCTCTACAGCATTGAGACCGCTATGCTTAACATACCAGTCAAATCCATTAGGATTCCAATCATACATCCAACCACTTGTGCCTACAAAAATCTTCAAGAGTCTCTCCGGATAAGGAAAATAATATATCTAACCCAAGAACTTAACTATAATCATTCTTCAACAGCAGGTATGGTTCTAGTCATTAACGCTCCAGTAATGGTTAATATAAGCGACGAAGCTATTATCACATTGTACATAGTCTCTGACAAAATACCTGTCTCTAAACCTGCTGTTGCAGCAACTATACTAACAACTATATTTACTAAGAAAAGTCCAGGTATAGTATAACTCTTAAATCCTAATACTCGCTCAAGGAGCAATCTCAACACAGTTATCTTACTTACAAATACAATTGATGTAACTACTAATGCAAGAATAATACCGTTTAATAGAGCTTCTATTTTTATTTTAAGACCAGCTCCATAGAAGAATATTGGTGCAAGAAAGCCAAAGATTAAAGCCTTAATTTTCTCTTCAACCAGCATTCTAGCCTTAACAAATTCTGAAACTGCAATACCAAATATAAATGCTGAAAGCACTGCGTGAACGCCCATGATCTCTGATAAGAGTATTAGGACTAAGAGTAACATTATTATAATTCTAACCTCCACTTCACCTTCAAGATGTCTAGGTATGTGTCTAATAAGTTTAGGTAGGAATATAATGACCGCCGCCATAAGTAATGGATAGAGGAGAGCCATTATATTTGCACCAGTAATAAACATCATTATAATCAATAATCCCACTATATCAGTCAACATAGCTGATGCTAAAATTATTTGAGACCAAGCTCTACGTATAGGACCTACTCTGCGTAGCATTGCATATACTAGTGCAACTCCTGTAATCGATATTGAAGCAGCTGCTACTATAGACTCTATGAGATTGTAGCCTATGATAAAGAGGCAAGTTGTTACAAGTGTGAATGGTATAAAGAAACCAGCTAAGCCGATGATAATGCTTCTATAGATGAATCTTCTAATTAAATATATATCAACTTCAATACCTGCTAAGAACATAAGAAAAACGCCACCCATAACTGACAATGTTTTAAGAATATCAACTTCATATAGACCTAAATAACTTGCAAATATTCCAAGTAGGATTTCTAAGATAGCTGTATGTAAATGTAAGCTTACAGATAGAAACCATGCTGATGAAATGAAAATTGCGGCAATAGCTAAAACATATATATCTGAATGATCATTAACAATACCTCTACCTACAAACGCCAATACTACCCCAATCAGCAACAATATCACACCTACTAATAATAACATGACATTTATCTTCAAACTGTTACACCATAATCATGGTAGGTACTCTATTACCCCGGGGGGGTTGTGAGGTTAACCAGTAAATAACTCTATTACACGCCGTAGCAAAGTTTATATGATTGTATATGTTTTTATATATTCTTCAAGGATTATCTTCTTCGCATACTAACAGTATTTTTACTTTCTTTCCGTACAGTTTAGCTATTCTACCTTGATACTCCTTGGGTGGGTATATGTAGTGGCGATTACCCATCCTAATTATGCTTGCCTCAAACATATAGACAATAACCATGTATATCACCTATAACTATGAACATATGCAAAAACTTATGAATTTGTATGCATAAGACTATCAAATGGTGTGAAGCTCCGATGAGGGGGTTGACCACCTCAGTTAAGGTGGTTTCCCGAGGGGAGTACTTGTTAACACTAAAAGCTAGAGGAGTCCTAGTAGAGGGTTCTTTAGAGGAGCTAAGAGAAGAACTTTACCTAACACGTAGGATCATTCAATACGTTGTAGATACTTTATGGGAGCTAGACAAGCTACCATCACTTAACCATGTTCACCAAATGATCTACAAGATGCTTAGGAAGCAGGGATTCCGTGCACATCAGTGTAAACAGATATACAAGTATGCATTATCAATCGTTAAATCAGCAAAGGAAAACAATGGAAGCAAACCAGTCTTAAAGAAACTATCAGCCGACTAGACAAGTACGATGCAAAAGTAGACCTAGAGAACCAGCTAGTCACGATAAAGCTAAGAAATAAAGAGTTTAAGATAAAGATGCTACACAGTAGAAAATACATTAGAAAATTCACTAGACGTAAATGGTACGAGGTAATAGTTAGTATTGATAAACAGGGAAGAATATGGGTATGTATACCATTCAGGTGGGAGTATAAACCATATAAACCAAAAAGTATTCTCTCTATCGACATTAACCTTAGGAAAATAGTGGTCTATAATGGCAGATGTATCAGAAGAGTAGATACTAGGTTTATAGAGGCTCTGTATCTTAAACATCTCGCTGAGAGTATTCAAAAGAGACATAGTTATTCTTGGAGACGAAACAGTGAATGGCTAAAGATTATCGGAGCCCTCCATAGGAGGAGCGGAAACATAGTAATCGACTGGTGTAGGAAGTTTGCTAAATATATAGTGCTCAAAGCAAAAAGGATTAGGAGCGTTGTTGTTCTTGAAGATCTTGATAAGCTGTGGTTCAATGCCTCACAGAAGTCTTCTAACCTAGCTAAGAGATTATCGAGATTTGCTTACCGTAAACTACAGTTAGCGATCATAACCAAGGCTATAGAGTACAATGTACCAGTAATCTTTGTAGACCCGAGAAACACATCAACTACTTGTCCAAAATGTGGAGCAAGGCTGAACTTCAACCATAGGCTTGCGATGTGTAGAAACTGTAGATTCATAGCTGATAGGGATAAAGTGGGAGCAATAAACATTTACTTTAAGGCAATTAAATACTTAGCTCCACACCCTGGGTTGTGGGGCACCCACCCAATGACGGATGAAACTCGACCGAAGGGTGGGTACAGAATGGATGAGCCGATGACCGTTTATAAAAAATCATATACAATCATATAAAGAGGCGAACCCTTTCGCCATAGATACATGATAATTAGTATCCTCATCTACTATTAAAGTCTAACTTAAGATAACATTATAGCCATGTGATTTAGTTTATTGATGAGTAAATTATTTAATACTTTACCGAATGGAGAAGAAATTGGTCTTAAAAGCTATTTGGTGAACATCCGTGAGTCTGCTCAAAGGTCTTAAGGTGCTTGATTTAAGTCATACCCTAGCCGGCCCATTAGCAACAATGATACTCGCTGATCTAGGTGCTGAAGTAATAAAAATCGAATCACCTGAAGGCGATGAAACTAGGAGTTGGGCTCCTCACTTAAATGGTGAAAGTGCTTACTTTATGTCAGTCAATAGGGGTAAGAAAAGCATAGTATTAAACCTAAAACATCCTAAAGGACGAGAAATTCTATATAAGCTTGTAAGACGGTCTGATATAGTCATTGAAAACTTTAGGTCAGGAGTTCCTGAGAAGTTAGGAGTAGACTATAATACGTTACTTAAGTATAATCCCAGGGTGGTTTACTGTAGTATTAAAGGTTTTAGAGTTGGAAGTATCTACGCTAATAAACCAGCATACGACATTATACTTCAAGCTTTAAGCGGTTTAATGGCTACTTCAGGTGAGGAAGGCAGACCTCCTATTAGAGTATCATTTGCATTATTTGATGCATTTACCGCAATGCTAACAGTTATAAGTATCCTGGCAGCCTTATATTCTGGAAAAAGGCCGTGTTATATAGAATTGCCAATGTATGATGTATCTATATTCTCCATGTGCTATGTACCAATCATATACCTATTAACGGGTAAGAAGCCTAAGAGAATGGGATCAGCTCATCCATCTATAGTACCTTACCAAGCATTTATGGATTGTAACGGTAAATATTTCATAGTTGCTGCAGCTAATGACAGGTTATGGCAAGCCATGTGTAAGGCATTAGGTCTTAAACATTTAGCTGAAGATCCTAAATTCAAAACTAATGCAGATCGAGTAAAGAATAGAAATGAACTTATACCAATACTAGAGAAAACATTTAAGGAAAAGCCTAGAGAATACTGGATTAAAGTTTTAGAGGCTGTAGGTGTACCTGTGGCTCCAGTTTATGAATTAGATGAAGTATTTAGAGATGAATATATTAAGAATAGTGGAATTGTAGTAAAGTTAAAGCATAGTAAGCTCGGTGAAGTAAAGCAATTAGCTGAGCCAATGTTTATAGATGGGGTTAGACCTTATTCGCAACTACCACCTCCAATGTTAGGAGAACATACAGTTGAAATTCTAAGAAATTTGGGATATAATAGCGATGAAATTCGTAAACTTAAGGAATATGGTGCTATATGGTATCCTTAATGAATTTACCTTAGATGAATAACATCGCCTACCCTAATTAAATGCCTCTTACCTTCATCGTCTAAAATGATTAATGCGCCATCCCCTGCTATGCCTATAGCTTTACCTTCTAATGTAGTACCCATAAAGTATGCTTTAACTCTCCTGCCTATAGTATCTGAATACTTCATCCATTCACGTATGATATTATGTATTTTACCTTGAGTAAGTAGACCATATACTTCATCAAACTCTTTAAGTATTGAACGCAGAATAGGGACTCTAGGAATTTCAAAGCCTATTATCTCCTTTAAACTTATAGCTGTAGCTTTTAGCTCCACCGGTAAATCATTATTGACATTAATTCCTATACCTACAATAATGTAATGTATTACGTCAATTTCCATTCCAGCTTCTATTAAAATACCTGCTAATTTCTTGTCTCTATATATAACGTCATTAGGCCACTTTAGCTTTAATGGTATATCAAATAAATTCTTTATAGCTTTAACAACAGCAACACCTGTAGCTATGCTTAGAAGTTGAAGTGCTTTTATGTGTTTAGGTTTTAGCATTATTGAAATCCATAAACCTCCTCGTGGTGCATACCATTTTCTTTTAAATCTTCCTCTTCCACCGTACATTTCCTCGGCAATAACAACTAAACCTTCAGGAGCCCCTAGTTCGGCAAGAGATTTAGCCACATCCTGTGTTGAAGAACACTTTGGATCATAGTGTAAATAGTACTTAATTCTAGTATCGATATCTCTAATGTAATCTCCTGCAAGGGATAAATCATCTAAAATTAACAACTTATAGCCTTTCTTAGAATGTGATATTATTATGAAGCCTTTCCGTCTAAGACTTTCAATAATTTTATGAACCATAGACTTTGATATGTTAAGCTCTTCAGCTATCTTAGAACCTGGGATGAAGTCTGATGATTCTTTTAATGTTCTTAAAACTTCCTTCTCAATCCAATTAATAGCCTAATCCCCCACATATACAATTATCTATGGTCATATCTGATAAATCTTACAGAAGTTTCCATATAATAATTAACCGTAATCTTCATAATAAGGTTGTTATGTTACAAGGTAGGCTCTTTAGTTAACGATTCAAATAACTTGAAATAAGGATATTAAGATAAGATGCTACTTATTAAAGTAATCGATGAATATTATACATCATTAGCTTGTAGATTCTTGGAAGATATATGGATTTCACAGTGTAATATGATTATTTCATTGTAGTTTCTATAGATATTGATTTCACAATTACTTATCTCTAGGTCAAGGTATATGTGATCCATGGATTTAATGAGTTATTAATTACTATTAATCAAGGTCTACAATCACTACTTGAGCTACTTATATATACATGGCAGTATTATGAATATTCCATTACCTTTATATTTTAATGCTATTTCCATATAGGCTTCAGGTTCTATGTGATCGAATATTATGATCCTGTAGCCGTCTTTCAATAGTTTTCCTATAAGATTTACAATAGTATTCCTATCATGGGTTTCGATTATGAACTCACGTAATGGAATTTTTATCATGTCATTAATAAGCTCCTTACATCTACACTTGCCGATACATATTATTGCAGCTTTCATACTATCACCTTATTAATACATTATTAACATTTATTTACCTTCATTAAAACTAGTGTGCCAGATATAAAACTGAAGTATGAAGATGCTGTAAATGTCGTGGCTTGAAGAATTTTTAGCTCAGCTACTAAAGGAGATTAAGTTGAAGTGGGGAAGCGTAGAGTTAAAATTAGTTAAGATTAGGAAGAATAAGGTTGAAATTCGTATGATTGTTAGGGATGAGAAAGTTAAATTACTAATATATGGTAATGGAAGAATTTGGGTCGCTTCTCGTCTTACGGGTTTAAATATAGCATTGAAGAGAATCTCCCAAAGGATATTAGAGAAAGTAAGAGGTAGTGAAAGTGAAGGATAATAGATATAGGTTAGGCAGGGGAAGAAATCCCTATAAGAAGAAAGTATCACTATTAATTAAGTTAATTGGGGAATTGATTACAACTGAAGGTGAATTAAAGAGAGAGGATGTTGTTGAAAGACTTAGAAGGGTTTATGAAAGAAATAATATTGAGCCTTTTAGGGGTAAGGCTAAACCACCGGACTTGTATGATAAAGAAATGGCATCGCTGTACATAGTTGGTAAGTACGGCTTAAGACTTCATGAAGAATTTCAAGACTTATTTAATAAAATATTTTACAAAGAGCAGCTCTATGAGAAAATTACAGAACTGCTTTTACGTGAAAACATGAGTAAGGATACCATAAGGAGTCTTATATTAGGATTATTAGGTGGGGAATTCGATGCAAATACCCTTGCCAGGGTTATGAGAATAGCATTAACGGCTTCTTCCCTCGGCTTTATGGATGAGGATATGGTATTTAAGCTTCTTAAAAGGATATTAGAGGTCTTCCCTGAACATGAGCCAACCGTAAGAAAGTACATTAGGTTTTTTATAGCGTTTAAAATAGCTGAAAGAATAGCTAAAGGTGTTATAAGAGATAGAATTACTAAGGAAGCACATAAGCAATCGCTTGGATTAGTAGCACCACTTCAAAGATCTATACCTGATGATGAATATGTATATAGTATTGCAAGAGAAGTATTCCATGTACCTGACCATGTATTAAATAACATTTTAAGTGTAAGAAAGGAAAGGAGATAATTAGCTTAAGCATTATATTTAAAAACCTATTCAATCTTACATCAAGTGGGGATGCATTGTATGTCCGCTGTAAAGGAAATCGAAGGAACGTATATTGTTAGAAAAGGTGGAGAAAAGTTCGTAGTAGAAGTAGCTAGAACATCAAGAGGTAACGTTGTTATAACAGTATATAAGAACATGAGACATGTATTGTTAAAGAAAACTGATAGAGGGGTTGAGAAAGAGGATTGGGAACATAAACTTGATAAAGCCAGAGAAATCGACTATAAAGATTTGCCCATAGAAATTAGAAAGGTCTTAGCTAGGTTAAGGATATAAATCTCTTATTTTCAATATACTTAGCTATCAGTTCATGCAATTTCTGGAGCAGCTTTTTCCTGTCCCTCATTAAAACTACATCACTATATCCTTGAGCTACCATGCCATGAGAAAATGGACTTGGTGCATAACTAACTTCTATTACTTTAACGTCGATTTCACCTTTATGTATCCATCTTAATACCTTCTTAGCATTATCTATATCCATGTAATCTTCTAGTATCTCTCTGAAGGTTTCTTTAATTACAGGAAAGTCAGGTTCTGCTAATAGTATTTTAAGTAATGCTTCAGAGTTGACTTGTCTTCTATATAAACTTGTTTCTATACCTTTATACCTCTTTAGAAGCATTAATGCTCTTTCAGCACAATGTCTGAATCTTCTCTTCAATATTTCAGAATACCTCAATGCTATCTTTAGGTATTCATCTATATTTTCATCATTCAGCTCATATATAAGACCTTCTACAAGGTTTCGATCTATATTTACATGAGGTGGTATTGAAAGAATAAATCCATTATCTGAAACAGTTATTCTAACATTGGTACCTACTTTTGATCCTAGTATATAAGCATAAGCCCTTGAAAGAGCGTTGTTAACTCTTCTTCCGAAAAGTGTATGAAATATGATATGTTTTAATTGTCCTTCATTCCATATCTCTATAAGTAATAGTTTATCTGAAGGGATAAGTCCATTAGTGTAAACATATTGTTCATAGAAGTATTCATAGATAGCTTCAGCTGCGTGAGGTTCAAGATTATAGTTTTCTATTAAATATCCTACGACCTTTTCTCTAGGATATTTAACTATCATTTCTCCTATTATCCTTCTAAATTTTGAAACTTCAAGTGCGGAATCGAATTCGAGTGGTAGCATTTCTGAGTACCATGTAGGTACTGTTGGTCTTTGTCCTTCAGCTTTTCTAACTATTATTCTTGTACCTGTGCTTCTGATGTATTCGTATGTTCTTCCTCCAAGTACGAAGATATCTCCAGGGTATAATATTTCAACAAATTCTTCTTCTAAGTCACCGACGTATCTACCTTCAGTTGTGAAGACTCTTATCTTAGCTTCATCGGGTATTGTTCCTGAGTTAAGGTAGTAGATCATGCGTGCTCCTTTCTTTCTTCCAAAGACACCTTCCTTTTCATCGTACCATATTTTCGCATAAACCTTAACATATGATGTGTCAAATAAGTACGAGTACTTGCCAGATAGGTATTTTAATACATTAATGTAGTCATCCCAGCTTAATGTATGGAAAGTATATGTTCTCTTTATTAATTTATAGGCTTCTTCTACTCTCCACTTCTTTTCAATGGCCATACCTACAATATGTTGGGCTAATACGTCTAATGGGTTTCTAGGTATATGGACCTTGTCTATTTTTCTTTCTAAGGCAGCTTTAGCTAGTACTGTACATTCTACTAGATCATCCCTATCTACGACAATAATTCTACCTTTACTGACTTCCCTTATGTGGTGTCCTGCTCTTCCAATGCGCTGCAATAACCTTGATACGCTCTTAGGACTACTTAATAATACCACTAAATCTATATAGCCTATGTCGATTCCAAGCTCAAGGCTAGTCGAACTATTTTTACATATAAATCCATCTATAACGTAATTTTCATTTGTCACATTGACTAAACTACATATTTGATTTAGTTCTATTGTCTCCTTCTTAATTATTGTATCGAAGAAAATATCGCCCAAAGCTAATGATTTTAGGAATAATATCTTTTCTAATACTTTCTTCTTGTCTTTTAATTTAGCTACTTTCTCATAGAACTCTAATAACTTTATAAGGTTTCTTCGACTGATGTTCCTTAAATTATGTTCAATTCTATAAGGATTATATGATATTGCTCTATATACTTGGTAATAACTTAGACCCAGTTCTTCTCTAATCTCCCTCAATAACTTCGAAATACCTGGTATTGTGTCTCTATTTGAATAACCCTCATTATTTAAGTTCTTTATGCTCTTTAGATCTTCTCTCCAGGGATCTATAATGGCTTTAAATCTTCTTAAATACTCACCTCCAAGAATAGAGACAGTATAGCATGTACCTTGTTTTCTTATAACTCTATTGCAGAAATTTATTTCCTCATTATAATTTCTCCTTCTCTGTGAAGATAAGATGCCTAAGTATAGTAGTAATTTTTGAATTCCATCAGCATACTCTTTGTTGAATGTGGTAAAACATGCACTATATATTCTTCCGTTTCTTACCTCTAGGTACCCATCCCCATCGAAGTATCCTGATAGAAATTGCGATATACACTCCTTGTTAAGCCTGTAAATAAAGTCAGGGAATTTGCCCTCTTTTGTTTTCCTTCTTGAAGTTCCAATAATTCTCCTGAATATTTCAAGTAAAAGTTTTGATGGTATATCATATCCATAGATTCCTGAAGAAGTTTTTATTAACTTAGGGTTAATACCGAAGATCTTAATTATTAAATTCTTGTATTTATCTAGTAATTTTATATCAGAAGAAAATATTCTAATGCCATTATTATACCAGGATCCTTCAGCAAGCCAAAAACCAAAAAATCTCATAAAGTACGGGTCAACAACGAAGGGCTTAATTTTATGTTTGCGCTTAATTGTTCTTATGAACTTTATATCACTAATCCCTAATTTAACATTATTTAATGCCTTTAGAACCTTCTTTAAATTTCCATATCTGAATGGATATCTTCCTTCAATATTACTTACAAGTGTACTTGGATTAATACCTATCTTGTTAGCTAGTTCCCTTATGCTATGATATTTCTCATATATCTTCCTTCTTAATTTACTTAAGAAATTCTCTCTTAATTCTAAATAGGCATTTTCGGGCAGGAAATCAAGTACGGTTATATCGTCATGCCTAGATTTGGCAATGTTCCTTATAATAGCTACTTTATCTCCTTCCTTTAGATTATCAGCATTCTTCCAATATAATGTTGAGTTTTCAATGACTAAGAATTTATGATCAGGAGTACACTTTATTTTAAATCCTAGACTTGTTTCTATAAGATATCCCTTATCATTGTAATTGTCTATGAATACATATTCAAAGGAGCCTGGCTTTAACCTGAAATCGGAAAAGTCCATGTATAGTACATTATCATTTGATTCCACATCGACTATCTTCTTCCATCCTTTTATAGTTAATACTTTACTTTCAGGGCTTACACAAACTACTGCTCTTAGCTTGCCTTTCTTGAGCCTTTCTTCAATGTCTAGTCTTAAGTCTCTGCTTAGACTACTATGGTGAGCTTCTATTTCATCGGCATCAACTATTCTTTCTTTCTCCATTATTTTTCTTAACTTATATACGACTCTTTCAGTAGCACTTCTAGTATTTGTGAATACAAGGGTGGTTCTATGTGATGCTATTAGCTTTGTAAGTACATTATATATTGCTTCATTCACTTCTTCGGCATCTGTGTGAATAAGATCCTTAACAGGGCATAAGACTTTAATATCTATTGGCTTAGTAAATCTTGCATCAACTATTTTACATGGTCTAGGTTTACCCTCTTCATCGTATCCCACAAGAAATAGTGCGACTTCTTCTAAAGGCGCTATTGTAGCACTTAGTCCTATTCTTATAAGCTTATTACCTGTAAGATGCTCTAACCTTTCAATACTTAAGCTTAGGTGTGATCCTCTTTTACTATTAGCTAGCTCATGTATTTCATCAATTATAACCCATTTTACATCTTGTAGTAGCTTTCTAAATCTAGGAGCTACAAGTACAATAGCTAAGCTCTCTGGAGTCGTTATTAGTATATGTGGCGGGTTGGTGAGCATTTTTTGTTTATCTGTAGGACTTGTATCGCTTGTTCTAACAGCGACTCTTATGCTAGGTAAGTCAAAGCCCATAGACTTAGCTATAGCTTCAATACCCTTTATTGGTTGTAAGAGATTTCTCCTCATATCATTATTAAGTGCTCTAAGCGGTGAAACATAGACAACGTATATTTTATTTTCTAAAGTTCCTCTTTCACCCATGTGATAAAGAGTATCTAGTAAAGCTAGAAATACAGCAAGGGTCTTCCCTGTTCCCGTTGGACTAGATATTAAAACATTATTTCCTGACTTAATCAATGGTATAGCCATTCTTTGGGGAGGTGTAAAAGTCTTAAATGTATCTCTAAACCACTTTGCAGTATATGGTCTAAGCATACCAAGAACTTCTTCATCGTTATAAGCGTCCGTAACGTATTCAAACATTATTTTGCATCCCTGATACTGTTAAGTATCTACCTTGTAGTCTACTTATTAAACTCTATACCATTTAGTTATTTATTAACTATACCTTTAAGATCAATAATTAATAAACTAGCTAATTCATAATAGTAGCAGGGGATAGTTTTGAGAGTTAAGTGGCATGGTCATGCTTGTTTTGAAATAGTATCAGCAAAGGGGAAAGTAATAGTTATAGATCCCCACGATGGTGTTAGTATTGGATTAAAAAGACCTCACGTAGTAGCTGATATAATTCTTGTAACACATAATCACTTTGATCATAACGCTGTAGATGTCGTAAAGAAACCTGAGAGTATTGTATTAAAATCATTTATAGGTTCAAAAACCATAGATGATGTAAGCATAAAAGGCATTAAAGCTTATCATGATAGATCCAAGGGTAGACTTAGAGGAACAGTCTCGATATATGTAATTAATGTTAATGGGTTAAAGCTCGCCCACTTAGGTGATCTGGGACATATACTAACAGACGAATTAGTTAATGAAATAGGCCAAGTAGATATATTATTCAATCCTGTTGGAGGAACATATACGACTGAACCCGACGAAGCATGGAAAAATGTTGAATTATTAAAACCTAGAGTTGTTGTTCCTATGCACTACTGGCTTCCTGGTCTGAACTTGCCTTTAAAATCTGTTGAAGATTTCCTTAGATATGCTAAGAAGTACAAAGTTGTCAGGCTAGAGACCAATACCTTTGAGGTTACAAAAGAGACCTTACCAACAGAGCCCTCAATTTATGTACTAAAGCTTTGAGATTAAATATATTAACTAAACTAAATTTTTAATATAATCTTATCTTCACGGTCCTGGCTATTCTGGGTCCTCTCAATTTAGTGACAATGAACATTTCTATAGCTGCTCTAATGACTTCACTTCTTGTCTTACCTTCTCTACGAGCGATTTCATCGAGTTTTTCAAGGAGTTCTTCACTTAATTTGAATGTCACTACTCTCGTAGTCATTAACTGCACCCTACTAGAAACTATATACCAAGAAATAGTTGAATTTTTTGAGTCCGAATACTACTAGAGATCTGTTACAAGAAGGCTCTATGTAAGCTACATGCTTAAATAGTAGTACTACAAGAGTTTTCTTGTAGAGGGTGTACACTTGCCCACAGTCCATCTATCATTACCAGAGCCTGTATATAGGGAGCTGAAGGAAAGAGCAGAGCGTCTAGGTGTACAAGTCACTGATTTAATAAAGTTTTTGATTAAACAAGGATTAGAACAACTACAAGAGGAGGAAAGAAAGAAGGCTCTTTCATTAGTAAGCTCATTTGAAGAGGAATTAACCAAGATTAAAGAAACATTAATGGATATGCAGGAATTTATGGAAAAGAAGTTAACATACATTGAAGGAAGAATCTATCAGTTTCAAGAACTATTAAAGCATATGTCTAGAAAGGTTAAAGAACTTGAAGATGAAGTAGAAGAACTTAAGAGCCCAATAATAGAACCCGAAATAGTAGAACCCGAAAAGAAACGTGTCGTCATGTCAAGAAGAACCTAAAACTTATCAACTCATACTACTAAAATTCTACCACAGTGACCCCGGGACCCGTGTAATTCCGACCCCGAGTCACGGGGTTAGATGAACACGGGACGGGTCACTCCCGGCCTAAACATTTCCAATATTAAGTCATGTAATAATTAGTTACACTGAAAGCCGGCCTCAAATTACAGGGCATAAGACTTATGGACTTAGTTATTTAATGTATCTAGAGAAGTTCGTTGTTATTACGAACCAAGAAGCACTAGGCTGTAAGATGTCATCATAAATAACTGACAATATGTGATTAATAAGGACAATAAAATTTTATATTCTTACAGAATAGTTAGTCAGGGGATGCACATTCCGCGGACTTCTACTATTAATAAACGGATATGGAGACATCCTATTCTAGAATTTAAGCGTGGAAAAAAGATCAGATTCTACTTTGAGGGCATAGAAGTTGAAGCTTATGAAGGTGAATCAATAGCAGCAGCATTATATGCCATAGGTATTGACGTATTTTCGTGGAGCAGTAGACTTCGAAGACCTCGAGGCACCTTTTGTATGATAGGTAAATGTAGTAGCTGCTTTATGAATGTTAATGGTGTGCCCAATGTTAGAACCTGTATAGAGCCCGTTCGTGAAGGAATTCATGTTCGGAGACAAATAGGCTTACCCGAAGTACCCAAGACTAAGTTCGTTGGAGGCATAAGTGAAGAAGAGGTTATTGAAACTGACGTTCTTGTTATTGGTGGAGGTCCAGCTGGACTAGAAGCTACATTAACAGCCGCTGAATATGGATTAAATGTAACATTAGTAAATGAACACTTTAAACTTGGAGGACAGCTTGTCAAGCAAACTCATAAATTCTTCGGCTCCAAAGATCTCTTTGGAGGCTTAAGAGGCTTTCAGATAGCTGAAAGTTTGTCAAAGAAAGTACTTGAACTAACTAATGTTAAAGTATTAACGCAAACTACGGCCTATGGCATATTTAGAGATCTATGGGTTGGTCTCGCATCTCGAGATAAGTTATATAGGGTTAAGGCAAAGGCTATAATAATCGCTACCGGTGCTCAAGAGAATTATCTTGTATTTCCAGGAAATGATCTCCCCGGAGTTATGGGGGCTGGCGGTGCCCAGACATTAATGAATGAATACGGTATCCTACCCGGTGAGGAGATCCTAACTGTTGGTTCAGGTAATGTAGGGCTTATAGTATCATATCAATTACTTCAAGCTGACGCCAAAGTTAAAGCAGTACTTGAGATAGCGCCATCCATTGGGGGATGGTTTGTTCATGCAGCAAAGATTAGGAGATATGGTGTACCAATTCTTGTACAGCATACTATTAAGGAAGCTTGGGGGCATGAAAGAGTTGAGGGAGCAACTATTGTCCAAGTCGATGAAAAGTTTAATCCTATACCTGGAACAGAACGTGAAATAACATGTGACTTAATATTACTTGCTGTTGGCCTAACTCCTGATTATACACTTCTAGTTCAGGCTGGTGCTAAGATGGCATGGATACCCGAGCTTGGAGGACTAGTTGCATTGAGAACAAAATATCTTGAGACAACTATTCCTGGAATTTTCATAGCTGGGGACATAACTGGTATCGAAGAAGCCACAACAGCAATGATAGAGGGTAGGATTGCTGGTTTATCAGCTGTAATAAAGATTCTTGGACCTATAGAAAAGGCTATTGAAGAGAGGGAAAAACTATTGAAGTTCCTCGAGGAATATCGTAAGTCACCTGTTTTGTCCAGAACTAGAGTGGGTATGAAGAAGGCATTAATTTCCTAAACGTAATTGGGGGGATTATGGGTAGGCTCTCCTTGTATCGTAAGACAGGTATTATATCAGTTGATGAATTGAAGAAGTTGGGATTTATCCCCCCAGAAGAGAGATTAAGAAAGGGTCCTGTTGCAATTATTGAATGTCCTGAGGAAATACCGTGTAATATATGTGTTGATGCATGTCCTCATAAGGCTATTACTATGGAGAGTATAATTAGCCTGCCAAGGCTTGATTGGAATAAGTGTGTTGGTTGTAAGCTTTGTGTTGCATTGTGTCCTGGTTTAGCAATATTTGTTGTTGATTTATCCAGAGAGGATAAAGCGTATGTTACTGTACCTCATGAATTCCTACCTTCACCTAAAGTAGGTGATGAAGTTGTCCTACTTGGTAGGGACGGTAAAGTACTTGGTAAGGGTAAGGTAGTCCACGTATTTGAACGTAATAAAACCTATGCTGTTACAGTTGAAGTTCCGCCTAATCTTGCGATGGAGGTGAGAGCTATATGGGTAAAGGAGTAAAGAATAAACATCCAATAATAGTATGCAGATGTGAAGACGTTACATTAGAGGATATAGAGAAAGTTATTGAAGAAGGATTTACAGACTTAGAATCTATTAAGAGGAAACTAAGAATAGGTATGGGTCCATGCCAAGGTAGGACGTGCATACCATTACTCGTAAGAATACTAGCACGTAGATTAGGTAAAAAGCCCGAAGAGTTACTGATTCCTCCAACCCGTCCACCCATTGTACCTCTACCTGTCAAGCTTTTCCTGGGTGGAAGAGGACATGAAGAGTGAAGTTGTAATTGTTGGTGGTGGGAGTTCAGGTTTAGCTATAGCATACTATCTAGCAAATATGGGTGTAACTAATGTAGTAGTTGTTGAAAAACATTATCTTGGCAGCGGTTCTACGTTTAGATGTGCTACAGGAATTAGAGCGTCGTTTACAACGGAAGAGCATATAGTACTACAAAAGCATAGCATTGAATTATGGCGTGAGTGGTCTAAAAAACTGGGCTTCTTCTATGAACGTGGAGGATACGTATGGTTGCTTAGAACCGAGGAGCAATTAAAAGCATTTAAGGAATATTCAAAATTACACAATTCGTATGGAGTACCAACTAAAATTATTGGACCTGAAGAAATCAAAGAACTTGTACCAACAATTAATTTAAATGGAGTTATAGGAGCATTATTTGACCCGTTAGCAGGTAAGGCTGACCCCTTTGGTGTAGTCCATTCATTAGCATCTGCATGTAGAAGAATGGGTGTAAGAATATACACATTAACTACCGTCAAGAAAATTGTTGTTGCGGGTTCTAAGGTTAAAGGTGTGGAAACGGACAAAGGATTTATTGAATCAAGAGTAGTGGTATTAGCTTCAGGATATGGTACTCGAGAACTTGCTAAGACTGCAGGAGTGGATATACCTTTAGAGAATGTTCCACATCATTCAATAATAACTGAAAAGTTTAAGCCATTATTTAAGCCGTTAGTTATTGATTGGACTACTGGTGCCTATATAGTTCAGACACATGAAGGTAACTTCTTAATGGGAGTTGATATTGAGGAAAAACCAGGCACTCCATTAACACCTAGAATAGACTTTATTCCAACAGTTGTTAAGATATGGTATAGGTACTTTAAGTGGCTTCCCGATGTTTATATTCTAAGGAGTTGGTCGGGATACTACGTTATGAGCCCTGATAGACATCCCATACTTGGTCCTATAGATGAAGTTGAGAATCTATATATTGCGGCAGGTTATAGCGGGCATGGATTTATGATGTCTCCTATAGTAGGTAAACTGTTAGCAGAGTGGATCGTAGAGGGTAAGCCTGGCATACCTCAAGCAGAAAGGTTAACCCTTAGAAGAATTAGGGAAGGAAAGCTTATATTTGAGAGAGCCGTAGTAGGCTAACCCCTACATGAGACATGCTTTATAAAAGTATCTTTAACTTTTCACAACCATTCTCATTTCACTCAATAAAGCAATATTTATATAGGGTGTTTCATGAGTACTACTGTGAATGATTAAGGTATATGGGTGGAGAATAGCATGGAATTAACATTAGACTATATAAAGAAAGTTATAAGTGAAGCAAAAGCAGAGAAATTAACATTACCTATTCCACCACGCGTTGATCACGCTGATCACATTATTGCTACAGCTTTAGCAGGTCATACAAAATTAGCTGCAGATCATATATTACATAGAGAACTTATAGGTAAGCTTTATGGTACTATAGGTTCAGTTATTAGAAGACTTAATTTAATGTTCAATAGTAGCAAGATAGCAGGTGAAAAAAGCGAAGAGAAAGTTAAAGACATTATAATTAAGAGGGCTAGGGCATACGATCTACTTTTAGAAATTGCATGGAATCTTATTGGTATAGAAAGTAAAAGAGTTGGATTCTCTGAATATGAAGTAAAGGAATCATTCAACGCCATAGTAAATGCCTTAAAAAGTTGGGAAGAGCTCGAGAAAAAAGAATACGGTAAGCCACTCATACTAAGGGCAGTTATCGATGAACAGCTACATAGCATGAAGGTAGTCAATAAAGGAAATAGTATGTTAGCCTATATTGCAAGTGAAGTAGAAAAGAAGCTTGATGAAAATAACTTAGCTGAGAGCTATGTAAATGCTATGACAAAGCAGTTAACGGAAAACTTCTACTATATAGCAACGCTTAAAGGATTATGTAAGTTTGGTAACGACTATGCACTAGGATTAAGATGGCTTAGACACTTGGGATACGTACAAGTATCAACCAATCCTGCTCTTGCTGCTAGAGCCTACTATGATGATCCAAGGCTTTGGGAGAGGTTTAAAGAATACGCAAAAGACGTATTAGTTAAAGAACATCCAGAGTGGTTTAAAGAACCAGATAAGTACGCTGATGATATAACCATGGAAGCTACTAGATTCGGTTTACTTGAAAACTTCTTCGTCTTTAGACCAATATTCCACTTATCCAACTATCATGATGGAATGATAAGCTATCAGCTTAATCCATTAATAGCCCATGATGTAGAGAAGAGCGTTAATGCTGCAATAACGTTCTGTACACGATTAGAAAATGACCTTAAAGTATACGATGAATACCTACTATGGGGATATAAGGAAGTAATTGAAAAGGGTAGACCAAATATAGTAATTAAAGTTGCAGCTGCATATCCTGCGGCACTAGAAATAGCTGAAAGGTTAAACGAGCTCGGTATAGGTCAAAACATAACTGTCAGTTATACAGTCGCACAGGAAGTACTCATAGGTATTGCAGCTTTAAAGGGTATGGCCAAAGCATTAAAGAAAGGTATTATCCCAACACAGACATATGATACTAACATGGGCGGTAGACTTGAGGATCATCTAAGGGAGACCATCGCTGCTGAGTTACTATTGAAAGGCCTAGAGAAACTTGATGAACCTAGGAGAGAGGAAATTCTTGATGAATTAGCTAAAGGTCTAGGGCTACCTGATGAAAAGATAGCCGAACTTAAGAAAATGTCATTAAAGGAGAGAGTTGAAGCATTAACAGCTCGAAAAGTTCTAGGCAGAAATTTATTAAGAGAGGAATTTGTAAATGCATTAGTTAAGACGAATGTATATGGTGATAGAGAAGCTGTTGTAAAAATGTTGTCTCAAATACAATATGATTTAGCCTTATCAGGTACCTTTGTTGCACAAAGAGTTTATGAAATCTTATTTGCTCCATGGAATAAGGAAAAGTGGATTGAATTCCTTGCTAAGGAGGTAGGCATAACGAAAGAGCAAGCGAAGTTTATTATTGATAGATTAGATCTATTACCAGCGTCAAAGCGAAAACCCATAGATACACTATACACTTTCGCTAGTAGAAATATGACTAATACGGAGTTCCCTAATCATCAATTGAATGTGTTCAAAGAGGCCATGAAGGAAGGTTTTAACCTAGAAGACTATAGGGAATCTATATTCCAGAAACTTGATCCTGAAGCTCTTGAGAGATTAATGAAGTACGAAGATTTCGTTAAAGCATATGAAGCCTCGCCCGAAGTCAATGAGCTCCTAAGAAAAGTTGGCATCAAGGAAAACTATGGAAATAGGGGTATAAAGATTAAGGAATGGCCTAATTATGGGCCTTGCGTAAAGACCATGAAAGAATTCACTAATGCCTACCTTCAGTTTAGAGAAAAAGTGATAGCTTTAATCAAAGAGACAGCAAAAGAGCTAAATATATAACCACAATACCGCGTAATAATACCACTACATTCCGCTCTTTTTTGTATTCGTTTAATTCTCAAACAAGGACTAATAACACTTTCCAATAAAGAAGATGAAAGGTAAATTTAAAAATTGCAGAAAAGCAGTGCCTACATGGCGAAAGGTGAAGTAGTACAAGATGTCTAATCCAAAAAGGCCGATAATAGTAGGACACAAGGCTAATACCCTTAGAAAAATCAAGAAATACCTTGAAATGGGCATTCCTGTAGTCGAAGTAGATGTCATAGAATACTCTAATAATATTATACTTCAACATGTTCGGGAAAAAGTACCTGCGGAATTCAATGACCAAAGCTATTACTCGTTTCATCCTTTCAAGAGATTTCTCCTACATATAGGTACACCAAGATATTTAAAGTTATTCGATGTACTCAAGATAATTAATGGTAAATCGGGAGTTTTAATTGACTTAAAATCTAAAGGTATTGTAGATAAAGTTGTAGATATAATTAAGGATGTTGATTTCAAGGGAACAATATACATTTCATCGAAATATCATCGTGATGTTAGGAGGTTTAAGAAACTAATGCCCGACGTAAAAGGGCTACTAACACTTGAAGAGCAGCCTATTAATTTAGCTGAATACATTAAGCGTGCTAATGCTGATGGTATTTCAATAAAAGTAGCATTTGTAGATGAAAGCCTTATTAATGAAGTGCATAAGTACGGCTATATGATTGCTACATGGACTGTGAATGATATTGAGCTTGCACGATATCTCTTGCATCTAGGAGTAGATATGGTAGTTACGGATATACCTGATATATTAATGAAGGAGCTAAATTACATAGATGCTAATAGAGAGAAAAGTGAAGAAGAGAAGGAATCAATATTCGTAGATGACATAGATTATATGTTAGGATACGAGATGTAATAGCTTCTTATACATCCAGTAAAGAGATATGTTTAGCAAAATGTTTTAGCTGATGCGCTGCTTGGAAGATGCCCTTAAGATGTGTATTACTATAGTGAACATTTCATAGTGTTACGGTACCTCTGCTGTTATATATGGGATTACATAAGGAAACTAAAAAGAACTAAGTATGATTAAACAAAAATACCTGTGAGAGAAATAAGAAATCAGGTGTAATATATTGGTCCGCGTAAAGCTGGACCATTTATCCAAATACTTTGGATCTGTAAGGGCAGTTGATGATTTAAACTTAGAAATAAAGGATGGTGAATTTGTAGCATTATTAGGGCCTTCAGGTTGTGGGAAGACGACGACTCTGCTTATGATTGCTGGAATATATAAGCCTACTAAAGGTAGAATATACTTTGATGATGTTGATATAACCGAGCTTCCTCCCAAGGATAGGAATGTAGGAATGGTGTTTCAAAGCTATGCCCTTTACCCTCATATGAAGGTTTATGATAATATAGCCTTCCCGTTAAAGCTTAAGAAAATGCCTAAGGATGAAATTGATAGAAGAGTTAGGAGCGTTGCTAAAATGTTACAAATTGATCATTTACTTGACCGATATCCAAGACAGCTATCTGGCGGTCAACAGCAAAGAGTTGCATTAGCGAGAGCTCTAGTTAAAGATGCATGTGTACTGTTGATGGATGAGCCTCTATCAAACCTTGATGCAAAGTTAAGAATTATGATGAGAGCTGAGATTAAGAGATTACAGAAGGAGCTTAAAATAACAACGATCTATGTTACACACGACCAAGTAGAGGCTATGTCCATGGCTGATAGAATTGCAGTATTAAATGAGGGTAAGTTACAACAATATTCGACTCCTGATGAATTATATAATAAGCCCGTTAATGTATTTGTCGCAGGCTTTATCGGTGCTCCGCCAATGAACTTAATTGATGCAACATTCAAGGTTGAAAGCGATGGATACTATATAGATGCAGGTTCATTTAAACTTAAGTTAAGAGAGGATCTTGGCGAGATCGTAAGAAAGCATTTATCATCTTCAGAAATAATATTCGGTGTAAGACCCGAGCATATAGAAATATCAATAGTGAAACAACCTAATACAATTGAAGGAACAGTATATGTATTAGAACCTCTTGGCAGAGATTTAATAATAAATGTTAAGACCGGTGATCATATAATTAAAGCAGTAGCAAGACCAGGTATTAACCTCACACCTAGTCAAAAAATATGGCTAGTAATCGATTACGATAAAATACATATATTCGATAAGAAAACCGAAAGAGCTATAATCTAACATTACTAATAATGAAAAGCGTTTTTATATGAAAAGTGATATAAGTCCTGTAACCCTTATCATGACCTTGATCGTTGTTAAAAACATTATAATTCTTTCCTAATTTCAACGAATTATCTTATACCCTAGAGTCACTTTGTAGTAAAAGATATTAAGTAGCATTCTGGCTAATAGCAGGGGATTTGATTATGGTTAAACCTTTAAGTGAGCGCTGGGGTAAGCCTGTTCTAAACAAGTTTGGTAAGAAAATATATCTTGACCAAATGACTATGAAAGAGCTTGAAGAGCGTATTAAGGAAAATGATATTGTTATTCTACCTGTAGGGTCGACAGAAGCCCATGGACCCTTTGCTCCTTTAGGTGAAGACACTATTATTGGTGTTAGCATTGCTGAGAGAATCGCATATGAAACGGGGGTTACCGTAGCACCCCCTATACCTTATGGTAGTCATCCGAGCCATCACTATGGAGTACCAGGTACCATACCTGTTAAGGCAACAACATTAATAGAGTATGTTGCTGATGTGATTAAGTGGCTTGCTAATGCTGGATTTAAGAAGATAATCGTATGGAATAGTCATGGTCAAGAATACGTATTACCCATAGCTAAGGACTTGGCTATCATCGATAGAGGAGTTCACGCACTTATTCTCGTCACTAGTTGGTGGTCTTGGGTCCAAGACTTATTAAGGAAGGCTGGTACTGGTGAGGAAGTAGCTCCTGGAGTGAAACTTGAAAAGCCATTTATACATGCCGATGAAGTTGAAACTAGTGTTACATGGTATGTTGCTCCAGACCTTGTAGATGAAGAAACTCTAAAGAAGGAAGGTGAATGGGGAGTCGTACGAGCAATACCTGGAAAATGGGTTAATGCAGCTGGTAATGTCTTCCCAGATAAACCATTTAACTGGTATGACGTAAGCCACTTACCAGAATTCTATTATTATAGAAAAGGCTTTGTGGGGTGGCCTAAGTTAGCTGATCCTAAGAAAGGCGAAGTTTTAGTTAGGAAGGTAATTGAAAGAGTTGTCGATTTCATAAACTGGCTTATTAAGACCTATCCTCCAGGTAAAATCCCAAGAACCTGGATCGAAATTGAAGACCTATACTTTAATAAACCTAAAGAATGGGTTGAACCTAAAGGATAACCCTTATTTTTTACCAAAACCTACCCTAAACGGAGGTTTTTAAAATATGAAATTACTTAAATTATCAGCAGTACATGCATTAGCTACTGATGTAGAATTTGACGTAGTTATTAGAGGTCCTATTAAGCATGTCATGTCTTTGATGAAGTCTTTAGGTTACGACGGCGTTGAATATAATATTCCAGATCCTTTTAAAGTAAATATCGGTGATTTAAAGAGAATTACAAGTAGTTTTGGGCTAGAAGTTGCTGCTATTTCAACGGGATTATCGTATCTACGATATGGCTATAGTCTTTCAAGCTCTAAAAGCGATTTAAGAAAAAAAGCACTAGAGTTCTTTCATAAGTATATTGATATGGCTGTAGAATTAGATGCGCGTAAGGTTATCATAGGGCTTGCAAGAGGGAAGTGTGAGGGAGAGTGTAAAAGAGCTAAGGAAATTCTAAGAGATTCTTTAGAGAAATTGGATGCTTATGCTCATGAACGAGGTGTAATATTACTTCTTGAGCCTTTGAATAGGTATGAAACAGACTTGATAAATAGGATATCTGAGGCTTTGGAGTTTATTAAGGAGTTTAAATCTATTAGATTACTTCTTGATACGTTTCATGCAACTTTAGAGGAAAGAAGTGTTTATGAAGCTATAGATTTTGCAGGTTCATATATAGCTCATGTACATGTAGCTGATAGTAATAGACTCGCACCAGGTATGGGGATTCTTGACTGGGAACGTATTATCTATAGGCTTATCAAGGTTGGTTATAGAGGCTTCTTAAGCGTTGAAGCTAGAGCTGAACCAGACTTTGAAGAAATGCTAAAGACAGCATGTAATACATTAAAACCACTCTTAATATGAGGTTAAAGAATAAAAATCTCTCCTCAACATGTAAGTTAGAGGTGTCCGTATTGATCTATACAGGCATTAGGAGAAAAGATGTTGAATTTGCTATCAAGTTTCCCTATAAAGTTGGTATAGTTACATTTACGGTATTTCCTGAACTACAGAAAAGTGATGTGGGGGCTGCCGATAAAATAAAGATTCTTGCAGAAGACCAATATTTCGATCTACTTGAAGTAGGACTAATAAGTGATGCTGAGTGGAATAAGCTTATGGACTATGTTAAAAAGCTTGGAAGGCCTATTAACTTTGCTTTAGGTTTACAGCCTGAAATACTCGTTAGGAAGTATAACCCTAATGCCATTAACGAAGAGGAAAGGAAGAAGGCTGAAGAAGTATTAGTTAAAGGTGTTGAAGTAGCGGGAACAAGAGGAATGTGCGCTATTGCTATGTGTTCGGGTCCCATAGTTCCCGAGGAACAGAAAGAAAAAGCTATCCAAGCATTTATTAAAACAGCTGGAGCTTTAGCAATGAAAGCTTCAGAGTATAAAATACCCTTATATATTGAAACCTTTGATACACGTTGGGATAAGAAGAGACTTATAGGCCCAATAGGTATGGCTGCAAAAATAATTGAAGAAATTAGGAAGAGTTATAATAATGTTTATCTTATGTGGGATTTAAGCCATGCCCCATTACTTGACGAGAAACCTGAAGACCTGAAGCCTTATGCAGACCTCATAGGACATATTCATATTGGTTGTGCTAAGAGAGTTGATGATAAACTATATGATTGGCATCCAGGATTCTATAGACCAGGTGCAATAAATACGGAATATGAAATTGCTAAACTCCTTGAAGTACTCGATGAAATAAAGTATAAAGGTGCCATTAGCTTCGAGGTTAAACCTGAAGAAGGACAGCATCCACTTGAGGTAGTCAATGCCGCTAAAGGAGTTCTACTAAGAGCTTATCAGATATTTATTGAGGGTAAGTATTTAAGATAAACTATTAAGATAAACTATAATGTTTTTTTAACTACATACTTTATTGTGGTGTATATCTTGGTAAGGAGGTATCTAGGTTCTATACCACGTTTAGCTATAGGAGTAAGATTACCTGATATAGTTATTCCACCAGTCCTGAAGGCTTTCAAAGCTAGAGATGCGGTTGGTACTCTCATGCTATCATATCATAGGGAGACAGCTCCAAGTGACGTAATTGCTTCAGGTGAATTCATATTATTAGGACATAGCGGTACATCGATCACTGAATATATTACTAAAGCAACAAAATACGCGGAAGATTATGGAGCAATTATAGAAGTTGAAGCTGATCATGTTTCTCTTATGGCTTCACCTGAAAGAGCTATAAAGAGAATTACTGTTGGAGTCTTTGAATATGGATTGTCTGAGAGCGAAATAAGAGAATCACTTAACTATATCGAAAGAGAGTTTAAGGAAGTTAATGAAGCTGGCGGCGTCGACTTCGTTACCATAGATACATGTGAATTAATAGACTTAGGCATAAACAAGTTAGGTAGCAGCGATGTTCTTGCTGCATACGAAGAGAGATTTGATAGTGATTTTAGAAAGAAACTTGAAGAAAAATACATTAATAGGACATTTAAATTCATCTCAAATAATGGTAAAATTTATGTAATTAAATTTAGTAAAGAGGATATCGCAAGATTAGCACTCAAATACTATAAAAGTATTGAATACGTTAAGGTCGTCTATGACACTATAAGAAAGTATTTAGATGATAGAGAATTTGGTGTTGAAATAGCTTTAGATGAAGTACCTGAAGTAACTAATCCTAAAGAAGTATTCTTTTTCCTATCTGAATTAAAGCGTATTGGTATTGACCCAGACTTTATAGCTCCAAATGTTGGTTTTAAGAAAAGAGAGGATTACGATGGTGATTTAAGGGTTTTAGAAGAAACTATTAGAAAACTACATGCAATAACCTCATCACTTGGTGTATTGTTATCATTTCATTCTGGTAGTGGTGCTCATCCATATAGTGATAAAGGTTTAGGGACATGGGGTGTAGTGAGAAGAGCTACTAATGGACTACTCAAGTATAAGGTTTCAGGAGTTTATATACAACTACTACTAGAAGTTATGAGCAAATTCCCACCAATGTCAGAACCCAGGAGATTATATGAAGAAATATTTGACGCAGTTCTTGAATATCTAAAGAAGGACATTAAGCATAAGAAGGGCTTATACTCTCCACAGCTAGAGAGATTAGTAAAGAGATATGAGGAAGCTGTTAAAAAAGTACCTCAAAAACGTAGAGACCCACGTACTGATTTCTTTAGACATTACTTCTTCATATTCCAAGCTGTGATGGATGCAAATAGACGAAGGTATTTGCGAGAAAAAGTAATAGATCTCTATAGTAAACACAAGGAACTTCAGGGAATATATGAAAAAGAAGCAGCAGAGTTAACTCTTAGAATAATTGATAAATTAGGACTTAAAGGCAATTACATTAAGTATAAATCTATACGCCTATAATCGATACAGATACACATGTTGTGTATTATAGTTAAAGTTTTTTCCTTTCCCTTCAAACATCATTATCGGTGAATAGTAGTTTGAAAAAACTCGGAATGGGAGTTGTTGGTTTAGGTAGAATTGGCAGAATCCATGCAGAAATAATAAGGTTTAAACTAGATAATACTAAACTAGTTGCTGTATGTGATGTTGTAGCTGAAGTGGTTAAGACTGTTGCTGAGAAATTTGGTGTTAAGGCATATACTAGCTATGACGATTTACTTAAAGACCCAGAAGTAGATGCTGTAGTTATAGCAACGCCTACATTTTTACATAAGGATATGATTATCAAGGCCTTGGAAAATCATAAGCATGTATTTGTTGAAAAGCCTATTACCGTAACATCCGGTGAAGCTAAGGAGGTTATAGCCGCTGTTAATAGGTATGGTGTAAAACTTCAAGTAGGTTACATGAGAAGGTTTGATTATGCTTTTAGAAACGCTAAAAGAATAATTGATGAAGGGGGTATAGGTGATCCAATAACATTTATAAGCATTGCTAGAGATCCTGGTGCACCGCCGGGATGGGCTGCTAATCCCAAACTTAGTGGTGGCATCTTCCTTGACATGCTTTCACATGACTTTGATATGGCTAGGTGGCTTATGGAATCTGAAATTACCGAGGTGTATGTTATTGGTGGTAACTACATTTATGAGGAAATTAAGGCTAAAGGCGACCTAGATGTAGTTAGTATTAACTTTAAATTCACTAATGGTGCTCAAGGGCTAATACACGGTAGCAGAAAATCAGCCTTTGGTTATGATCTTAGAACAGAGGTTTTAGGAACTGAGGGTACAGTTTATGTTGGCAGTAATATAGATAACATGTTCTCGTATGGAGCTAGAAACGGAATAACATATTATGGTATTCCATGGTTTGAGAGAAGATTTTATGACGCATATGTTGAAGAACTTAAACATTTTGTCGAAGTAATTCTTGAAGACAAGGCTCCATTAATCACGGCTATAGATGGGTTAAAGGCTGTCCAAATAGCTGAAGCATGTTGGAAATCTGTTAGAGAGGGTAGACCTGTAGCAGTTTCCTATTAGGAATTTTAGTATTTAATAATAAACTATGATGTATTATTTTTAACTTAACAATATCATTCAGTATCTATGAGAGTTACTTACTACCTCTATGATGGTAAGTATTAAAATAGACATTATATTGAGTTAGAGACGGGTATGATTCATGTCTAAGAAAATACTTGCTGCAGTGCTATATGCAGACTTTGCTCCAAGACCAGGCTATTCAATAACTGAAGAAGAAAAAAGAACACATAAGGTACGTGAAGGAAATAAGGTCTGGAAAAATCCTAAGCTTGTACTAGAGGAAAAGTCTATACCAAAGCCTAAGGGTAAGGAAGTATTAATTAGAGTTAAAGCTGTCGGCATTTGTGGTAGCGATCTACATATGGTTGAAACAGATAAAGATGGTTACATGATTTATCCAGGTCTTACAAGAATGCCCGTTGTTTTAGGTCATGAATTTAGCGGGGTTGTTGAAGAAGTCGGACCTGGGGTAAAGAGCGTTAAACCAGGTGATATGGTTACTTCCGAGGAAATGTTGTGGTGCGGCGAATGTGATGCATGTAGAATGGGGTTCGTAAACCATTGTATTAAGCTAAACGATCCTGCAGACCTAGAATATGGCGAACTAGGATTTACCCGTGATGGTGCTATGGCAGAATACGTTATAGTACATGAGAAGTACTTATGGAAAATAAATGCATTGGTTGATAGATATGGTAGTGAGGAAAAAGCTTTTGAAGCTGGAAGCTTAGTCGAACCTACTTCAGTAGCCTATCATGCTATGTTTAATAGAGCTGAAGGGTTTAAGCCTGGAGGCTTTGTCGTAGTTTGGGGTGCTGGACCAATAGGTTTAGCTTCTATAGCATTAGCCAAGGCTGCTGGTGCAGGAAAGGTAATAGCCTTTGAAATAAGCCCTGTAAGAATAGACCTTGCAAAGAAGATGGGAGCAGACTATGTATTTAATCCGCTAGAACTTGAAAAGAAGGGTATTAAGCCATGGGAAAAGATACTTGAAGTAACTGATGGTGAAGGGGCAGACATGCATGTTGAGGCTGCAGGAGCACCAGAGTATACCTTACCACAAATGCAAAAGAGCCTAGCGATCGGCGGTAAAATTGCATGGATAGGCCGTGCCCCTCAAGAGGTACCCATATACTTAGAAATATTCCAAGTTAGAAGAGCACAAATATATGGTAGTCAAGGACATTCGGGTTGGGGCACATTTAGAAACGTTATTAGACTAATGGCTGCCGGTGCAATAGATATGACAAAAATAATAACCAGTAGATTCAAGCTCGAAGAAACACTTAAGGCGTTTGAAAGGGGTCACAAAAGAATAGACGGTAAAATAACCATTAAGCCATAATAACTGAAAATTAGTTTACGGGTAATAACTCATTTTTCCTTACACTTCACACTTGTCAACATCATTAATGCATTCTACAGGTACATACTTTACTAGGTAAATAATATTAGATGCCTTATATACTTTAAGACCCTTCTTTCTAAGACAATCAGCATCTATTGTTAAAACTATAGGCTTACCACTATGTCTCTGAGCATTTCTGCACGCTTCCTCTTTATCTAGAGTCATATGAACCCATAGCCTCTTCATAGGCTTAACACCTAATTTAAATATTGATCTTAAATTTTTAGTAGAGGTTCCATGATAAAGCAACTTTACATCTTCTTCCTCTCTATATCGTATTCTTACAGCAATAGAGTGTCCGTAACGTGCCCTTATCTTATTGTTATTAACTTCAAATCTACCCTTAGGGTCAAGTATAGCTAGTGCTATGATGTGCTCTTTATCTATCCATTGGTAAAGCTTTTTATTCCTCCATCTATTCTTAATAGCTGAAACTAATTCATCTATATCCACCCATCCTTCATCATCTAAAACTAATCCAACCTCCCATGGATAATGCCTTAGAATGCCAGATATTAATTTACTTAACATCTCTCTACGCCTACCGTCTAATAATAGCTGTGCTTTACAGTCACAATGATATGGCTCTTCTACGTATTTACCACATTTTACACACCTGTAAATACTTTTCATGTACTCTAACCTCTTTTTAACCAATGGGAGAAAGCTTATATTTAAATCAGTATACTAATTAACAATAGCCGATGAAGTACTGTCGGGTGCCCGCATCATCGGAAAGGTGAAGAATCCCCCGGTTGTCTGAGGTAATTTATCTATATTAGTCAAGGCTAACCTTCTTAACTTTAATAATTTGTTCTTCCTTTCTTAAACCATAAGTTAATACCACTAAGTCTCCTGCTTTTACTTCATCTAGCTCTCGTAATATATTGTATGTTTTTTCTAATCCTTCTTCATAATTTTCCGCTTTAATAAGATATGCTTTAATTCCCCATAGGATATTTATTTTCCTTAAGGTCTTTATATTTGGTGTTCCTACATAAAAGTCGATTAATGGCCTTAGAATTGATATTGATTTGGCTGTTTTCCCTCGCTTACTGAAAATCACTAGTTTTGCTTGAAGATCTTCAGCTAGTTCTGCTATTCCTTTTGAGAATCTCATTTTAATGTCCCTAGGTTCTCTTATTCTTTGAATTTCTACCCTGCTTTCAGCTGTTTCAATTATTTTTTTAAGCCATCTAACAGCTTCTATAGGATATCTTCCTATTGCTGTTTCCCCTGTTAACATCAGAGCATCTACTCCTTCAGATATGGCATCAGTTATATCTACTATTTCTGCTCTTGTTGGAACAGGGTTATTTATCATTGACTCTAACAATTGTGTTGCGACTATTACTGGTTTTCCATGCTCTAACGATTTCCTTATTATATGTTTCTGTAAATAGGGTATTTCTTCTAATCCAAAGTTCATTCCTAGGTCTCCTCTAGCTACTAAAATCACGTCAGAGGCCTCAATTATTTCATCAATATTTTCTACAGCTGATTTTGTTTCTATTTTCGCTATTACACCTATATCTTCATATCCTTTACTTAGTAGTATGTCCTTTAGTACTTGTATATCTTCATGTGTCCTTACATAGCTTAGTGATATGTAGTCAAAGTCGTGGTTAAGTGCAAATTTTAGATCTGATAAGTCTTTACTTGTTAATGAAGGTAATTCAAAATCTTTGTTAACCACTACTAAAGCTTTCCTTGACTTAATAATTGCGTCAGTTAATGCCATTACTTCTAGACTATCTTGCCTTACATTCGTTATCTTTAACCTGACTCTTCCATCATCCATTACAATTACATCGCCTACTTCTAAGTTACGAAATACTACGGGTATTGGTAGCGGTATTTCTTTCTCCCTTGAGGATCCTTTGTTTTTCAATACTATTATCGCGCTTTCACCTTTCCTTAATATAAGGGGCTCATCGAGTTCACCTAATCTTATTGATGGCCCCCTTAAATCACCTATTATTGTGATGGGCTTTCTTAGAATTTCTTCAACTCTTCTAATTAAATTCACGTATTCTGACCAAAGGCTTTGATCACCGTGTGCAAAGTTTATTCTAAAACCCGATACACCTTCCTCGGCCATCTTAAGTATTGATTCATAGTTAGCTGAAGTAGGCCCTATTGTTGCTATTATTTTTGCTTTCATATTCTACCTCTCGAGTTAAGCTAGAGTTAAATATAAAAAGTTTTTAATACGACTAGGCACCACCAGCCAGTTTATGGTGATGAAAAGTCGGTGTTCTGTATTGATGATGAACACGGCAATAGCTGATTAAGGATAGATCCTCTCCCTAAACCTCGGGAATGGTACTGCATCCCTTATGTGATCTATACCCGTTATCCACATAGTTACTCTTTCTACACCTAGACCAAACCCTGAATGGGGTACGCTTCCATATAATCTTAAATCCAAATACCACTTGTAGTTAGCTGGATCCATACCTTCCTCTATAATTCTCTTATAGAGTTTTTCATAGTCATCCTCCCTTTGACTGCCTCCAATTATCTCGCCATATCCTTCTGGTGCGAGTAGATCAAATCCTAATACTACATTAGGATTCTTTGGATCTAATTTCATGTAGAATGCTTT
Organism: uncultured Desulfurococcales archaeon; assembly: GCA_964467535.1. Taxonomy (GTDB): domain Archaea; phylum Thermoproteota; class Thermoprotei_A; order Sulfolobales; family WANQ01; genus CAYXRT01. The sequence goes on from CAYXRT010000001.1 coordinate 236,551, forward strand.
AATTTTCTTAGGGAAATGCGTTATGAAGAATGGTTTATCGAATTCTTGTGTTAGAATTCTTTCCTCATCCGCTCCTAAGTCCTCACCCCACTCAATATTTACTCCCTTCCTCTGCAGAATTTCTATTGCCTCATCATACGTTATTCTAGGGAAAGGAGGCTTAATATTCTCAAGTAATTTTGTTTTTCTATTTAACAACTTTAATTCAGCCATTCTCTCTTCTAAGACCTTGTTTACTATATGTGTTACTAGTTCCTCTGCTACTTTCATCATATCGTTCATATCATACCATGCAGCCTCTGCTTCTAGATGCCAAAATTCTGCTAAGTGCCTTCTTGTTCTAGATTTTTCAGCTCTAAAGCTTGGTGTAAGGCTCCATACTTTTTCTAGACTAAATATTAGGACTTCTAGATAGAGTTGCGCACTTTGACTTAGATACGCTTTTTCTCCAAAATAATTTAATGGAAATAACGTTGCTCCCCCTTCACATGCTGCAGCTGTTAATATTGGTGGTGTTACCTCCCACCATCCATTCTTTATGAAGTATTCCCTTCCTGCTGACAGTATTGTATGTTTTACTTTCATTACTGCTGTTAGCTTTCTACTTCTAAGCCATAGGTGTCTGTTATCCAGTAAGTAGTCTATACCTTCACCGCCCTTTATTGGGAAGTCTTTTGCTAAGTTAACTATTGCTAGGTCATTTACTGTTATTTCATAGCCTCCAGGTGCTCTTGGATCCTTCTTTACTATTCCCTGAACTACTATACTACTTTCAATGGTTACTTTTTCTGCGTCATCCCAGACTCTTTCAGGTACACTTCCTTTCTCTACTACGCATTGTATTATATCTGTGCTATCCCTTAATACTATGAATGCTTTTCCTCCTACAATTCTCTTTCTATATACCCATCCTCTGAGTAAAACCCTTTTTCCTACCATTTCGTCTCTCTTAACATTACTTGCCTTAAAGTACATAGCCTTCATCCTAATGATACTGCATAGCCTGTTCTGAGGTTAAAAATAGGTAGATTAAGGTTTAAGTTTTTTCAACCGATATATTTATTACACCTTGATTTTAAACTATCCTACGAAGTTTTGGAGGATGCTATATGAATGATAAACTGAAGGTTGGTGTTGTCGGAGTTGGTAGATGGGGTCGCAGTATCCTAAGGGTTCTGAGCGAATTAAAAGACTTAGTAAATGTCATAGCTATATGCGACATTAACCAAGCAAATCTAAGTGAAGTAGCAAAACGTTTTGAGGTTAAATCAAAATATACTTCAATAGATGATATGTTAAGTAACGAATCTCTTGATGCTATTTTTATAGCGGTTACACCAGAGAATTTAACCCCTATTTCACTTAAAGCATTAAAAGATAACATACATATATTCGTTGAAAAACCTGTAGCTTGCAGTTATAAGGATGCTTTAAAACTATATGAGGAATCTAGAAAGAGGAGTGTAGTAGTTGTTCCTGGATTTATTATGAGGTTCAACCCCGTTGTCAACGCTATTAAAGAACTAATAGAAAAATGCGGTAAACCATATACAATTGATTTTAGGAGGTTATCTAAAAGACCCCCATCTCTTAAACAAACACATGTGCTGTTAGATCTTGGCATACACGATATTGATCTGATGTTTTATTTATTGAATTGCGATAATATTAGAGTCTCATGTGTTCATAGATATAGCTCTATAAATGGGGAATCATATAACATATCACTAGAGTGTGATGAGGTCTCTGTTTTTCTCAGGGTGGATGAACTTTCACCTATTAAGATTAGAGAAATAGACATCGTTGGTGCTAACTATTATATTAGGGGGGATACTGTTAATAATAAACTATTATATCTCATTCAGGGTAAAGTCTTTGAAAAGTTTATTACTGGTGAAGAACCCCTTAAACTGGAAATTATAGAGTTCATTAAGGCTGTTGAAGGTAAAGAATCAAGTTCTCCATCACTGTGCGATGCTTTAAAAGCTCTAAAAGTTGTAGATGAAATATTGAGTCAGTGCTGAGATCTATAAGTCCTCGTAAGTAATCTTGCATAGAATTTCTCTCTCATAGGGAAATATTTATCTCTATTATCTGTAGTTATTTTCGCTATTAACTGCTTGTATTTATTTACTTGCTCCTTACTGTACATTTTATACCACTCTTTGACTTCCTCAACTATCCTTGCTGTTATTGTCACTATTCTACCTACATTTAATGCATCCATCACTGACCCTTCATCTTCAAGTACGTTGCCTCTAGCATTAAAGTACGCCATAGCCCATGGGGGTATAATAAAACCCATTGCATTTAGTATTGCCATGAGGTTTGCAATTACTTGAATGGCGCCACTATCATTACCTACTGCAATGAATCCTGCTACCTTACCTTCAACCCAACTCCTACCTGTAATATAAATCATGTTTTCAAAAACTGTTAACCTATCTATAAAGTTCTTTAGTACACCTGAAACCGAGAACCAATATATTGGTGTGGCTATTATTAATGCATTTGCCTTCAATATTTTATCATAGAGCTTCTTCATATCATCTTCATATATACATGGATATCTACAAGCTAATTGATTATCTGATAGACAGCCTATACAAGGTTTAATGTCCATATCATAGAGATTTATTAATTCAGTTTCTGCTCCTTCCTCTCTAGCTGCTTCTAAAGCTAACATGAGCAGCTTGAAAGTTTCGCCATACTTTCTAGGGGACCCATTTACTCCTAATACTTTAACCACAATACCACCTCGAATACCTATTAGCATTCGTATACGTAGATTTATTAAAAAATAATATAAACTTAAATGTATATTATATTAAATGTATATTATACTCGAAATTAGATGATGAAGCCCCTACTCCTTTAACCTTGGGTTAAGCCAAGGGATGGGGAAGTGGTCCTTCACTGATAATCATAGTGTTGACATGTATTGAGAAATACTAAGATCAATGGGTCTTCTTAATGGTAAGGGTATAGCTGATATACCCAGCCTCCTTGTAACTTCTCTAGCAAATATTTCAGCTGCCTCACATCTTGAAGCATCTATAACTAGTATTCTTGGTCTTGCTTCCTCCACGTAAAGTAATAGGTGTTCAAAATCTGCATGGTCACTTAACGCTACTATCCATGTATTATTATTTATCTTCCTATACGGTTGATCAAATTCCCATCCAGATAATATAATTTTTGAAAACCTGTGTTTAGCGGACATAATGTAATTATAACTATTTACATGTGTGAAATATATATACCAACCACTTTTCATTACTTCTTTAGCTTCACGACTCTCGTCGTAGAGTACTTCACCAAACCTATAACCATACTTTTCAAGTACTTTAACTATCCTATATGTTGCTCTTGAGGCTATAAACGGCGCAGTTATTCCCGCAATCCTCAATATTCTCATAGCCTCTTGCAGCTTACCGTGATAAGCATATATTATTATAGGGCCATGACTTAGAAGATACTTAACTATATCGATAAACAAATATTCAACTTCATCTCTAAATGGTCTTGTCCATTCAGGTTTTCCATATGTTGCTTCCATTATAAGAATATCCATATCTTTCAGAACTGGTGTTCCAGCTCCTGGATTTTTAAAGTCGCCTGTATAACCAATTTCTATTCCTTCCCTTAACTTTACATGTACTTGTGCAGCGCCAGGAATATGCTCTGCTCTTATCAAACTTATTTTCTTATCATTAATTTCCATTTCTTGACCGTAATTAAGCGCTATTCTCTTTGATAGTGGTATTCTATATCCTAATGCTGAAAGCATGTCATGGGTTTGTGGAGTTGCTAATATGTATTTCATCTTTTTGATACTCGATGAAATACCTATGGTATGGTCGCTATGAATGTGCGTTATAATTCTTAAAATCCTACCATCATGATGCCCATCAATTGCTATATCGTCTGAGATAAGAATTGCCCCATTAGACGTTATGTTAACGTATTTATATAGTTCTTTTAAATCCACTATAATCTCCACCGCTGAATCTATGTTATGGCGATGGGGTTTTTAGACTCTACTATGGAGGCTTACTAGGTGTTTCAAGTAAGAAATTTCAAGCTAACTACTTAATATTTAAGGAGACTTGTACTTTAATACCCTTACTATAAAGTACAGAAGCACTATGTTATACATTGTTATTGATATTCCTCCGATCAGTGGATAATTTTCATAAAACCATATCAAAATTTTACGGTCGACATCTATGTCTTTAAGTTCATCATATATACTAACTGATTTCTCAATAAATGTTTTAGAATCATACCATGCCATATCTTCTTCAATGTATATAGGTCTACCTAGTTCCGCCCATACATAGTACCGTAGGGAAATAACTGTTATTGCTATGAGTATACATGTTAATACCATTGATTTTAATTTTTTACTGCCTAGTTTATCAAACCAATATACGAGAAATGGATATACCCACATAATATATCCTGGATTAACTACTTTATTTAATAATATGAATGTTCCTATGACTATGAATAGCACCTTAAATAGATCATCTTTATTAGATGTATCCACATTTAAGTACTTCATCAGGAATACATATATTGTTAATACTATTGGCGCCCATAATTGTGCTAAGGTGATTCCTACTACTGGATCAAATCTACTTAGAAGATATGGTACATTAAATATTGATAACATTTGTGGAGGTCTAAATGCATGAAATCCTAGAGCATTTTTTATGAAAGCTGAAGGATTAATTATCATGAATGGTAATGTTATAGCTAGGAGGACTAATGCAAATGTGGTAAGGAACTCTTTTAATTTACCTTTTCTTCTTAAATCCTTAGCTATTATTGGGATTAATATTATAGGTATATACTTTATCGCTGTTGATAAAGCCCAATATATTCCAGCTAACTTGTATCTTTTATCGAGTAAGGCATAGGCTCCCAAAAGTAATGTTAGGACCATAAGTGGATCGAATTGATACGTGGATATTATTATAAATACGGGTATTCCGATAAGCCATTCTCTAGCTATTTTCCAGCCTTCACGTTTGTATAGTATGTAGCTTACAAGGTATATTGAAATAAATAATGGAAGTTTTACTAGGAGTCTAAATATCTGTAGCTGTATCTCTGGTGGTAGCACATTATACAATAGCGTTAATATATTAAGACCTAATACAGTAAATGCTATAAATGTTAGTGGTGCTAGGGGCATGTAACCGCACTTAACTGCATAGACATATATGTAAAGAGGACTAGTTGTTATTGCTACTTTAACCCACTCTATAAATACTGCTATGTCATAGTAATTCCAAGTATATGCTCCAAGAATGATGAGTATAGACGAAATAGCTAGAATCTCTATAATAGTTCTTAATCTATTACCGCTAAATTTCATAGCATTTTCAGACCATGTACATAAATGAGGTAAATTAAATAAGTTTTTCTAACATAGAATACCTAGAAAAACTAAGGTGATGAGCTGGGGGCTCCCCTGATAGGTGAGGAGTAGTCCCATCACTGATAATTTCATTAATTATCAGGGCTGCTAAGTTTGTCAAAATAGAGATAACATGCTAAAGTCTTAGTAATACTAGTCATATTGTTCATAGCTTTAGAGCCTATTTAAGTTTCCTTAAAACATTAAAGCATTAGTTAAATATCTAAGAGACCTTACTTATAGACTTCGAAATACTAAAGTGATATGACAATTTAACGATAATTAATAATAGAATGCGGGGGACAAGTCCCAGCTATCATCCCAGCCCCGGAATGGGGGTGTCCGCTGGGCGGCGCGCTGTTGAGAACTATAAGGGATCTGAAGATTAAAAATGCTACTTATATTACTGCTATTCGAGTAATAGGTAATAGTTTTCAGCTTCGATAAACATATAGTTCTTAGCTCCGGTTCATTATATAGTATTTAAGGACTAGATGGTTGTTTGAGGTCATGATAATGACCAATCATACTGCATGGATTATAACAATAGGTAACGAGGTAGTTGATGGTAGAATAGTTAATACCAATGCCTCATGGCTTGGTAGGAAACTAACAATGCTTGGATTTAATGTGCTGAGGGTTATTGCAATCCCTGATGTTGAAGAAGAAATCGTTGACGTGATTAAAGAAGCCTTAAAGAAAAAGATAAGAGTTATTATAACAACTGGTGGTCTAGGACCTACATATGATGATAAAACTAGTGAATGTCTTGCTAAAGCATTAAATGTTAAATGGGTATTAAATAGCGAAGCCTTTGAAATGGTTAAAGCAAAGTACTCTCAAAAAGGATTATCTATGACTTATCATAGAGAGAAAATGGCCATGTTGCCTGAAGGAAGTAAACCTATACCGAATCCTATTGGTACGGCTCCTGGGATTTTTATTAAATATAACGATACATTGATTTTTGCATTACCTGGAGTTCCATCGGAAATGAAATCCATGTTTGAAAAATATGTAGAGCCTTTATTAAAGGAAATAGCACCTAAGATGGTAGTTGCTGAAAAAATCGTAAGGGTAATCAATATACCTGAATCAACGCTTGCACCGATTTTAGAAAAAGTTCTTTCAAGATATAGTAAGTTATATATTAAATCTCATCCTAAGGGTGAAGAATTAGAGAAACCAATAATAGACATTTATATAAAGATAACCTCAACTAACAGGAGAGAAGCTGAAGAAACTTTATTAAATGTGTTAAAGATTTTGAAGGAAGAACTAGAGAAACTGGGAGGAAAAATACATGAAATCTCTTAGCAGCGGAGAGAAAGAGAAGTTAAAGAATGAAATAGTTAAAGTGCTGAAAAATGTATATGACCCTGAGATACCAATAAATGTCTATGATCTAGGACTTATATATGATATTGATGTAAGAGAAGATGGCTCAGTTAAGATAACTTACACACTTACAGCTCCAGGCTGTCCTATGGCATATATGGTAGGTGAACTAATTCGTTCTGCTGTAGCTAATGTCAAAGGAGTAAAGAAGGTAGAAATAGAACTCACATGGGAGCCCCCATGGACTCCTGAAAAAATGAGCGAAGAAGGTAGAAAGCTATTCAAACAATTATACGGATATGATATCGTAGAAGCATGGAAAAGAACTAAAAGACAATAACATCTCTCCTCTAAACTCCCTTTTTAAACCATATACATGATTAGGGAGAGAAGTGAAACATAGTTACATTATAGCTTCGTTAATAGCATTATTGACCTTAGTAACTTTATCACCTATGATTACTTACTCGGACATAACATGTTCCTCAAATGAAGTATACTTCGTGTTCAAGAAAATTAATGTAAATAGCACATACAAAGCGATGAGAGCTCTAGTCAGCACGCATGGAGTCCTTATGGTATGTAACGATACATTATTGCTCACCTCGTTTAATCAAACCTCATATATAAGGATAAATAAATCATTACCTTTACTATCTGTATTCTGGGTTAGCAGCAAAGAGGTAATGCTCGTATTTAAGGACCCCATAACTAAGGTACTTCATATTCAACAAATTGATCTAAAGCAGGGGAGAATTATTAATTCAATGGATGTGAACATACCCTATTTTTGGAGTTTAGAGAAATGCCTTCTATTTACTAAGGGAAATAGTATTCATGTTTTATTAGTATTAAGCTTTTTCAATAATTATAAACTTATGATAATTAATATCACCTCTGATAAAGTAAAATTCCTAGCATTATCCCAAAAATATGGTAAAATAATTGATGCACACATATTTGATGGCTATGTATACTTACTGACCCTTAAAGACAATTCGTATTCACTAATTTTACTGGACGTGAGTAGAGAAAAATATTATAGAGTATACAGTCTACCCAAGATAACGAATTACACTAAAATACTTGACATATCGTACGTTAATGGAAATCCCTTGATTCTTTTAACCTTCAACAATAGTACATACATTAATAAAGCAGTGATTCTTGCTAGAAAAGTAGACCACGGATTCTTCTTAAAGGATAAGGATACATTGAAAGCTGTATTAATATGTACTAAAGGTAATAAACTGAACTTATTCGTAACTCGTTTTCCAGGATATAATATTGTAGAACATATAGAGGTAAGTGGTAATGTATTTGAACTAATTAATGGATACAAGAATAAGTTACTAATGTTAATTAATGGTACCTTATACCTCATGTACATAGATTTACTTATCCCTAAAATTAGCGTTAACGGAAGTTTAATCCATATAGCTGATGATACGCTAATGACTGATTTAGTGGTTATGACGCCAGGTAAGGTAATTAGGCTTTACAATATGACCGAGTCCTTTATTAACATCAATTACTCAAGTATAGCTTATGTATATGCTAAAGATATTAGTGGAAAGTGTAACGAAAAAATAGTTGTAAGGAGCAATTGGCTAAATAAAAATAAAGCTGGCGAATACCCAATATCATTAAAGCCCGCATTAACAATGTTAAATAAGGGAAGTTATCTTAGGCTATTTATATGCGGGCTCATTCATGCAAAATTAAACATTGAGTACATAGATGCATATAGTAATCAGTGGAAGAGATCATTTAGTATCAACAACGTGTTTTCAGAGATGATTATACCGCTGAAGTCCAATGTAAGGTATATAGTCATAAACATTAAAGGAAGACAGTTTACATCACACATGGTATTAGCCATTATGAAAGACGAAGACGTATCATATACGCTGATCTACTCATATATAGTCATGCTATTTTTGTCATCTATGTTTATGCACAATGGCATTAGATCTAAGGTTCGTATACTAATGACTAAAATTCTTGCATTTTTAAGTCAAAGTTTTCAAACGTTGAATAAAGAGAGAGATTATGTAAAACCTAAGTTCATTGCTATAAATAGCAAGCACCAAGATATAAATATTGGAATAAAGAAGAGAATTAATGATCATCGTGGAATTATCGTATTTGATGAGATTTTTTTATATAATACTCAATGCTTAAAAGTTCTTACTAAGTTTATACGCCATCTATCATTCAAGCCATTATTAATAGTTAGTAAGGATAAGTTACATATCATAAAAAGTATATTAAAGAATTTTAAGATTAACGCAATAGCCGTTGAAGACTATATTGAATCTCTTAAGAATATAGCACATAACTCACTAATTCTAACCTTAGGTAGAAGTAGGTTAAAAGAATTGAAGAATTTATTGAAGGACACCAGTGTAAGAATAGTTAACGTGGAGAACATATGTATTGGTAAGCAGCAGTGGTGTGATGATAGGCTTATCAGTGAAATATGTAATTACCTTCCAACACAATTAGATAAACTTGAGAAAAAGATTTCACCACGTACATTAAAGTTGTTGAATAAACTCAGATCTGAAGGAATGATATATGTAAAAAGAGACGGAACTATAGATTTTGTTGATGCTGAAATAAGAAAGATGTTATGCGGAGGGTCTTAAAGACTAATCCTACCTACGAGGAATGCTAACATTCCTATGAGCATCCATAGTAGTACTAATCTCTTAGACCTGAGCGCTATTTCCTTATAAGGATTCCTTAGTAACAACAGTGAAGTATAGATAAATCCTAGATCAGTTATTACTATGAGCGGAATATAAAGTGCACTCACTAGGTCTAATATTATTGGAATAATACTTAATGTTATAGCTAATAAATAGAAGATAACTGCTATAAAAGCTGCTTTCTTTGAACCATAAACTATGGCTATAGTCCTGATATGTCTTAACTTATCTCCCTCTACATCAATTATTCCTTTAGTGACTTCTCTACCCATATTAGCTAAAAATGCCATTAGGAAGAAGAATAATGTTATTGGAATTATACTATCATACAGAATTACACTACCATAAATGAATGGTATAGCAACACAAAAACTAACCATCGCATTTCCTAGAAGACCCGTTCTCTTACCCCATGCACTGTAAGTATATGAAATTATGATGGAGGCTAAGGCGATGATCATAGCTAGTAAATTTATAAATAACGCAGATGCTATACCTATAATGCATAAAATGGTGAAGTAAATTTTAGCTTTTACAATACTTATTCTACCACTAGGTATAGGTCTCCAAGGGGCATTAACTCTATCTACTTCAATATCGTAAACGTCGTTTATGACCATTGATGCCGCTGTTAATGTAAACGCCGTTAAAGAGCCTAATAATATCTTAAGAGAATTATTCATTAATGTATTTAAATTGTTGCATGCAATTACAGCTCCGATTATTACAGCTAATGCCATCATTAGGGAATTTATAGGTCTTGTTATCTCAATATATGCTTTTATATCCAAAAGAGCCTACCCAGTTTCTCTTCCAAGTTCACTTACCATATATTAATTTTTTCAGTATTCGTATGATTATGTTCTCTTTCTCCTTTTCCTCTATATATTGTTGTCCAGTAACACTTTCAAGGAACATTCTAGAGAGGACATCAGCTGGACCAGCATTTCTATACCTTTCCGCTTTACTAGCTAATATCAGTAATTCATCATATGTAGCATAATCTATAGGTAACCCCTTCTGTCCTTCCTTTTCCCATCTAGCGTAAATTCTATCAAGAATACTAGTTACTTCAGGATCGCTATAAAATGCTTGCTTAGCCCATACATTTCTGCTTTCATCAATTAACATGATTATTCTTCTTTTTAGCTCTTCCAGCGTAGGCATTGAGCTAGACCACCGATACAAATCCTTACATTCAAAGTTAATTAACCTTAAACGTGCAGGATCTTTCAGCACAAGAGTCTTATACTTAAAAAATAGAATTAATAAGAGTAGAGAGTGGAAACTGCTAAAAATGCTGGTGTGCGGTGTTGGCAAAACTTTCAGTATTGGAAGAAAAAGTGCTTAAATTCCTACTTGAAAATCCCGAGGCAAATCCTAGAGAGATTGCTGATGGTATTGGTATAAGCCTTCAAAGGGTAAGAATAGCCCTTTATAAATTAAGGGATAGAGGCTATGTAGTTAGAGGTTCTAGGGGCTATGTAGTGGTAAGATCAAGATTAAGTAATGAATTAAGACATGAATTAAAAGATGAAAAAATGCTAGCTCAACAGTCGCTAATTGTAAAGATCCGAGAACATATCCCTTCACAGAAACCAACCGTAGAAGAGACGAAACAAGCTAACGAAGGTAAAGTAAGTATCAAAGAGGTCATTAAATCTGAAGGCTTCGTATCAAGAGATGAATTCGAAAAAACCATTAACGAGCTTAAGGAGAAGATAAATGAACTAGTAGAAAAGATACATACGTTAGAAAGAAAAGTAAATGAAATAGCAAAATCATTAAAGTTTAGCATGTTTAAGGTAGAGCGTAAGGCCTCAAAGGAATACGATGAACTTCTTGCAATACTAAAGGATAGAAAAGTGATGACAATAAGCGAGGTTAAAGAATACATAAGGATGAAGAGCCTAACTAAAAGCTTAGAAGATTATATTAAAGAGCATAAAGTTAAGATTGTAGCAGACTTAGTAGTCGATAAGGATTTTTACCAGGAATTCATAAGTAAAATGCCAATACTAGTAACTAACGTTAAGGACTTAAGGCAAGAAGAGAAAGCATTATTAAGGGCTCTAATAGAAGAAGGACTCGTATACCTTCATGCTGCTAGGGAGTATAGATTTATAGGAGAAGAATACTAATAAGTACCTCATGATGAAGAGGCACCTCCACTAGAGCATAGGTGTCGATGAAGAGAGGGCAAGGTTACTGATTATCTATACTTCTTAACTATTAAAACTAAACCACTAACATCGACAACCACTATGTTTGTTCCTCTAGGGATAAAGCTTCCATTCACCGACCTAGCTTTCCATAATTCTCCCTGAACGAATACTAGGCCTTCACCACGAATATCCTCTACTACATAGCCCTTTGCACCAATTAGTGATTCATGCCCTACTTTAGGCTTTTCTAGTTGTGATTTAGCGATCTTGAATCCTATGATGAATACTATTAATACATAAACTCCAACGATGGCTATGAGGGTTAAAATATCAATTAAATTATAGATAAATAATATACCTAAGGCTATTAGGATGATAACTGTTATAACGATAATCTCATCTATTAGTGCTATTAATGCCTCTACCAATTTCACTCTCTTCCCTACTTGATGAATTAAAAAGGGAAACTTATAAATAATGCATTAAAATTTGAATATAGGTGTCCATTACGAATTCCATACTATTTAAGAACTATAGTTCTAATGAACTCAAAAAATTAGCTTCAGAAATACAATTAATAATCTTACCTATAGGTAGTATTGAGCAACATGGATCCCATTTACCCGTAGACACAGATACCTTCATAGCATACAATCTGGCATTAATACTTGCGAATAAATTAAATAAACAGTATAAGCTAAAAGCCTTAGTAATACCGCCAATTTATTATGGTGTCAGTATAGAGTGGTTGAAATATCCTGGAACTATTACACTGAGACCTTCAACACTATCCATGATTGTTGAGGATGTAATTCTAAGTCTAATAACTAATGGTTTAAATAAAATCCTAATCTTAAATGCTCATGGCGGAAACGTAGAAAGCATAAGAATAGGTGTTAAGAATGCTATGATGAAATTACAATATGAGGGAGTAAGCACCTATATTAAAGTAATTATCATGGAGTGGTGGAAAGTAATAGACGAAGAGCTAAGAGAACTATTCCCATCAACACCTATCTTTACACATGCTGATGAAATAGAGACTTCCATGTATTTAGCTCTTGGAGGAAAATTAAAGAATGAGTTAAAGACTTTAGAAATGCCGTTATGGTTAAGTATTGAAAAGGCTTATGGAGGTAAAGTGAACTATTATGATACTAAAGAGATAAAGCGGAAAATATCATTCACGATTAGAGATGTTGATGAATTACGGAGAAGAGGATTAAAGCTTTTGGAAGCCTTCTGTAGAAAAGCACAGGAAATTATAGTAAAACTCATTGATACTAACATCCGTTAATTCACTTTAAGTCAGTACCTTCATCATAAATATTCATCTCTTTATCCTCAACGCTTATTGCACTAGTAGGACATAATGGTACACATCCGTAGCATAGAATACAACTCTCCATATTTGCTACTTCAATCTTATTATCACGGATGGTAAATACGTCGACAGGACATAAATCAACACATAAGAGACATCTATTACATTTAATGATGTCGATCTTGACTATTGGTTTCAAAAATTACACCTATGTTTAAAGTTAAATACAATAGAGTTTAATAAGGTGATATTCAGTACACTCTAGAGGAATTGAATAGAACTTTAGAGGCTGATAGTAATAATACTAAAAGGAGACTTGCATATACACTCAACGTATAGTGATGGTAAGCATAGTCCTAAGGAGATTCTATATCAAGCTATTGATATAGGATTAAATGTTATAGCAATAACAGATCACAATACGTTTCAAGGAGCAATCGCAGGTTATAGAATTGCAAAGAACTCGGCATTAGAACTTGTTGTGATTATAGGTATTGAGCTTCGTACTGATAAGGGGGATGTACTTGTATATTGTGATCACCCAATAGATACTCCAAGAAACTTAGAATTGTTACTGGATAAAGCTAGGAGTGAGAATTGCATAGTTGTGCCAGCTCACCCATATGATCTGAGAAGGTACGGTATAGGTGACGATATATATAACTATAAATGGGATGCAATAGAGGTGTTCAATGCTTCTTCTACTACCGGTGCAAATAAGAAAGCACTTAGAGCAGCAAAAATTCTAGGAGTGCCAGGATTAGCTAATAGTGATGCCCATATATTGGAATTTATAGGTGCAGCATATAATGTAATAGAAGCATCTTCAAACACCATAGATGATGTACTTGAAGCAATTAGAAAGGGGAAAGTGAAACCTATACCTGGTAGACCTAGTATTCCATCATATGCCAAGAACCTCTATTGGACCATTGCTCGAAAGATTAGGGAAATTTTGGAAGAGTAACACCTCTTTGTCGCTGATATTTGCCCTTATATGGTTTTTCTACAGGACTCGTTAATTTCGCGAATACTAAGTGAATAAACCTTTCACCTGCATACAGCCTTACGGGAAATGCACTACCAATAAGCTCAATAGTTAAGTTGCCCTCGAATCCTGCATCAACTATTGTATTATGGGTTAGGTAGACCCCAGCTATGTAATAATGTGAATTTGTTTGCCAATCAATTATCTTTCCACTATAGTTAAATGTTTTCACTTCTTCAACTGTATCCCAAAACCATATTGCTAGCTTCATTATATTTTCTAATACTTGCTCATACTTTGGCGGTTGATGTTCAATTAATTTATCTATTACTAATTTAACATATTCGTAAGGTATTCTTCCTCTTTTCACGTAATTAGCCAGCTTCGACTTAAGTATCCTGTCGTGCTGGAACATCCTTGTTAGGATTATTTTAGTCATTCTATCCAATGGTATAAAGTCTAATAGTTCACTTTTAGAGTTTAGTATTATTCTCTTTAATATGTACTTACCTACAGTATTCTTAAACCTCTCAACGTCACTACGTCTTAGTATCACTACTTGATAGCAATGTTCCTTCCTAGAGATTTTTGTCATTATTCCCAGCCTTAGAAGGAGAATTTGTAATTGATGCATCATTTTCTCATTACTTACTTGAATGTATAATGATGTATCATTTAAGTCTCCATTGATATCAAATAATCCTGCTATAAAGCTGGCAATTACGTTTTCGCGACATATCATTATTTTTCTTGGTACTGAACGCTCTCTATCATTTAATAAACCCTCACTAAAATTATGGATAAATACCTTGGATAGTATTTCTGGGAGGATAATATATTGCTCATTCTCTCTTTTTATTATTTTGCATCCCCTTGATAATCGTGGAAAAGTCTTTTCAAGTGGTTTAATAAGTTCTTCAACCTTAAATTTATCTTTACACTTGATATATATGTGCGATTTTTCAATGTAGCCGCTACCCACTATACAGCCAATAATATAAGCTATATCTTCATCTATAGGCCTATACACTTCGTTAAGAGGAACGTATTCTTGGACTTCATTAGAGTAAAAGAAGATCTCATTAACATGATCGTGTATGTTTCCATGTATTACATTAAGTATCTCCGCAAGCTTCAAGAAAGTTATTTCACTAGGTAAATCAGTTATGTCTAATGTTCTAGTTAGATTTAAACGTTCTATTGCACTCTTTATCTTAGAGATTAATGTACTACTTACTTTAACTCTTAACTCAGGATATGGTTCAACATATTGTTCTGTAGTGTTTTCAAAAAATAACTTTCTTGTAATAGCAATCATATCACCTTTACTTAGATCTATGGCCGGTACATTAACCATTACTACATCAGGGTCGAATTTCACAAACTTGTGATTTGGTGTTACGCTTATCTTTGAAATACTGGTTTTCACTTGAACCATTAGACCATTATAATTCTTAAAGAACTTTAAAGAACCTATACCAATAATACCCTTAGATGGTTCAGCTTCAATTACATTACACGCATCTAAGGCTTGTACGGGTCCATTAAGAGGATCCATAATAATAGTTTCTGGGTGTAGACATGGCGGAATGTATATACCCAGTCTTGCATAGGTACTTCTAAGATTAACGAATGCCATAATGTCTTCAGGTAACTTAATATACTCCAATGTGGTTAATAGCACGTGTTCATATGGATTAATAATGAATGAATCTCCTTCCTCTATAACATAGTACTTATCATAATCCTTAGGAGGGTTTAATACATCGAATGGTTTACCAGGATTTTTCATTCGTGCAATTTGTCTTCCGAGTCTTAAATCAATTCCATTTTCACGTACTATACTTGGATCGAAAGGTTCAATGACTATTAGTTTACGCTTAATGTAGTACAGTAGATCTCTATCGCCGAGTATCAATATTTTACTACCCCATAGAAAACTTAAACTATGAATTACCTTAATTAGCTAAACTACTAATAAAGCTTTTAATACTACAACTACTTATTAGACCTGGCTATGGATAAAGCTGTAGAGCAAGGTGTAGACTATGGCCTCAGGGTTAATTGTTGGGATCAACGCTATGGGTCACTTAGGTTGGGTTAAATTTAAGTGTAGGGTATGCGCCAAAGTACTGATAGTTTCAAAAGATCAAATATATCATTGCCCAAAGTGCAAAGACAGAAATGAATCTTATTTTTGTGAGTCAGATTTTAAGAGGTTACATGGAAAATGCCCCTTCTGTAAAACAGAGCTTAAACCACTGCTATAACCTTAATAGCTGATCTATTATGGAAGTTAAAGAATATTGGTTTGAGACATTTAGAAGAGTAATTGTAATAAAGCTTCCTATGGAAACTTTTATTTCAATAGACGTGTATAACGATAAATGGAATTATAGTATTAATTCAGAGTTATGTATTAACAATAAGAAATTAATTTATCATAAACTAAATCCCACGATCATAGGCTTAGACTCTCAACAAGATTCCATTGAACTTGTTGGTGTTAATATTGGGGATAGATATGAATTAGTAAATGTGAGAATACGTATTAAAAGTAGAAGTGTAAGCGATAACTTCATAAAATCACTTTACTCCAAGGTTATAGAAATAGTTGAAAAGAGAAAGGCGAAGATAGATTGACGAGCTGTAAGTGAAATAACTCGTAAACTTCTAGGATGTGATCTAAGTACATATCAGCTCCTTCAATTCTATATTTAGGGTTCTTAATTATAACTGTAAAACAACCTAAACTTTTACCGGCATTAACGTCATATAGGATGTCTCCTACAAAGACTGTATGTGAAGGTTTAACTTTAAGGATGTCTAATGCTAGTTTTAATTGTTCTAAGCGGCTTACCGAATAGTCTCTTGTAATTAAGCAATCAACTTTATTAATTAATTTTAACCTTGAAAGTATTATTATCGAAGATTTAATGTAGAGTTATAATGCCTATTTTAACGCCGAGAAGTTTTAATGTTGAGAAAAGACATTGTATGCTCAATGCTTCAGGCATATACATTGATGCCTTTATCTCTTCTTCAATGAGTTCAAATGCCTTTCTTCTTAATCTCTTATCTTTACATACTTGGACAACTCTAGTAGCTAAAGGCTTAAGGTGATCATTTATTCCTAAGGTTTGTTTAATTTTCTCTCTAAGTTTATCCCAGTTTATTGGAAGTCAGATAAGGGTTCCATCGATGTCCGTTATTAAAGCTCTAAACCTATCCATAACTATAGCCCTATAATGAATTTTCGTATTCCTTCAATCTTAGCTCTAACCAATGGCTCTTTATAGCTCCTGCCTGGATAGGGACTATGAGTTGTAGCTAATACTAAATTACTTAGCCCATGCTTCTTAAGGAATAACTTAATGACTTCTATGATATCGGCTACCGAAATAAGATCATTGAATAGAAGATCAACCGGAATACCAGTAAAGAAAACTATGTTTTTACTACATACAGATCGTGCTTCAATGATAGCATTAATCCATTCAATAGCATCAGATATAGTTGCTTTGGGTCTAAAATCTAATGGATGAAGTCCTGAATATATGTCAGTTAAATCCTTAAAGATCCCTGCTTTAATTAAGTTACCGTCATTATGCATTACAGGGTATTTACCCCTTCTTTTAATAGCCTCACTAAACTTCCTATGCCATGCAAGGTATTTCTCAATAATGAACTTTCTAGGATATAACAATCCTCGATAGTCCGCTATATCATCGGCAACCCTAATGGCATCAACATAATCAAGTTCTGCACCCGCCTTCACTAACTCAAGAATGTACTTTGAAATTATATCGTAGAGCTTATAGGCTATTGTAGGTCTAAGCTTTAATAACATGGCAAAACCGAACTCATGATATATCTGATCAGAGCGTAAAGTAGGAGGAGCAAAAAATGATTCGGCAGTCTCTGTAGGACCTAAGACTTTGAACAGTATAAACCTTGAACTCCTATATCTAGATGTCATCTTTTCAAAGTTATCAATAGCGCTAACTACTACATCACCAATATTAGGCCATTCATAGGAATCTATATTGATTCTTTCAATCCACTCTGTAATCTTCTCACTTTGTAATCTTCTAAACGGTCCTCCCTTAGCGTAGAATTTTCTCCATTCCTTAATTTTTGCTCCAACACCAACTATATCTCCAAATAGAAATTCTTCATCCTTATTATCAGACTCTATATGGAGAGGAACTCTAGGTATATCCGAACCCTCAAATACTTTATGTACGAGTTCCTTAGGCCTCATTTAAATAACCCTTGACCTAGCTATAGATTTTCCAAAAGATGATTTAAAAATTATTATAAAATGTATTGGAGCCGCCGGCGGGATTTGAACCCGCGACCACCGGCTTTCTCGAAGGCTTACGAGGCCGGCGCTCTACCAGGCTGAGCTACGGCGGCACTCCTTTAATTATTCAGGTCATTTGTGTTTTTAAACGATATTGCTACGACCTAGAGATATTACTTAGTGTTAATTTTAAATATCTTTACCATTAGCTTAACTAGTCTTTAGGTGACGCTAGTGTTTAAGAATATTAACATTCATGTGATATTAGGAGGAAATCTTGAAAGCATTAAGGCCATAAAGAACATTTTAAAAGCAATAAATATTATCGGCAAGGAATTGAACATTAAGGTAAATCTATCAACAACCTATGCATTTAATGATTCACAGAGTGAGAAATACCCAATAATAGTCGTTGAAGGAATCATGGTTTCTAAAGGTAAAGCTCCTTCAATAAATGAAATAGTGGCATCCATCATTGAGGCTATAGTGATGAAGGATATTCAGGGTAGTATACTTAAATTATCTGTTGCAGCATTAGTAACTCAAGGATGTAAGAGAGTAACAAATAATAAAGGTTGTATACGAAATGAACGTAAAGTTCATAATTATAATATTAATAATGACGTTAATGGTGGCTCATGTATATGATTTTCAACAATATGTTATCTTGGGTCCAGAAGAATTAGCTATAAGAATTCATTTAAAAAACTTAAGTGTTGAAAATCAAGCATATCTAAATGTTACTTTAATGTTAAATGAATTAAACAACTTCTCTTATATAATATTGTGTTTTGGTCAACCACCATTAAATATATACGGTATAGCGTTACTTAAAAAAGTCGATACGTTTACGTATGCTATACTTGGTTCGCAAAATAAATGGTATAGAATAAGATATATCCCGCCAATTAAACAGTGGACCAATATCTCAATAATTGTATTAAAGAAAGAAAATAAGGTAGTTATAATGATGAATGATGACGTGTTTAAGTTTAATACTACAATAGGTAGAATACAAAATCCATACATCTATATTACGCTTGGAAATGTAAATACAAGTTATGTAGGTTTAGTATTTGTGAGCAAGTTAGTGTTTTATATTAATGGAGGTTTTGTAATTAATGTGAAAGGCGTAGAACTATACGAACTACTTAATAAAACGAAAGTAAGTGGCAAAGGTAGAATAAGTATATACTCTGGAAATGTAACTAAGACTCTCATTTCCTCAATACAAACTACTACATCTATAACTATAACACCTACGCCAAAGACCATAGAAGCTGTAATTACTAAGACTGAAAATGCAACAACTTCCCCCAGTATAACTACCATAACTTCATCTCCAAGCCCCGAAGCAGGAAAGAGCATACCATTAGCGACATTAATAGTGGCTCTTTTAGTATTTGCTATGATATTTATCCTTAGAACTATATTATCTAAAGAGTAGAGCAAGATTAAAAAACTACTCCATAAGCATAAATATTAGGGGTTCGGGACTTGGAAGTACACTAAAACAGCATAGAACATACCTAGCTAAAGATAATTCTATTCTATACTCTATACGTATATATCAAAGTGAACTAGTTATTGGTGATATGTATGTCTTCTAGAGAGATACCTATACCTCCCAGATACGACTTTAAGAAAATCGAAGCGAAATGGCAAAGGCTTTGGGAAGAATGGGGTATTTATAAATTTGATAGGAGCGATAAGACTAGGCCAACATATGCAATAGATACACCGCCACCTTATCCTAGTGGCGACTTCCATGTAGGTAATGCATTCAATCATGCATATATAGACTTCGTAGCAAGGTATAAGAGGTTAAGAGGATATAATGTACTATTTCCTCAAGGATGGGATTGCCACGGCCTACCAACCGAGGTTAGGGTTGAAAAAACCGTAGGTAAAACTAAAAGTGAGATACCACCTGATGAATTCCTTAAGCTTGCAAGAGAATTTACATTAAAATGGATTAAGCCTATGAAGGAAGCTATTAAGAAAATGGGTTGTAGCATTGACTGGACAACCGAATATCTGACAATGGATCCGGACTACTGGCGACGTACACAATTAAGCTTTGTATTAATGTATAAGAAAGGTTATGTTTATAGGGCTGAACACCCCGTTTACTGGTGTCCTAGATGCGAAACAGCTCTTGCTGAAGCAGAAATAGAGTACGTTGATGTTACAAGAGACCTATACTACTTTAAATTTAAGCTTGAGGATGGTAGAGACCTAACAATTGCTTCAACAAGACCCGAGCTACTTGCCGCGTGTGTAGCAGTCCTTGTACATCCAGAAGATGAAAGATATAAACATATAGTTGGTATGAAAGCTAAAGTACCAATCTATGATAAGTGGGTACCAATACTAACGGATCCTGAAGTAGATCCTAAGTTTGGTACAGGAGCTGTAATGGTATGTACTTATGGAGATAAAAGTGATGTACGATGGCAAAAGAGACATAACTTACCAATAGTTAAAGCTATAGATGAAAGAGGATACATGACCGAAGTCACAGGACCTATAAAGGGGCTTAAAGTAGAAGAAGCTAGGAAGAAAATTGTTAAGATCCTAGAAGATAAAGGACTTCTTGTTAAAGTAGAGAAGATAGTTAGTAGCATAGGTACATGTTGGCGTTGTCATACACCAGTAGAGATTCTCTCAAAGATGCAATGGTTTGTAAAGGTTAAGGCATTAACTGATAAACTATTAAAAATAGCTGACGAAATAAAGTGGGTTCCTTCACATGCTAAGAAGAGATTAATTGATTGGGTTAAGAGTATCGATTGGGATTGGCCTATATCAAGACAGAGATTATTTGCAACACCATTCCCGGTTTGGTACTGTGATAAAGGACATATAATAGTTGCAAAACCTGAATGGTTGCCTATAGATCCAAGAAAGGATAAACCACCAATAGATAAATGCCCATACTGTGGGAGTACAAAGCTAATACCAGAAACTGATGTTATGGATACATGGATGGATTCAAGCATAACAGCAGCAGTCCATGCAGGTTGGCCGGACAGCTTCGATGAAAGGTTATTCCCAGCAGACCTGCAACCAAATGGCTATGATATAATTAGGACATGGGACTACTACTTACTAGTAAGAGGTCTAATACTCTTTGATAAACCACAATTCAAGGTAGCATTAATTAATGGAATGGTTAGGGGAACTGATGGAAGAATGATGCATAAAAGCTATGGAAACTATGTGAGCCTACACGAAGTACTTGATAAGTATGGTGCAGATGCATTTAGGCTATGGGTAGCATTAGCTGTAAGAACAGGTAGTGATCTAAGATTTAATTGGGAAGGATTGGAATATGCTAGAAGATTTCTAACAAAACTATGGAATGCAGCTCGACTAACATGGCTATTTCTAAAAGATTACAATCCAAATATCAAACCTAAAGAGCTTAGAGATATAGATTATTGGATACTTAACCATCTAAATGATACGATAGATAAAGTCACAAATGCCATGGAAGAATTTGACTTTCAAACAGCATCAACCACATTAGTAGACTTTATATGGAGGACATTATGTGACCACTACCTCGAAGCAATTAAGTGGAGATTAAACACAGTAGAGGAATTAACTAAGGCCCAATACGTACTACATGAAATATGGAAGAGAATACTGGTAATGATATCAGTATTTGCGCCACATATAGCAGACGAAATATATCATACCCTACTAAAGGAGAGAATGTGGAAAAGTATAACAATAGCTCCCTGGCCCTCAAAGATAGAAGTAGACGAGGGAAGGGCTTATAAAGGAGACATAGTAATTAAAGTCATTGCCTCACTTAGGAGAGTAAAACATGAAATGAATATACCATTAAATGCAACGATATCTAAAGTAACAATGTATACCGATAAGTACGCTCAAGTATTAAGAGATAATGAAGATGATATTAAAGGTACTATAAGAATAGTAGAATTAGATATCAGAACTGAAGGTAAAGGTAAGTATAGCGTTAGTGAGTATCCAGAAATAACCTTTGACATGAAGCCCTAATGTGATGAAGGGATCCCAGCCTGAAGAGTGATGAGCTTTCGGTCGCTCTGATATATAAATGGTGTAGCCTATGCTTTTCGCTGATGCCCATTGTCATGTAAATCCATTTAAGGGTATGGGAGCTAAGAACATTGCTAGAAAATTTAAGGAAAGGAATGGATGGTTTCTTGCAATAATAGGGCTTTCTCCTTGGCATTATGGCTTAACACCAAACTACGATAACTATGTAAGAGCATTTCACCACGTAATTAAAGAATGCGAATTAGCTAAGGAAGAAGGATTAAGAACTGCTTGTCTTGTGGGATTTCATCCAGCAGACCTCGATAAGCTGGTACATAGATATGGGTTAAAGGTTGAACAGGCATTAGGATTAGCTATTAGAGTATTAGAATACGCCATAAAGTTATGTAAGGAAGGCTTGGCTGACGGAATAGGAGAGATAGGGAGACCACACTATAACATTGAGCCTAAATTTGTAGTAGCAAATGAGCTCATAATAAATCATGTTTTCAAGAGAATTAAAGAGGAAGAACTAGAATGTATAGTTCATCTACATCTAGAACAAGGAGGAATAGTAACGGTTGAAAGTATTAAAATGTTCACGGAAATTACTAGAGTTAATGCAGAGAAAATACTATTCCATCATAGTAGGCCAGGATTGATAGAACATGTACTAAGTTCCGGGTTTCAAGCTTCATTGCCAGGAATAAAGCAGTTAATTAAATGGGGTATAGAGAGATTAGAACCCGTCTATGTACTTGAAAGTGACTTCCTCGATGATCCTAATAGACCTGGTGTTGTTGTCTACCCTTGGGAAATGATTGAATACCAGCAAGAGATATTAAATAAGGATAAACAATACGAAGAATACCTTATGAAAATAAATATTGATAATATTGTTAAGTTGTATGGTGTTGAACCCCCATAATAATTTAATGGAAGTATTCAAGTATAAATGATCCTCTTTCTTTTACTCCTAGTTTTTCTTCTATAATCTTGATAGCTTTATCAACATATTCTAGAAGACTTGTAGGAGTAAGTCTAGCTAAGTCTTTAGTTGCTAAGTCTCCTGCTAGGCCATTAATAAAGGCGGCTGCCGCAGCTGAAATTAAAGCGTTATTTGCTTGAGCATAGAACGCTGCAGTAATTCCAGATAATACATCACCTGTCCCGCCTACAGTCATTAATGGATTACCAGTATAATTAACTAATACTCTATCCCCATCGCTAATAACATCAAACATACCCTTAACTAGGAAGACCACGTTTAGGCGTTTAGCTTCTTCCTTAACTATTATACATCTATTTCTTAACTTTTCGAATCCTGGTAACTCTCTACCTGTAAAGAGCTTAAATTCATAGCTATGAGGAGTTATAATAACTCTATGCTTCCTTCCATTAAAGTCTTTGCCTTTTAGTAACTTTATGGCGTCAGCATCAATAACCATAGGCTTATCAATTAATTCAATAAATGAGTTTACGAAAACCTTAGTCTCTTCCTCTAACCCCATACCGGGACCTAAAATTACTACATTGAATTTATCTACAATTTCCTTAAGTCTATCTAAATCATCTGGAGTTAAGTACTCTTTAGAATTAGCTGGTATAACTATTAGGTCCGGAGAATAAGTCTTAATAATCATAGAGGCTTCTCTTGGAGCATAAACAACAGCTAGATCTGCTCCCGCCTTTAATGCTGCAAGTGCTGCTAAAGAAGGCGCACCAGTATACATTAATGATCCTCCAATAACTAAGACCCTACCATAATCACCTTTATGGGCATTCCTTCTACGCCTTCTTAATACGTAAGATAATTCGATAAGACCTACAGCAACCCTTATATCCCATGGGATTCCTAAATCGACTACAACAATATCCCCACAAAGTTCCTTAGCCTTCAACATTCCCTCCTTAATATCAACAAACGTCACCGTCAAGTTTGCTTTAACTGCTTCAACATAACTACCTGTATCGGCATCAAGGCCTGACGGTACATCAACAGATACCTTAAATCCCTTAGACATATTAATTAATTTTATTATTGAAAGATATGGTTCACGAGGCTTACCTTTAAATCCTACACCAAAAATGGCGTCAACTATAATATCAGCATTTAAAATGAAATCACTAATCTTATCAATATCGTCTATGGTTTTTACTTCAACGATTCTGGTAGAATGTATTTTCTCTAAGACTTCGAGTCTTTCTTTAACAATGGGATTTGTAATTCTATGGGATTCTATTATTATAACCGTTAAATCTACATTATCTCTAGACAGGAGATATCTTGCAGCTGTTAGACCATCACCACCATTACCTCCAGGACCACATATTATAACGATTTTCTTACCATTAATATTAAACCTATCAGTAATAACATCAACTATTGATGACCCTGCTCTTTCCATTAACTGATTACTGCTAATACCAAATAATTCACAATTCCAGTCAAGTCTTTTTACATCAATGCTCTTTAATACCAAAATCTTACCCAAGTCAATGTAATAGTCTAAAATTTAAATAGTTCACTCATGTATTAAGAATGTTCTTGAGAGCCTTGGCAGTAATAACAATAATGTATGATGAAGTATATCAAAAACATAGTCCATGGTTTAGTCATCCTGAGAACCCTCGTAGACTTCAAATAGCGTTAAGAGGCATACAGGAAAACTTGCCTACACGTAAATATAGGATTGAGAAACCAGATAAAGCTGAATGGGAGCTAATAGAGGAAGTTCACGTTAAAGGTTACGTAGAGTACATTAAAAGGCTTTCAGATAAAGCGCCGGCTGAAGTTGATCCAGATACATATATATCAAAAGGTACACTTGATGCAGCATTACATGCGATAGGTGGATTAATTAAATCAGTACACATGTATATTCATGGAAAAGGAAGCCTATTTCTAGGTCTTGTAAGACCTCCAGGACATCATGCTGGTAAAGCAGGAAAAGCTTTTGGAGCACCAACACAAGGATTCTGTATATTCAATAACATAGCAGTAGCGTGTAAATACCTCCTAGATAGAGTTAAATTAACCAAAAGAATATGTATAATAGACTTTGACGTACATCACGGTAATGGCACTCAAGAAATATTCATTGATGATCCTAGAGTTCTACACATAGATTTTCATCAAGATCCTAGAACACTATATCCTGGTACAGGCTTTCCTGAAGATATTGGAATAGGTGAAGCTGAAGGAACAAAAATAAACATAATACTACCACCATTAGCAGGCGACGACATATATAGTGATGCAATAGAGTTCGCTATAAATATCATTGAACAGTTTAAGCCGAGCGTAATATTATTTTCAGCAGGTTTCGACGCCTATAATAATGATGGCTTATCGAATCTAAAAATAACTACAAACATATTTCATAAGCTAAGTTATAGCATAATCAAGGAACTAAGACCACTATTAATTATAGCATCGCTTGAAGGAGGATATAGTGAAGGATTAAGAAGAGGGCTCCCAGCGTACATAAAAGGGCTGCTCTTAATGGATCTAGGGGATTTAAAGGAGCCTTCTACAAGGAGCTTTTCAAGAACTATAGCCAGATACAGAGAGAGCAAGGAAAGGCTGAAGAGGATATTAAGGGATTATTGGAGTATATGAATATATCTTTGAATATATCTTTAATGATAAAGTTTAAGACCTTTGTCTAAAACTCAATAACTAGGTCTGATAGGGAGTTGGAAGATTTCATAGTCCAGGTAATCATAGCATTACTTGCAGCTAAGCTAGTAGGAGAGGTATTCAGGAGGGCTTATGTTCATCCATTAGTAGCCGATATATTAATAGGTATAATACTAGGCCCAAGTATACTTGGGTTTCTAGATCCTACATCAGGTATTAAATACTTAGCATACTTTGGATTAATAATATTAATGTTTTACGCAGGGTTAACTAGCAATCTTAGAGTTCTCAGTGAATATAAAGGAATGATTATTGTAACAGGAATCTCTGGCGTTATAGCGACGTTTCTATTAGTGTTAAGTGTATGCATCTTACAGGGAATGGGCTTATGGTCCGCATTATTTATTGCAATCGTTTTATCAAACACAGCAACAGAAGTAACGGCAATTATAATTGAAGGTGAAGAAAAATTTCCAGCAAGAATTAAGACATTACTCGTAGGAGCAAGTTTCGTAGACGACATACTAGCTGTATACTTTATAACGACGTTAAGATTATTGATCTCAGAAAGCTTAGCTTACCATCTACTAGGTATTAAAACAATAGAAATAATACTCTTTATAGTTTTGGTATTATACATATCTAGGCTATTAACAGTAAGGGCAACTAGATTAATATATAGGCTATTTTCAACCCCCGCAAGAGCAGTTTCAACAACCATAGTAATAGTATTCACATTATCGCTGATTGCTAGAATTATAGGGTTAAATGAGGTCATAGGAGCATATCTTGGAGGACTAGCTATCAGCCGATTAAGAGAAATTAGAGATCCAACATTACTTAATATACTAAGAATAGAAGAATTAGCACATAATTTAAGAGTAATGCTTGAAGGATTCCTAACAGCATTCTTCTTCATATATGTAGGATTACTCTATAGAATAAACATAGGAGTAAGCCAACTACCATTTATATTAACACTCTTAATTCCAGCACTAATAGGTAAAATTATTGGATGTAGCATCCCATCACTAATTATCAGTAAAAAGCCCGCTGAAGCATTAATTGTTGGTATAGGGATGACCGGTAGAGGAGCGTTGGAATCCGCAATCATAGTATTTGCATTAGAAGCTAAAATAATTAATGAAGTGATATATACCGCGATATTAACAACAACGCTGTTATCAACAATAATAGCGCCTATAGCCTTAAAAATAGCCATAAAGCTACTAAAACCGTTCGGCAGATAAACACACCTAAATAAAATATTATTACCCTGCCTTTAACTTTATGGTGATGATATTTGAAAAAGTTTATAAGTTCAAGTAAATCCGAAGCTACTGAAGAAACTTGCGAAAGAGCATGGGTTAAGATTAAAGGAGCTGTGGCAATTATTAGAACAGAGAATAATGCATATGCTCTTGTACCCATAGATGAATTGTGCAAATTAGCTAAAAGATTTAACCTCTGTTACGAAAATTATGAGTGTAAAGAATAGAACATGAGGCAGTCAATAATGGATGTTTTAGTTATTGGTAGAAGATTTGAAGATGTTTTAAACGTTCTACTAAGAGCTGCCTCTGGGACAGTAGTATTAGCTATTAGAGATGGAAGATATATATACTTCATGACAGAACTTGGAGGTAAATTAATAGTATTTGCATCACGTGTTCCACGATCACCTGAGGTAAGGGAAATTTATGAGGAAATGTTGAAAACCGGAAAGTATGTCTATGTAGATGAAAAAGGTCATTTAGTTTCGACTGAAAATCCTCCTCCACCATCGGTTTCTAGTGGTATAATGATAGTTGTCGAAGCAGAAAGCGTATATATGCGCTTAAATGAAAAGTTAATAGAATTGAGAAATCTCGTTAAAAAGAAGAAGAAAGCAAGGTCTAAATAATAATCAAAGCTTAAATTGATGTAAGATTTATAGAGCTTATCCGCATTATTTAATTACGAATATGAGAGCTATGATGTAGCTTACAAGGGTTGAGTAGGTGATAGATGAACCCGCGGCTGAGCTCAAGGTAATTGGGTGTTGCTGTGAGATTTAAATGCCTTAGATGTGGTAAATGTTGTAGACTCTCTCCTATAACCGTCCTTCCACATGAAGTAATAATAATTAACAGATTAGCTAAAAACATGGGCATTTCTATAGAATTCAAACCTTCCTATGGGGTATATGATAGGTTTAGTGGAAGATTCATAGTACTATCATATATTCTTGACCTTAGCAACAACAAGTGCCCATTCCTAGGAGAAGGTAATAAATGTATCATACATAATCTATATAAACCGTTAACTTGTAGATCATTTCCCTATCTTCCAAAAGATGTACGATACTATTTTGATGATATAAATAAAATAATAATTCATAGATCAAATTATGGTATCTCACTTAACTGCACCTTTGTTAAAGAACATGAAAATGAACTTAATAGAGCTATAAAAATTTATGGTGTAAGAGGAGTTTTTCCAAATGAATACGCAATAGCGTATTTCATGGAATCCTTAAGACGACACTACCTAACAGCCCTAAGTAAGCTGTGGAGATCAGGCTTAATAGATCTAAAGCCAGGCATCAGAAAGGGTAAGGATATAAATGCATATAGCTTTCTATTGACAATGTACTCTCTCTATAAGTCTTTAATAAAGTAAAGTATACTTTAAAGACTTAAAACACATGACCCTAGAATTATGATATGAGGAGATCTTATATGCTTATTGAAGTACTTGGAGAAAATAAATCAATAGTATTAGAAATAATAAATAACATAGGTAGGGAATTAGAAAAACATATCCCGTTTACATCGAATGCAAGAATTTGGAAAGAAGAATTATACTTTGAAACACCGCTAGATTTGTCTATAAACGAGTACAAACTAAGTAAACACTATCATGTAGAATCAGGGAAAGTATATTATTGGAAACCAGGTAATGCATTCTGTATATTTTATGGGATTTCAGAACCATATACACCAGTGTACTACATAGGGGAAGTTATAGGTCCTCTAAGAGTACTATATACAATTAATAAGTTTAAAGAGGGGGAGAAAATAAGAATTGAAATACATGAACCAAGTATAGTAGACAAAAATATCGTGAAAATCTTAGAGGAGGAAGGATATAAAACTGCAACCCCAATTATAGGAGGGTCTAGAGAGTTAGCAGCTCTTAAAATGATAGAGGATAAAAGGATAACTTTTATGGTTTACGTAGAAGATTATGGCATACACATAGAGGGTGAAGGATTATATGAATACAAGAAAGATTTCTTAACACTAAGTAATTTAATTTCATTAAAGAATAAAATTAAAATGCGATTTAGTAAGGTACGTTTAGATTTAAGCGAAGATGGGTGGGTATGTCTAACTGGAACTGTAGAGTCATTAAATGAGTTAAAGGAGCTTCTAAGAGAGTACGAAGCTGCTTATCTTTATATACTAGGTGAATTACAAGCATAATAATGAAGTTAGATGATGAACCTACGCCATCGACCAAGCTTAATGCTATGAAGAAAGCCCGACCCTCCTGATAAACATTGGTGCCATATATGGATAAAAGTATAAGGAATGGCTATGTAATTAAGCTATTTGATCCATGGAGAAGCCCTCTATGTACATGTCCCATAAAGTATAGCTTACATCCATACACAGGTTGCTCTCATCAATGTGTATATTGCTATGCTACTTCATATATAAGAGTTCGGAAGAGCATTCCTAAAAGAGATCTAATCCAGAAGCTTAAAAGGGACTTAAGGAAAGTAAACCCAGCTTTACCTATAGTCCTTTCAACAAGTTCGGATCCGTATCCACCTGAAGAACTGCAATATAAACTTACACGTAAAGTACTTGAATTACTAGTTCCACGTGGATTTAAAATTCTCATAGTTACTAAAGGAACTATAATTACAAGAGACTTAGACTTATTATCTAAAGGTAATGCTGCAGTAACTATGACAATAACAACAATACATGACTACCTGTCTAAAAAGCTTGAACCGAACGCACCACCATCAAGTAGTAGGCTTGAAGCGTTAAGAAGATTAGTAAATTCCAAAGTACCTGTAGGAGTTAGAGTAGATCCCATAATACCGTACATTAATGATGACGTAGAAGACATATACATGTTACTTAAAGAACTTAAAAATATAGGTGTAAAATTCATAGTAACCTCAACCTATAAAGCTAGACCCGATAGCTTAAAGCGGCTAACAAATGCATTTCCAGAAATAGCTCGGAAAGTCAATGAATTATATAGAAAGCATGGTATAAGGGTCCATGGATATATCTACTTACCATTAGATTTAAGGATTAAAATTCTTAAGAACGTTATAAGTATAGCTAAGCAGTTTAAAATGAAATATGCTATATGTAGAGAGGGTCTTGGACAAGAATTTACAAATTCACCTACATGTGATGGAACGCACCTAATACCCATCAGAATTAAGTTACAAAATCAAGGTGTTGACATTGGGAGGAGATAACAAGAAGAGTGTAACGTTAAGAATTATTGGTAATAAGGATGATTACTGGTTTT
The DNA here is from genome assembly GCA_964467535.1 of uncultured Desulfurococcales archaeon. GTDB lineage: Archaea > Thermoproteota > Thermoprotei_A > Sulfolobales > WANQ01 > CAYXRT01. The sequence continues at coordinate 267,031 of CAYXRT010000001.1, forward strand.
ATACAGTAAAGAGCTGGCTTTATGAAATTAAGGACATACTTGAAGACGAATATAACATAACTATACAGATAAAAGAAGAATGTAAAGACCTTGAATTACCTGTAGTATATGTTAATGAAGAACTAGCATTTATCGGTGTACCGGGAGAGGAAGGCTATCTAATTGAAATACTAAAGAAGGTATTAGATAAGGTTATAAAAGAGAGAGCAGGTTAAAAACCCTTTAACGCTAGATTAAGTTTCTGGTGCCTAAATTATGAGAAAAGTAAGAATACTAGGAGTATGGCATGGACCTCCAAAAACAGACTTTCCACTTGACATAATAGCATCAAGGCTTAAAGACTTAAGAGATGCTGATCTACATATAACCGATAACATAAAAATTCTAGGAATACACTTTGCTGAAGATAATATAAATTACGGATATGGCATATTCTACCTGGAATATGAAAATGAACTATTATCGAATTCTTTTCTGATATTACTAGAAGATAGAGATAATTGGGAAGCAATAATACATGCTGCAGAGGAATATGCACAAAAACTAAACGTAAATAAAGAGAAAGCATTAACAATGGTGATTAAGAAACTTGAAAACGTGAAAACAGGGGACGTAGACTTAGATTCTATCTTATAGCACTTCTAATACTTTATTAGTACATCTTAAGTAAATTATATAACCTTAAATGTAGCAATCTCAATATGGGCAAGAGAATGTAGAACAATAGTAGGGGGCAATATTGAGATCTAATTCGGTTTCAAAATATATAACACCCGAAATCTTAGTAATGATTTCTCTACTATTATTAATGCTATCCTCATTAATCCTACTATTTTCAACAAATGAGTTAAAAATCTGGACAACTAGTAGAACATACATCATTGAATGGGATAAGGTATTACATATATCTGGTGTAGGTAATTATACATTTTATGAAAAAATATATGGTCTTGGTCCCAGGTTTACAATAAGAGGAACCTTAAGCAAAGTAAATGAAACACATTATTTAATTCATGGAAATATGAGGGCTATGCTGAATAGTATAGAGGGTAGAACGACTTCAAAATTCATGATTATAGGAAAAGTATCATATACTATTAGATCGGTGATGGGTTATGCAGCAACATTCAATATTTTAGGACTAATATTAGGATTCTTTGGACTAGCTTTTTCATTTATACTTAAACCTAGATACATGGAACTAACGATGTCAGTAATATTAGCAATAATATCTATAATTGCAAACATCGCTATAGTGCTTTATTTAACTAAAATAAGCTGACTGTGATATCATGTTATATGAAAGTAAAAGTAATGAAATGGAGGTTAAAGCACCTCAAAAAATACCTATAAAGCTAGGATACATAGAACTACCATTATTACTTAAATTTAAGCGAATAATTAGAATGGCAATAGTAGAAGTTAAAGTAGGCTCTATAGTGAAGAGGGAGTTAATATATAGGACTAATAGATTGAAGTTAAACTTCATAATAGAGAATCCTCGTCCAGGACTAAATACTTTGGAAATAAGAATTGTTCAAGGACCAAGAGTAATGTACTGTAAAAAACTAAATGTAGAGTTCGTTGATGATCCTCTTGAAAATATTATAGTTACAGCTAGGAGAATTAGTGATGTAATATACGATATAGTAGTAGAATTTAATCTAAAAAGAAGAGTTGATTCTATCGAATTAAAGTTAAATAGATATGATCCATATACACTACTTCCCCTGTCGAAACCTATAACCTTTCTTGAACTTAAAGACTTAGATGTTGGTAAATACAACTATAGTTTGGGACGACATGACCTTACTACTGAACATGAATTACACATAGTAGCGAGATGTTCAGAGTTAACTTGGGATAGAAGCATATTTATACCGAGTATTTAGAAATTATTGCTATACTTCAATTGATATTCTCGACATTAGTTTCCTTAATGTATTAATTTTATTTATAAGTTTATCAATTAATTCATTTAATTGTTTACTAAATATATAGAACCCATAGGGTAAATACTCTACTACTTCACAGCTCCATCTATGATATACATGTGCTGGTGCTATCTTAACGTACATATAACCTTTAACTTTACAAGGCCTACATTGTACTAGATATACATCTTCACCAATAACTAAGGCAAGTAGATTGCATTCTCGATCAATTATCCTTATTTTAGCATCCTTTATACTTTCTTCAATACTTTTAATGAATTCCTCTAGGTTAAAACTCAAGTCTATCACCAATATACACTTAATTACCCTTAATACTTATATTGTTTCTTCATCCTCTTCTTTTTGGTTAGCAGGTAGTGAATCGCACTAGACTAATAAGGAAATACTATCGAATGTTAAGACCTCTACCAAGTACAGGAACCCTATTATTAATGGTAATTACATCGATAGCTATAATGCTCTTACCTGACGTGGTATTATCTAGACCATTGGCTATTCTTATGTTTAAAGTCGTATCTGTAATACTATTCTTAACGTTAATGATAATCTCGACACTTAATACTTTCTTAACACCGAGAAGATGTCTAGGACTATTAGCATATTTACTGATGTTGATGGTCCCGGCTGAGGTGTTATTGGATAGCTTATTTAATGAGCATGGTTTAATGTATGCAATGGCTGTTCCCTTAATAATGATGCTCTATATATTAGCATTAGATTCAATGATATTAGCAGTAATACTAAGTATAGTGAGTATTATAATGCCATTTTCATTGATGTGGATTGTGCTGAATAAATCATCATTAACTATATTGATAGCGTTTATAGCATCAATATCAGCGGGAATATCGATTACAGGTACTTATATATGGAAAATAAATAGAATAAAGCATGCAATAAATATAAAGCCGTTGATCTTGGCCAAAGCGTTCTTTACAAGCTGGTTAACAAATGATCATAAGTTAATAGAGAGTATCTTTCAGAAACTGTCAAGAAGTACCAAGGTTAAGATCCATGGTATATATTTTAAGAGAATTAATGGCGAAGATGTAGCGTTGATTTTACCACAGATACATTACGGTCCCTATAGACAGGTAGGTAGTAGCGCAGTACCGCATCAATTATATTTTGAAGGCATGAAAAGAGGAGTATACATATTAGCCCTTCATGGCCCAGGAAGCCATGAACTAAACGTGGCAACATATAATGATGCAAAAAAGCTCGTTAGCTATGTAATTAACTCTCTAAGCGAAATTGAAGTATATGGAACAGAAATTCAACCTCTACTGCCGAGAAGAATAAGCAAAGGTTCATGGGATATTCTTGTAGTACCATTTACAAATGTAGATCTTATATTCGTAACTAGACCAAATAAGGGCATAGACGATCTTCCAATTAATTTATGGAAATATGCAATAGATAAAGAAACGAAAAAATTAATTGTAGATTTACATAATGTAATGCTAAAGGAAACTCCAACAATTAATGAAATTAAGGAGCTAGAGAAAATAATTGAAGCCTGTATAAGTAGTAAAGGCGTTGCAGAGTTCATGGTAGGTTACGGAGAGAGCATAGTTGATGATCCATATAACTCGCTGTGCTTGAATAAAGTAGTAACGCTACTACTAGCATACGATAAAGAGAGGTATGCATTGATATACTTGTTTGGAAATAATGCTGAGGAAGGAGTCAGGGATAATATAAGGAAACTGATTAGAAAGTTAGGGTTAAAAGACGTAGAAGTTATTACGCCGGATGACCATGTCTGTGCTGCAACAATAGCCTTTGAACCCTATTTACCTGTAAAATATTCAAGACAGCTAATTAAAGGGGTGTTGGATTCAGCTAAGCAAGCGCTAAATAACCTAAAGCCTGCTAAGGCATACTACTTTGAACTTGATATAGACGATGTACCCACTCTTGGAGATGGCGTATATAAATTGCTTGAGAGTCTAAGAAAAGTAGGGTCATTTGTATCAAAAACTATTAAAAAGAAAATATCGTTGACGTATTTAATACAAATGATTATAATAATTACCATTACGTCAATTATCTGAAACCTACATAGAATCATTACTTATAGGAGTAAAGCGCATAAATCGCATTGTCTGATTCATACATTATGCATTTTGAATATAATTGCTTCCTTATTCACAAGAGCAAGCATGAAAGACATAATTACAAGGAATATATAAAGTATAAAAATTATCGGAAGTAAAAATAAAAGCTATTAAACTATGTGACAAAGAATAAAATATAGAAGGCGATGATAGGGCACCTCTTCTACCGACAGAAAAGTGGATGAGGATAACAGGCCCCCCTTATTGAGCATAAAACAATAAAGTAACATGAGATTACATTAATCAGTCAGGCCGGCATTCGTCATCTTCTCCGCTATGAGAGAAGATTCATCATCTACGACTTTGTAATACTAATCAAAGCTATTAAAATTTAAATTTTCATAGCTATCTCTTGGAGTAAATTATATATTTTAAACCCCTGTCAAGACAAATCTCCAAAAAGCTAAAAAACCCTATAATAAATAGAGATAATCCTGGCGGGGTAACATAGCGGGGTAGGGCAGCCAGGTAGCCCGCGGGGCTCATAGGAGCCCACGGGCGGCCCGGTCTCCTTTTTCCCTCCCCCAATATCTCATGAAGATGAAATAGCTTAGTTGTTACATTTTATATATGCTTAGAACGATTATTGAAGAGGTACTTACTATTGAGCAACCATATCATTAAGCTAAGTTCACTTGACGAAGATACCATACTTAATGTTTTAAACACTATGAATAATAGTGGTAAATCTATTATACTAACCTACTCGCATCAATGCCATGAATCGAGCGATGTATACGCTTATATATTTAAATGTCTAGGTCTGATACTATCTGATGACAATGTATCTGCATTATTAAAGGGTTACAAAATGATAAATTTCAGGTGTATTACAAAGTATACCGCTTATGCTGTCATAAAATCATTTATACCTTTATGCCCATATGTTCGGGTACGAATCCAAGGTTGCGGTATCATTGATGATTACTTTTCTATAAGTATATTAAATAAGAGTTCATTTGCCAAAAAGAGGAATATGCTATTAAAACTTCTTAGATCATTAGCGGAAGAGTCCTTGACTACCTTAACAAAGCTTAAATTACATTATCTTTCGGCACTATTTGCGGGCTTAATCGATGGAGATGGCTATATAGGAAGAATGAAAGGATATCATGCTATTTCCTATGCGAGAAATAGTGTAAAGGGAAATGTAATAGAGTCCATCCTAACATTCTTATCTAACAAAGAATTCATTAAATGCAACAAGTACCGCAATAAACCACAATACGAGTGCACATTTAGGTTTACTGACTTTGGATTCGCTAAAAGTTGTTTAGAGTATGTATATCATCCTAAGAGGAGATCTAGATTACTAGAATACATACGTAACTATATCAAAAATTACATGTGTTGTTTCACCCGTAAGGAACTTAGACTAATACTCACAACAGCTAGCTCAGCATATATTGATCAACGAAAATCGCCTAGACATAGTAAAATACTAGTCATTTACATAGATAAAGAAGACTTCAACAGAATAAAAGACATATGGAAGGGGTATAGTAATTCTCTTCAAGACATAAAACCTAAACCTATAATGGTTAAGAATAGAATTATGTTAAAGATTGCTGAAAAATGTAAAAATGAGCTAAGAAAAGCCATAAAACAATGCTCAGACAAAATAGATGAAAAAGCGCTACATAAAAATAAGACAATACCTTACAAGTATCATGACGAGTTAAAAATATAAGCCTGTATATATTAACTTAAACAATGACCGGGCCGCCCGCCTCGGAGACACACCCCGCTACGGGGGGTCGCACCCGAGGTCGGTGGTTCAAATCCACAAGCCGTTGCCCATAGGGCACGGCTGGAGAACCCCCGCTACCACGCCCGCATGGGCCCCCGCCGCCATTACTTAAATTGTATTAACCCATTAGTAATGATAAGCCCCCTTATTCCTGAAAAGCCTTCAGTTGTTCTAGGAATATTAGATGATATGTCATATAGTATACTCCGACTTCTCCGCACCATGTAATTTCTTTAGTGAAGTTAATGGTCCTCCTAGCACATCACTTTCCATGACTAGTACATGTTATATATCAAGTAATGTCTCAACCCTACTCTTAGGAGGATTTAATTAATCTATTTGCCGTTAAGTATACCTGTTTTAGTACCATTCCCATGATTTATATTAGGTATTGTCAAGAAACTAAAGAAACATTAATGAAGTTGATCGAACGGTTATTTCTATTCATCCTAATAATAGCATCCTCTAATAGCCTTTTCAAGTACCTTCCTTAACACTTCTCTATCAACTTTAGCTGGATTTACTTCTAAATTCCTCTTATAGCCTAAAGTATCCTCAATTATATGATCAATAGCATCCTCCCTAATACCAACTTTAGATAAACTCTCTGGTACCCCCAGCCCTACTAAGAATTTGCATATATTCCTGAATAATTCCTCTATACTTGAACTGTTAAATAATGATAGTATTTCTAAAGCCTTATCATTAGGTATTTCCGTAATATTAAGTTCAAGTACGTATGGTAGTATTAATGCATTTGCTAGTCCATGATGAATACCGTAGTGTGTTGTTAAGTGATATCCTATTGCATGTATTAATGTAGTTCCAGTAACATTAATGACTAAACCACCCATAGTTGCAGCTAAATGAAGCTTCTCTAAAACATCCATAGACTTCTCAGATGCCCTACCGATGTTTTTAACTATTAACTCCATGGACTTTAGAGCTATAGCATCAGTTATTGGGTTAGATGTCTTAGCTATATATCCTTCAAGTGAATGGGTAAATGCATCAAGAGAAGTCCATATAAGTAGGTTTTGAGGCAAGTGTCTAAGGACTTTAGGGTCAACAATAGCTGTCTTAGGAATTATCGATGGACCTACAAGAGGAACCTTCTTACCCCTTTGCTTATCAGTTAGTATAGCATACTTTGTAACTTCGCTACCAGTACCACATGTAGTTGGAATTGCGATAATGGGTAAAACATCAAAGTCAATGACATTAGGATAAGATAAGCTCCTTAAATCCTTATCAGTAGATAGTGCTGTAGCAACGGCTTTAGCAGCATCAATAACACTACCACCGCCAAAACCAATAACAACATCAATACCCTTATCCTTAAACTTACTAGTAATAGACTCACACTGCTCGAATGGAGGATTAGGTTCAACACCCTCAAAAACATATACATTAACACCTGAATTCCTTAAATTACCTATGAGGAAGTCTAAATATCCATACCTCCTAGCAAAGCTCCTACTAGTCAATAATAAAGCTCTTGAACCAAATCTACGTACTTCCTGGCCTAATAACTCGAGGGTACCAGAACCAAAAATGATCTTTGTAGGAGAATAAACCATTAACTTCACATACACCCCCAAATAGATTATCCAAGGTGAACGGTAATTAACGTAACGTTTAAAGGTAAACTCTACCTACCAACAAGACCCAACAACATTAGTAAACCAATATAATAATAGTTTTTTAACTTAAAACCATATTATTTAACGGGATGATATTTTGAATAGCAAGGACACTACTCTAAATAAAATTCAAGGCTACGTTAATAAAAACAGGGAGTATCTCATTGAAGAAGTTCGTAAACTATTAAGAATGCCAAGTATTTCTGGTAGCGGTGAAGGTATTGAAGAAACAGCAAGTTATCTAAGAGATTGGTTAAAAGAAAGATTAGGAGTCGATGCAACATTATTACGGTATGGAGGACACCCAATAGTCTACGGTAAACTCGATGTAGGAGCAAGTAAAACAGTAATAGTATATAATATGTATGACGTCCAACCAGTTGAACCATTAGATCAATGGGAAGTTTCACCCTTTGAAGCAAGAATAGTAGGAGATAAAATTATTGCAAGAGGAGCATATAATACTAAAGGGGCATTAATGAGCACTCTCCTAGGAATAGAATCATTTTATAGAGTAGGTGAAAAGCCACCAGTAAACATAATATTCATCCTTGAAGGAGAAGAAGAACTTGGCAGCCCATCAATGCCAAAACTCGTAGAAGACAAGAAAGATGAACTTAAAAACGCATACATGACGTATTTTGCATTTCCCTCAGAGAGAATACCTGGAAAACCAACGATGATCCTAGGAAATAAGGGAATCGTATTCATTGAATTAAAGTGCAAGACAGCAAAATATGATGCACATAGCAGTCTTAGTAGAGGCTTAATAAATCCAGCAGCAGTACTAGCAAAAATAGCATCAGAACTAATAGATCCAATCCATGGACCAAAAATACCATGGCTTGAAGAGAAAACAGTAACACCAACAACAGAAGACCTAAAATACCTAAAAGACATAATGGAGGCGATACCAAGAGAGGAAGTACTAAAAATGTATGGAATAACAAAGCCAAGACTAAAAGAAAAAGAATGGTATATAGCAGTATACTTTAAACCAACAGTTAATATCGATGGATTTCAATCAGGATACGTAGGGCCAGGAACAAAGACAATAACACCAGCAGAAGCAACTATGAGGCTAGATTTTAGGTTAGTACCAAACATTGAACCGGAAGACATCATCAACGGTTTAGAGAGGTTAATAGAGAAATTAGGTCTAAAAGAGCTAGTGGAAATAAGCATCCATGACTATTATACATGGAGTAAAACAAGCCCTGAAGCAGAACAAGTAAAAATAGCTATAAAAGCCTACGAGAAAATGAAGTTAAAGCCATATATAATACCAATGCTTCCAGGATCAGCACCATCATACCTCTTTACAAGAGTACTAGGAGTACCAATGATAAGTACAGGTCCAGGTCATGGAGGAAGAGCGCATGCCCCAAATGAATACATAACGTTAGACACTATCCCAAAAATAACATTATACACGGCAACATTACTAATAGAAACATCAAATTACTCTAAATAACATTGATTATAGAAACCATCACTTTCAGAATACAATATACTTAATGTCCTAAGGTATAGCAAAGCATTTCAAAGGAAGAGCTTAAGAAAGTAGGATTAACTATGGATAAATATGGATTTGAAATATACGAATTCAAAGGTAAATCGACATCTTTTATCCATAGACACGTAGAAACAAGAACTACCACTATATAATTCCTTAATTATTAACAAAGTAATAGGTGAAGTGGCTTTAATGAGATTACCTATTGTTGATATCCGGGTCCTTCCTTTAATTAGGGAGCGAGATTTATCGCTTACAATTTCACTTCCATACTGTAATTTTAGATGTCCATGGTGTCATGTACGCTACATAGTATTTCCGGAAAATATAATATTTATAGAGGATAAGGTGCTTAGGCTTATTATCGAAAAATGCATTGAAAAGCTAAATCTTAACTGGGTTCTCGTTACTGGTGGTGAACCAACGCTGCATTCCAAAGCTATTTATAAAATTTTCAACTTATGCCATGAATGTGGAGTTAAATGTGTCTTAGATACCAACTTGACAAACCCGAACGTAATAGAATTACTATTAGATCACGGTTTACTTAACTATGTTCACTGCGATGTTAAAGCGCCTATAAGTAATGTAGATAAATACTCTAAGATATGTGGTTTAAATCCTAAACTTACATCTCAGTATCTAGAACAAATTACTAAGTCTTTGAAACTCCTAGCAAATAGTAATATAAATCTTGAAATTCGTACAGTGGTAGTCCCAAACTTGCTCACCGCTAATGACATACTTCAAATAATTAAAGATCTCCTAGAAATCCCCATAGACTTTAATAAAGCCGTATATGTCCTTGAACAATTTACGCCAACACCAACGGCAATATCAAAAGAGTACAGATACGAGAGGGCTACATCAATTAATTACCTAAATACAGTAGCAAAACTAGTCAAAGATAAATACGGTATAAACGTTTACATAAGACTTATGAATAAATTCTTTAGTGATATTACTAGGTCGAGAAGTATCGTCAAGGACTTCATCAACGGTAAACTAAACCCTAACTTATGGGAATATACCGTAAACTGAATAAACTAAATAATAGTATTGCAAGAGCCATTAGCACAATTTTATGAATGTAGTTTGGTTTGAAGAGAAACTGATCTTAGCTTTTTAAATATACTCGTTAGTGCAGACATAATGTAATTGCCGTGTAATCTCTTACATTCTTAGGTATGATAAATTCTTCTCTTAACATTAGTACCACAACGTATGCATCCATTGTCATAGATACCATAATATCTCTAAATTAATGTCTTCTTAATGTCGGGTTCTCCGACGAGGTTCTTAGAAATAAGATCTCAATCAATAAACATACCTTAGTCTCGACATTCTTAACAACGACAGGACGAATATTAGCTTCTTTGCCATAACCTTAATAACTTCAAATATTGTAGCACCGGGTTTAGTAATTATTAGGGAGAAGTCATTAGGCCTAACTCTAGGCAGTGAACTAGTCTTTTATGGCCCCCTCTTAAAGTTGTCAAAAACGTAATCTCAATATTTACAAGTTTATAATATAAACTAATCCAAAGTAAATCTGAATACTAATGCAACATTATCAAGTTGCTTTGGCATACAATTCTCCTTCTTTTGATGTATCATTAACTAAAGGTATAATAAGAAACATGATATGAATTATCAAGATGTACTAATTATCTTAGATCTTGTGATGATTGTTGTGACCTCCGTATTACCTGTTTAAGTATTCTAGATAAGGTTGAATAATCAAGATTATCTCAGTATTAGCGGCTATAGCAATAGCATTAGTAATGATAGCTCCAATATTAACATAATTAAGAGATCAGGAAGGATTAGTATAATTAGGTAATTACTTTAAAGGACTTTACACAGGCTTCCATAAGACATATTCTGCCTAGCCTTAATTTAAACTGAGACTGTTTTGCCCATAGTAATACGTTTAAGGAGCAAGATTTATTAATTACATATAATTAATGTTTTAATTCCGGTGACTAGAGCTGTTGAAGTGTCTTGAAAAAGGTATCGTTATTTGGCTTACTGGGTTACCTGCTAGCGGTAAAACCACCATTGCTGAAGGTGTAGCTGGTAAGCTTAAGGATGAAGGTTATCGAGTTGAACTACTTGATGGCGATTGGGTTAGAAGGACAATAAATCCTGATGCTGGTTTCACACGTGAGGAGCGTAGAAGGCATCTTTTAAGAGTTGCATGGATAGCAAGACTACTTGCAAGAAATGGAGTCATCGTGTTATGTAGTTTTGTTTCACCATATAGAAGTATTAGGTCTGAAGTTAGGAAGATTATTGAAGAGGAAGGTATACCATTTATTGAAGTGTATGTTGAGTGTAGTTTAAAGGAGTGTATAAGGAGGGATCCAAAGGGATTGTTCAAGAAGGCTCTACGAGGTGAAATAAAGAACTTTACAGGAATAAGTGATCCCTATGAACCTCCAGAAAAACCTGAAATAACACTAAACACAGAACATTATCCTCCTGAAGTAAATATTGAGAAACTATACAGTTATGTTAAAAAAATCCTCAAAGCTAGGGATAAAGCCTAGGTTGGTTATCGTCGTAATTCTAAAGTACTACTAGGGGGAGAAGTTAATGCTTTTTGATGAAAGTGTAAAGGAGGATCTTAAGGACTTTTATGATAGAGAGGAGGATATTGAGAAATTGAAGTGGGGTATTAATGAGGGTAGGAGACTTATTGTCGTTTTAGGTATTAGGAGAATTGGGATCGCCTCTTTATATGTGTGAACATTGGTTCATCTTTTTTGTGCCTGCTCTTCGGTTGGGTTTCATCCGTCATTGAGCAGGTGCGCCACGACCCAGGGCGTGGGGCTATGATTTTATGTGCCCTCTACTCTTTCCTCGGGGAACCACCTCAATTAAGGTGGTCAACCCCTCTCATCGGAGCTCAAAATATGTAGAAACATATACAAGCATTTAAACTTTGCTACGGCAAAACTAGTCTTGTAAAGGTTACATTAAATTCCATGAACGTACCTTACATGTATGTTGACGTTAGGAGTATGTATAGAAGCTATGGTTATATTTCTAACTATGCATTATACTACACCTTTGAGAGCATACTCAACAACTTTGTTAAGTCTAGTCTCTGGAGTAAACTTATAGAATATCTTAGACATGTAAAAGGAATATCCATTGCAGGTTTGGAAATTAAGTTTAGTAAGAGCTTAAGGAAGTTAAATTTATTCTTACCTCGATTATTTAATGCTCTTAATGATTGGGCTAAGAACGTAAACCGTAGGGCTATAGTAGTTCTTGATGAAGCACGGTATTTAAGGTATTCGAGAATTAATTTTAGGTCGCTTCTAGCATATATCTGTGATAATTTGTCTAATATAACAATAATTCTTACAGGTAGTGAAGTAGGGTTATTACACGATCTATTAAAAATTGATGATCCTAGGTCAGAACTTTATGGTAGGTACTTATATGAAATTACATTGAAGCGGTTTACTAAAGAGCAAAGCATGGATTTCTTAATCAAAGGATTTAGGGAGTATGGCGTTGTTCCGCCAATGGATATTATTGAAGAGGCCGTAAATACATTTAACGGTATTGTTGGATGGCTTGTATTTTTTGATAGAATATGCATTGATAGAGGAATATCAAGAGATGCTATAAGAGAGACTTTCACTAAAGGTATGAGGCTAGTTTTAGAAGAATTAGAGGAACTATACAATAGGAGTCCTAGATATCGACATGTATTAGAAGCAATAGCTTATGGGTATAGGAAATGGAGTGAAATCAAAAGGTACATTGTTGCTAAAGAATTAAAGCCTATCTATGATTCAACATTACATGAAATATTACTAACACTGCAGAAAATGGGTATAATTGAAAAGAGAGTATAGAATTATAGATCCTGTTATAGAATATGCCATAAAACATGGCTAGCTCCATAAAAATAGGAATGACTATGGCATTGATAATTCTATCTTTCTAACGCCGAGAAGCTTATATACCATTAATTATATTTAATTAATAGGCATTAGAAAAACATTGGAGGAGTTCATATAGGGTTAGGTGTTAGCCATTATGGATTCCAGAATTAGGTCCTGGACCAAATCATTTACATGGAGGATTATAGGAATTATAATATTGTTACTGTTAAGTTATGCAGTAACCGGTTCTATTGCAAAAGCATCACTTATAACGCTTTTATTTCATTTAATACGTGTTATCTTATATTATGTTCATGAAAGAGTTTGGGAGAAGATTAGTTGGGGTAAGGGGACAGACCCCAAGAATAAACTCCCGTTTTACCTATCCCTTTCAATATTAGTTATCTTATTCATTGTGGTTTGGTTTTTAGGTGAAGTGCATGGAGGTACTTAAATTATAACTTGTAGTGTATAAAGTATGAGGTTTATATTCATAGGGGTTTAGGGGTGTAAGATATGTGTGAAAGAGTCCCTGTATATATCTCAAGGGAACTGTATGAGAAGATCAAGAAGTTTATAGAAGCACAGGGCGGTTTTTCAAGTATTGAAGAATTCGTAGAATTTGTGTTAAATGAAGTGTTGACCGAGGAAACTCCAAGTACTACTTTATCTAAGGAGGATGAGGAGAAGATTAAGGAAAGGCTTAAGGCTTTAGGTTATATTTAAGGGACTGTAAATGTGCTTAGATAACGTTAATGATGAAAGGGAAGAGCGTAGGGGAAGATATACTACTGTATCAATACCTATAACATTGTATAATAGGATTAAAGAGCTCATTAAAGATACAGGTTTTACATCGGTTTCACAGTTTGTAACCTATATTCTTAGGGAGGTTATAGCGTCTATGGAGAAGGAGAAGCTTGAAAGCGAAGTTGTATCAGAGGAGGATAAAAAGAGGATTATTGAGAAGTTGAAGAAGCTAGGTTACCTCTAGTAGTTGAAGGTGAATGTTATGGTTTCTAAACCCCATGGCAGAAGACTCGTTAGACGCCTTGTTGTTGGTCATAGACGTGAGCATTTACTGGAAGAGGCAAGGGAGTTACCGAAAATAGAGTTAAGTGAAAGTCTAGCAGCTGATGTAATGAATATTGCTCATGGCGTTTACAGTCCATTAGAAGGATTTATAGTTCAAGAAGACTATATACATGTACTCTATGATATGAGGTTATCAAATGATATTCCATGGACAATACCCATAATACTAGATGTTAACCCTGAAGATATACCTGGAATTAAAGAAGGAGACGATATTACATTAACGTATAAAGGCACGATCCTAGCTATTATGAAAGTTGAGGAAATTTATGGATGGGATAAGAAAGAATATTGTCAACAAGTCTATAAGACCGTAGATCTAAGTCATCCAGGAGTAGCTAAGACTATGAAGAGAAAAGAGCTGCTTATAGGAGGACCCATAGATTTACTAAATGAAGTCCCTGAACCTTTCGAGAAGTATAGACTATGGCCTGCTGAAACAAGGGTACTGTTTGGAGCTAAGGGTTGGAGAACTATAGCAGGCTTTCAGACAAGAAATGTACCTCACCTAGGACATGAGTATGTACAGAAGGCGGCTCTTACATTTGTTGATGGATTATTTATAAATCCTCTTGTAGGCTGGAAAAAGCCAGGCGACTATAAGGATGAGGTTATAGTTAAAGCATATGAAGCACTCATAAATAATTATTTCCCAAAGAATAGTATCGTGTTCTCTATCCTCAGGATGGAAATGAGGTATGCTGGTCCAAGAGAAGCAATACATCATGCAATAGTTAGGAAGAATTTTGGCTGTACACACTTCATTGTTGGTAGAGATCATGCAGGTGTAGGTAGTTTCTATAAACCATATGAAGCATGGGATATCTTTAGAGAATTTCCAGATCTTGGTGTAACTCCATTGTTTATAAGAGAATCATTTTATTGTAGGAAGTGCGGCGGCATGGTTAATGAAAAGGTATGCCCTCATAGAGAAGAATATAGAGTTAAGATTAGTGGTACTAAACTTCGTGAAATGATTCAAAGGAAACAGAAACCACCAGAATATATGATGAGACCTGAAGTTGCAGAGGTTGTATTGAGTTTTGAAAACCCCTTCGTCCAATAACTGTAAGCAAGTAATAAGAGAATTAGCTAAATCAGATAGAATAGTAATAGTTCACCACTGAGATGCAGAGGGCTGTCTACAAGTATGCTCTTCAGAGATCTGTAGATGCTCTATGGGAGCTAGAGGGACTTCCTAAGAAGAGTCAAGTTCACCAACTACTCTACCCGATGCTGAGAAGCTATGGTTTTAGAGCACATGTAGCTAGAAATATTTACAAAACAGCACTTGCACTAGTAAAATCAGCTAGAGAAAATGGAGGACATAAACCTACAATCAAAAGGATAAGTTCTAGACTTGACTATCAAGATGCTAAAGTAGATTTAGGTAATGAAGTAGTCAAAGTAATTCTCAAAAACAAATAGTACTCTCTAAAGCTCATGCATAGGAGAGAGTATATAGAGAGGTTTAAGGGTCTTAGGTGGAAGGAAGTTCATGTAAAGTACTATAATGGGGGACTCTACGTGAGCATAGTCTTTGAAGTGAAGTATACTCCCTACACTCTCAGAGGTGTTCTAGCACTTGATGTTAATTTAAGGCATATTGTAACCTACGATGGC
>CAYXRT010000002.1:0-216408 GCA_964467535.1 uncultured Desulfurococcales archaeon
TAACAGCAACGAAATTAGCAGTAATAGCCTTAATAGCAACAGCAGCAGAAACACTCGCACAGGATCCAGGAGCAACAATACAGAATAGAGAATTAGATAGTGAACTGACATAAGTGTAGAATACCTAATAAATTAATTATTCTATTTTCTATCTCTCTACTATTTCTAGTCATGTCTCATACGACTCATTCTTGGACTCAGGAGTAGACTTTTAGAGAGATAAAATTCTTAGTATATTCATGGTACTGATAAGTAGCATGTGAACTTAGGTGTATAGCATGAAGCTAGGCAGTACATCCGACAAAGCACGCCGAATCTTGGAATATAGCCTAAAGTTAAGAGAATTATTAAAAAGGAAGGATATAGTGGACATACTTGAAACTATTCTTGATACTACACCTCCACTTAAACTCTCTGCCATAGCATCAAAACTTTCTACATCTGTGGACGCCATTCGTAGGAAATTGCGTATAATAAAGAATGCAAGGATAAACATTCTTGTGGATATAAATCACTATGGAATGGGTCTACTTAAATCGATTGTAATGATTGATGGAATATTAAGTGAAATTCCAACACCATTATCTTATATATTAAAGTGGAAGGCTTATATATTATCGCCAAAACCCATTACAGCATTAATATTTTACCAACCAATAAATGTCAACGAAGAGATTATATTAAGCACTCTTGAGCAATATAATATAATTAAGTTCTTTAAGACTCAATTAACTATTTACAACAAGCCTAAATTCTCACGATATTTTGATCCACGTACATGTAAGTTTACTTATCCTTGGGGTGAGATTAAAAGTAAGATAGAACTAAATCTCTCACTACTAAAACCTCCTAGTCCTACATTCTTTAAAAAGCTAGATTGGCTTGATGTATTGATAGTATCCGTACTTGAAGATAATGCTCTCATAGGTATAGGCGATATTGCAAAAAAACTTCACATTCCAAGGAATAGGGTTTCATCTCATTATAAAAATCACCTTCTACAGACAGGGATTATTAGAGGGTTTTCATTAGCTTATGTACCCTTCCCTCTTGAGGGTTCATTTTATATAGTTACATATATGAAGGGTGACCCAAAGATCATATACTCTATAATTGCTACCATTAGGGAACTCATAGGATTTGGCTCTGCAAACTTAGATTTAGAAAATGGTAATGCTATATGTGTATTCATTTTACCTTACGATGCTCTTTCAGGCTTTATCGAATTCCTAAATTGGTTAAGATCATATCTAGATGTGCTTGAAGTTTATGTTGTTGATAGGCTCTCTATTAAGAGTTACTCCGTTCCATTCTTTGTTTATTCTCCTGAAGCTAGGTTCTGGGATTTAAATGTATATGAATATATGAAGGAGAAGTTTGAGAAACTATTTCAGAGGAAATAGTTGTTATTCTTAAGTTCATTACTCTTATACACTACTACAAGTGATGATATAAGTTTATATACGAGTTCTCTATCTCCTTCTTTAATTCCTTCAACTATATCATTTAATATTATATGGTTATAATCTGGTCTTAGAACTTTAATTAATGTGTATAGAAGGTGATCAACTGCTTTTTCATTTAAATTAAACATTTTTAGTAAGGTTAGGTAGAATTCTCTTGGGTTCTCAATAAGTAATTCCACTAATCCTTTATTAGGGGATACTTTTCTGAAGTAGTATTCAAGTGCAAAGTATAGGCCTCGTGAAGCTTTATCGAGTAGCTTCCTAATGATTTCCTTTACCTCCTCTATTCTTATGCTACTCAACAGTACATACATCTCTATTCCCTATCATACACACTAGTTTATCCTGTATTTACCCGTTTTAATGAGAGCCCTATGTAGGCTTCATTAAATCTGCACTTCAGTTTCTATGAGAAATAGATACTATGTGAATTATAGTTATATTACTTGGTATATGACATAGATTTTATCAACTAGATTTTCTAGTGTTTGTTTCCATAGAGTTCCTACAGATAGAACTGCAAATACTCCTATAGTTTTAGCGTGTACTTTATTAATCATTTCTATTAGTGACTTTATTGTTCTACCACTTCGTAGTAGATCATCTACTATTAGGATTCGATCTTGTGGTTTTATTAATTCTGATGGTATGTATAGTGTTACTAAGCTTGGTGGATCTCCTTGCATATATGTGTATTCTATGTAATCTCTAAATCCTAATTCCTTAACTTTTTTGGCGACTATTATTTTAGTATTAAAGAGATTTGCTACTGCTAATGCTACTGGTATTCCATCAACTTCTACCGTTGCTATTGCTGTTGGTTTTTTATCCTTAAACTGGTAGTAAGCTTCTACTGCTATTAGTTTAAGTATTGATGTATCATATACTACCTTGTATGTATTTATAACGCGCTTATTAATTATATTAATCTGCTTTGATATTACATGTCTTACTAATCCCTTATTTATTATAGCTCCTATGATTTCTTTAGCTCTATCAATTGTTGGTTCAACTTTACCCGTAATGTATCTCCATAGAACAGGTCCAGGTAGGTTTAGGTATTTTTCTAGTTCTCTGTACTTTAAGTATTTTCTTAATGATCTTAGTAGCTCTATTGCTATAACTCTTTCATCTAGTATGCTTCCCACCATACATACTCCGCTTAAATTGTCTATTACATTCTGCTTTATAATTGTTTGGGTTGATTAGTTACTTTGTTTATTAATGTTTTTTAGAAATGAGAATAAGTGCTTGTATATAGTCATTTTTGCCAGGTCCTCTAGTGCTTCTAATGTGTCAAGTGCACTATATATGTCACTACTTACCGCTACTACCCCATGCTTTCTAAGTATACAGATATTACACTCTCTAATTGCTTTGGCTACTTTTTTTGCTAATACTAGTGTTCCTGGTGGTAGAGGCTCTACTTTTGTAATACATTCTCCTACAGCATATTGTGTTTCAACATACTCCTTGGGATTAAGCTCTAAGCCTAATTCTACTGCTATTACTGTTATTGGGTTATGAGAGTGTATTATTGCTTTAATATCAGGTCTTTCCTTATATATTTCAAGGTGCATTAAGTATTCAATTGATGGCTTATACATTCCCTTCCAGGTTCCATCCATATATACTTTGACCATAAATTCAGGTTTTAGCTTATGCTTTGGTATACCACTTGGTGTTATTATAAAGAAATCATTTAATTTTATACTGGCATTACCGCCCTTTACATTAATTAATCCTCTTTCATGTAATATCTTCATTACATCTACTAATTGTTTTCTAGCTTCCTCTTCAGTCAACATCTCATCTTACTCAGTTCTTTTTAGCATTGGGAAGGGTATAACCTCTTTTATTGAAGTAGATCCCGTTAATATCATTATTAATCTATCTATTCCTAACCCTAATCCACCTGTAGGTGGCATACCATACTCTAATGCTTCAACGAAATCCCAGTCATAGGGATGTGCTTCAAGATCCCCCATTTTTCTTCTCTCTTCCTCCTTTTTGAAGTAAAATTCTTGAAGTACTGGATCATTAAGCTCAGTATATGCATTTGCTAGCTCTAGGCCGGCAATATATAATTCAAATCTTTCAGCATATCTAGGATCATCTCTATGAGGTTTACAAAGTGGAGAACTTCCAGCAGGATAGTCTACGACAAATGTTGGCTGTATTAGCTTCTTACCAATAAGTCTATCGAAGAGTTTAACTATTGCTCTATCTCTATCGTACCCTCCAGGAAGGCTTAATCGATACTTTAATAGTAACTCCTTTATTTTATCATCGCTAATAGATTCTACATCTATGTTTTCATATTCTCTAAGAACGTCTACTAACCTTATCCTCTTCCATGGAGGTGTTAAATCTATTTCTACTTCTCCTTCCTCTAATGGATATTTGATTTTCAATGTTCCTAGAACATTTTTAGCTACATGAGCTACTAACTCTTCTGTAAGCTTCATCATATCATTATAGTCAGCATATGCTTGATATGCTTCTAGCATTGTGAATTCGGGATTATGATGTACGTCTATATCTTCATTTCTAAAGTTTTTACCTATTTCGAATACCTTATTGAATCCTGCAACTATGAGCCTTTTCAAGTATAGTTCGGGGGATATTCTTAGATACCATTCTTCATCTAGAGCCCATATACGTGTTGTAAATGGCCTTGCAGCAGCACCACCATATGTTGGTTGTAGTATTGGTGTTTCAACTTCTATAAAGCCTTTACTCCATAGGAATTTCCTTATTTCCTGGATAGTCTTGAACCTTACCTCAAATATCCATCTTATTCTTGGCGTTAACATTATATCTAAATATCTTTTCCTATATCTTACCTGTGGATCTATGATTCTATGACCATATTTTACTGGCGGGCTTCTAAGAGCCTTACATAATAATTGATAATCCTCAATTAGTATTGATAGTTCTCCTTTCTTAGTATACATTATTTCTCCGTAAACCGCTACAAAATCTCCTAAGTGTATATTTTCATGCCACCAAGAGTATTTTTCTCCTAATACTTTAGCACTAAGTACTAATTGTATCCTAACTCCATCATCTATTAAATCACAGAATGTTAATTTACCATGCTTTCTTATACCTACGATTCTACCAGCTGTTGACACCTTTGCTTTAACTATTGGTGTTTTAACTATTTCTGAAACTGGAATAATATACCATTTAGGCCTATGCGGATAAGGTTGAATGTTTTGCTTCAATAATTTTTCCCTAATATTCCTACGTTGTTGAACTTCTATTTCACCAGGTAGTTCACTCAAGTACTTCACCTACTCATTTTTCAAAAATTATGTTAAACGGAGTGAATAAAATGTATGCTCCACATAAGCTTAATATATCTCTATTGTTATTCTCCCTTCCCTGTATCCTTTTAGTGGTCTTAGTAATCCTCTTATGGTACTTTTTATCATTTCTTCTATAAATGGGTTTAGTTCAAGCTGGACATTATCTATTACTACTTTGACTTTCTTTTCCCTCTTGGCACGATATATACATTTATTTATACTTTCTTCGCCTTTAACTATCTTCTTTGCTAGTTCACTACAACTTAGTCCACATTTTTTACAATTAATTCCTGGAAGTATAAATGATTTTTCTATTATTAGTTTTACTAGACTCTCTAGTTCATTTGGGTTGTCTACATTAATTATAGGTTTATCCATGCTTCTTTGAAGGATTTTATTTGCTTTTGATGCTATTGGACCAACGATTGCTATTTCAAATCCATCGCTTAGCTTTTTGACCTCATTTAAATTTCTAGCACATATTACTTTAGGAGAATTAGTATCCCCTTTAAATCCCTCAACCAATATTATATCTACAGTATATGGAATTGATTTTACAATTACTGGGAGGAGTTTTTCTTTTAATTTAGTGATATAAGCTATAGAATACCTACCCACAGCTACTACATGATCTACTATTTGCATGAATTTATAGGTATCTGTACCTGGAATATTTATGTCGTGCTCTCCTAGACTTTTAACCACGGCAACCTTCATGTCGTACTCAATTAATTTTTGTGCTACCTTAGTAATGGCATATGTTTTTCCTGATCCTTTTAAACCAACAAATCTAACTACTCTAGGAGCCATCGACTATTCACCATATCATTATGTAAATTGGGAGCATAACTTTTTAAACTATGTTTATGCTATATGCTATATGGTTACGTATGGTACGCATGCTAAGTCAGAGAACTATTCAATGCTTTGAAAAACAAGTATTACCGGTATTTATCATGAAGTTATGTATGAAGACTTTACTTGGAATCTCCTACATAGTTCCTGAAGAATTGTACGTAGGTAATATTTTTATATAATTACATCGAATGATATTACGGTGAAGTATATTGTCGAAGAGGTCTAGCAGGCCACCATTAATAACTTTTGAACTTGATATAGATGAACAAGTGACTATATCATTTAAAGTTCCTAGAAGCATGCTTAAGATCATCGACGATACTGTGAAGAGGTTTAAATTTACTTCCAGGAGCGAATTCATTAGAAATGCTATCAGATTTTACCTCAACGAACTAGGAATTAGATACTACGAAATGCCTGGCGTTGAAGTAGCTAGAGAAGCTGTTTCTCCTCTTTCGGGAGACATTGTATTAAGGTCTATGGTTAGGAAAGAAGAATCAGAGTAGACTAATTTTAATTCAATGATCTAGAATTTTATTTCGTACCTCCACATGAAGTATTTAACCCTGGCTTCTATACTTGAATGTATGGGGATGATTAGAGACTCCAATACTGACCCGATGACTGAGTCCACCCCTCATGACCCGCTTTTCTTTAGAACGTCGATTAAGTCTATTCCAGCTTTACTTAATAGGACATAGAGTCTATTTAAAGGTAATCCAACAACGTTATCGTATGGTCCTTGAATATTCTCAATAAATATTGATGCTAATCCCTGAATTTTATATGCTCCTGCCGCATCTAATGGTTCGCCTGTCTCTACATAAAAGTCTATTTCCTTTTCTGTTAATTCCTTAAATTTAACCTTCGTTATACAGCAATCTGTATACACTCTACCCTTTACTTTTACTACTAAACCTGTATAGACGTGATGCCATTTACCGCTAAGTTTCTTTAAAATGTTTTTGGCATCGTCTACGTTTTTGGGCTTTCCTATAATTTCATTATCTACAACTATTAATGTATCAGCTGCTATTAGTATAGCATTATCCATTTCTTTTCTTTCGATACTATTCATCTTTCTTAATGCATTAAGTATTGCTATATGACAAGGATCTTTATTTAGATGATAGATTTCTGTAGTCTTAGGACTTATTATAAGAAATTTTAATCCAAGTTTTCTAAGTAGTTCAATTCTTCTTATACTACTACTTACAAGGATGAACTTATATTCCATGGCTTTCTGCTTATATCCTATGTTGAAAAGAGACTAAATATTCCATGTTCCATAGATGTGCAGCGCTTTTATCATTCTTTCCATTTCGTCTTCAAGCATATACTTTATTTCATCACCATGTACTCTTATTAGGTGTAGGTAGAGACCTCTTTTTGTAAATGGTCCTTTATTACATAAACCACATCTTAATAAGCCGCTCTTTGTTGTTACAATCCATGGTAGTACTCTTTCTATGGCTTCTATGGCTATTTTAGCCATTCCAGGACCTGCTATTTCCTCTATTTTCTTTTTATCAACTGCTATACCTGCTGCTATTCTTGCGACTATTGGTACGAGTTTTGAAGCAAGATTTGCTATCCTACTTATCACATGTACTCCCTCTCTTAAATTATAGTGTTAGTAATTTCGTTTAAACAACTTAGTTCTTTGCATGCTTTAAAAGATTTCTTGTACTTTATACTCAATGATAAACACATATATGGTGAGAAATATTTCCTCTCTCTTTTCTCCTCTTCTTCGCTTTCCTCTGCCTCTTCTTTGACTCTATGTGTAGGATATATGTCTGGATAGAAGTATACCCTTTTTCCTTCAATTATATATCTTACGATTCTCCAAGAACCTCTAGCCCATGGGAATTCCTTCCACCATTCTCTATACATATCGTTACTCACTACTATAGCATTTAGATCCTCCGCTAGCTTTAATATGAAGTAATCTGCAGGTGTTCCTGGTGGTGCTTGTATTACTTTACCCTGTTTTATGAGTTCTTCTAATTCTGATGGCTTATCAACTCTATATCTTAGCGAAGCATCAACTATAACTCGGACTTTAAATCCCTTCTTTTCAAGTGCTTTAATTACCAACTTAATATTTCTTACCTTACCTTTCCTAGATCGATGTAATGCCACATTAGAGCCATCAACTATGACCATTCCTGAATGTACGGGTATACGTGATCTTCTAGTTCTTCTAAAGACTTTAAGAGCGACTGCTATGGAGAGTATTAATGCTGTTAATGCAACTACTAATGTTATTGATAATAATCCCTGAATCCAGTCCATTGCTTAAACACCAATACGTATAGTTATTTCAAGTTTATCAGCTCCCGGCTACTATGTATTATAATCTAGAAGTACATATAGGTGTATGATATATGGTTAGTCATGAAGATAGAGTATTATACACTGAAAAGGTTATTGAAGCTTCATGGAGAGGAGGTTCTCTCGAAATTAACATGGCTAGTTCCATGGTGAGAGGTATAAGATTTTTTGATAAGGGTTGTTGGGGTATAGCATCTTCACAAGGAATTCATATTAGTAATGAAGAGTTAAGAAATCTTGCACTAAAAAATCTAAGGACATGTTTATCTGCAGGTAGACAGCAAGTTACAGAACTAGCTGAAGTGAAAGTATATAGAGGTAAAGTTGTTTTAGGTAAGGAGCCTACTATAGACGAATTACGGGAATTAATTGAAAGTTTTATTTCTAAGGCTGCTAATATTAGTGAATTAGTAGTAACTAACTACTCTACATATAGAAGAATTGAAGGATGCGAAGGTGCATGTGAAGAATATAAAAACGTTATTGAAGTTATGATGTCGATTAGCATTCCAGGACCCTATAGGATAGGTGTTGGAACAGCCAGTTTAGCATATGCGGGTACCATAAAAGATTTCAACGACAGAAAGATTAGTGAATTATTAAATTTAGCTGAAGAAAGAGCTAGTGCAAATGCTAGAGCTAAAGCTCTTGATCCATTCAGTAGAGGTAAATGGACTATAATTTTAGATCATGAGTGTTCAGGTGCTCTATTTCACGAACTATCACATCTCCTTGAGGCAGACGCCTTAAAACATCTAAGACCCGGTACGAGGATTACAACATTGGACCTAAATATACATGACGACCCCCTACATCCCTGGAGTCCATCACTCAGGTTTTTTGATGATGAACAGGTACCCACGTTTAAGAGAGTCTTAGTTGAAGATGGTACGATCATAGACTTACTACATACAAGGTCTACGGCATCACTATATGAAGATGCTAAACCTGGCTCATCTAGGGGATTATTTCATATGCCTAAAGCTATGCATAGTACTCTTATCATAGGACCTGGTGATTGGAGGACTAAGGAAATTATTGAGGAATCCAAGAAAGCTATACTTGTAAGTGGTGTAATTAGAGCTGAGCTCTACGAAGGACTAATTTCAATAGTACCCGAAGTTGCATGGATTATTGAAAATGGCGAGATCAAGAGTCCTGTTTTCATTAGAGGAATTAAGCTTCCACTAGTACATGCCTTATCAAAAATAAGTGCTATGGGTAGGGATTTGAGGTTAAGGTATAGTTTTGAAAAAGGACATATAATTGCTGAAGCTTCTCCCTACATTAGATTAGAGGGTTATGTAGAATGAAGAATATAAAGATAATAGTACTTGGTGATGCCCATATACCTGATAGGGCATGGGAAATTCCATCAAAACTCCTAGAAGTTATTGAGAATAGTAAACCCTATGATTTAGCAATATACACTGGTGATTTTACCTCTGAGGAAATATACAATTGGTTTAAGAGTTTAGGGAAGAAAACATATGCTGTTAAAGGCAATATGGACTACATAGAGCTCCCTGAGTATGTTGTGATTAAATTAAATTCAATTAAGGTAGGTGTAATTCACGGAGATCAGGTATATCCTAGGGGCAATATACCTAAACTATCAAATATAGCTCATAGATTAGGAGTAAATGTGCTATTATCAGGGCATACTCATAAACCGTTTATTAAGATCTACAATGAGGTCCTACATATAAATCCTGGATCTATAACAGGTGTATGGAGCGGTAGCGGTAGTTCATTTTACCCTACGTATGCTATGATTGAAGTATCATTACCCGAATTAACTATTAAATTTAAGATACTTCGAGATAACGAGGTTAAAGAAAAAATATTTAGAATTAATTTATTAAAGAGCTTGAAATAATGCTTCTAACACCATGAGAAGCAAGAACAGTTAGTTCAAGAACCTTATAAGCCTCTATAATATTATTAGCGTTATACATTACAGTAACTCCATTAATTCTCTTAATTCCTGGTATTAGTTCAGCTGCATCAGCATATGCTGAAGACTTAAATCTGACTATAAGTTTAACATTACCATTTAATTTTAATGGTTTAACTCTACCTGCTTTAAAGCTTTCAACAGCATTTTTAATGGCATTATTTAATGTCTTCAGTATTCTTTTAAGAGAGGGACTTTTTGCAGAATATCTAGAATATGATTCCTTGAAGGTTACTGTCTTGGCCCATGGTGTATATCTTTTGGCTTCCTCAATTAACTTAGTATCACCTGCTACAAGAATAACAGGTATGTCATAATAGCCTAGAGCATATGCATTTAATAAAAACTCACTAACCTCAATATCATTTAGCTTTACTTGATCTATTATAGCACTACTATATGTATGATCGAATGTTGAATATTCTGTACCCGATTTTGCATGATAGCCGAGCATTAATGCTGCATCACATTCTACACTTCCAGTAATCATACTTAGTGCTCTTGGATAACCTCTAATGAGCTCAACGTATTCTGGCAATTCAATAAACTCTATATTAACCATATGCCCATGACTATCAGCAACGACTATGTCATTAAAACCATATTCATGTAAGTATTCGCAAGCTTTCTTAACAATTAAAGTCATTATTTTTCTTGCTTCATTAAAGAGCTTTCTATTAATACTTAATTGCTCGACATTGACTATATAAGGCATTCCCTCTAGGTCAACCGAGACAAACGCTTTCACAGACTTACACCAAGAAGTTATAGTTAGTTAGAATTAAAATGAATTATAAAATTATGTCATAGGCCCCTCATAGTCCTCCTCTCCCATTACCCCTTTAGGGTAAAAAGGAGGAGGACTCGAGGCCTCCGTATAGTACTTTAGCTTGGTATTACAGTAATAAGCTTTGCTTTTATTCTTTATCCTTATTTTCTTTAGATTTAGTTAGTACGAAAACCTTTGTTTTACTCATACATTGTAGCCCACATCGATTACATTTATTACAAAGAGAGTTTAATTCCACTTCTCTCAGCTTTCCATGAGATAATAGTGCTCCTATGATTGCCTCTCTTAATCGGACTGGTATATTTTTTCGTTTTAAGAGGGTATCTATTTTTATATTTTTCACCAACCTATTAATGACGCTAAGTATGATAGGAAGATGTAAGTTGATAAGCTTATGACGTACGCTATGGTTACCATGTATATTACGGATAGTATGGTTAGTTTTACATTCCTTAGTTCAGCATACATTACAGCTACTGTTGCAAGACATGGTACGTAGAGGGCCATGAATAAGAGCAAGCTATAAGCTTGTATGGGATTGAGGTTTAATGATCTAAGAGCTTCTAGGACATCAACTCCCTCACCTGATAATAGAACAACTCCTTCCACTATTGCTTCTTTTGCTATAAATCCTTGAAATAGCGTAAATCCTATTTTCCAAGCAGTTTGGTCAGGCAAGTTGAAAGGTGCTAGCAATGGGGCTATAGCCTTTCCCATCATAAACGCATAGCTACTAGTAATATCATCTACTTGACCTGAAGGACCATAATTTAACATAAACCATATTACAATACTTAATGTGAAGATTATTAGACCTGCTTTTTTGAGAAAATGCTTTGTGTAATCCCATGTTATCCACCATACAACTTTGGCATTAGGTTTATGTATAGGTGGTAATTCTATGATGAATTCTGGGGATTCCTTGGTCTTAAATAATAGCCTTCTAATTATTAGACTTGTTACTAGATATATCAATACACCGGCTGTATAAATCGATATAATCACAATTGTCCTCTCTAAGACTGATTTAAAGAATGCTGAAATGAAGGCTAATATTACTACTAGTCTAGCTTGACATTGTATAAATGGTGCTGAAAACGCTATTTGTACTCTCTCCTTATCCTCAATAGCTGTCCTAGAAGCCATAACAGCTGGTACATTACATCCAAGTCCTATAATGAGTGGATATAAGGCTCTACCTGTTAAACCAAACTTTGTAAAGAGATTGTTAAAACTTACAGCTAATCTAGGAGCTATACCACTATCCTCAAGTAATGCTAGGAAGAACATTATCATAGCTATTAGGGGAAGAAATGAAAGAATAGCTCCTACACCAGGTATTATACCATCACATATCAAGGACGTCAGCCATGGAGGTATATTTGGAGTTAATACATCATATATTATGTTTGATAAATATGTAAATACCTCGCCAAGTAGGCTACTTAAACTGTAAGATTCTATAATCGACGCTAGCTCCTCTAAGCCCAATACCGAAAATATTATATTAAGTGGAAAACCTGTATTTATTGCAAAGGCAAGTAAAAATGCCATGAATAATAGAATTAGACTTACTGCAGGTCCTAAAATACTATGTTGAAATATTTTCTCCAGTGTTTGCATAAACGTGGTCTTTTCAACTCTTATTATAACCTCTTTACTTATGGAGTCAACAAAGTTAAACCTAGCAGCTATTGCTAGTTCCTCAGGGCTCTTTCCTATACTTTTTTCTATAGCTTCTCTTAGTTCCCTAATTTTCTTTAATTTATCAACTTCACCATGTTTCTCAAGAAGGAACTCTAATCTTTCATCACCTTCAAGTAACCTAATAGCTGCCCATCTTATCGGATACTGCTTTAGCGCTTTACTGTCATTTATTATTCTCATTACCTCATTTATAAACGGCTCTAAACCTCCATAATTTATCCTTAATGGTTCTTTTCTACCCTTTTTACCTTCAGCTACTTCGACTAATGCTTGAAGTAACTCCTTTATCCCTATTCCTTTTATTGCCGAAACAGGTATTACAGGTACTCCTAGCTTTGATTCTAACTTATCTATATGGATGTGAATTCCAAGGCTGTGCATTAGGTCTACTTTAGTTAATGCTATTACTACTTTTGGAGTTAATTCAAGTATTTGTATTGGCAGGTATAGGGTTCGTTCAGGTGCTGTTGAATCTACAAGTACAAGTATTACGTCTGGTTCACCTGAGATTATATACTCACGTGCAATTATCTCCTCTATAGATGATGAAGTTATTCCATATGTTCCAGGTAGGTCTACAAAGCATATTTTCTTATCTCCAAAACTTTTGACACCTTCTTTTCTCTCAACTGTTACACCAGGCCAATTAGCTACATGAGCTATTTCACTTGTTAATACATTGAATAATGTCGACTTACCTACATTAGGATTACCAGCAACAGCTACAACTATACTACACCTATACTTGTTGCGAACATCATAGCTAGCATTAGGAGACATCAATAGTTATATCCCATAAAAATTAGGTTAGCCTAACCTAAAAACCTAACGGTATAGAGGACTAACAATTATCTTAGAGGCCACACCCCTTCCAAGGGCTATTACCGTCCCCCTAACACGTATGAGTATAGGACCTGCTCTATTCTCTATTACTTCAACTTCAGTACCTGGAGTTAAACCCATTTGCATTAACCTAGACATTAATCCTCTACCTCCAAGGATACTAACCACTACTGCTTTTGAACCCTTAGGAATCATTGATAATGGTACGCTTCGCAAAGTTCATCACCTATTCATTATCCTTATCATTACATGGAATTACATGGATTAATCTTGCATATTCTATATCTATATCGCATTCACGTTTCTGACTAGGTATTTCAATTCTTATCTTAGAGGAGTTTTTGTCTTTAATCTTTAATACTATGCCTACATTTATGCCTGTACTCATTATTATTTTTAATGGATTATTAAGTTCACTTGTTATTCTAAGTACTCTATAGTATTGACCTATATCTACTTTATCTAAAGTGTTATGACCTTGATCTTGATTATTATCTGTTATTGATATGGGATTTCCGTGAGGACATGTAGAGGGTTTGCCTAGGAGATCATAGATTTTTTCGACGACCTCATCAGGTATATGTTCCATATTATGTGCATAAACGTGGGCTTCGTATTTGTTAAATCCTAAAAATTCCACAAGGAATCTTTCCATTATTCTATGCTTTCTCAATATTTTCAAAGCTCTACATCGTCCTTTATCTGATAGCTTTACTCCTTGATACTTATTCCAAGTAATGAAACCTCTAATCCTTAGTTTCTCTAAAATTTTTGATACTGTAGCAGGTGCTACATTTAATTCTTCGGCTATCTTACAGGTTTTTGCTATCCCATATATGCTTTCTAATCTTAGTATTGTTACAAGGTAGTCTTCTAATACTGGTGAGAGATTTTCATTATCATTAGAATAGCATCTTTGTCTACTCATTTTTGAACCAAATATGGTTTATTCCTGTATGAGATTATAAAGTTTAGATCTATCTAAAATATTTAGGATATACTTTTATTAAGTTCATTTATGTAGAAGAGACATAAAGAATAGACAATACTTCATGATGAACCCTGCGGGGCCTCGTCAGAGAATGGTGAAGAGAAGACCACTGGCTGATTACTTTTGCTTAACTTAAATACCTGCCTGTCCCTACTTTTAAGTGATGATGAGGTTACGCACTCGGTGATCTGTGATCGAGGCTCACCTTTCTGAATAACTTATTTATTCTATTTTCATATATTCAAGAAATTATGGGTGTAAATATGTCAGATGAAGTCAAGGTTGTTGTTGAACGTTTACGTAGAACTACAAAATTTATTACAACAGCCATTATTATAGTTGTACTAACTATTATTATCGTGGCTATAATATTTTCAAATATTATTGTAGCTGATGTAGGAGAAGCCGAAGTAATCATTGATCCCTGGCAGGGTAGAATTGTAGGAGTAGTTTTTGGACCTGCTTGGGCTATTAAAGCTCCATGGCAGTATACTAAGGAGGTTTATGTAGCTGTTCAAGTCATAAACTTTAGTTATAGTGAGGGAACGGCTATTGAGGCGTTGACAAAGGATGGTGCTAGGATAAATGTTGACGTAACTGTTAGATTTGAAGTCAGGAAAAAGTCTGAAGCAGTAGAATATCTTGTATCTAAGTATGCTAGAGCACCTATGGATGAAGTTAAAACTGGTGTGATTATACCGATAGTTAGACAAGTTGTTAGAGATGTTATTAGTAGTTATACATTAACAGAAGTAATAGAGAAGAGAGCTGAACTACCATCAATCATTGTGAATGCTATTAGAGAACGCTTGGAACAAGATGAAACAGTTAGAATAGCATTAAATATAATTGATGTTGCTGTACGAAGAATTATTCCTCCTGAGACCGTGCTTAAAGCTATTGAAGAGAAGCTCCAAGCACAACAGAGAGCTGAAGCCGCAAGGTATGAATTACAACGACAATTAACACTCGCTAATGCAACTCGCATGTCAAGAATAATCCAAGCAGAAGGAGAGAAAGAAGCATTAATACTTCAAGCGGAAGGTCAAAAGCAAGCATTAACATTATTAGCATCTGCATTAAATAATGATACTCAAGCATTAATATGGTATTACTTTGTCCAGAATATACCTAGATTTAATGGCACGTTAATAATAATATTAGTTCCTCCATATAATCAGACCATACCAACACCAATATTCCTGCCTATAAGAAGTTAAAGGTTAAGTCAATGCTATCTCTAGGACAGAAGCTATTCATCATAGGACTTATATTAAATATCATAGTCGTATTATCTTTACTCTTATTTAGAAAACCTATACTTTCGAGAACTATGGCATTAATATTAATCATAGCATTTATGATACTCATGGTCGGAGGACTAGTAATACATATAATGAAAGAAAAGGAAAAACAAGAATATATGTACGAAGTCGAAGTAAAGTAAATAAGGATATAAGGCTATAAAGAAAATAGATGAGGAATGCCCGCGACGCCTTAGCCCTTAACCAGGGGCTATGAGGATAGAAGAGCCGTTCCGATATTTCTATAATAATTCAAAGAAGTTCACTACTCCATGACATCTACTACAGGTAGCGATGGCTATTTTAGATGGTGTTTTTAATTTTCTTAGGAATAGATACAAGGGTACAGAACTATATGCTCCAATTACTGAATTTAATAGAATAGATTTCACAACTATGAATTCACTTAACAATCCACATTCTCTCAAGAACTTCATCTTATCCTCTAATTCATTAAATAAATATGTTGCTATATTCCTCTTGAGAATAGGGCACGTGTATTTTGCATTACATGGTATTGGACACTTACCCACTGGAGGAATTCGTGAGATAGTCATTATTCCATAGTTTTCAAATACGTGAATGTGCCATTGTTGAAGCAAGTTACATAGTGTATTTAAAGGCTTATGACTATACGTAACCTTTATGCCCTTTAGTTTAAGATACTCTTCTGCTATACGTGCCGCCACGTGAAAAGGTGCTGTAGGTATTATGAATGCTGGTAATACATTGTTGTAGAACATATATGCTAATATGTACGCTCCATCTCCTACAGCTAATATAGGACCTTTACCTAATGTAATCCCTGCTACATTGCTTAGGATTTCATTAAATGATATTATTTTACTGACGTACTTAGAAGCTTTACACTTTTCATTTACATCTATTATTAATATCTTATACCTCTTTTGGCTAAGATGTAAGAGAGCTTTTACCCCAAAATAGCCTCCACCGACAATGATAATTAATTCCTTAATAACATTCAAATGTCCTATGAAATCCATCACCTGGAATCAACATTAATTTAATTAATTTGTCGTAGTTAACAAGTCTAATGAGGGTCACCCAATAATTTCGATCATTATTTTTGTCTTCGCAGGGCAGCCTGCTCATCCCCCATAGTAGAACTTCTATATTAAGTCCTTTTAATAAGCTCTCTCAGCATCCGTTCCTGTCATCATATATCAGACTAGGCCCGAATCTTCATCGAGTACCTAGGATGAAATATATTTATTTAGTCTTTTTTGAGCTTTAATATTCAATGATGGTATTTGCCTGAATAGCTCATTTACATCCACTGATAGTTTTCTTGCAATCGTACTTAGTGCTTCATTTAAATCGTTAACCTTCATCACATTTAGTTCCAATGCTTTATATGCTGAAATCCTTATATGCCAATTTCCTGTTGGTACGTAATATGAGGGTAGTACTTCCCTTATGATGATGACTCCCGCCCTACGTCTTATGGTATTTAGATATTGTAAAACTCCTGTTTTTGCAGCCATATATCCACCATCAACATATTTGGGTCCTTTACCTGGTCTTTCACGGTTTACTATTATTATAGGTTTATTTGATTTTTTCACCCATAGGCTTGAGGGGTGCCATACTTCTATCCAGGTGAATTCATAGCTTTGTGGATGTAAGATTATTGCGAATTTATTGCCTAGATATTCAGTAAAGCCTACATAGTAATCATTTATTTGCTTATATTCTCTCAACCTTTTCAAGAGATTTTTTGATATTATACTATCGACTGCTGTAATAGCCCATCGTGTGGGTATAAGCCTTCTTCGTCTTATTCTACCTAGGAGACCTAAGCTGAAGGCTCTAACTATGGTGTAAAAGTCTATGTTACGATTAAATAGCCTCCAAACAGCCTCGTAAGCTCTCAAATCATCCCATATGATTTTTTCTATTTCTTTGCTAATTTTAGGATTTTCAACTACCTTTAACTTCTCCATAGGAGCTCTAGGACCTACTGGAGTTAGTATAGAATCGAATCTAAGAATGGGTTCAGGAACCCTCCTTAGTTCAATATAAGTATCTACAGGTTTTGAAGATACTGCAGATAAACTTATTTCCTTGTCGTAGAGAATCCACGGATTATGTATATTGGCTTTTGTAATTGTAGCTAGAAGACTACTTCTCAATCTAATTATGTCCTCTAAGTTTAATATACCCCACCAATTATATGGATCATCATAGTTTTTCGCCCTATTTCCTTTAATTCCTGGAGGGACTTGCATCATAACATTAACTCTAGGATAACCTGATTCACCTACTATAATACTTGGCGGTGTTGAGCCCTCTACAATCCTTCCTTTAATATTGCTTATAATAGCTAATTGTATTTTATACTGGCTAAGTATAGGACAATTCGTTAAACCACATAGTTTCCTATAGCCTTTACATCTAACACAAAGTACATCGCTTATATTCATATTCTGTCATAGTCATAACTTTATTTTAAAGATTATATATTTTACTTCGAGGTAATAACTCTATGAATGAAATAGTGCTAATATAATCGATATGAGTATAATCAAAATTGTTAATACTCCTCCTATAAACCTTAGCTTTAATCGATGCTTAAGTGCATTAAATACTATGTAGGATAAGGTAATCGTTGGTGTTATAACCAAAGTTAATGCTCCTAACATTAATATTAGTGATAAGTTCTTAAATACGGTTTTTAATGCTATTCCAATTATTATTATTAACAAACCAGCAAGAGCCCCGTATCTTAACATCCTTGCTTCTATTCCCATATGCTACACCATACTTGAAATGAGTATTCTAAGACCTGAATATAATATTATCATAGAAAATATCAATTGAACTACTCGGGGGTTAAGCTTTCCCATGGCTTTTGCCCCAAGCGTTGCTCCGGGAATTATACCTAAGGCAAGTGCTGCAACAGATTCAATACTAACTGCTCCCTTAGCTAAATATGTAATACTACCTGTAGCTGCTGTTAATCCTATCATATATGAGCTTGTAGCTACAGCCACCTTAATGGGAATACCCATTACAAGGACCATTACAGGTACTTTAATTACACCTCCACCTATACCAAACATTCCAGAAGTAAAGCCTCCTAAAATGGATAGTAAAACGCCTAAGGGTATATTCTTTAGCCTATAACTTACATATCTATTCAGGCTTTCATCATAGTATTTAAGGTTACCTCCTTCAACGATTGCCTTTCTGAAGAGGAGTGGTTTAGCTAGTGTAAGAAATGATATAAAAATTAGGGTTGCCCCTAGTAGTGCCTTAACCATAGTTATTGGTAGACTTAAGTTTAGATTTGAGCCCAATATCGCACCAAATACTGTTGAAGGAGTTAATATTAAAGCTACGTCAAGATTTATTAATCTCTTCTTAAAGTAAACACTTGCTGCAGAACATGATGTAGTTATTATAGTTACAAGACTTGATGCGATAGCCGTCCTAGCATCATATCCTAAGACTAAGATCATATAAGGTACCATTAAGCTTCCTCCACCAATACCCCCGATCGATGATACAAAGCCTATACCTATAGCCCCTAAAAATAACAGCATGAAGCTCAGCATATCCAAGCTTATTGACCCCCTGGGATTTTTACCGTATGTAGTTAAAATTAATTAATGAAAGAATTATTTTGAAGCAAAGTTAAATTCTAGGAGAACAATATGGTATGAAGGTAATAGATTATGAGGTTAACTTTACCTGGAAAACCTATATATGACATAATAGTTATTGGCGCAGGCCCTGCCGGATTAACTGCTGGACTATACGCTGCTAGCTTGGGTGCAAAGACATTAATTCTAGAAGGTAGTATTCCTTCAAGACTTTACCTTGCTAAGACTATACATAATTATCCAGGATTTCCTAATGGTATAAGTGGCAAGGAGCTTTTAGATTTAATGAAAAAACAGGCAATGAAAAAGGGAGCTATTATAAGAAGAGGAGACGTTGTTTCACTATTATTACATGCACCCATAAAGACCGTTATAACTAGAAAAGAAACACTAACTGCTAGAGCAGTAATCATTGCTACAGGTATTCAGAGGAGAGAATTAAGAATACCTGGTGAAGATAAATTCCTAGGTTCAGGAGTTTCATATTGTGCCATATGTGATGGCCCATTATACAGAGGTAAGAGAGTTGTAGTGATAGGCTCAGGTGATGAAGCTATAAGAGATGCTAAATTTCTTTCAGAGATTGCTAAAGATACATTCTTTATTCCCTTAAAAGCTCTAGGTAAGGATGAATTGAACAATTTAAGAGAACATAATATTAATGTTCTCCTTAATTACAAAGTTTTAGAAATTGTTGGTAAAGATAAAGTTGAAGGAGTTAAGGTGGAAAGTCCTCAAGGCATAGAGATTGTATATGTTGATGGCGTATTTATTATTACTGAGGAGGTACCCACTACAACTATATTGAGAAAGGCGGGAATAGAAGTTGATGATAAAGGATTTGTCAAGGTAAATTTAAATCAAGAAACTAATATAAAGGGAGTATATGCTGCAGGTGATTGTACTGGAATTGGTATGCAAGTTTCTACTGCAGTGGGTCAGGGAGCATTAGCTGCAATAAATGCTATAAAATATATCAGAGTTCATAGTAAGAGAAGTGTCATTCTTTGAGCTCTAGACTGCGTTTTTCAAAGGCTTCAACAACATCTATTGATGAAATTATTGGACAGAACGCTGAGTTCTCTTCACCATTAATACCGTCTATGACCATAAATCTTAGCCTTTTGCTATTCTCAACAACTTCGCCTATAAATAGCGGATAATATACTATGTTTATGAATTCTATCTTTCCATTAATAGCTTCAACTAACTCAATGAACCTACTAATATATGCCTTTAGCCTTAACGCTATTATACCATTAGTTTCCTTGGGTTTACCCTTGATTATCTTACAGCTTTGTTCCTTTGCTATTTTTAAAGGATTAGCAAATTTCTTGAGAGCGTCATATTTTACTTCAACTACATCTCCAAATATATCTACAAGACCTTTATCGGATAAAATATCTAGATATACTTTTATTCTCTCTTTAGGTATTCCTGTGGCTCCAGTTAATTCGCTAATAAATATTGTTCCATGTTCGGTTATACATCGCATTAGTATTATTGTTTCATCTGATAATTCTGAGAAGCTACCCATCATTTCGTCTATTGCTATAGTTGATCCGGATCTTATTACCGGATAACCTATTATTCCATCAAATGTAAGCACTACGTCTACAATATCAATATTACCTGTAGCTAGGTTTTTCTCAGCTAATTTAGCATTAATTACTATGAGCGGTATATATGACAATGCTATTGACTTAAGCCTACCTTTATGTCTTCTTAGTAATGATGGTTTTAGCTTGCTTTTCATGATCTTTATTGCTTCATCAATTGTTATTTTAGGTTCAATATGATATTCATCGTATACGCTCACTGTTTTTAAGCTCTTTATATCTAATGTGAAATGTTCATAGGGTTTTACTATGTCGATTCCATATTTTTGTGCAAGTTCATAAGCTTCGACGTCCACGTCACCTAAGGATACTACTACTAGTTTATCTATGGGTAGCTCATCATACCATGCAATGAATTTTTCAATATCATCTACTTTTAATTTATCAGTATGTATTAGGAAACCTATTTTAATCGTTGATCCTGGTATAGGGCTTAATTCGGCTAATATGTCAATTATATGCTTAACTCCTCCTATTCCCTCGACGAGATACTTTCTTTTAACACTGAATCCGTAGCTACTTAACCTAGATGCTATCCATGATGCTATGTATTCTTTTTCGTACTCTAGTGGAGTATGTGACGCCTTGCTCATTTTCCGATCACCTCTGTCTCTGTATCATTACACTCTGAACCTATAAACTCCTTTATATTCAGCATTTAACTTTAACCACACCATAAGTTTAGTTTAGGCTATCCTAAGTATAAAGCCTTAAATCTACTGTCTGGTTTAGTGTAGCTGGAATTGAGGGTTTAAGGTGGAGTTAGCGAACTGGATAATTGAGATCGCAGTGATTCTAGGGCTTGCTAAGCTTATGGAGATACCCATTGTGAGGTTAGGATTACCCAGGGTAGTTAGCTATTTGATAGTAGGTTTAATTCTATCAATTATTGGATACCGGTTTAGCGATATACCATATGCTCTTGCAACCTTAGGCATTGTGGCACTTCTATTCTATGCTGGGCTTGAAACTTCTACAAGAGAGTTCTTTAAGGGATTGAAAGGAGCGGGAATTATTGCCGTGGGAGGCGTTATTAGTGCTTTGGCTTTTGGATTTTTAACTATACCCTTACTTAACTTTAATTTAATTGAAGCTTTTGCCGTAGGTGTAATATTTTCAGCTACATCTGTAAGTCTCACTGTTAAAACTATGGATGAACTGGGAGTTCTAGGGGGTAAGGAGGCATCTACCATAATGGGCGCTGCTGTTGTTGACGATGTAATAGGTCTCGCATTGATAAGTACGATGAACAGTTTGGTGTATGGAGCTACATCGATTATTTCAGTTATAGAAATATCAGCACTCGCCTTCGCCCTATGGCTGGCTGTATCCCTAGGCTTTCAAGTTATTTCGAGACCATTTTATAGAGTTGCAATCAAGACATATATTGAAGCACCACTACTTACATTATCCTTTATAATACTATTAATATTCTCATACATAGCTATGTATGTAAGATTAAGTGCAATACTACTAGCTTATGCTCTTGGACTGGGAATAGCTAGCCATAAATTTTTTGCAAGAAAAGTTGCAATGGGAATAAGACCTATCGTTGCCCTATTTACTCCTATATTCTTCGTATATGTAGCTACACTTGTCGACTTGAATGAACTATTAAGAGTGAGAATAGAATCATTTATTGCTGTAACAATAATTCTATTACTTTTAGGATTTTTCTGTAAGCTTATAGGATGTTATGTTGCATCAAGACTTCTCGGATTTACTCACGTTGATTCCTTGATCATAGGAATAGGCATGATACCTAGAGCTGAGGTAATGTTAATAGCGCTTACTATTGCATATAAAATGAACCTCATATCTACTATAACTTATACATCATTATTATTAATGGTGCCTGTGTATTCTTTAATTGTTCCACCATTATTGAAACATTTATATATTAAATATAAAGGGTTATATAGATAACAAAGTTAGCTTCAACCACTTATTAATTTGTACCCAATAATACTGACTTGAGTAGAGGCAGTAAGATTTGAAAATAAGTATTAAAAGTCTAGGTGTTAGATCTCTTAGGATTGAAATCGTAAACACCTTAAGTAAACCTGTAGAAGTACGTGAAATATTGTTCACTAAGCCTACATCAAAGCCGTTTCTAGCATTTATATTGGTAATTGCCCTAATTGCATTACTTTCTCCATTCATACCAATCTACATGTTAATGGTTATAGTTATGATATCACTATATATAGTATCATCAATTATATCTAGAGCTAGCCGTAGAGGTAAAATGCTTCGAGCATATCCTGTTAGAATAATGTTGAGGCCTAGAGATGTATTAAATTTATCGTTACCTATACCAGAAGGGTCACGTTATTTAATCGTTAAGTCTAGTGCAGGTACATATACAGTTTCTATAACTACAGGTGCTGTTAAGAAACCCAGAGCTAAAAGCGTTTTTCTAAAGGAGAGTATATTATAGTTACACTATACTCCGTTAGAGTGAAATAGTATTACCAGTCTAGTACTCTATTGTAGGATCGAGGGCAGTGAAAGTGACTAAGGCTCGCGAAATAATTGAAGGAATAATAACTAGACCCTCAGTATTTAAAAGCAAAGAAAAGTTATATCCGGAGTATGTACCACCTGAATTACCTCATAGAGAGAAACAGCTAAGAGAACTAGCATTGCTCTTTAAACCTCTCTTAATATCACCAGGCTCTATAAGTCAAAGAGTAATGTTACTAGGCGGATTAGGAACGGGTAAAACCGTAACAGCACGTGCTTTCGGCATAGAGTTTAGGAGTGTAGCTAAATCTAGAGGTGTAAATATTGAATACATACATGTCAACTGCCATCGAGAAAGGACATTACATGGAGTTATCTCTGAAATAGCTAAGCAGCTAGGACTAAGTATATCAACAAGAGGCTTATCAGCACACGAAATATACTCCGTTATACTCCACTATCTTGAAAGAAAAAACCTTTACACCATAATAACATTAGATGAATTCGATTATTTTGTAGAAGTTGCAGGTAGTGATGCCGTATACTTTCTTGTAAGAACATATGACGAATATAGTGACTTATCTAAGAGGGTGAATTTCATATTTATAGCAAGGTCTGCATCAGCTCTTTCAAGACTAGATCCTGCAACTGAAAGCTATCTTATGAGGAATATCATAAGGTTTGAACCATATTCATCTAAAGAACTATATGATATACTTGTTAGTAGGAGTAATGAAGCATTTTATGAGGGTGTAGTTGACGACGAAGTCTTGAGATACATAGCCGATATAGAGGGAGTTGATAGAGGAGGGGAAGGAAATGCACGTATAGCGTTAGAGATACTACTACTAGCTGGAGAAGCTGCTGATAGGGAGGAAGCAGGTAGAGTAACCATTGAACATGTACGAAAAGCATACGCTGTTGAAGGAAGATATACAGCTATAATAAACGACCTATTAATATATGCACCACTACATGAATTAATAATTTTAGCGGCAGCCGTAAAGGCATTAAGAAAGTCCAGTGAAGCTTATGTAAGAATAGGAATTATTGAACAAGAATATCAACAGCTATGCGAGGAACTTGGAGAAAAACCTCGAAGACATACACAAATATATGAGTATGTAATGGACCTGAAGAGACGTGGAATAATTGAAGCAAGAACTTCAGGAAAAGGATATAGAGGTAAAAGTACCTTAGTAGGAATAAGTATTGCACCTCTAGATGCTCTAGAGAAAAAGATAATAGAACTAATTGAAAAACGTAAAGGCGTTAAACTATGAGCATGCAGAAAGGATCTCTCCTTGAAGAAATATTCACCAGTAAGGGTAGGATAAGGATATTAAAGATATTATTAAAATATGGTGAGGCTAACATAACGAAAATAGCAAGGGAAGCTGGATTAAATCATAGCAGTACCGAGAAACATTTAAGAAAATTAGTTGAATTAGGATTAGTTAGCGAAGAAAGATATGGAAGGTTAAGAATATTTAGAATAAATTTTTCAAGTCCAATAATGTACATAATAAAAGAATTCATGGAGGCAGTTGAAATAGAATGAAAGGGTCTTGATCATGTCAGTCAGAATGGTTGATATAACTCCAAAAACCGAAGTTTTAAGGGAAGCTATAGCTGAAGGCATAATAAAACTAAGGAAAGAAACCATAGAATTGATAAAGAGTGGTAGAATAGAGAAAGGAGATGTATTAACTGTAGCTAAGATAGCAGGAATTTTAGCAGCAAAGAATACTCCCCAAATAATACCATTATGCCATCAAATACCATTGACAAATGTAGATTTATCATTTGAAGTAAATAGTGAAAGCGTGAAGGCAAGATGTATAGTAAGAACAATAGCAAAAACAGGTGTTGAAATGGAGGCATTGGTTGGCGTAACAACAGCTCTATTAACAATATGGGATATGGTTAAAAAATATGAAAAAGATGAAAAAGGTCAGTATCCACATACAAAAATAATGGAGATAAAGGTGGTAAGTAAGGTTAAGATTAGTGTATAGAGTTATAATAAGGATGTTATATAATGGATTAAAATTCCATGGCTTTCAGCGACAACCAGGAGTAAAGACAGTTGAGGGAGCTCTTGAAGAACTTCTTCTTAATGAGGAATGCATTGAAGATCGATTTACAAATATAAGGTATTCAGCGAGCGGTAGAACCGATAGGAATGTACATGCTATATCTCAAGTAGTAGTTTTTGACTCTAAATGTAGTGCTGATAGGATTGTAGAGGTAATAAACAAACACTATTACCCTGATATAATAGCATGGGGATATAGGTATGATAGTTTTGGAGAATTTAATGCAAGGTACTGGGCTGTTTATAGAGAGTATATTTACGTTGAAAGGGCAGCTGTAGAAGAATATGATATTTCGTTAATGGATGAGGCATGCAAATATTTCATAGGGTTAAAAGATTTCTCGTTTCTTTCACTACCTCGTAATGTTAAGGCTGAAAGACAGTTATTTAAAATCATTATTAAAAAGAAAAACGACTTTATTATATACAGGTTCATCGGTGAAAGTTATGCTAGATTTATGATACGAAAATTAATAGGTTTACTTAAGTCCATAGGTATAGGGCAATTAACTCTTAATCATTTAAGACAGGTTATTAAAGGACATTTGAAAATTAAGATTCCCACATATTATGCGAAGCCTGAAAATCTAGCCTTACTTAATGTGAAGTATCCTATATACTTCTACACTCCCAAGCAACTCATTCACTTGTTGATGAAGGGGTTAGCTATTTTATCTAAAGAGTCCATTGTATTTGAATACCTCTATAATAATATTGGAGAAGTATTAAGAAATTAGGATTTCTTACCTATTCGTAGCATAGCTGGTGATATCTTACCGCTCTTTAGTTTACGAACGTAACTTAGTACTTCAGATGCTTTTGGTCCTGCTAGGTACTTTATCATGGTTTCTGTTAATTCAAGACCTATTGCAAGTCTTGCTGCATATAGAGGATTGTTTTCGAAGATTATCCTCAAATAAGGTAGTACATCAGATTTAACAATAGCACTACTAGTCAAAATCCTAGAGGCTATATGTCTAGCTAAAGCATCTCTTATTTCACGTACCTGTTTAGTTTTTGCCATCATTAATATTTTTTGAGGGAAATTATATCTAACCCACCTATATCTAGTTTTATGCCTAGCTAATGCTACTCCAGGACCCATAAGATCAAATACATATGCTAGGAGATCCCAGCTTCCAGATTTTTTAATTCTACCAAGATATTGGTCAGCTCTACTTAAAGATTCATACGCTTTCCATAAGTCTTCAGAATCAGTTAATTGATTAGGTAAATTCTCATTAATCCATTCAATCATAGTTTCATAATCTATATTGGTTTGTGTTACTGCGATTTTAG
The DNA here is from genome assembly GCA_964467535.1 of uncultured Desulfurococcales archaeon. Taxonomy (GTDB): domain Archaea; phylum Thermoproteota; class Thermoprotei_A; order Sulfolobales; family WANQ01; genus CAYXRT01. The sequence continues at coordinate 26,676 of CAYXRT010000002.1, forward strand.
CTTGCCATGCATATTTGGACGTAAATAAATTCCTCAATGCTTCAAATGGATTATATTCTCTATCCCTAGGTCTAATTAATGCTTTGGCTATTGCTAAGGTTATATGCTTATAAACTCTACCTATAGCTTCGAGATCATTTATTGCTGATCTTAGATCTCCTTCTGCTTTTTCCGCTATATACTTTAAAGCATCATAGTCACATTTTATTCCTTCAGCTAAGCATAACTTCTTTAAGACGTTAATTACTGTAGTTTTTGGAAGTCTCTTGAACTCTATTAATTCAGATTCTTCACGAAGAGGTCTTAACCGAGGATCCCAAGGATCGTTAGCTGTCATGACTATTGGATGTCTAGTGATCTTAATTAGCTCAAGTATTGCTTCTAGTCCTCCAGCATCAGCTCGCCCTGATATACCATCAACTTCATCTAATAGAATTATTTTACCTCGACTACCGAAGAGACTTAATTGTGATGCCGCTATCTTTGCCACTCTCTCAATATCCTTTCTACGTCTAAAGTCACTAGCATTCATTTCTATTAATTCAAGGTTATATTCTCTTGCTGCAGCTTCAATAAGGCTCGTTTTACCTGAGCCTGGCGGTCCATATAGTAATGCTGCTTTTTTCTTAGGTTTTCCTTTAAGCCATGACTGAAGCCATGCGACAAATTTCCTCTTGGCATCGTCTTGATCTTCGACTTCAGCTATCTTCTTAGGTCTATACTTTATAACCCACGGCAGATTAGACACTATCATTACACCCTAAGTCTTTTACCTAGTAATGCTAGTCGCGCTAGGAAGGCATTCAGCTGAATTTCATCGTCAGCTCCCTCAACTAATCTGAACTGTATCTCACCTGCATAATCAGCTATGTATACTCTTAATTCTTCAGGCAACTTTAATTCAGGACTAAATATCTCTCTATGTACTTGCTTAATTATGTCTAGACCAGATAATCCATAAGTTATCATAAGTTCTCGAAGTTTATTTCTAGCTTCAATGAAATTGCCGGCTAGTGCTAACTTTATCATTTCCTTAACTTCACGTGGATGTGCTAGCCCTACGACTTTATAAACTGCATCGACTGTAACCTTACCTAATGCTGCAGCTGCTTGAAGTATATTGATGGCCCTTCTCATATCACCTTCGGATATTTCATAGATAACTTCTAAAGCCTCAATATCGTATTCAACGTTCTCTTTATCGGAGATCCATTTCAATCTATTGATGACATCCTCCTTCTTTAGTGGCGTAAAACGAAATACAGCGCATCGTGATTGTATTGGTTCAATTATCTTGCTAGGATAGTTGGCTATTAATATAAATCTTGTCGTCGAAGTATACATTTCCATTAGTCTTCTAAGAGCCTGTTGCGCATCAGCCGTCATATTATCAGCTTCATCGAGTAACACTATTTTGAATGGAATTTCACCACTGACCCTACTTCTAGCAAATTCCTTAACCTTGTGTCTAATGACATCAATACCACGTTCATCAGAGTTGTGTACTAAAATCGGGATTTCTCCCGCAAAGAACATTTCATTACCAGGCACTGAAACATCATATACATAATCATTATATTCTATGGCCTCTATATGAGTAATTTTGAGTACATGAAGGTCTGAGCTCACTAACCATAATAATTGCTTAAATATTCTTCTTTCATTTTCATTAAGTTTAGCCATGTCTATGTTCTTCAATATTCTTGCTAATTTAGTCTTAGATACTGTCTCTTTACCGTTGTAAAGCTGATGTCTTAATATGTGTCTCCAGTTAATGTTAATGTATTTGTCTATCCTTTCAAAGAATTTTATGAAGGGTTTAGCAGGTAGTAAATCTGATTTCTTATATTTCTTCGATCCTTTCCATATAAGCCTAGCCTCTCTATCATATAATGCACTTTCTATGCCTGTGATTCTAGCTAACCATGCGACATCTACTAGTAGTTCCTTAGATGCACTAGTTATCCTCAGAACATCGCTCCCTCCCCCTGACCCATCTCCATCGGCGAGTCCTTTTAGGAAAGACTCCCTAACAATGGGGTTTGATTTAAAGATTATTTTTGGAATTCTTTTATACTTTGCCTTTGTCTCTCCGGAGTAAGCTTCCGACTTAAGGAATTTAGCCAGTGTTGTACAGAGTAATCTTACCTGCTGAGCCGATTTTATCGATCTATTAAATCCTGAGGATACCAGGTTCCTATACGTGGGAATGTTATACTTGAGAGCTATGTTTGCTACTTTTTGTGTTAAGTTCAACTCGGTAGGATGCCCCAATGTAATTACTACTTGACTGGATGTTGGTAATCCATTGGTGGACTTAAGTCCTATTGCTCCTTCTGCTACATACAAACCCAGTAACCATGCCATATCTTCGTCAATACGTATCCGTCTTTGAAACTTCATTCTTCTATGGTTTATTAGTGTATAACGATCTAAGTCTATGTACGTCTCTACACCTGGTAGTATAGTTGTAAATGATAAAAGGAAGTCACCCGGTTTGAGCTCACTTGCTTTTACCACCTTTAATTCTCCATCTTCACTAATGCTCATTACTGAATGATTGCCAGTTAACTCTATCACTCCTCCACCTTTTACCTTAATTTTTAAGATTAAAGGTGCCTTATGCCTAATTATACATGAGACGCGAGCCCATCTAACTTTTCCCGTTCCCTTATCAATCGTAAGGACTTCTAAGTTATTCGTTTTAATGTATTCACCGTCATTTACTTTAATTATCTTTTTCTTATTGCTAAAGAAGATCTTATCGAGATCTCTAAATCTTAATCTACGAACTTCACCATTAATCCTTACAAGAATGGGAGTGTTCTTAGAGACTGATGCATTTAATTCTAACATGTATTGTCTATAGTTTGCTCCGTAAAGATCATGTGCTAGGCAATGAGCTGCAGTAGTTTTACCTGTACCTGGAGGCCCAGCAAATAATAGGTGAGGCATATTTCTTTCCTTAACAAAATGTTTAAGGCGTCCAACAACTTCTTCTTGATTTACCATTTCGTCTAGGGATCTAGGTCTATATTTTTCAGCCCATAGGAGTTCAGCTATTTCACTCATAACCCCCTACCTACACTCACAAACTTATCACCTGCTACAGCTAATAAGTATATGGGGCATGCAATGGTGTACACCCATGAATGTAGATGATCTCTTGGAAAAGCAACTAGAAGCACAAAAACTGTCATACGCTAATAGTGAGGTGAGGGTATTAGTATTAAAGGACTACCCAAAAATCCTTACCCCAGGATTAGAAATAGAACTTACGAGAGGTAGCGAAGTACTACTTCCAAGATGGCTTGCAAAAGATTTAAAAAGAAAAGGAATAGTTGAGGTAAAAGAACGTAAACTTACATTAAAGGATGTCAGTAAAATAGCATTCCTTGAAACAAGATACATTAGAAAACCTCCATCAGAAATGCTTACATTACCTGAAAACTTCTACCAAAAATTAAGAGAATATTTAACGGAGTTAAGGGCTAAGATATCAGAGAAACCAACAGTTGAATTAATAAATGAACATACAAGACTACTTTCGTATATTTACGATATACTTAGATCAAGAATTCAAAAGATCTTAATTTTAGCCCAATTAGGCGAAGACGTAAAGGATGTACTAAGCAAGCTAGCTCCAGAAGAGTTAATACTCTACAAATCTATCAGAAATACTATCGAGAAGTGGCAGAAAATAGTACTAGGAATAGAGGAGATACTAATATGAGTAATATTGATGAAGAACGCAGGCATGAAGAAGCTGAAGCAGAGGAAATTATAGATCCTAAGATACGGTTTGAGGAATTTCTTAAGACCTTTCGTGATCCAAATACGGGTAGGCTTAAGTATAGAGATAGAATAAGGACAATGACCTTAATGGGACAGAAAAGTGTAGTAATAGACTTTAGCGATCTTCAAATGTTTGATGCGGATTTAGCTAAGATGATAATAGATAACCCAGATCAAATGCTTGAAAGTTTATCTGAAGCTATTAGGAGCGTAGTCTATATAGAAAATGCTGAATTTGCTGAAAGTGTTGATAAGTTCTCGCCAAGAATAAGGGGATTGCCCCAAACAATACCTCTTAGAAAGTTAAGAAGCGAACATGTAGGGAAGCTAGTAGCGATAGAGGGAATACTGGTTAGGGCCACACCAGTAAGACAAAAAGTAGTTAAAGCTGTATTTAAACACATTCTTCCGGGCTGTGAGCAAGAATTTACATGGCCTCCTAAAGGAGAAATAGGTGAAATCCTAGAAACCCCACCAATATGCCCATTCTGTAATAAATCAACTGGAGGATTCAAGTTTATACCAGAAAAATCAAAGTTTACTGACTGGCAAAAAATAGTCGTACAAGAAAAACCAGAGGAAATTCCGGCAGGACAATTACCTAGATCAATAGAGGTTATCTTAACAAGCGATTTAGTGGATATTGCTAGGCCAGGAGACAGGGTAATAGTTACGGGTATAGTAAGGATAAAGCAAGAGAGAAAAAGAACGACCAGACCAATATTTGAGCCATTTATAGAAGCAAACTATGTTGATATACATCAGAAAGTACTGGAGGAAGTAGAAATAACGAGAGAAGACGAAGAAAAAATAAAGGAGCTAGCTAGAGATCCATGGATACATAAGAGAATAATTGCAAGCATAGCACCATCAATTTATGGACTATGGGATGTAAAGGAAGCAATAGCATTACTACTCTTCGGAGGCGTACCCAAAGTACTTGAAGATGGAACTAAAATCAGAGGAGACATACACGTTCTAATAATAGGTGATCCAGGAGTAGCAAAGAGCTTAACCTACAGTCAACCAGTAATATACATTGATGATACAGGTACTATACATATCGAACCTATAGGCAAGTTAGTTGACTCCTATATAGAGAAGTTCAAGGACTATGTAAAGAAAGAAAATGATACAGAGATGTTGAACCTATCTAAGATAAACAAAAACTTATACACCTTCTCGGTAAATCCTATAACTCTTAAAGTAGAACTAAAACCAATAAAATTCTTAATAAGACACAAGGCACCTAAGAAAGTAGTACTGATAAGAACCAAGTGTGGTAGAGAGATAGTAATAACAGAAAATCATAGTCTCATAGCATATAGGAATGGTATATTAGTTCCCATAAAGCCTAAAGAGGCTTTTAGAAAGCGCCTCTTGATACCAATACTAAGAAAAATTGAGCTACCAGAAAATAAAATAGTAAAGTCAATAAATATTGCTGGAAGGGAAATTAAGTTAACTAGAGAAGTGGGTTATTTCATAGGCTACTTTTTAGGTGATGGAAGCATAACATTAACATCAAGTGGAGAGAGATTAGAAATTACATCAGCTAATCTTGAAGTTCTCCAAAAACTAAAGAAAATAGCTAGAGATGTATTCAATATTAGAGCTGTTATCTATAGACATAAGGAAGGAAGCTCTACGTATAGGTTAATAGTAAAAGATAAAGACTTCATAGACTGGCTTAAGAAAATCACGTTAAAGAAATGTGATAATATTCATGTAGTTAAAAGAAAAGGTTATATAACTAGGCTTAAGAAGATACCTGAATTCGCATATTCAGCTCCATTAGACTTCATCATAGGCTTAATTAAGGGGTTAATAGACTCTGATGAATCAATTACCATAATTAATAATGGAGGAAGAAACATATGTAAAGAGTTAAAGATATCTTCCGTGAATAAGGATTTAGTACAGGGAATTGTAGTCCTTTTATCAAGATTAGGGTTAACACATACTATAAGGACTAAGAAAATAAAGTATAAAGACAAATATGTTAGTTATTATGAGATAAACATCATCGATAGTGTAAGGCTTCTACACTTATTGAAAGACGTAATATCTAACAACGAAGCAAGCACTATCCATGTGGAGGATAAGAATATAGATTATGTAGATAGAGTACCTATAGATGGAAGCTTACTTCAGATTATAAGAAAAGCAGGTCTAAATACAAAATCCTATAAGTCTATGGGTTCTGAATTTCGAGGTAAGGTATACAGAGGTTATGTTGGCAGGAAGTATGGATTAAAGATGATTAATATACTTCAACAATTCCTCACGACTAGAAAAGAAAGTGTAGGTTTACTAACTACATTAGAAAAAGTAATTAAGAATGATTTATTAACGTGGGATACAATTGAAGAAATCATCGAGTTAAACATAAATGAAGTCGAGCCTCAACACAGCGAATATGTGTATGACCTTTCAGTCGAAGAAAATGAAAACTTTGTAGGAGGATTAGGTCTCATATTTGTTCATAATAGTCAGCTTTTACAATACGTAGCTAGGATAGCGCCAAGAGGAGTTTATACAAGCGGAAAAGGCTCCACCGCTGCAGGATTATGTGTACTACAGGATACGTACATAATACTAGAAGATGGCACAATAATTACTATTGGTGACCTAATAGATAAAGTAATTGCAGAGAAAGAAGGCGTCTTAGAATACAAGGGTAAAGTACTTAGTCTCAATAATAAATGCTTAAGCTTATATTATGGAGAGATTGAGAAGGCATGGAAGCTCTCAGTAAATTCGATAGTCAAAATAAAAACCAATAGTGGAGTAGAAATAGGACTCACCCCTGAAAACCCGGTATTAACCATACGAGACGGAAAAATAACTTGGATAAAGGCTTCGGAACTTAAACCTGGAGATTACATTGCTAGAATAAAAGTGTACCCTACTCCTATGTATTCAAATAAGGACATAGATCCATTAGATTTTATAGAATTACCTGACAATATTAAGGTCAAATTAAAGGACGAAATTAGTAAACATATACTTGAAGCGCTAAGAAACAAGTACGGCACATTAAGGAATGCATCAAAGAAGCTTAACATGAGTGAAGACTTTTTCTATAGCTTCAATAAGCACGCTCATTACTACAAAAAATTAAAGATCATATTAAAGGACATTAACATGAAGCTTAAAGCAGACCATATAGAATACATTGAATATCGTAATGGATTCACACATAAGCTTCCTAAATTTACGCCAAGCTTTGGATACCTCATTGGTCATATACTGGGTGATGGCTCAGTCCATATCGACAAAAACGAAAACAAAGGATACATCAAGATCTCTACTAAAGACCCAGAAATAGCTGATTATTTGGTAAACACCATAGGAGAGCTATTTGGACGCAAACCAACTACATCCACAGATAAAAGAACGGGAGTTATCAATATAACATTCAATTCAATCGTACTAGCAAAATTAATGTATAGTTTAGGCTTTAGAAAACCCAAGAATAAGGCATTCATACACCCATTATTGACAAGCCTTGACGGTAAATTTACAACAATGCTCATAGCAGGTTTAATAGATTCTGATGGATCTTACATCATAAGGAAGAGTGGAGATAAGGTAAGAGCACATATAGAGTTTACTAGTACAAGTAAGGATCTTGTGTATAAATTACATTTATTACTACTTAGAATGGGTATATTTAGTAGAATAAGGACAAGGAGACCTACTATTACAAAACTAAGAGGACGTGAAATAAGAAGTAATCATACAAGATATGTGCTCATAATAACTGATCAAGACAGCATTAAAAAGTATGCCGAAATAATCTCCTCACCAATAAGGAAAAATAAAGACTTACTTAAGAAAATGGTTAATTATTCAAGGGAAAAACTTAAAGACAATGTACCAGCGTCTTTAGTGAGAAGTATACTCGAAAAATACTTCAAACGAAGAGAGATAATGAACGTATTTAATAATGAGAGTGTATCGAAGAAGTGGCTGAGTAAGTTATTGAATAGAATAACAAATGATGAAGATAAGAAATACTTGGAGAAGTTGATTAATTCACCAATATTCTGGGATAAGGTAAAAAGTATAGCAATAGAGAATGGAAAGTTCACAGTATATGACCTGACAGTAAAGGAGAATCATAATTTCATCGCAAATTCACTTGTAATCCATAATACAGCAGCAGTTGTTCGTGATAAGACTACGGGTGAATGGTATCTTGAAGCAGGTGCATTAGTATTAGCTGATGGAGGAGTTTGTGCCATAGATGAAATAGATAAAATGAGAGAAGATGATAGGGTAGCTATTCATGAGGCCATGGAACAGCAAAGTTATCATAAAGATTTTGAGATACTACTTGCTGATGGTACAAAGGTTAGGATAGGCGAATTTGTTGACAAACTTATGATGAAACATAGAAATAAAGTAATAAAGGGCAAGGATACCGATATACTATACGTAAATGACATATATGTTATGGCATACGATATAAATAGGAAGACAATAGTCATTACCAAAGCAGATAGAGTAAGTAGACACAAGGCACCAGATAAATTTATTAAAATCACCTTTAACAATGGAAGAACAATAACCGTCACCCCTGAACACCCTATCCTTGTTTGGCATAATGGTAGGATAGAGATCATCAGGGCTGACAAGGTAAAGCCAGGTATGATAACAATAGGTGTTAATTACTATGAATTAATTAATGATGATAATGATGAATTGAATAGGCTATTAAAGAAATTAAATATAGATGCAGAAACTTTGGGTAAATTCATAGGGTTTATATTATCGAATGGCTTTATATATGCTAATCCAGATAACGGTTATTACGAAGTAGGATTCTCCAATACAGACATTAAATTGATTAGAGAATTTGAGAGCGTCCTTAAGAAGATAAAGATTAAATATTCAATAGAAGTACAAGGAAAGAACCGTAAAAATCCTTTATACACTGTTCGTGTCGTTTCAAAAGACTTCTTTAATACACTTAAAGAATTTATGCCTGAAATGTTCATTACTAAGGAAAACAAGTTAAGAGAAAGTCCTTCTAGATTAAGGAGGGTACCTAGAATAGTATTCAAACTTCCAATTGGGGGTAGGAAGGCATTTATAAATGCATTCTTTAAAGGTGATGGATTCGTAGATAATGAAAGAATAGGGTTTAGAACGTCTTCATGGGATTTAGCCCAGGACTTACAAGATATACTGCTAACTCTAGGTATATATTCCTATATAGAAACGGTGAGAGGATTACGAACCTATTACAAGGTAGTAGTGTCTGGAACACCTAGTATTGAGAAGATAGCAGAGATAGTTAATGATGATCATAGAATTAACAGGATAAGTGAGCTATTATATAGATCAAAGAAGAAATGTAATTACAGAGATGAGTTACCCCATGAAGTGGCAGTCATCCTCAGAGATATAGCTAATGATTTAGATATTAACGATGGATATCTAACTAATATTGTAAAGCGTAAACATCAAATTCATAGGCTCAAGGCACTCAAATACATTGAGAAAGCCAAACTTGTTATTAAAGAAATAGAGAGAAGCTTAGAAAATAAGAACATAAAACTCCTAAGAAGAATTGTCAAGCTAACAGAATTCTCAAGACTTAAAAACATTCCATACTCTACATTGAGGTATAGGCTCCTCGTGAAGAAGGATAATGAATTACTTGAAGAATATGCTAAGGTAGTTAAACAAAAGCTCAATAAGCTCAAATATAAGATCTCAAACATTGAGAATATTATTAATGGAAACATTAGGTTTATCAAGATAAAAAGTGTAGAAGTGATTAAAAATAATGATTCAGAGTGGGTTTACGATGTTACTGTTGAACCCTACCACTTGTTTGTATCACATGGTTTAGTACTACATAATACTATTAGTATTGCTAAGGCTGGTATTGTTGCTAGGCTTAATGCTCGTACATCTATTCTTGCAGCAGGTAATCCCAAGTTTGGTAGATACTTAACTAACAGGACTATAGCTGAAAACGTTAATCTTCCACCAACAATACTATCTAGATTTGACCTAATATTCATAATAAGGGATATACCTGAAGAAAGCCATGATATTGGATTAGCAGAACATATCCTACGCGTTCATAAAGATATAGAGAAGGTTAAGCCTGAAATACCTCCAGAACTTTTAAGAAAGTACATAAGCTATGCGAGAAGATATGTACGACCTAAGCTATCTGAAGAAGCTATAAAGGTTCTTGAAGACTTCTTTGTTGAAATGAGAAAAATGAGTAGTGAATCTCCTGATTCTCCTATATCTATTACACCGAGACAGTTGGAGGCCTTAATAAGACTTGCAGAGGCTCATGCAAAAATGGCTCTTAAAGAATACGTGACTATGGATGATGCATTGGAAGCGATAAGGCTAATGAAGGTATTTCTTGAGAGTGTTGGAATAGATGTTGAAAGCGGTAGAATAGATATAGATGTTATAATGACAGGGAAACCTAAGAGTCAGCAAGAAAAGTTATTGAAAATAATTGAAATAATACAAGAATTAGAAGAATCCTACGGATGTGCTCGTATTAAGGACTTAATATCGAAGGCCAAGGAGCTAGGTATGGATAGAGAAACCGTAGAAAGAATATTAAGAATGCTTAAGAGAGAAGGAACTGTTTATGAACCAAAACCTGGATGCTTTGCAGTAGTTAAGTAAAAGAAAGGAGAACCCTGGGGCAAAGGAGGTCATCACCTACTTCAGAGCTGGAACGCTCGGGCACCATAATAACTAGGTTCTTCATTTACCTAATAAGCTTATATAATCATGTAGTTAAGACTACTAGAGGTGCTATGGTGTATGAGCAAAGAAAAGAAGTTAGTAATCAAGATTAAAGATAAAGAAATTGAAATAAACGAAGAAGTACTTCAAGTTCTCTATGAATACATTCATACACCTATGACCCTCGAACAGCTTGCTGAAAGACTCAGGCTAGAGTCTTGGGATGAAGCTTATGAATTCATAAAAAAGGTGCCAGCCTGGATTATGTGGACTCCTCCAAGTCTGTGGAAGTATAGGAAACAGTGGATACAGTAAGAATTGGTGGGGCCGCCGGGATTTGAACCCGGGACCACCAGCGTTCTAGGCGGGGATAGCTCCCCAGGCTGGCATCCTACCAAGCTAGACGACGGCCCCTATATCAGGTAAATCCTTATTACTCGGAGACTCAAAAACTTATCCGCTAATTTTACAATATAATACCCCAAAGCCATTGTATAATATCCATGAGAACTTTTACTTAATTCAATTAAATGTTTAAAAATATATCGCTTAGTAATACCCTATACAAATATACAAAAAATTGATAACAATTATAATAAGTTTTATAATGACTGTAAGGCTCAACCACTAAGGGTATTACTAGCCGGTAAATAAACTTTCTAAAAATACCAAAAGTATAGACGTAGTGATATCAATGCCTATATTTTATAGATGTAAAAATTGCAAAACAATCCTCTACCAATTTGTAAAAGTTGGCCAGGACTTCTATGGTATACCTACGCCATCAGAAGTTTTGAGCATGTATGCAGGTTTTTGCCCTAAATGTGGTGCAAGACTAAGAAGGCCAAGCTTAGATAGTATAACTATAGAGTACATAGGCGAGTATATAAAGAAGATTAAAGCTAAATATGCAAGAACACCTATTACGACTATTGAAGGTATTGATAAAGCAGCTCAAACAACTGCTTAAATACTTTATAATTAATACTTTTCTTGTATAATGACAACAGATCGATTATGTTTTTCCTCTCGACTTGTCTTAATGATGAGAATATTTCGTATAGAGGACTCTTAGGGTTTAGTATAAGTGCATTTACAAGACAAGGTACATTATGTGGTCTTCTACTCATGCTAGCAGATTCAAAATCTATAATAAAGACCCCCTTATGTGATATTAGTACATGCTTCCAAGGCCTAGAAAGCTCACCGTGATCTATACCTATGAGATCTAGTATGAATGCTTTACTTATTAATTCCAGTATTACCCTCCTTAGAGTATCTTTATTGATTTCTTGCCGTATGTATCCAATTAAATGTAATCCATGTATATACTCCATTACTATGAAGTCTTTATGACATAGGTAAACGTAAGGAGCTACACCATATAATGAAGCCTTTGATAGTATTTTACATTCATCCATTAAACTATGTCTTCTAGAGTCAAATCTTCTAACCTTAATGACTGCAGGAAGATCACCATACGATGTCAGTAATATCACGCTAGAAAATCCTTTACCTAAAACGTATATATTATCAATCTTAATTCTTCCGAAATTAATAATAAATTTAACACCATGGGATTTTAGTTCATTAATTCTGTTCCTACATTCCTTCTCATTAGCTCTATGCTTTGGATAGCAAACGATGTCAACACATTCCTCGATTTTAATTAAATCCATGGTGGTCTCTTTACTAAGAACTTGTAGAGGCATTGTAACCAATCACCACCGTGATTAAACGTTTTTTCTAAGTCATGTTCTTTAATAAACTCCACATTGCAGTTCCTAAGGTGTTTTGTTACGATGATTTCATTTCTTTTAAACCTAAGTAATTCTATAGCGTTTCTCCATCTCCTAGGTCTTAGTATTCTCCAACGACCGTCATCTCCAATCCAAGGACCTATGATGTTAGGTAGCTTGGAGTATTTATCCTTAAATTTATATGAATGATCAACATTAGTTACGGGGGGACCTAAATGGACTTCATATTCAGGTAAGGTTTCTTCGATAAGCTCTATCAATATTATAGCCTTACTTTTCTCATTAGACCATATAGCATAGTCTACTACATTAAATTTGTTCATTTGTAGTACTCTAATAGCATTTTTTGTAACTCTTCTTAACTCACCCCAAAGAACATCCGGAGGGATTGAAGGAATCTCTAGTAAAATACCAATAATGCATGTTTTTCTTCTAGAAATCAAAGTCCTTATCTTAACTTTGTATTCATCATCGCTTAATCTAGGAGGAAAGAAGTACCTGATATCAGGCTTAGCTAGAAAACTCCTTGAGGCCTCAATGAATATGGATAGATTTTTTAATGAAAGAGCTGCTGCGACATTTCTATTAGGATCGGTTGGATCGATAACTATTAATGGTTGATCCTTGAACCTTTTTACCAAGCTCTTATAATCTTTTACGTCGTAGTAGCCCTCTATATCTATGATTATTGGAGGTTTCCAGGAGGATGCGTTCCTTAGCAAATTCAAGAAGTTCTTGAACTTTATTATAAGAAGCTCGGCTAGGTACCCTGAGAACCCTTGAACTTTAATTTCAGCACCATATACTCCTATTCCTTTAAGAAATTTCTTCAACAAGCGAACTTGATCTCTTTCTTCCTTTGAAAGCTTAGATAATACATAGCGGGTATGCAGAGGAGTTCTGTCTACTGCGCTTTTTAAATATCTTGGATCACTTACCTTGAACGCTGGTACAACATCAACGAATACACCATTGATATTCAATCTAATATAAGGATGTTCAGCATAGGATAACTGAATATTAAAATCCTTTAGAGCTTTAACTAGAATTCTTATAGCTTCTTCCTTAAGCCATTCCTTGGAGAATTTAGGTGGAAACAATACGAAAATATCAAGGTCTAATTCATCTGAAAGCCATGTATCTTTAGCTATTGATCCTTGGAGAGTTACTTCAGCTTCAAGTTCATGTTTTATTAGCTGCTCTTCCACTCTAGACTTTATGAAATTATATACTTTGTTTACCCGTTTATAGTCTTCACTTTTTGGTTTAATCCTCTCTAATACTGTCCTAAGTACTTCATCTATGTTCATTCTTCTGCTTTAACCTCTTTTAGTGTCTTATATATGGGTCCTCTAGGTGTTAGTATGCTTTGTTTTAGTCTAATACTCTTTACCTCCATAAAACCTATATCATGGTCTTGATACTCATTTAATACCTTTATTAATGATTGAATTCTTGCTGAGCCCTTAACTCTAGCTATAGTAATGTGAGGGATGAATTCTTCTGCTTCAGGTTTAAATCCTAGTCTTCTAAGCCCTCTTTCTAATTCATTTCTTATACGCTTTAATTCATCAGATCCCTTAGAAACGCCTACCCATATTACTCTAGGTCTAGTAATTCTGGGAAAACATCCAAGTCCCTTGATGTGGATGGTGAATGCCTTGAACTTAATAGCCTTCATTATGTTATGAATTTCATCTACAAGAGATTCAGGTATATTACCTAAAAATCTAAGAGTCAAGTGTATGTTTTCGTCTTCAACAGGCTTCATAGGAACGCCAGTCGATACTACTAAGTCTCTTAATTTAATTATTTCTCTAAGTACAATAGGATCATCAATATCTATTGATATAAACGCTCTTATCCCCACACCATCACCTCTAGTATCATAAGCTAAATAGTAGTTTATATTCTTCACTATACTGAAACTCAACATTTAAATCGTGACATACGTATAGCTTATTGACAGGTAGAAACCATGTCAGATAAAGTAAAGAAGATAATTTGTGTTGTCGGATTACCTGGCTCAGGAAAAACGACCGCTACTAGCATTATTAAGAGTTTAAACATACCAGTGCTAGTAATGGGAGATGTTGTAAGAGAAGAAGCTAGGAAAAGAGGATTACCTACAGATCTCAATACATTAATGTCGATAGCTAAAGAACTTAGAGAGAGGGAAGGACCTGCAGCAATAGCCTTAAGGATAGCTGAGAAAATTAAATCAATAAATCGAAATATGATTGCAATAGATGGTGCTAGAAGCTTCCATGAAATAGAAGTCTTTAAAAAAATGGGAAACGTGTACATAATGGCTATCCATGCATCACCGAGAACAAGATTTAAGAGATTATTTAAGAGAGGTAGACCTGATGATCCTAAATCATTGAAGGAGTTGAGGAAGAGAGATTTAACTGAGTTAAGTTTTGGTCTAGGTAGTTTAATAGCACTTGCAGATTATATGATAATTAACGAGAAAGACATAAAGCATTTGAAAGATGAAATACTAAGAGTAATTAATGAGGTGATAAAAGATCCCTAAGATAAGAGTTGAAGTAGAGGTAAGGCCTACGGAAAATGAAGAGAAAGTAAAAAAGGCTTTATATAACGTATTCGATCCCGAAAAATTAAGGGTAATTGAGCGTAGTCAAGGATTTAAGGTAATAGTAGCTGAAAGTACGAGTTTTAAAAGCCTAATTAAACTTCATGACCTATTGAGGAGAGAAAGAATACTTGATACTGCTCGAAGTATATTAAAAAGAGCTGTTAGAGGGAATACTATAATGTTTAGAATAAATAAGCAAGCAGCTTATAGGGGAAGACTCAGCTTTTCCGAAGAAGATGTAAGGTCACCTTTAGGTCCAATAACTTTCATAATAGAATGTAGGGATCCTAATGAAGTAATTGACTGGTTAGCTCCACCTACATCCAGGGGGCATCCTATATGGGAAAAGAAAATGCCATCAGGTTAAAATATAAATCATGTAATCTTCGGCTAAAAAGGTGTGAGGGAAAAACCTCCTAGCTTCATGTAGTAGTATGAAAGGATTTTCATGGTATCTAGCACTTATGTGTGTTAATATTAAAACTTTAGCCTTACAGTCATTAGCTATCTTAGCCGCATCAATCGATGTAGAATGTCCTTCTCCGTACGCCTCATGTTTTAACTCGCTTGAAAATGTAGAGTCATGTATTAATAAATCACATTTATTGGCCATTTTAGCTACTGTATCTATAGGTCTAGTATCACCCGTATATACCACCTTAACTCCTCTTGAGTAGTTTTCGATGACCTCTTCAGGTTTAACTACTCTACCATCACTTAATCTTACTTCATGGCCGAGACGTAGAATTTTCCAATACTTTAATGGGATATTTAAGTTTTTAGCTTTTTCAGGATTGAATCTACCTCTCACATGCTTTTCTTCGAAGACGTAACCATATGCTTCAACTATATGTTCTACGGGAAAACATCTAACAATATAATCATTAGTTTCATAAGTATTTGGCGGTTCAAAAATATTTAAATTGAATTGAGGTTTAAACTTTGTTAACTTGAAAATTTCTTCGATAAATTCCTTTAGACCTCTAGGTCCATAGATGTAAAGAGGTTCTTTACGGTTAAGCATAGACATTGTCTGTAGAAGACCGGGAAGTCCAAATATATGATCACCATGTAAATGCGTTATGAATATTGCCTTCACTTTTAATGGGCTTAAACCTGCTCTAATGAATTTAGCTTGAGAGCCCTCACCTATATCAAATAATAGAATATCTCCTCTATACTTTAATGCAATACAAGGAAGCCCTCTATTCCTTGTCGGAATTCCAGCACTAGTACCTAGGAAGTAAACTGCTGCTCTCAAGGTTTATACGCCAACCATATAACTCTAGTTAAGCTTCCATGAACTCTCATAAAATGTTTTTCCCTAAGAATCATACCAAACTGTTTAATGGAATCTTCAACATCAATGGTATGAGGAGTTGCAAAACATACGTACGAACCCTTCTTTAAGACTTCAGATGCAGTACATATGAACCCTTCAAGGAGTTCTTGTAATCTTCTACCCTTAGTTGATGTAGATCTTCCATAAGGTGGATCAGTACCTATTGCACATATGGTGTCTGTATAAGGCAGCCTAGCTGCATCGGCTTGAATAATTTCATAGTTATTAAGATTATAATACTTTAAATTAATTCTCGCTCCCTCAACCATTCTTAGATCTATGTCAGAACCTATACTGTAGTAGCCCATTAAGCATGCTTCTATTAGAAATCCCCCAGTTCCACAAAATGGATCTAGATAAGGACAATTATGTTTAGGTCTACTTAAGTTGACAAAAACTCTACATATGTGAGGAGGTAGAGCTCCTGGATGGAAGTAAGGTCTTTTATCAGGCCTTCTCAACAAGAACTGCTTTGTATTTAGCTTGCCAAGTTCAAGTCCTAAAAATGCTAATCCGTTGGTTAACGTAAGTTTAACCGTATATTTAGGATTTACAAGGTTTACACGTTGACGTGTATGCTTAATTATAGTGCCTGCAATAATATCTATCAATTCGTTTTCCTTAATGTATTTTCCGTGACCTCTTAATCTCTTTAATTCAACTTTAAATGTATCATCGATAAAAGACCAATCAATCTCTTTAACTTCTCTGCATATAACGTTAATGTCAGATTCCATAATTTTAAGTATTAGTCCTACCTCCTTAATCAATCCAGCTCTTTGAAGTATTCTATTTACAGCATTAAGTTTACTTTCAAATAACAATAACTGATCATATACGTTAATTATTTTATATGCTATACCTTCAGACTCTAGAATACCCTTAAGTTCGGCTATTGGTAGGGAGAGGTGCTCTCCTGATAATAATGCATAAAGTAGACTCATAGCACTATAGAACACTAGTTATTGCTCTAGCTAATTCTTTTGATATATCAACTACTTCTACGCCCTTTGGAATAGGTAATGTATTTAAAGCTATGATGGATTTCACGCCACTCTTCTTTAGTCTACTTAAAGCATCTTTAACAAGTAGTGCATGAGCACATACTGCATAAACTTCTTTAGCACCATACTCATAGGCATTGCTTGCCGCTAAGGCTACAGTACCTCCAGTGCTAATAATGTCATCAACTATAATTACAACTCGTCCAGAGACATTTAGAGATTTAGGCTTAACCTTAACCTCGCCGGTAATTCTATCCCTGAACTTCTCAAGATAATCATAATCCGTGTTTAAAATACTAGAGAATTCTTTAGCTCTACCGAGAGCCCCTTTGTCAGGAGCCAATACTATAATATCCTTAGAGCTAATTCCTTTATTTAGGTATTTAGATTTAAAGTATTCTGCTAGAGGCTTCATAGCATGAACATTGACTGCTTTTCCAGGGAAGTATTTTAGAGAATCCTCCTTATGAATTTCAACGGTAATTAACGTGTCTACCCCACAATATCTTAAGAGCCTTAAAATAGTCTTAATGCTTATGGGTTCCCCGGACAGAAATCTCCTATCTTGTCTTGTATAAGCGAGATAAGGTATAACAGCTATTACCTTTTTAGCACCCAAATCTTTAGCCGTTTCAGCCATCAGGAATAGTTCAATGAGGTGCTTATCTTGTGGATGATAAGCCGATTGAATCAATACCACATCTTCATCCTTAACATTAATAGGATATCTAATATACGATTCCCCATCCGGAAATAGCTTATGCTCTAATTTAACATATTTAGTATTTAGGACATTAGCTATTACCGCTCCTAGACCATTAGATGCTGGTCCATCAACTACAATCAATTCTAATACCCCAGTTACATAATTAAATATAAATAATTAAAATTTAACTTCAAAAATAGTTACGAAAGGTATACTATTAGCCTCCTTAATGGGTAATGCCATGTATTGTAGTAGGTGTCTCTTTAAATGCGTGTTTGGAAATGAAAGGTGCGGAGTTGTAATAGGTGGAAAAGATAGATACAATTACCATGTATTAATGGTAACATGTTCAAAGATAGAACACATATCTATTTATCACTACATAGTCAATGCAACAACACTTAATATATGGATTCCTGGCTCACCATTTAAGTGTAGATTTTGTCCGTGGAATATGAACATAGACTTAGCGGCTATAGAGCTCAGAAAGGTAAGTATTGATAAAATATTAGACTTCCTTCAAAGAACAAAAGCTGATGTTGTATCCATTCTAGGTTGTGAACCCTTAATTAATGAATGGACTTTTGAATTAATTCATCAACTTACACGAAGAAATGTAAAAGTATTAATTAAAATGACCCCAAGCATACTCTTAAATTATACAGAGAAGATATTGAAAGACATAAACTGTATATTACTCGAGATAAGTGATGCTCATGAACAAATAAATTCCCAAGAAATAAGCAATGTAGTATTAAAACTACTATCGTTAGGTAAACACGTGGAAATACATTTGGTTATGAATATAAATGATTATTGGAAGTGTGAGACTATACGTAGAGCATTAATTAGGATAGCAAGTGGGAATAGATATGTCCCAATACACTTCATACCTAAGAATATTCATGAAGAAGTTAATATTAACGAGCTGTTTAAAATATTGGAAAATTTAAAGAATATGGGATATAAATTTGTTTACTCCCCCAAGGACATTACCTACAAATACCTTACAACTATCTGTCCTAAATGTTATATGCCTCTTATTCTAAGAGATGAATTTGGTGTAAAGAAGCTAGTTTTAAGAAATGAAAAATGTCCTTTCTGCGGCTTCAATTTAAAGATAAAAGCCCTGAAACCCATAAGTAAGATTAAGGTAGCCAGGTTATTTACTGAGGAGATAGTATGGTGAATAAGTTACCTAAAAGAGGTGTAAAAGAGGCATTATTTTGGGATAAAGTTAAGGATAATATTGTTAAATGCAATCTATGTCACAGGAGATGTACAATAATAGAGGGTAGATACGGTGCATGTGGTGTAAGAAAGAATGTTGAGGGAAAGTTATATACATTAGTCTATGGCTTACTCACAGCTGCTAACGTTGACCCTATAGAGAAAAAGCCTTTAATGCATTTTGAACCCGGCTCTTCAGTGTTTTCTATATCAACTGTAGGATGTAACTTCTTCTGTAGATTTTGTTTAAATTGGAACATAAGTCAATTGAGAAAAGATGAAATCTATGGGGAGCCTATGACCCCACAGGATGTTATTTACCACGCCAAAAGGCTTGGTGCTGATGGAATAAGTTACACCTATAATGAACCAACAATATTCTATGAGTTCATGTACGACACAGCTAAAGAAGCTAAGAAACAGGAACTATTTAATACTATGGTAACTAATGGGTATATGACCCCTGAGGCAATAGATTACATAGGCAAATATATTGATGCTGCAACAGTGGACTTCAAGGGTGGAGGAAACAAGGACTTCTATAGAAAGTTTATGGGTGTACCTGATCCCGAACCCATATTTGAATCCATTTTAGCAATGAAGGAGAACGGATGGTGGATTGAGATAACGAACCTTGTAGTACCTATTCACGGTGATAAAGAGGAAGATATTAGAAGACTAGCTAAATGGATTGTAGAAAACCTTGGACCGGAAACTCCATTCCATCTGTTAAGATTTCATCCAGATTATTTAATGATGGATGTACCACCAACACCTGTATCGACGCTAGAGAAGCTGGCATCTATAGCAGAAGAAGAAGGACTTAAGCATGTCTATATAGGTAATGTTCCAGGGCATCCAAAGGAGGATACTTACTGTCCAAGATGCGGATATAAAGTAATTGAAAGGGAAGGCTTCTTCATTAAGTCATGGAAGCTTATAAATGATAATAGATGCCCGAAATGCAAGTACAAATTAAACATTAAGGGTAAGTATCATACGAAGCCTTTTAGATGGTTTTCAATATTCCTTTAATCTCGAAATTAGAGTCAGTTAACATCTTTCATCATTAATTATCTGAGCCTAGCCTCTTCATCATCAAATGTCATATAGTTTATCCTAGTAATAAAATTTTAAGATGTATATATCTTAATTAGGTATCTAGGCATTTAGGTTAGAGGACGTAGATCACCATGACATATTACATTGTAATAGTGGGACCTGCTGGTTCAGGAAAATCATATCTAACAGCTGCCTTAGCAGATTGGATGGAGGATCAACAATTAGGAGTAGCTACATTGAATTTAGATCCAGCTGCCGAGTGGTTACCTTATTCGCCAGACATAGATGTAAGAGAGTACATCAACTCTAGGTACGTAATGCAGAAATATAACTTAGGCCCTAATGGAGCACTCATAGTATCAGTTGACATGCTCATAAATTATATAGATAAGCTAAAAGACGAAGTTGATAGCATAAAGCCAAATTACTTAATAATCGATACTCCAGGTCAACTTGAACTTTTTGCATTTAGGAAAAGTGGTCCCTTAGTTCTTGATATGCTCATAGGGGATGCTAAAGTAGTTTCATTATTCCTCATAGATGGTACACTAGCTTCATCCCCGTCAACTTATGCATCCCTGCTATTATTATCGGCATCGGTTTACGTTAGACTTAGGAAGCCGCAAATAAATGTAGTGACAAAAACGGATATGATGTCAAAAGACGTCCTAGACTACATGATTAGGTGGAGTGAAGATCCCTTCGAATTCTCAAGTGCTTTAAGGAGCGAAACAGGCAATCCTCTATTGATAGAATTTACAGACAGAGTAAGGGAAGGATTATCATCGTTGGAATTATCGTGGATGCCCGTGTTTGTTTCAAGTAAAACCGGTGAAGGATTAGATGTTTTGTATGGTGAAATACAAAGAATATTATGTGGCGGAGAAGATTTCTTAACAGAAGAGCCTTCACCAAGACTTTAATTCAACTTTAGGATTTAAAGAAGGATATACATTAATAAGGAGCTACTCTATTCCTCTAAATGGAATCCCATTAAATAATTAGGGAGGTTATGTGAAATGTCTTCACCAAAGGAAATAATATATAAGGCACTAAATGAAGGAAGGAATAAGTTACTTGAACACGAAGCATATGACTTAGTTAAAATCTACGGAATACCAACGCCTAGATATGGTCTCGCAGTAAATGTTGATGAAGCGGTAGAATTAGCTGAGAAAATAGGTTATCCAATAGTATTGAAAATAGTATCACCTGACGTCATACACAAAAGTGATGTTGGAGGTGTAATATTAAATTTAAACAGTTCGAAGGAAGTAAGGGAATCATTTAACAAGATATTGTCAAATGTTCGCAAAGCTCTACCCAAGGCACGAGTTGTTGGAGTACTAGTTCAAGAAATGGTACCACAAGACCTAGAGGTAATAGTAGGAGCTACAAGAGACCCAATATTCGGACCTGTAGTTATGTTTGGATTAGGTGGAATTTTTGTTGAAGTACTAAAGGATGTATCCTTTAGAGTAGTCCCCCTAACTGAACGTGATGCCGAAGAAATGCTAAAAGAAATCAAAGGTAGACAACTACTCGAAGGATACAGACATCTCAAGCCAAGAGATAAAAAGGCCTTAGTAAATATCATACTAGGTGTTGCTAAACTTATGGAGGAGAATGAAGAAGTCACAGAACTGGACTTAAATCCAATAATGGTATTCCCTAAAGGAATGGGAGCTAAAGTAGTTGATGTTAGAGTGATTATTAAAAAACCTGAAGGAAGACACCACTAGACAAGGATGTTATCTTTGCAGTCAAACACCAATATCGATAAACTTAATGAACTTGTTAATAACATATTAAAGGACATAGAACAAATAAGAGAGCAGATAAAAAGGTTAAAGGAAGAAAGGCATTTGTTAATTGAAGAGATTAGAAGAATGAAAGCTAAACGTATGGAATTAATTTCTCGAGTAAGGAATTTAATTAATGAAATAAGACGATATAGAGAAGAAAAAAGTAAATTAATAAATGAATTAAGGGATCTCAAAAACAAGAGAAATGAACTAAGAAGTACATTTAAAGAGCTACTTAATAAGATTAATGAAAAGAGAAAGGAATTAGAACACGTAAGGAGTGCATTAAGAATACCATTATCAAGAATACAAAAGAGGATACAGCAACTTGAATGGAAGCAGATGACAAGTGTCTTAACACTTGAGGAAGAGAGAGAACTCATAGAACAAATAGCTAGACTCGAAGAACTACTAGACAAAGCTATAACAGCTAGGAAAGTGAAGTCAGAAATAGTTAATATAAGAGCTGAAATTAGTAGAATCAAAGTGGAATTAAGCGATGTCATGAAACGGATACGTGAAAAATCCGATGAGATACAAAAAATAAATAGTCGAATTAATAAACTTGCACATCAAATCAACGAGCTAAGGAGAAACATAGATGAAATTTCAGGTAGGATAAATGAGTCTTCTGATCAAATAAATGAATTATCTACTAAAATTGATGAACTACAAAAAAAGCTTGTTGAAAAAAGAATGGAATATAAGCGGTTAATAGAACAAATTAATGAGGAAAGAAAGAAAGAAATTCTAGAAAAGAAGAAAAGAGAAATTAAAGAAAAGGTGGTTAAAACTAAAATGCGTAGGTTAAGTCTTGATGAGCTACGAATACTTTATGGTGAGGTTGAATAATGGTGTCTTAGGTTATGATTAAAAACGGTAACCTAAAAAATAAGGAACCTATAATAATGGTGTTAGCTATAGACATAGATGACGATGTTGGTAGAATAGGAATTAGAACCCCAATAATAGGTTTTGAGCAAGTTAAATCAGCTGCCATGAAATATGCATTAACTAGGCCTGAAGATCCAGACGTAAATGTACTATTCTCAGCACTAAATATAGCTAAGCAATTAAAGGAGAGAGGACAGAACGTCGAAGTTGCCGTAATCTCTGGTGACGCCTATGATTATGTAATGGCAGGTATTAAAGTCCGTGAACAACTTGACATGTTAAGTAGGAAGTACAATATTAAAGGTATCGTCATCGTTAGTGATAGCACTGAAGATGAACAGGTGATACCGCTAATTCAAGGTTATGCTCCAATAATTTCAGTCAAGAGGGTTGTTATTGAACAATGGAGAGGAGTCGAAGAGACATTTATACTAATAGGGAGATACCTAAAGAAGGCTGTTGAAGAACCTAGATTTGCACGAATATTTCTTGGTGTTCCAGGACTTGTAATATTCACTATAAGCTTACTTGCCCTCGTAGGACTTCTCCACTATGCTCTCGTAGTAGCGTTCACTATTGTAGGAGCATACATGTTTTTAAAAGGGTTTGAATTAGACGTAAAGATAATCAATTGGTGGAAAGAATCCCCAATTACTTCAACAGCATTGATATTATCGTTTATAGCCATAATTGTAGGCATAACGACAACTTATCATACTATTTTAGCATTAATGCCCGAAACAGAAACTTCAATTATAACTCTCGCAGGTATTATAATTAATGGTATGCTTCCTTATGTAGGTTTTAGCGTATTAGCATTAATGTCAGCTAGGATTGTAACTAAGGCTCCAGTAAGCGGTCTAAAAGTATGGCATGACGTATCAATATTAGTAATTTCTGCGCTCATAATAGCTGCCCTGTATGAACTGTCTTCAAGATTAGCTAGTCTTCCTCCAACAGCCACATCAATGGATATTGTAAGAACCATTATGGAGTCTCAGATACTTCTCTGGCTCTTTGCCATAATAATTATTTCAATAATAGTAACTGCCATTCTTGGATACATAGAAGAGAAGGTTGCTCATAAGAAAGAGAAATGATAATAAATTCTATCTTCCAAACCTTCGTTCTCGTCTCTGATATGACCTTATAGCTCTCCATAGATCTATTCTTCTAAAATCAGGCCAGTATATATCACAGAAATATAGTTCACTATATGCAGATTGCCATAAAAGGAAGTTACTGATTCTTTCTTCACCTGAAGTCCTAATTATCAGATCAGGATCAGGCGCATGATCTGTATATAGATGTTTTCTAAAGATTTCTTCATCTATATCGTCGATTTTTAATTTTCCGTGAAGCACCTCTTCTGCGACTTTTTTAACCGCATCTAGTATTTCTTGCCTTCCCCCATAACATAATGCTATATTTAATACGTGTTTATCATTGAACTTAGTCTTCTCTTCGACTTCCTTGATTAAATTAATGAGATCACGAGGCACTAAATCCAGCCTTCCGATAACTCTAATTCTAACCCCCCTTCTATTAAAATCCTCAATACGTTGAAGCACCTCATTGAAAGCCTTTCTCGCAAGATTGAACAGTTTTTCACGTTCTTCTTTAGGTCTGTATAGGCAGTTTTCAGTTGACATTGCATAAATTGTGACGACCTCTATACCTAGATCCCATAGCCAATCTAATACTTCCCTCATTTTCTTGTAACCTTCTTCATGTCCCTGCCATGGATATAGGTTTCTAAGTCTAGCCCATCTCCTATTACCATCAGGTATGATTGCTACATGCCTTGGAAAGGGGCCATTTTTTATCTCCATCCACAACTTCTTTTCATAAACTTTATATATCGGTTTAAGTATCAATGGTGATAACTTGTAAAATAACTCTCTAACCTTTTCTCTAAACTTATTAATCATTATTCAGCACTCTCATTAATAGCAGGTGAATATCCGTGAGGGTTGCTGTGGGGAGCACTAATCCTTCAAAGGTATTAGCAGTTAAAAAAGCTTGGATTCTCATGGGTGATGCCGAGGTATTAGGAGTTAAAGTGCCTTCAGGTGTAAGTGAGCAGCCTAGGACTATGAATGAAATAGTCAAGGGTGCATGTAATAGAGCGTTAAATGCTCTTAAAATCGCTAATGCGGATTATGGGGTAGGCATAGAAGCAGGCTACATTAGTGTACCTCTTTTAAAAGATAAGATACTTGATATACAGGTAGCAGTTATTGTTGATAAAACAGGTTACGAGACCATAGGTTTCAGTCCAGCATTTGAAGTCCCACCAAGCGCGCTAAGTCATAGAACTCTAGGGGAATACATGGCCAAGATTAGTGGAAGAAATAAAATAAATGAAGAAATAGGTGCCATAGGCTACTTAAGCATAGGAACAGTTACAAGAATGGAATTAACCTACTATGCTGTTTTGATGGCACTTATCCCAAGGATAAATAAACACTTATATAGAAGTTAGAGATTATGCTTATTAGCTTGCAAGGAATTAAATAGTTAAGGTGTACGTCAATGTCATACTACCAAGGTAATGACCTTAAAAAGCCTACAGGAGGTAAAAAGGCTCCTCATAGAAAGAAGAGAAAGTTTGAATTAGGTAGACCTCCAACACATACTAGACTTTCAGAGCAAGATCAAAGAACCATTATCAGGGTTAAAGGTGGTAACACTAAGGTTAGGTTAAAGAGAGCAGCTTTTGCTAATGTACTTGATCCAACAACTAATAAGGCTAAAAAAGTTAAAATAATAAGGGTTATTGAAACCCCTGCTCATACTGAATATGCTAGAAGAGGGATCATTGTTAAAGGAGCCATTATTGAAACTGAGATAGGAAGAGCAGTCGTCACCTCTAGGCCAGGACAGGATGGTGTAATTAATGCTGTGTTGATTAAGTAGAGGAAGATCTTTTCATGAGTAGGGATTATCAAGGAGAGAGAATCACCTTATGGCCTATAAATATAGACTCAACAAGGAGTAGGAAGGAAGGTAGAAAGATAGCTAAAGAGTTCGCTGTTCCGCAGCCATCTATAGAGGAGATTATTGAAGCAGCAAAAGAATTAGGTCTTGACCCAATTATTGAAGATAAAGCCTATCCTAAGGCTTGGTGGGAGCAAAAGAAGAGAATTAGCGTTTTAAAAACTAAACCCAAAACACAACTGTTAAGGGATATAGCATTAAAAATTAAAGAAAAACGTATGAAAACTAAATAATAATACAGTAGTGTTACAGTTATACCACCATAAACTACATGAGATCTCCATGTTCTCAGCTATTTAACCACCATTAGTAACTCTATTAAGTGAAGTAATACACTTATGAGCCGTCATACTAATATATTAAGAGATATCATAAATGTTATGACAGTGCTTGGGGGGTAGATTTTTATGCGTAAACTAGGTACAGCCTTACACATCTCCCGTTCAGGTAATATTATTGTGAAAGTTGAAATAGATCATCCTCCGCCATTAGGTTCACGTATATTTGACAAACATTTAAGAAGGCTAGGGGTATTAGCAGATCTAATAGGCCCTGTTTCATCACCATATGCTATTGTAAAGCCTGAATCATCTGAAGTTAAGGTATTCTTTGAACCTGGGCCCGTCTACTTTACTACTCCTAAGCAAAAGCCTACTAGGAAGAGACTTAGAAGGAAAAGGGGTAAGAAATAGTGGATACGGAAATTAAATGTCCTAAAGAGAGTATTATCTATGATCCTCTAAGAGGAGAGTATATTTGTGCCGATACTGGTGAGGTCCTAGAAGAACATGTAGTTGATCTAGGGCCTGAATGGAGAATCTTTAGCCCTGAAGATAAGTATGTAAAAAGTAGAGTAGGCGGACCCGTAACCACTCGAGTCCATGATTGGGGAATTACCACATTTATCGATGTCTATAGAGGTAGGCTATCTATAGCACAGCGAAGAAAGGCTAGAAAACTTCAATTAATACAGAGGCGGAATCGAATAGCCCCTGGAGATAAGAAGCTTGTTGAAATACTTACCGAAGTTAATGCTGTTGCAGCTCGACTAGGTTTACCTGATAGAGTCAAAGAGACTACAGCACACATGATGAGGAAGCTAGTCGAAAAGATCAGTATTAGGAGACCTCAATTGAAGAACTACCTTGCAGCAGCTCTCTATATAGCGTGTAAAATGTGTAGTATACCTAAGACACCTAATGAAATAATGCATGTCTTAGGAGTTAATAGACGGGAGCTATGGTATGCATGTAGAAGGATAAAGGAGCTTGTACTTCAAAAGCATGTACCATTAATTAAACCTATAGAGTTGATACCAAAATTAGCATCATCTTTAAAGCTTCCCGCAGAAGTTCAAACGCAAGCTGCAATAATCCTAAATAAAGCATCAAAATATCATTTAACTGATGGCAAGGGTCCACTAGGCTTAGCCGCCGCAGCCCTCTATGTAGCTGCAATACTATTAGATCATAAAAAGACGCAAAAAGAGATAGCTGAAGGAGCAAATATAACAGAGGTAACTGTAAGGAATAGATATAGAGATATAGTTGAAAACTTCGTTATAAATGTATTTTTGTAAATTTGCAAAGCCTTCATCATTGTAGCTAGTAGTTTATTTTATTCAGACAATATAAGTATAAGAGTCTGGATAGTAATAGAATATCTACGGGACTACTAAAAGACCTAATGATGTAGAAGTCTATAATACACGTAGTGAAATACTAGGTGATGATAATGCCTCATCTATCTGAATTAGAGAGGAAAGCTTTAGAATTAATAGAATCTAAAGGAGATGAAGGCCTCTACCAAAGTGAACTGTGGAAAATATTAGGAATAGACAGCCGTGAAGGATCACGTATTGCATTACAACTACTCAAAAAAGGACTTATCCGAAGAGAACCTGTAATAAATAATGGTAGAAGGACATATAAGCTATATGTCATTAGAAGAACTAAGCTCAATCTAAGAGTTAACCTAGCAAATGTCATAGACATTCCATGTTTCACATGCTTAAATATTGATAAGTGTTCTAATGGCGGATTCTTTGATCCTCGTACATGTAGGTTACTTACAGAGTGGCTTATAAATCAAGTCAATACAAGAAATAAAAGAACATAATATTATTTAAGAAACCATCATTACACACTCTACTACATCATGATATTCAGCACTTGTTTTAAACCCTCTAGGATCAAAATGAGTTCTTGATGCCTCATAACCTTTATTTCTGAGGCATTCAAGAACGCTATTTATCTTAGGCATTGATTTCTTTAACTTACTACAAAGCATATCAAGTCTATAATAGTATGGTGTGGTAATCTTCGATTCAGAAATCAAGACCTCTATTAACCTAGTGAGTCTATGCATCGTATTCAGCTCTAAATACTGAGCATTTTCATTGATAACTTTAAGCACTTTTTCTTCACATAACTTACCGATCCATAACGGCCCTATTAATTCATATTCGTCCTTTATGTTCCTTAGTTCATTAACATCTGGTATAGGAAACCCCTTAATTACGTATTTACGTAAGTTTTTAGTAACATATACAATAAATCCTAAATTTTCATTTAACATTTCATCTGCTTTTCTAGCTCCCCGCTTAACTACTAAGTATGCTCTGTAATAGTGATCTACATAATATGATAGCAATGGCTCTATGTATAAATCTTGAGCTGCTGCCCTTAGCGCTATTGATGCTATTAATATCCTAAGTCCAAGTTCTTTATCAAAGTCTACTTTTATTGAACGTGAGAAATACCTTCTTCTACATGCAGTTTCACGAGTGCCTGATAACGGTGCTACATCAGTTGCTGTTACTGCTAAAACTCCACCATTTTTTATTGTATGTAGTGCAGAATCTATAAACGGTATAGGAGATCCAAAGGGATCAATATCTATAAAGTCGGGTCTCTCACGAATCATCGCTAATAAATATAACAGCATATTTGCATCAATATTATAAACCTCAACTCTATCTTCAAGGTTATTAATCTTTGCATTAAACTTCATGAACTCGTATGCTATCGGATTTATATCGTTAATAATTACTTTACTGACATTTCCTGATTCATTGATGTATCTTAATCCTCTGATACCAGTACCACTCAATGGGTCAACAACAAGCCTAAAACTAATTCCCATCTTCTTTAATGCTGTAAGGAACGCTACAGCAACATCTCTACTAAATTCCATTTTAGGATTATAAAAAACAGGAGCCCATGCAGGTTCTAAGGTACCATCTTCTCTTGTATAAAGCTTGGGATTGGGGATGTATATTTTAGTTTTGCCTTCACGTATTTCTATTACTGGAATACCATTAATTTCCCTTATCATACTGTTTCCATAATTTAATTATTTCTATAACCTTATTTCTAATACTGTTCCTAAGTGTGTTTCTGTTGGACTCGGTTACATAGTATTTTTCGGCATTTTTCATTAAACTAAGTATGCGTTGATCATTCATTCTCCAATGTACTACTGCTAGTAATGGTTTATTGGACTTAAAGGCCTCTATTATAGCTGATTTAAGTTTAGGTATTAGTAATTCCATAGGCCCCACCTCATCTATTGCTATAAGATCTGCTCTTTCTATAGCTTTAGCTATTGCCTTAGATCCTAATTCGCCAGCACCTTTAACATTTACTATATACCTTCCTATTCGTGGTCCTGACTTGAATAACTTCTTGTGCGCCAACCAATCTCTTGTACTATCCATGAGGTCTATTATGAGAAATCCTATTCTATAACCTCTTTCGCGTACTTCAGGACAAACTATGCCTCCAACGGTATATCCTTGCTTTTTTACCTCATTTATTACGTATAGGAATATGGTTGTTTTTCCTACACCAGGCCTTCCCGTTATTATTATCTGATACAATTCTCTATTTAACCTCTGATTGTATTTGTTCTCTTAATTCATCTGGTGATCTTGCAACCTCTATTCCAAGATCTTCTAGTTCTCTTAACATACTCCTCCTATTTACTAAGGCGTATCTTTTTACATTCATGACTTCTTCTAGTTTCTCGGATTCTATAGCTTTAATTAATAAACCATTTCTTCTGTCATGTTCTACTATTATTGCGAGTTTTTGATCCTTCAATTCTTGTTCCTTTAGTGCAGCAAGATCAACTACCGTTCTTTCCGCATGACATACATCGTATCCTAGGCTTCTTAGATGTCTCATTATAATTCTCTCACTCGATATAACGTGATAATAGGTATGTTCCTTAGCTTTTGGAGCTTCAAATATATCTACAGGTTCTAGTACATCTTCTCCTAATATTTCTATTACTCTCTCCGCTCTTTCGATACTTATGTCTATTTCTCCTTTTTCGTATTCATATACGGCTTTCCTTGTAACTCCTAATAGTCTTCCTAATTCTCCAAGGCTCATACCTTTTGCTATTCTTGCTCTCCTGAATTCCCTTGGATTTACTTTTACATAGAATCCTCCTCGTGAGTAATATACGTAAATGTTTTCTTTATCCTTTACAATAGACTTGAATGTAGTACTTGTAATTACATACATTCCATACTTTTCATAAGCCACATAATCTTCTAGGTCTCTACCTGAAATCTTAGAAGCAATTATTAATGATGAGGTTTTAAGTGTTGAGGACAACGCCTTAAGTTCATGAACTTCACTACTTCTTAATTCATTTACGTCCCCTACAATCTTCATTAATACATCCTTTTTACCGTCACTTGCTATAACATCTACGCTTCTTCTCCTTCTATCATATGGGTAATTAAGTACCTTTACCTTGAACCCCGTAGACTTAAGTACATCTATTACCTCTTGTAACTGTTTTTGTAGATTCTGCATTTCAGTTACTCTAAGTATTGAAACTCCTTTATAAGATTAGTTTATTTTAGAGATTTAAAATATCTATTGTTTTTAAGAAAATTTATCTTTTTCTATGAAATCTTGCATAGACCATTGCGTGATCTTTATCAAAGGGTTCTAAGTGAACGACGTCTACTATTTCGAATCCTCTAGCTTTTAATGTATCTATTTCCTTCTTGTATATTTCACTTGGTGCTCTTGTTACATCTATGCTTCTGGCCTTTATTGCTAGTAGAAGCCATCCTCCATCCTTTAGGAAGAAGTCTGCATTATCTGATACCAATCCTGCTTGCTCAGGTTGCGCTACATCAGCATATATACCGTCAACTTGTTCAACTATGTGTCTATACTTTTGTGGGAATCTAGCATCTGCTAATATTGGTATTATGTTAGGTCTTGTCTCAGCTACCACCACGAATTCTCTCATAACTCTTGGAGCAAATTCTACCCCAAATACCTTACCCTTTAACCCTACAATATCAGATACGTGACTTGCAGTAGTACCTGTAGCTGCTCCTAGATATAGTACTTTATGGCTATTTAGTACAGGTAATTCCTCTAAACCCTTTAGTAATGCTGCCGCGAGCTTACTTCGATACGGATTCCATTCCCTGAATTCTTTATCCTTCCATTTGAATAATCTTTCACCATAAACTCTTCTTCCTGGTGCTAAGTTTTCTGTAGCTAACCTTGCAGAACCATCATTTAATTCAACAACATATACTCTCTTATACTTCTCATGCTCATATATATCTATTACCTCTGACATCTAATTTCACCCCCTATCACGTTCTCCACATTGAAGGCTATAATTCTTACGTTTATTTACCTTTTCTTCTTCTCTTTCTTCTAGGTCTTGGAGGTCTCTTTTCAATTCTTTCAGGTTTTCTAACTGGCGGTTTGGCGTAGAGCTTCTTTATTTCTTCAATCCTCTTTCTTAGAGTTTCCCTTAATTGTTCTCCAATATACCTACCACTAAACGCATCAACCTTAGCTGCTATTGCAAGCTTTGCTGCAAGTGCTCTAGCTATCTTACCCCTTTGCCATCTAGGTGATCTATGTATATCAGGGTACTGGAATATAACACCATGCTTTGGAGGTTTACCTCCAGTTCTAAGTGCCCTAAAGAGGGCTTTCTCGGCTCCTAACACCTGTATAGTTGAAGCAGGAAGCCTAGCTAATTCCTCCAGGCTTCCTGCAAGACTTATGAGTCTTGCACCTAATAGTGGACCTACAAGAGCTGTAACATTGGGTGCAACTTCTTTCATTACAGCTGATATGTACTCGGCTAGCTCGCTTCTTAATCTATATAGTTCTTTAACTATATTTGCTAGTGTTTGAATAGGCCTTACATCAAAATCAGATAAGTCAGCTCCTATACTCTTAGAAGCTGCCTCAGCTATTTTCTCGGCCTTGCTTTCACTAAATCCTAATTTGACTAGTGCTTCTTTACCAACATTTTCTCGGTGGCCAAGCTCAGCCAATATACTTATGTAATCTTCGTGCTCTCTCACTAAATCATCCAGCTCAGGGAAATGCAAACTATACCATTCTCTAAGCCTGGCTACGAATAGATTTATGGTTTTATCAATGTCATCTATAGCTCTAATTGCTTGTGCTGCAAGTAGATCTCTCTTCTCTGCAGCTCTCCTAAGCTTACGTCTAGTCATTTCAAGCCCTAATTGATGCATAAACTTATCGAACTCGTCCTTACTGGACACATATTCATATTTTACAGCATAATCAGCTACTTTCTCTCTGAACTTCACTGCAAACTCATGTCCTGGTACTATTTCAGCCTTTAGACCAACTGAATTAACGTATTTTGCTGTAGGTTCTTCCTCGACAATTATTTCTTCTATATCTCCTCTATTCTTTAATTCCTCTAAGACCTTTTTTGTCGATGGAATTACTTCTCCCTGTTCAAGCTTAAGAGCTACTTCAACGGCTTCATCCAAGGATTTCGGTCCCAGAGCGTAGGCTACTACATCACCCTTTTCATCGAAAGCGAATGTGCCTATTACATGCTCAACTAAGTAAACTTTCACTTTCATCACCTTGATACAAGCCTATATGTTAAGTCTCAACAACTGTATATAAACCATAAATATAATTACACTTGATTACTACTAAATCAGGTAGTTAACCTTAAAAAGCGGATAACTATATAGGGTATGATGGGGTAGGATATGCCTTCACATGGTTCACTTACCAAAGCCGGAAAAGTTAGAAGTCAGACACCAAAGATACCTCCAAAGCCTAAGAAAAACCTAGCTCCACGAGTAAGGAATAGAAAGGAGTATTTAAGGTTCCTAAGGAAAATGCAAGAGCAACAAGCAGTAGCTGTAGGCATTAGACGTAGGTAAACTTAGTCTTTATCATCTTAACCTTTTAAGCATGATATTCAGTCAAACTTAACTCTAAAACCATGTACTTTAGAATCCTTAAAGACTTACAAATAATTCCTTATCAAACGATAACCGACATTATTGGTATTTGAAGGCCATTAATAATGTAGGTTATTTTAGGTATTTAATACATTTTAACATAGTCAGGTGTAGAGTAATTCGCGAGGTATAGACATTGCCTGATCCTCTACCTGGATATATAGGCAAGTTAAGGGATGTACTTCAATCTCTAGAAGCATCTGTTGGTGATAGAATCAGAGTTAGGAAGAATGATGGATTTGTTATTGAAGGAATTTTGATGCCTAGGGAGAGACTTTACGCTAAAGAGATTATAGTCATTAAGCTTGATAACGGATACAATATAGGTGTAAAATTTGACTCTAATACCATTATAGAGAAACTTGGCAGCAGAGTTGAAATTAAAGGTATTGAAAAAGTCAAACCTTTGAGAAAACCAGAGCTTCCCAACTTAATGATAATGAGTACAGGTGGTACTATTGCCAGTAGAGTTGATTATGAGACAGGTGCTGTAAAACCTGCATTAACTAGCGAGGACTTAGCATCGCTCATTCCAGAAATATTTGATGTAGCCAATATAGATACTGATATATTATTCAATATCTTTAGTGAAGACTTAACGCCTAAGCATTGGGAGAAGATAGCTGAAAGAACCGCTAAAATAATTAATGAAGGATTTAATGGAGTTATAGTAACTCATGGTACTGATACAATGGCTTGGACGGCTGCAGCACTTTCCTTTGCTTTTAGGAAACTTCCTGTTCCCATAGTACTTGTTGGAGCTCAAAGAAGTAGTGATAGACCTAGCAGCGACTCAGCATTTAATCTCCTTGCAGCTGTAGTTACTGCAGCTAAAGCACCCTTTGCTGAAGTTGTAGTGGTAATGCATGGAGAAACTGGTGATAGTTATGCTTTAGCTCATAGAGGTACTAAGGTTAGAAAAATGCACACAAGTCGTAGAGATGCATTTCAAACCATAAATGATCTACCGTTAGCGAAAATATATCCATATGCTAAAAAAGTTGAAATCATAAATAATAGGTTTAGAAAGAGAGGCGAAGACAAGGAAGTTGCGATTGAGGCTAAATTTGATGAAAAAGTAGCATTAGTAAAATTCTATTCATCTATAGACCCAGAAGTTATAGACTTCTTTGTTGATAAAGGATATCATGGAATAGTTCTTGAGGGTACAGGTCTAGGACACTTCCCTCAGAGATTGATTAATGCCATTAAGAGAGCAGTTGAAGAAAATGTAGCCGTCGTTATGACCAGTCAATGTCTCTTTGGTAGAGTAAATATGTATGTCTATAGCACTGGTCGATTATATCTTGAGGCAGGGGTTATACCTGGCGAGGACATGTTACCCGAAGTAGCATATGTTAAGCTTAGCTGGATATTAGCCAAGACTAGAGACTTAAACGAAGTTAGAAGACTCATGTTAACAAACATAGCTGGTGAAATTAATCCAAGACATAGTGTAAACCTTTATCCGAGGTGGCCTCATGAACCCTAAATTATCGCCTAAAATAGAAATAGACTATAAAGCCCTAGACCTTAAGGTAGGCCTAGAAATTCATCAGCAACTTAATACAAAGCATAAATTATTCTGTAATTGTCCAACACTTCTTGTAGAAAAAGAAGCTATAGATTTATTTGAAAGAAGACTTAGACCAACACAAAGTGAATTAGGCGAAGTAGATATAGCAGCTTATTTTGAATGGAAGAGAGGAAGGGTTTATGATTATGAAGCGCCTAGAAATGCTTCATGTCTAGTAGAAACAGATGAAGAACCACCACATATGCTAAATCAAGAAGCATTGGAAATAGCATTAGCTATTGCTATGGCACTTCACTCTAGAATAGTAGATGAAGTTCATGTCATGAGAAAGGTGGTAATAGATGGTTCAAATACAACAGGTTTTCAAAGAACAGCGGTAATAGCACTTGGAGGATATGTTGATATCGATGGCAAAAGAGTAAGTATACAGACAATTTGTTTGGAAGAAGATGCTGCAAGAAAGGTTTGGGAAAAAGGCCGTCATGTTGGATATAGACTCGATAGATTAGGAATACCATTAATAGAAATTGCTACAGGACCTGATATGCATACACCAGAGGAAGTAGAGAAAGTAGCATTAACTATAGGTCAAATGCTGAGACTTACAGGCAAAGTTAAAAGAGGTATTGGTACAATAAGGCAAGATTTAAATATTTCAATAAAGGGTGGTACAAAAACAGAAATTAAGGGTGTTCAAAGATTAGACTTACTACCTAAAGTTGTTGAATATGAGGTCCTAAGACAGTTAAGGCTGCTTGAGATTAAAAATGAACTATTAAGGAGAGGTGTAAAGGAAGAAGACATAAGGTTCAATCCCATAGATGTAACACAGGTATTTAAGAAAACGAAGAGCAAGGTAATATTAAGAGCTATTCGAAGTAGAGGTAAGGTTCTTGCGCTAATATTGCCTAAATTTAAGGGTCTTTTAGGGGTAGAGCTACAGCCAAAAAGAAGGTTTGGAACTGAATTAGCGGAATATGCTAGGTTCTGGGGTGGTGTTGGAGGAATATTTCATACAGATGAACTACCAGCATATGGCATAACTAAGGAGGAGGTTAACAAGCTATATGAAGTTACTAAAGCAAACCCGGAAACAGATGCTATAGTCTTAGTAGCAGATGAGGAGGAAAAAGCTTTAGAGGCATTAAAAGCTGTATGGGAAAGAGCAAAATATGCACTAAGAGGTATACCTAAGGAGACTAGAGCAGCAAATCCCGATGGAACTACAAGGTATATGAGACCTCAACCAGGAGCTGCAAGAATGTATCCTGAAACTGATATACCGCCAATAGAGATAACACCTGAAATAATTGAAAGAGCTAAAAAACTTATACCTGAGCATCCTAGAGTTAAAATACGCAAATATGTTAGCGAATTCAAGTTAAGTCCTGAACTAGCCCAACAATTACTAAGAACTGTTTTCATAGACTTATTTGAAGAATTAGCAATTAAGTATAAGGACAAAATACCTGCAACAGTAATAGCGCATACATTGACAAGTACGTTAAAGTCTCTTAAGAGTGATGGAGTGCCTATAGAAAACTTAAGCGAAGAAGACATAAGTGAAGTGATTAGACTTGTTGCTGAAGGCAAGATGTCCAAGGAGGCTATACCGGAAGTTCTTTCATATAAGGCTAAGAACCCTAAACTGAAAATGGAGGAAATAATTGAAGAATTAGGGCTAAGAACTATTCCTATGGAAAAGGTAGAAGAAATAATTAGTAAAACAGTTGAGGATTTGAGAAAGGTAATCTTAGAAAGAGGTGAAAGAGCTATGGGTATTGTTATGGGAAGAGTAATGTCAATATTGAGAGGAAGAGTTGATGGAAAAGTAGTTGCGGACATAGTTAGGAAGAAGATAAAAGAGATAATAAGCAAAGGTTAACACATTTTAACTCTAAAATCTATATGTGAATGTGATGATGAATACTCCCGACACAGAAGAATGAAGAAAAGGCATTTGGCTGAACTCGCTAAAAAGTCCTAGGTGATATATTGAAAAAATTCAAAATAGACTATTATGATTTCGGTGAAATAGTAATTAATGGTAAAGTGTATCGACAAGACGTTATAATAACTCCTAAAGAAATTATTTCTGATTGGTGGAGAATCGAAGGTCATAGGCTTCAACTAGCCGACTTGCAGCAGGTACTTAACATTAACTTTGACGTTCTCATAGTAGGCACAGGTTATAATGGACTAATGAAGGTCGATCCCGAAGTTATAGAGGAATTTAAGAGAAGAGGTATTGAGGTAATTATTCATACCACAAAGAAAGCTGTAGAGAAGTATAATGAAATGGTCGATAAGGGTAAGAAAGTTGTTGGAGCATTCCATCTAACATGTTAATGTTCCATCAATGTTCTAGTAATCTTGGCCCTACAGAGCTCTCTATGACTTTTTAATTTTCTCAGATTCTATTTCCTTAACCACTGCTCTAAATATTGCATGTGCTGTTACAATTCCCTTCGCAGTACCTTTCTTATCTACTACTATTAAGTGATGAATATGATACTTCTCCATCATATCTATAGCCTCCTCTACTGTATCTTCAAGTCCTATGTGATGGGGAGTCCTTTCCATTATTCGCTTAACTAGTACCTTTGGCAAAACTTCAGAAGATAACTTAACTTTCCTTAATGCTGAAGCTATACTCGAAAACGGTAAGAAGGCTGCTGTAGGTTTAGGACCACCTAATGCTAGTAATATGTCAAGGTATGTTACTATACCTCTTAATTTACCATGCTTGTCTACAACTATTATATAATGCTTATTTTCCCTTACTAGTTCAAGGACTTTTTCTATACTATCATCTTCTGTAACTACACCATACGAAGGAAGCAAATCTTTATACTTGTCGATAAATTCTTTTATACTCATTGATAGGATATCCCTTGTTATTTTGGAGAAAACTTTAGCTGTCATGCTCTCTACCTAGTCTGTTCCATTACTATCTATGTACTGGAGATTTAATGTTCTTCCTAAATTTCCATCGTGGCTTTATGCTTGTAACTTCTGGTCCTCTTAGATAAACGGCTTTCAATATAGGTGGTGTTAGAAAGTTAGTTACAAGTACTATCATTAATGCCGCTAAATATGCTTCATAACTCAGTATACCTTTAGTAACTGCTAAGTATGCAGCAATTATACAGAACTCTGCACGTGGGAATAATCCTACAGCTACCCTTAAAGCAGACCATAAGGGATAACCCATAATATATGATGCTAAACCTCCACCTAGAATTTTACCTGCAAAGGCTGTAGCTACCATAACTATGTAGAAGGGCACATAGTTGGGGTTCATGACAATTCTTATATCAATGGTAGCGGCTGTCATCATGAAGAATAATGTTGAGAAGGGAATTGATAAGGCCCTTACACTTTCAGCAACCCTCCTAACACCTCGTACTTCAGAAAATGCTAGTCCTACAGCATAAGCCATTACTAAATACGAAATACCTATATATTTTGCTAGATAGGCTAATAGAGCGAATATTCCAAAGATTATTGCAAATAAGGACTCCTCTACATGCAATTTTATGGCGTATCTAGCTAAACGACTACTTAATCTATGAAGTGAGAATACTATTAAAAACCAAGCTGTAAACGCCGTAATGGCAATGCGCAGTAACTCAATTATATTAAAGGAACCCATAGTCGCTAATGAAGTACCGGCAACAATAATTATAAGCGCAGCTAAATCATCTAATACAGCAATGCCTAATACTGTCCTACCTTCAATGGTAGTTAGCTTATCTATTTCTATTAAAGTCCTAACAGATAAGCTAACGCTTGTAGCTACGAGTATAGTTCCAATAAAATATGCTTTTAGGGGAGTATATCCAAAACATACTCCAATAATATATCCTAAGAGAAATGCACTAAATACTTCACCAACTGTTATCAATCCATATGTAGGAACATGTTTCATAAACTCCCTATATCTAGTTTCTAGTCCTGCATAGAACAGAAGTAAAGTTATTCCAAACCATGAAAATACATTGACAACATCAGTAACCGGATATACTCCTAACAGAGTTTTACCTAAGATTAAACCAGCTACTAGATCTCCTATAACTGGAGGAGCACCAAGTCTTACAAAGACTTCCTCAAAAAGTTTCCCGAGAATTAGAGCTAACCCTAATGCTAGAAACACTTCATATATTAGCTCTTCAACCCCAGGCATAGTAGCCCCCCTTCTGAGAAGAAACTAGTGAACATTCATATAGGACGAGTATTAATGTTTACTCTCAATAGTTTTACATCCATGCACATAGATGTGATATATAAGCTTTACAGATGACATCTATTCATTAAATGTGTAATGATACCTCACCACCCTAACAATTTTCATTTCCTCACTTAATGTACTAACGCTTCATAAAATAAAAGTAATGCTGGATTAAACTATTACTAAATGATGAATTTTCTCTTACCCCAAGTATAAGAATCAGTAATTTAATGAAAGTCATTAATTATTAAAGCTTATAGGCCATACAAAACCTAAGAATGATTTATATTATTTTAATGAACGAATCCCTAAAGCCACTAGTACTAGTATTATACCTATGATAATAAGTAAGATACCCACTCCTACCTTAATGAAGCTCCAGATAAAACTCCATAGTTTGAATATTAAGCTCCAATTCCATATAGGCGTTAACATTAAGCCTATAACAATTAGCAGTACTCCTAGAAGTAGTAGGGTATACTTTCTAGGAGGTATAGTAGATATTCTCATGCACTCTTCTCCATTTTCAGGCAATATTATACAAGCTGAAAAGTATAGTATAATAGCCGCTATAGGGTTTAAGATGAAAAATACTACATATCCAAGTCTGATAATTGATGGGTCTATGTTAAGGTATTTAGCTAGGCCACTGCAAATACCACAAACCAAGGCGTCTTTTTTGCTTCTGCATAGCCTTTTCACTTATATTCACCTATAATTGTAATTTAGCCTAGTCATGTTAATAAGCTCGGTATAACTATATTAATCTATAGATGATGAGAAGGGCCCTTAATTGATTAAATGATAAGTGGTTTCGCGCACTGATATGCATTGATTTAATGATTAATACTTAAATAGTATAGCTAAACTCCTTTCAAATAAGGATTTATATGTGGTGGATTAACGATCTAGGATTTGCGGCATTAATGATATTCATGGCTGAATTTGCAGACAAGACTATGCTCGCTACGGTATCACTAGCTATTACGTCAAGGAGGGTTTTAGCTATAATCCTTATATCTACATTTGCATTCATATTAGCTAATCTAATAGCTCTAGCAACAGCATTAATATTAAAGTATATGATTTCTTATGAAATTCTCAGGGTAATTTCATCTATACTCTTCGTATCCTTCGGACTTGTTTTTATATTTAAGAAGGGTGAACATCGAGAAATGGCATATAAGGGCTTATGGGCTACCTTAATATTAGTGTTTACCTCAGAGCTTGGTGATAAGACTCAGTTAT
This sequence comes from uncultured Desulfurococcales archaeon, assembly GCA_964467535.1. Lineage (GTDB taxonomy): Archaea > Thermoproteota > Thermoprotei_A > Sulfolobales > WANQ01 > CAYXRT01. The sequence continues at coordinate 66,927 of CAYXRT010000002.1, forward strand.
CTCTCATCGCGATAGCTCTTAGATCAAAATGCTTAATAGCAGTACTCTTCGGGTCTGCCTTAGGTTATTTAACATTAAATCTTCTTGCAGTAGCCTTTCTCTCAAAGATAATTAAGGTAGAAGCTTCCAAGGCAATGAAGGTTATTGGAGCGTTATTTATTGTACTTGGCATATTGGTGTTCTTTAACATTATATGATTGTTATAGAATACTTCGGTTCAGCGAAGAGATCATCACTCATCAGCTCCGCTGGAAGACCACATCCTATTTAGATATCATTAAATATTAGTTTATAAACTACGTTCTCCCAAGAACATAATGTATATTTCAGTTAAGCGTGTATTGAGAGAAGCATTAATAAATAGATTTGACCAATGTAGTGTATGTTCTTAGGGATATGGGAGCCTTGAGTCTATCAAAAATTATTCCTCCAGTTGAAGAGATGGCTATTGAAGGATTTAAGCAGGCTTTCAGAAGAATATTGGAGATCAAAAGAAGGGCTGGTATACCTCTTCTTCTTGATAACCCGCCTGACCTATTTGAGAGGGCTAAACTATACGGTGTACAGTATAAGAATGGTTCATGGAATTGGGCTTCAAACATATGGCATCGTTCTGCAGCTAATACTATTGTTATAGAAAGTGATGATCAGCTTAGGTATGAACATAAATTATTGATGGTTAGAGTTTTGGAGCATTCACTTGCTCAAGGACCATTAATTAAAGTTGATGGTTATGTAGGTAAACCTGGTACTAAAGCACAGATGCACGCAACGGTTTATGCAGACCCTCAATTCCCTGATATAGCATATAGATGGAAGTAACTTGTCTTTCCGGCACCTCCGGACGAACCACCTGATGTGGAGTTAATCGACATACCTCATTATCTGAGGAATCCAATGATTCCCGGAACTAATAAATTGCTAATGGTAATGAGGTTTCCGCACCATAACCTCACAATAATTACTACAACTTCATATCAAGGCGAGGTTAAAATAGCTGTCCTAACACATTGGATATATCATGTATATAAACGTGGCAGTACAGGTGAGCATGCTGCCCTTAGAGAGTTCACAGTTAAGAGAATTGATGGTACTTGGAAAAGAATTGTTCTCTGTATTTGGGGTCTTACTGGTGCGGGTAAATCAACTCATGGACTATACGTATGGACTCCGAGAAATGCAAAGAAGTACATAGAACAATTTGGTATTAATCCATTAGATTACGTTAAGGACCAGGTAATTAAGAATGATGATATAGTTGCGTTTTTCGAAGATCGTGTTATAGGTTCAGAAAGAGGTGCATGGACGAAAACTGAAGATCTTACACTAGAACAAGAGGCTATGTGGAGAGCCGCTAATAGCCCTAGAGCTTTACATGAAAATACGGAATTTGATGAGAATGATTATCCTTGATTTGAAGGGAAACTGTTCCAGTATTTTGATGCACCAAATAGAAATGCTAGGAGCGTTATATTCCTAGAGGATATAGGGTATTTTGATGGCGATGTAGAATCAAGCGGTCCCCTAACAACAGCTGTCTTCCTCGCACCAGGATACTTTACTGACTATGCATGGGTTAAAATAACGGATCCTGCCTTTGCAGCAAAGGTATTAGCTAATGGTAGAACCATAGGCCATCCAGCACAGGCTAAAGAAGTTAATGGAAGAGTTAGGTATGTGGCTATGGCTAGATATGCTCAACCCTTTACAATGGGTATACCGAATACGGCTCATGTAGTAAGGTTTTATGAGTATTTAAAGAAAAGACAGGAAAAAGGTGATCCTATCGAAGTGTATCAATTCAATATTACTGGGAGAATTATTGCAAAATATAAGTGGGTTGAGAAAAAACTTGGAGATAAGACTATAATGGCTCCTGGGTCTAAACTTATGGAAGTTAATGGAATACCAAGACCTGTAGACGGAACTCAACCAACAATTGAAGAAACAGAGCTATTCCTATTACAGACGGTTCGTGGAGCAGTTAAATACAAACCCCACCCAGTATGGGGTGGGAAAGTTCTAGTACCTGTAGAGATGCCAGGTATATCTCAAGAGAGATTAAAGCAATTAGATCCAACATCATATGTGTCTATGGAGGGGTTCAAAGCATTACTTAAGGCACAAATAGAAGAAAGTAAATACTGGTTAGATAAAAATTGTCCAGGTCTACCCAAGGAGATGTATCATGCAATGGATTTCGATGATTAAAATACGTACTTAACACTTATCTATACCAGGTGATGGTACTAAGTAAAAGATGTTGTTTTAAATGGTTAAACAGTTCTTTCTTCCCTGTAATATGGTTTAGCAAGTGCACTGGGAGCTTTAAGCCTCTTCCTAAGAGGAGTTGACATAAAAGCTGATAGTACTCCTAGCGCTACTATATATGGTAGCATGTTCAATAGGCTTGCATGTACACCGTATGTTAATTGAAAGCTCCATACATTTACTTCGACATATGCAAATAACATACTGACAAGTAGTAGTAATATGGGATTCCATCCAGAAACTATAACTGCAGCTAATGCTATCCAACCTCTTCCTACACCTAAACCCTCGGTCCAGAAACCCATGTATTCTAAAAGAAATAATGCACCTCCAATAGATATTAATGCTGAACCTGTAACTGTACATATATATCGTACAAGATATACATTTACTCCTAATGCCTCTGCTGCATGTGGATTCTCTCCTACAGCACGAATCATAGAACCTATTTTTAACTTGAACAAAATAATCCATGTTATAACCGATAACAAAATACATGCACTAAGACCTATTGATTCAGGTAAAATAAGTTTACTAGGCAGAGGTTTACCTAATTGAAGTTTACCTACTATGCTTGCTAAGCCATAGCCTACCATTGTTAATGCCAATCCATTAACTACCTGATTTCCCATTAAAGTTATTGATATGAAGCCATGTACGAGGCCTATAAGGGCCCCAAATAGAGCTGGAGCAATTAATGCAATGAACAAGTTATTCGTCATGACAACTAACGTAAATGCTAGTGCTGATCCAAGTACAAATATTCCATCAATACCTAAGTTTAATATCCCGCTTCTCTCAGTTATTAACTCACCTAACGAAGCAATAAATATTGGTATCATTGCAGGTATGAAAACCTTTATTGAGTTGATAATGATGGCTAGCGGCTCCACTTTATTATCACCTTGAATTTAGTTAGTACTTCAAGTGCTATTAAAAACACTAATATTGAACCTATGAATACAAATGAAGTCCCCATACCTGTTTGGAATTCTATTTGGAGAGTATCTGCTGCAATTCTTAGCCCTGCAATGAATATCCCGGTAATAATCGTTACTAGCGGATTAAGTCTTGCAAGCCATGCAACAATTATTGCAGTATATCCAAGACCCGCACCTACTCTTACTCCAGGTAGTAATCGGTAATGGACGCCAGCGACTTCAAATACTCCTGCAATTCCAGCTACACCACCACTAAGAATCATTGCTAATGTGACTACCTTTAGCGGGTCGATTCCGGCAATGAATGCAGCCTCTGGATTTGCACCGTACATGCGTATTTCGTATCCTATTTTAGTGTACTTAATAATAAGGTACAACAACGTAGCTGCAATAATCGATATAGTAAGAGCTTCAGGAGATATAGTTGTTCTAGGTATATGCATAAGCCATGCTGTCTTAGGGAATGTATCTGATCTCGGATAACCATACTCATGTACGCCTTTCCAAGGCCCATAAACTAGGTAATCGGCAAAGTAATATGCTACATAGTTCAACATTAACGTTGATAACACCTCATTGACTTCCAAACGTAATCGCAAGATACCAGCTACTAATGCCCATAGAGCACCCGCTATAAACCCCATAAATATCATTACTATTATTGCGATTATAGGGATTCTACCCATAGGAGTATATAATGCGATCCAGGTTGCAGCTATAGCTCCTATAACTAACTGTCCCTCGGCTCCTATATTCCATATATTAGCTCTGAATGCTATACATAGGCCAGCGCCACATAGTATTAATGGTATAGCAAATCTTAGAATGTTTATCCAGGTAAATGAAGTTAAAACGACTCGTAATGTGTAAAGAGGACTTATACCATAAACGATACCAAGTATAATTGATGCTACAAGAATTCCCAGTAAGCAAGACGTTACGGGAATGAGAATTTCTGAATAAGGTAGAGGTTTCTTTCTTAATTTAAGTTCAAATCTTAGCAGTACCCATCACCATCATAAGTTCTATAGTTCTCAACGGGGTATTTCTAGGATTTACAACTCCGACTATTTCACCATTATACATTACCATAACCCTATCACTTAGGCTTATTACTTCTTCAAGATCTTCAGATACTAGGAGAATTCCTACACCATGATTACGGTAGTTTATGAAGAGGTTACGAATTCTCATTGCTGAGTATTCGTCGAGATTTCTTGTTGGATTTACTGCTATTACTATGCGAGGATTTAGTGTGAATTCACGGGCAATGACAAGTTTTTGAATATTGCCTCCTGATAGATGTTTAGCATATTCTTTAATACCAGGCGTGACTATGTTGAAATATTTAACTATTTTCTTAGACCACTCCTCTATTACTTCAAAATTTAATACGAGTCCTTTAGAGAAGGGCTCTTTATAATAGCTTTTAAGGATAAGGTTTTCTGCTATATTTGCATCAAGAATCACTCCCTGCTTTAACGCATTTTCAGGTATAAAGGCTACGCCAAGCTTTAACCTAATTCTTGGAGGCTTCCTAGTAACATCCTCGCCCAATATCTCTACTCTTCCTTGCTCGATTTTTCTTAATCCCATGAGAGCTTCAATTAATTCCTTTTGACCATTACCTGTAATTCCTGCAATTCCTAATATTTCTCCTTTAAATAGATTAAATGACACATTTCTAACAGCCAATCCGCCATGGTCTCCTCTAACATACACGCCTTCAACCTTCATTACAATGTCTTTTCTTCCTTGAATTACTCTTTTCACCATGCTGTTGTTTGTATAAGTTACTGATCCATTAAACATTAGCTTTGAGAGCATCTCTATATTTACTTCACTAGGTTTAACTACCGCTACTACTCGTCCTCTCCTCATTACAGTAATCCTATCAGCTAAATGTAAAGCTTCCTTTAACTTATGGGTTATTAGGATAATTCCTTTACCTTCTCGTGCCATTTTCTTCATGAACTTATATAACTTGTCTTTATCTTGTGAAGGCAGTAATGTCGTTGCTTCATCAAAGATTATGACTTGTGCATTGATGATTAATGCTTTGAGTATTTCAACTAATTGTTTTTGAGTATAACTTAGCTGCCATGTAGGTTTATTGGGATCTATCTTAATGTCGTACTTTCTGCTTAATTCTTTAATGCAATTCGATATTTTTCTTATGGATGATATGGGCTTTAAATCCCTAATGCTTAAGGCGATATTCTCTGCTACTGTAAGATCATCAATTAATTGGGGATATTGATGAACCATTACTATGCCTAACTTAAGTGCATCTCTAGGGTTCTTTATGTGTACTTTCCTTCCTTTAAAATATATTTCTCCTTTATCAGGACTATAGACGCCATATAGTATCTTAACTAATGTTGATTTTCCTGCCCCATTTTCTCCTAATAGGACATGTATTTCTCCAGGTCGTAGATTAAAATAGACGTTATCGTTAGCAATTACATTGGGTGGAAAGGTCTTTACTATACCTTTCATTTCTATAAGATACTCAAGGCGTTTCAAGACTATCACCCTTAATTATTAAAAAACATTTAATATTTAATTAAAAGGTTTATTTACCTAGCTTGCCTTTGTATATAACCCAATCAACGAACCAATCCATATTCCATAACTCGTCGTGTCCTAATCTTACGCCACTAGGAATACTTACTTTCTCCTTAGGATTATCCTTCTTGTAACCTGTTAATGGTCCAGTAAATGGATCAAATATGGGTGCATAGCCAGGCATAGATTCGTATTTGTGCGTTACTGCTGTTCCTTGAAGTGCCGCTAATAGAGGAGCCTCTTTCATTTGCATGTATCTTAACATTATTAAGTCGTAAACTGAGAGCTTTCTACCCGTTAGCTTATCTTTAACTATAATGTTCTTTAACATTGGTATAAACTTCGGATTAATAACCATAACAGAACCGTTTGGGTATATCTCGCAACCTAACTCTACGGCTCCTGTATTTAGTAGATACCAATAATCAACATTTTCAAGTACGCCTGGCCTATATATTCCGGCTTTTATCTTTGCTAAAATGTCTATGTATATTACTTCCCATCGCACCAGTTGACCGCTGACGACTACGTCAGGTCCAAATTTGTACATAGGACTATAATGGCTAAATACGTATACGGGCTTTCCTTGCTTGTAGTAACTCTCTGCCAACTCTATTATTGCTGGAGAATCTTCTGTAAATGCTATCACATCACATCCATAATGGTCTATGAGTGTACGTGCTGCCTCTCTTGCTTTTTCTGGCGCATACCATGCACCGATCTCTATTACATATACTTCTATCTTTTTACCTAATTGTTCTCCTACCTCCTTAGCTCCAATAGCAAATGCATTTATATGCCTCACGACCTCTGGTATGGTGTGAGCAGCGACATAACCTATTTTACCTGTTTTCGTGAGTGCTCCAGCCATTAGTCCATTAAGATAATATATTTGATATAAGTCTGCGAAATATGTTGCCATGTTTGGTGCTCTCTTATAACCTGAGCAATGGAAAAACATGATATCAGGGTGCTTAAGCGCTTCCTCGTATGTTGCATCCATGTGGTCGAAGCTTGTAGTGAATATTACTGTGAATCCTTCACCTATTAACCTTTCTATTACCTCCTTGGCTTTTTCCTCACTAACTCCCTCAACACATTTAGTTATTAACCATTCCTTGAATACTTCCTCAGCCTTTCTCCTTCCTACATCATGCATGTAGGTCCATCCGTAGTCTCCTATTGGTCCCACGTAAACCCAAGCTACCTTAATCTTTTCGGGAGGCTTGTATGTAGGTGTAGCCTCCTCTACATGACCCAGACCCGCCATGTACCCCGCTATGCCTGAGATAACTCCCACTACTATTATCAACACTATGGTTATTATAGGCCATCCTATTTTTAACATAATTGTGTAACCCCTGATTCAGGGTGATAAGATTATCAATATTAAACCTTTCTCACATAATTATGTTAAGAACCGCCTTGGCAATTAATGGTGTTCAGCAGTATTACTATACTTGTAAACGATCCTTTTTACTCCTTGACCATAATATTTATATTTTTATCAACACTATATAACCATCAACATACGAGTTAAACAATCCTATTGTGGTGGGAAATCTTGGCTAGGACCAGGTAATAAGTAGGTTAAATAAGCATCTTAAGAGCATTTATCTTTATCAATTGCTTGTAATGAAGAATATAATACTATGGAATGGTTATGCATTTTAATACATCTAATGAAGATTGGTGGGCCCGCGGGGATTTGAACCCCGGACCTCCGCCTATCTTAGGATGATATATTGCCTGCCTCGTAAGGGCGGCGTCCTAACCGGGCTAGACGACGGGCCCTGTCTTCCAGTTCCATCTCTTCTTTGCAGTGGCTTAATAGTTTTATCCTCTTTAAGATTATAATGACGTTTATGCTATGTACTTATAAACTTGTTCTAGTTTAGGCTCTAGAGGGTTAAGCAATATGCCCGTTGAAATCTACGATAAGAATGAATTTATAGCTATTACTGAAAGAGCTATTGAATGCCGAGTAAAGAGGTTACCAAAGGAGGGTATTGCTAAAGTTAAAGCCAGGACTAAAAGTAAGTTATATACAATTAAGATCAAGTTAGATGAACTTGATGATTTCCTAAAGAAGCTAAAGTGCAAGGAAATAGTTGAAGTTTAGATCTTTATTTCTTCACCATTACTAGGTACTATGGTCTCTACTCCTAATTCTTTTCTAATGTTTTCAGCATATTCTCTTGCTGTATCAATATCGCTATGTACTATTATTACTTTTTCTATTGATTTAGCTGCTTTAATTATTTGCATTAAACCTGATTTCCCTGCATGACTTGAAAAGTCAAACCATTCTATTCTTGCCTTTATTTTTCCTCCTCCTTCAAATGGTCTTCCTAGCTCTAATAGACTTCTTCCAGGTGTCGAAGATGCTTGAAAGCTTACTAAGAATATGGCGTTTCTTGAACTTCCTCCTAGCTTTCTGAGATAATATAGTGATGGTCCACCCTTAAGCATTCCTGCTGAAGCAACTATTACCCCTGGCTGCTTAATTGCCTTTCTCCTATCTTCCCATCCTCTTATTCTATAGAATTCCCTACTTGCTTTTTCTAGTAAATGAGGCATATTTAAGTACTTTTTATCTATGGATCTTAACATTAAGTCTATAACTGTTCTTACCATTCCATCATAGAATACATTTATATGTGGTAACTTTTGAGCTAGCAGCATTAATATTTCCTGGCTTCTTCCAACGCTAAATGCGGGGACGAGTACAGTTCCTCCTTCATCAACTACTTCGCGTACTGATTCTATAAAGAGCTTTTCTATGAAAGATCTCGGAGGATGATCGACATTTCCGTAGGTTGCTTCAGTAATTACTATGTTCACATCGTTTAAGCTGGTTAATTCGGCAGGTGATACTAATTTTGTTTCTATAGTATTTACATCACCTGTGTAGAGAAGGGTCTTATTACGTAGATATACTTTAATCATAGCTGAGCCAGGTATATGTCCTGCGCTTACAAGCTCTATAATGAATTTACCGGCTTCAACTAATGAGTGGTAGTCTACCTCCTTCATGCAATACAATGTGTTTAGTACTTCAGTGTATTCAAACGGTAAGTAATGTCCTGATATTTTTAAGAAATCCTCCCACATTAGTCTTGATAAAATCCTGGTAGGCTGTGTTAGAATTAATGGTGTTTTACCTGTAATATATAACATTGGTATGGCTCCTATATGGTCTAAATGAACATGTGAAGCCACGATTCCGTCTATCTTCTTTGGAGGAATATGTAATGGAAGTAATGGGATATCCTCTTCACTGAAATTTATTCCGTAGTCTAGTAGCAGGGATCTGCCATTATATTCTAGTTCTATGGCAGCTCTCCCCACTTCTCCTCCACTGCCAAGTATTCGTATTTTCAAATTACAGCACCTTTACCTTAGCTTGGTATAATATACTGTGTATTTTATAAGTCTTTACTACACCTATAGTTAATGGTGTCAGGAGAATGTTTAAGTTATCTCCTCGCGAGCTTAGAAGGTTAATGAAGAGATTTGGTATGGAGGTTGAAGAAATAAGTGATGTTAAGGAGGTTATCATTGAGACTAGTGATCGAAAATATGTTGTGGAGAACCCAACAGTTTACTTGATCAAGTCTAAGGAATTTACTATGTTTCAAGTAATGGGCTCTTACCGTGAAGAAAAAGCTAAGCCTATTATACCTGAAAGCATTGGTGAAGCCCTTGAAATTCGTGAGGAAGATGTTGCACTTGTTGCATCGCAAACGGGGGTATCCCACGAAGAGGCTAGAGAGGCTTTAATTGAGGCAGCAGGCGATATTGCTAAAGCAATATTGTTAATAGAATCTAGAAGAAAAGGTTCTACTTAATTTCCTAAGTGCCAATTTTTGTAGAGAAGATACTAGCTCATCTATTGTTTTATGTAGAGATAATATTAGTGGTATTCCTTCACTATCAGCAAGTCTTACTGCTAGGTAGTCTACTTTCTTAGTTCCATGAATTACTACAACTAATGGCTTTAACGGTGATATTCTAACAGCTACGAGAGGTGAACGACCACGCGATACCTTGGTGAAGATTAATGCTCTTTCAGTAGTTAAACCCATAATCCTAAAGAAATCATTGCCACTTAAAGTCTCTATAGCTTTAAGGCTATCTAGTATTGTATAGCCATATATTCTTCTTTCAGTACAATGCGAAGATATTATTGTTCCGTTGACAGCTACTACAAGTTCATCTAATGTCACGGGTATTTCGAATTCTCTTATGTCAAGAATAGCTTCTTCAAGTACGTTAAGCGTCTTTGCAAGATGCATTACTATTCTCCATCCCCTTCTAGCGTCTATAGTTAATAGGCTTTCAACAAATTTCTTTACAAACCTTGCTCCAGGTACTCTTCTACCTTTCTCATAATCACTAATAACACTTGGTGAAACATTCATTTCCTTAGCTACATCAACTTGGAGAACGCCAAATATTTCTCTCCATTTCCTTAAAGCTGCACCTATATTTTCACTCCAAATAATATCACCAGCAATATATCTAGCTACAGCGTCTCTAACAGATTTTGAGACCATGTACTTAACACCACTATTGCGCTACGAATTAATTTGGCTTTAAACGCTTATTAAATTCCTTACCATATGCGTTATAAGGGGCCCGTCGTCTAGCTTGGTAGGATGCGGGGTATGCTGAGTATTTATGAGGCACCCGACTCGGGACCTACCATAGGCGATAATCCCCGTGGTCCGGGGTTCAAATCCCCGCGGGCCCACCATTAGCTACTTCATGAGCAATATTTAGACATTTTTAACTTATCATTTTACTTAAGCTCTCTTTATAAGGTGGTCGTGCTATACCTTTTTCGGTTATTATTGCTGTTACCAATTCAGGAGGCGTTATATCAAAAGCGGGATTTAGTACTTCGACATCTGGTAGTGTAATTAGTAATCTTCCTAGAATCGACCTTACTTCATTGGGATCTCTTTCCTCTATTACTACTTTATCTACCGTGCTTTTAGGATCTATTGTTGATGTAGGTGCTGCTACATAGAATGGTATATTATGTCTTGATGCTAGTACCGCTATGGTATATGTTCCTATTTTATTAATTACGTGACCATCTAATAGAATTCTGTCTGCTCCTACTATTACTTTATTAACTAATCCCTTAGACATTACGTAGCCTACCATATTATCTGTTATCAACTTTACTGGTATTCCTTCTTTCTTTAACTCCCATACGGTAAGTCTTGCTCCTTGGAGTATGGGTCTTGTTTCAGTAGCTATAACTTTTATCTTTTTACCACTATACCATGCAGCTCTTATAATACCTAATGCAGTTCCGTATCCTGCAGTAGCTAGGGCTCCTGCATTACAATGAGTGAGAATAGTATCACCATCATCTACTAGTTGTGAGCCATGGTATCCTATTTTTCGGTTTAATTCTATATCTTCCTCACATATCCTAAGTGCTTCCTGCAATAATTGTTCTTTTATTTTATTAACTTCGTTTATGGTTTTTAAAAGTAGTTTAAGCTTATTATTCATTCTATTTAATGCCCAGAATAAGTTATATGCCGTAGGACGAGTCCTCTTTAACCTACTTAATGCTTTTTCAAACTCTAATACCAATTCATTTATGGATTTTACTTTAACATTATATACATGTGCTGCTAACGCTAATGCTGCAAATGCTCCTATAGCTGGTGCTCCTCTTACTTCCATCCTCTCAATAGCTTGTGCTAAGCGTTCTAGATCCGAGGACTCATGATATACTTCTTCCCAAGGTAATTTAGAGGTATCTATCCATGCTATCTTACCCTTTCTCCATTCAAAGGGTCTAATCATGTTCCTCCCATAAACTTTATTACTCTTCTGCGGGATTGTAGCTAAGTGATATAATAAATGTTAGGGTATAAATATATGCCTAAGAGAATAGTTATAGAAAAGAAAGATAACTTATTTGCATTAATTAATCCTTCAATTAATGAGCTTAGAAAGAGCTTAGGTAAAGAGTTTGGAGTAGAATTTGATGGTAAAGCTTATTTAGCGCCTGTTGAGGTGTTGTACCTAATTTATTTAGGCTATGAAGTCATCTTGGGAAGAAACAATAAACCTCTTGATTTTAATAAGGTCATTAATTTAACTAATGATAAAGAGTTATGGGTTAAGTTCGTTGTATACTATGATCTAAGAAATAGAGGTAGAAGAGTTAAGGTTAGAAGCGATAAAGGATTTACATTTAGTGATCCTCAATCTAATAGAGATGTCGAAGTAGTCGTCATGGAGGAATCACGTAAATTAAAAGCATATGAACTTATTGAAATTATTGATAAATATACAAAGATGAATAAAGACGTCCTATTAGCTATAGCTGATAGGCATGGCGATGTAACATATTACCAGCTATCTAGAATTCATCCAATGAGATCAGGTAAAAGTGTTGAAGAGAATATGCTATAGAATTTATAGACAAGCATGTTAAGGAGTAGTACTACTCCTGCTCTATGTGTTAATAGTATTGTATTATCTATAGCTTTCGCTACTACTAGTGTTAAGCTAATGGATAGTATTGAAAACACCGATAGTAACGTTAATGAAAGTTCATGTACATTTAATTGATATGCTGTAACTAATGTTAATGAACCAATACTGTATGTAGTTAATGTTTCAAAAAAGTTTGAAAGAGCACTAGTTAATATCAACGAAAGCAAGAAAAATAATGGGGGAAAAGCTATCGAAAGTATCTCATAAAGCTTTAGATTTGATAATGTTTCTTTCTTAATTTTCTTTATCTCTATTAAATAATCTATCACTTTCTCTATTATACCCGTCATTAAACTCCCTGATAATACTACTATGTCAAGTAGGAGTATGAGGTATTTTAGCCTGAAATTCTTAAGTGATTTAGCATAAGTGTATAGCCTTCCTCCATGCCTTAATCTAGCAATTATCTCATTTAAGGTTCTTGTAAGTACTTTACTATTCGTTTGAAGCGGATTATTTAATAACATTATATCTATTGCATGTCCTATTTTGCTGTGATCTAGTAATTTTCTTAAAATACTTATTACGTGTTCATCAACATCTTTATATGGTTTATGAATTACTATATAGTTTATTATACCAAACGTTAATAGCCCTATTGACATAGTCAGCATATATAGTTCGCTCAGTTTTAATATATAGTAGCCCTTGAGTATAAAGAAAAATACTGAAGCCATTAGAGTAGTAATTAATATGTTTTTTATTATAGCTTTTACTTCAGGTACCGATAGGAATTCACTACTGGGCTTTAATGTATGTATCAATACTATGGATGTAATGGTCATTAATGGTATGAATAAATATGCCTGCATATATAATATCTCAATAACTGTGAACCCCATTAACCACGCTATAGCGACTATTATTGTTGTAGAAAAGCCTATTATCAGGAAGGCTTCAACTATTATAGCTACCAATTTGCTCCACTGACTATATTTTCTTGTTAAGTCGTGATATGCTTCACTTATTTGTATATCATAGAATAGCTTGATGTCTCCTCCTTCACTTAAGACTCTGATGTAACCTTTGGTAAATTTTGAAAAATTTTTTGATGGAGTAAAGTTGCTCAGCGTAGCTAAAGCCTCTATGGGATTTGGATTTATATTTAGTAGTTCTTTAAGCTTTTTAGATTCTACACCAATTCCTTTGAAACATGTTAGTATTTGTTCAGAAATTAAATAGTCGTAAAGAGGAATCCCTACGCTATCAGCTATGCTGGCAAGTACTAGGAAGTATGGTAGTTCACTGTCTATTCTTTGTCTAAGTCCAAGAATTCTAAACTTTATGTATAAATGATATAATGGTAATATACATGAAAGGATAGACGCTATGGTTAATGATATGAAGTTCACTAACGTGATCGGCTGAGAATGCATGTATTTGTAAAAGGTATCTATCAATATTATAATTAACGAGGTAGATCCTATAATATTTACGAGGAATAATAGTTTTAGCTTGGTAATTGTTGTTTCAATACCTGCTACTTTCGATTCATGAATTAAATTTAAGAATACGTGTTTCAAGTTAAAACCTCCTTAGATGCTCTCATATAGAATTCCATTATTGCATTAAATACTTCTTCAAGAGATCTTGTCCCTTTGTTCATGAGATTTATTATGAATCTCTCTTTCGCTTTTAGCTCATTTTCGAGTTCGCTTAAGTCTATTCCTTTTAGGCTTGCTATTTGCTTTAATCTATAGCTCTTATCTATAACTTCGTTTATCGTTAGCGGTATATGTTTATCTCCACGGGGATCCCATGTAAATATCACCTTCTTTGATGGTCCCTGAGGTGTAGGTATTAATTCTACTATTTCGGTAACTCTTCTGGTATAGCCTCCTTGTTTGAGCTTAACCCTCTTCATAATTACAAAACACCATATGAGGTTTAAGAATCCCTCACTAAGCTCGATGGGAGGTGATCTTAGTCTAATGAGAGCTGATTCTACACTATCTGCGTGAAATGTACAATTATGGGTTATTACGGATGTACTATGTATGAATGTATGTGTATCCTTAACTTCAATGTCGTAAGCCCATTCAGGCGTATTTAACTTTACTTCTGAGATTGCAATGACTTCATCTGTAGCTATTCTTACATCATGTAAGCTTGTGTCATCTGAAACATCCTTATTTAATGTGAGAAGTTTATCACCGGCTCTTATAGACTTCGCCTTTTTAGTTGTTAATCTACCTTCAGAGATTATGGGTAAAGGATGATTGGGAGTATACTTTAGCTTCCTTCCTTCATTAGTCTCAATTAAAATCCATGATGTGGTTAATGTCTTGTATACTCTCATTATTGGCTTCCATGTAGGCTTAAGTCCCTTTAGATCAAATGATAACACTCTTATGGGATTATGTATTTCTGTGTAAATGAGTTCATGTACTAGTTCACCGATTTTATGAACTTTGATGGTGTTAGTGTTATCCTTTATAAGGATTTTATCTGAATATTCAAGGCACATCGATCCTTGGCCTGTTGCTGCTGCTTGAGCTAAAACTCTTGCCTCCTCTCCCCTGACTTCACCTATGACTATATATTCTGCTCTTCTTCTTAGGGCAAACTTCGCTAGATCGAATAGTGTAACTTCTAGTCCCTTTGGTGCTATTGAATACGTATGCCTGGTTATGAGGGAATCCCAATGTGGATGCATAAGTCTAAGTTCAGGTGTATCTTCTATTGTAACTATTCTGCTGTTTATTGGTATTAAGTTCAGTAATGCCTGAAGCATAGTTGTATTATGAACAAATATGCCATTGACTTCGAAGTTCTCGGTCTCCGGAATCTCTATGTCGTAGACGTAGCCCTCGTATTCCTCTTCTTTAACCCTCACAATCTCGTCGAAGCCCACACCCCTAGGTATGAACTCGTAGAGCTTCTCACCCAGCAACTCTTCGACCCTGTAGAACGAGGGGTTCTCGCCCTTGTACTTGTAGGAGCGTAGCTCGAAGCTTAGCCTAGTATCTCTTCTATGCTCTTTCCTCTTGAGCATAGACCCTATGGCGTATGCAATCTCTGCTGGGATAATGTCGATATCGCTATGATGATTCGTAGACTTCTCTATAGCCTCCTCAATCATCTGCCTCTTCTCTTCGCTAAGCCACTTCATAATCTTCCTAAGAGGCTCCTTGTTGATGCTAACCGGTATGAATATACGGTAGTAAACATGGTCAGGGTGCTTCTTTACCCTCTTAGTTCTCAGATATACATGAACGCCAACACTGGCAAACGCATAGAGAAGGCCATAGGCAAGCTCCACACTCGCAGTAGCAATCACGATAATATACTTTCCAGTATGGATACTGCCGCCCCCATCAATTATGCCTGCAAGGAACGCTAAACGCCATTCCTCATCCATGTTCCAGAAGATATCGGGAACACGTTTAGTCCTAGCCTTGGGACCAACCTTATTTAGTGTGATTTCTCTCTTGTACTCGCCATCATAAATGGCTATGTATCTCATATGTGGCTTACGCTTCTCCGGTGATATACGGTACTGGAAGCCGAGTTCATTCATATACTTGATTACATGGTCTAAAATAGGCCCTGTGCTTTGATATAGCCTAGGAGTACTCCCATTAAAGTATCCTTCTGCAACAAAGAACCCGACGAGATATCCAAATCTTGGGTCAGTTGACTTTCCACTACCTTGGCTATGATTGTGAAGCTCTAGTAGTCTCAAATACGGTAAATAGGTCTTTCGACCTATACTGCCGGGATTTACGGATTCAAATGTTATTTTGAACTTATCCTTCTCCGTACCAACTTTCCATACTACAAGGCTGTGGTCGGGGGTTACTTCGATCATTCTACCCGTTTTCGTTCTTATATGGTATATTTTGCCTACGTATCTATGTCTTATCAAGTACTTTGGTTTATGCCATTCAATGCCCTTCTCTGTAACTGTTAGTATTTCTATGTCGGGATTTTCTATTACCTCCATATTCCCGAGTTTCTTTGCTTCGTATCCTCGTGCAACTAGATTGTTCCACAAACCTTCTATCGTAACTAAACGTATATTGCCTCCTTGACGTATTAGCATGTGGGATAGTTTTCCCACCGACTTCCCCGATGCTATTCCACCTATTATCATTATGAATGCTTGGTTTTCTATTAGTGTCCATAGATACGCAGCTTCGAGAGGAGATAAGGTGTTACTATTTACTAGGTCTATTATTGTTAAGGGTATTTGTGGAAACTTTCTAATGACAAAGCTACTTCCATGAGGTGAAACTTCTCTTAAATATGTTATAGCTATTCTATGCCCTTCCTCTGTTAATCCCTCAGCATAGGGGAAGGCCGTACTAACATGAACTCTTGCTTTTCTAGCTAAAGTTAACACAAGGCTATTTAACTCATTTTCAGATAGTGAAATATTCGTATCAAGCCATAAATAATCGGGATAAAGTCTATGAAATACTGCTACATTACAATATGGTCTTTCGCACGCTATTTCCTCCACATAAGGATCATTAATTATGGGGTAGAGTATGCCATAGCCACTTAGTACTCTATCTATATAGTAATCTATAATCCCTAGCTTTTTCTCCATAAGATCTTGAATGTTTAACTCATAAGCTGCCTTTGTAATTACTTTAGCTCTACTTTTGGGGTTAAGTAGACTATTGACTCCTCTTGTTGTATAAATATACTCTATTAACTTAACTATTTGATGCTGTACTTCAGGTTCTATTGGAGGTTCTTCAATTATATATCTTACTCCTCCTCTTTCCTTAACTATATATATTTTTGCGAGTTTAACTCCATAAGTGGTTAGAATTTCACCTGTAAGATCTTCAGGTTTAGGTCTTATAGGCTTTAATTCATGGTCTTGTATTATGTATGATCTCTCATCTCTACGAGTAATTGATGAGAAAAAATATTTGTTCTTGTTTATCATAATTATTCACGTCTTAACCACTATTGCACAGTTACCTTTAATGGTTCACTAGTATACGTTCTTCCATTAGCTTGATATGTTACATATAGGACGTGTTGACTCCCTGGTGTAAGACCAGGGAAAGTTCCTATCAATACAACGTCCTCAATAATGTCGCCGGGGGCTATAGGTCCTAGATTCAAGGATGAAACACTCGTTCCATCGATATAGAGTCCCGTAACTGTTATTGGCCTTGAGCCCAAGTTCACGATTCTTAGATGAACTATTGACGTTGTGTCATTTACATATACTATTTGTGCCCATAGTCCTATTCCTTCACTTCTACTGACTTTATTTACCATTTGACCAAAGTATTGATATATTAGTAGACCGCCTAGGACAGCTATTACTATTAACAGGGTCGTTGCTATCAATGGTGATAATGCTCTCTTCATTTTATGTGTATTCATATTTATCCCTATAAATTAAGGAGGCAAAGGGAGTAGACAAGCATTTTATTTAGGAAAAATTTATATATGGGAATGGTGGTGGGCAAGCTACTTATTAGTTGTACCACACATAGATTTTTATCCCTTCAATGGATATAGTACTTGTTTTGGAAGGTATTATCATGGCTGGTAAAAGTAGGGCATGGTGATACTATATGGCTATAGACTTCGAATACGTAGAGGAATTCAAAAGTCTTAGTCCAGCAGAGTTCTTTTATAGAAATAAAGAGATAACGGGATTTTCTAACCCTGTACGTGCTATGTATCAGACGGTTAGAGAACTTGTTGAAAATGCTCTAGACGCTACAGACGTTTATGGTATTCTTCCATCAATTAAGGTTATTATTAATAGATGCAAAGATCAACCAATACATTACACCATAACTGTTGAAGATAATGGTATAGGTGTTCCACCTCAATATGCACCACAAGCGTTTGGGCAAGTCCTATTTAGTTCAAAATACAAACTACGACAATCTAGAGGAATGTTTGGTCTTGGAGCTAAAATGGCCATCCTCTATGGCCAGTTAACTACGGGTAAGCCTGTAGAAGTAATAACTTCAACCATGACCTCAAAATATGTTTATTACTTCAAGATAATGATAGATATAGTATCCAATACTCCGATAATTATGGAGAGAGCCTCATGGCTTAAGAAATGGAATTGGCATGGTACCATAATTTCAGTTACTATTGAAGGTGATTGGGGAAGAGCACGGTCAAGAATTATAGAGTATATTAAGAGAACCTCGATAGTAACCCCATATGCCGAAATAGTATTCATAGATCCAGATGGAAAATATTATTACTTCCCTCGAAGTACCGAAAAAATGCCTAATCCACCCAAGGAGGTACTTCCTCATCCTCAAGGCATAGATGTGGAGTATATGAAGATATTGATAAAATCATCTACGGCTAAGACATTACAAGAATTTTTGATAAATACGTTCCAGGGTGTAGGTAAAGCAACAGCTGAACAATTCTTCAAAGAAACGGGAATAGACCCTAATAAAGATCCTAAAGACCTATCCTTATCTGAGATAGAGAATTTAGTTAGCAAGCTTAAATCATTTAAGGGATTCAAGTCTCCTAGATCAGATGCGCTATCACCTATAGGTGAGGAGCTTATTGAGATAGGATTGAAGACTATATATAATCCCGAATTCGTAACTGCCGTCACGCGTAAACCTTCAGTCTATGAAGGCCATCCATTTATCGTAGAAGTTGGTATAGCATACGGCGGATCAATACAATCGTCACCTATGCCTATCTTACTAAGATATGCAAATAAAATACCATTATTATATGACGAAAAAGCTGATGTTACATGGAAGATCGTGGAGAAATTTGACTGGAAATACTATGGAGTAGATTTTCCAGCACCACTAGTAGTATTAATACATATTTGTAGTACTAAAGTACCTTACAAGGGTGTAGGCAAAGAGAGTATAGCAGAAGTACCAGAAATTGAACGTGAAGTAGTAAATGGGTTGAGAGAAGCAGCTAGGAGGTTAAAGCTCTACTTAGCTAAGAAGAGAAAAGAAGAAGAGGCAAGAAGAAAACTAATAACATTCATTAAGTACTTACCAGAAATCTCTAGGTGTTTAACAACATTATCAATAAATCCAGAAACAAAGGAAAAGATGCTCTCAGAATCGCTATTAATGGCTAAATTGTTGAAAATACTAAGAGAAAAGGTAGGATTCATTGAGGTAAATGAAGAAATAGTTAAAAAAGTCGTAATAAGCATAGAGTAATTACATCAGAGGTGATTTAAATGTTTAAGCACACTAAGGTAGACCTGACAGCTAGACAAAGAGCATTAAAAAACATGTGGTCAAAATTCATGGATTTAATAAAGAAAATAAGTGATGGTAAAGAACCATTCCTTGAAATACCTAAAAGAACTCTTTCAAACACAATATATGATGAGCAGCGAAAGCTGCTTCTTTTAGGACCTGAAAAGCTCGTACGAAAGCTATTTGATTTACACGAAGCTAGAAAGTTCATGCAAACAATGCTCATGGCAAGTATAATATATGAAGCATTACTAAATAATGAGTATCCGACGATAAGAGACTTATACTATAGAGGAAAGCATACCATTGTTTATAGAGATCATAGGGGAAGGTTAAGAGAAGAAAATACGTGGGATGAACAAAGGGAATCAGATGCAGTAATTAGAGATCTGGAAGTCTTCTTAGGGGTCTTAAGGGAGGAGATGTTAATATTAAGTAAAGAGAAGGGCAAGGTTGTAGGTTATATGAAGATTAGAAGCGGTGATGATGTCGTTGATTTAAGTAGGATGGGTCATGGTGCATATGCTATAGAGCCTACTCCTGATCTCATAGAATTTCTGGATGTTGATGCAGAATATGTTCTCGTTGTTGAGAAAGACGCCGTATTTCAACAATTACATAGAATAGGGTTCTGGAAAACCCATAAGGTAATATTAGTAACAAGTGCTGGTCAGCCAGATAGAGCTACCCGTAGATTTATTAGAAGGCTTAATGAAGAACTGAAGTTACCGGTTTACATCTTGACAGATGCAGACCCTTATGGATGGTATATATACTCGGTCTTCAAGATCGGGTCGATTACATTATCATACGAAAGTGAGAGATTAGCGACCCCTAATGCTAAGTTCTTGGGGGTCAGCATGACTGATATATTTGGAGATAGAAAGAAGGGTAAGAAGCCATATCTTACAGAGTCTGAAAGAAGAAACTTCATAATTAAGGCTAAGAAAGCTGATATAAAGAGAGCCAAGGAGCTCTTAAACTATAGATGGTTCCAAACGCCTAGATGGATTGAAGAGATAAATATATTCTTATCAAAGAAGGCGAAGCTAGAAATAGAAGCCCTAGCAAGTAAAGGGTTACGATTCCTTGCATTTCACTATATTCCTGAAAAGTTACAGGTAAATGATGTAATAGATTAAGCCAATTTATTCGTTAATGAATTCATGTTAATGCATTTAAGTAGAGCTCTTCTTTAGCTCGATTATTAACTTACCTGATATGTTCTTTATACTTATATAGCCTAATTTTTCAAGTTTCTTTATACGTCTCCAGAGAGTTGATTTTGGGATATCGGTTTCTTTAGATAATTCAGAAAGAGCTAGAGAACCTTTGGTTTTTAAAACTGATAGTATTTGTTTATCTCTTTCATCAAGCATACTAGTGACAACTTTTACGCTAACGCTCATTGATCTTTTAATAATAGCTATTGCTATGATAATGATTACTGCGGCTATTATAGCTGCTATATATTCCATGGGAAGCGTTATACCTGGAGCTGGTGTAACTGGGGTAGTTATTAGAGTAGAAGTTGTAGGAGTCGTTGTAGGTGTAGTAGGCGTTGTTATAGGAGTTGTAGTTGGGGTGGTTAGTGGTGAGGTGGGCGTTGCTGGTGAAGGACTAGTTGGAGTTGTAGTGGGTGTGGTGGGTGTTGAAGTTGGTGTAGTTGTCGTCGGAGTAGTAAGTGTAGGCATAGGGGTTATTGGCGTAGGTGAAAGGGGAACTGCTATTACCCTTATCGTAAATTTAATGGAATATTGCCCCGGTTCATCATATTTTATTACTAGTTTATTATCTTCAGCATAAATCATTGCTTTACCTGTTAAGCTTAATATTGAAGAGTTTTCAGGCAATATAATAGTTGATGGTAAGAATGGTGATACGTTTAAATGCCAAATTCTTCTACTTACGTTTAATAGATTCAGTGACATATAAAGGACTGTTGTCTTAGAGGCATTTAGCGCATATACCGTTATGTGTGTTCCATTGAAATTGTATGGTATAGGTCTACCCTGATCATCAAATACTAAGATGCTTTCCTCAACAACTTCTCCATCAACCGGGATATCTATTGATAGCTTACCTTCGGTATTGATAGTTGTTGTCACCAATACTGTTCCATCAGTGTAAACTCTGTATATCATGCTACCATTAACCATTGAAAGTGCAATTAACATTAGGAGTAATAATGGCTTCATAGTCCCACGACTAAAATAGGCACTAAATTATTTATTCTTTTACCCAATCACGGGAATGAAACAAGGCGTTTCATAGGCATTCCAAGATTATTCCTAGTACATTTTGTCGAATATCTTATACGAAATAAAGCTCAAAGCACAAGTAGAGGTGAAATCAGTGAGAAAAATCCTAATATTAATGCTAATTGCCCTGCTCATGATACCTAAAGCCATAGTCCTAGAGTCACAAATGCAGCCAACAAATGCTATATCACTAGAAACTGATGTAAAGGTACTTACGGAAATTTTATTAAAGAATGCTGAAGACCTTTCACTATACATAAGACATGAATTAAGTGTTCTAAAATCATATGGTATTGAAGTATCTAAGGAAGTATTAAAGCTAATAGAACATTTTGAAGCAGTAGTCAAGGAAGCTAGAGAACTATACGATAAGGGAGAATACGATAAAGCATTAAGTGTAGTTAAAAAGGCCTTAAACATAGCCGGTGAAGTACTTGAATCTCTGCCAGAACATCCAGCAATGACTATTCCTAAGCTGGAAGTAAAGCTTGAATCAAAGATTGAAAGATTACAGAAAACATTAACTATTAATTTAGAAGCTATCAAGAAAGCTGCGGAGTATACAGGAAAAGTAAAGGTACTTGAAGAGGTAAAAGGACTTCGTGAAAAGGTACAGGAGTTATTAAGTAAGGCAAGAGAGCTTAAGGCTCAAGGCGCACTTGAGGAAGCAGAGAAATTCATTAAACAAGCTGAAGATCTTATCAAAAAAATACATAAGGTAACAGTTAAAGCATCTGAGGAAGTTGGAGTAAAGAAAATTAAGAATATAAGTGAACTTGTAGAAAAAAGATTATCTAAAGTACTTAAACATATAGAAAAAGTTAAGGAGAAATTCGCGGAAGCAAGGAAATGGATAAACGTATCTAAAATACTTATGAAATTTAATGAAATAGAAAAACTAATAAAGAATATACATGAAGATGTAAAGAACCTAGCTAAAGTAGAAAAATTCATTGAAGCTATTACAAAGGTTGAAATAAGTATTACAAAGGTAGAGTACGTTGCTAACGTAGCAGTGAAAAGTGTTGAAGAAGTAGAGGAAAGAGTTGAAACATTAGAAAAGGCAAACATTACGGGATTAGCAAGAGCTGTTTATGAAAAAGCGGATAAACTAAAAGAAATTCTTGGAGGACTAAAAACAGCATTAGAGGCTGTACCCGTCATTCCTGCCGAAGTAAAGGAAAAGGTAAGTGAATGTATAAAGCTAGTAGAGGATCTAGCTGAAGAAGTAAAAGAAATCGTTGGAATGATAATTGCTGGTGAAGTTGAAAAAGCAATAGAAGAGGTAAGTGAAGTTGAAGAGAAAAGCGATAAACTATTAGATACCATTGCAACAATAATCTCAGAGACATCAAAATATCCAGGACCACATATAGGTATATTAAAGGTACTTGAAAAAGAGACTAAGAACTTACTTGGACTCGTTGAAAAGCTCTTAGAGAAATCATTGAACGTAACTAGTAAGCTAAAGGAGAAGATAGCAGAAGAAAAGAAAGAACTTATAGAGGGAGCTAAAGAATCAATAGAAAAAGCTAAAGAACTGATAAGCGAGCTATACGACTTTATAGATGAAATCAAAAATTTAGCTACTAAAATAATCGAAGAGCTCAATATAACTGATAAAATAGCCGATATGATCAAGGAGTATGAATTAGCACTGACAAAACTTGAGGATGTAAGTGAAGAATTAGATAATATCAGTAAAGGAGTTGAAGAGGGAGTAATAGATCCTATAGACGCTATAGCTAATGTTTCAACGATCATAGACTACGTAAAGGAGCTAAAGCTTAGAGTTGAAAATAGAACTCGCGAATCTATAGTGGAGATAACCAACGTAATCAAAGTTAATATCAATACAACAATCTCATGGATATCAAGTAATATTGAATACTTTAAACAAGCACCAGAATTAAAAGAAGTTACTGAAAAGCTAAAGCACTATGTAAAAGAATTAACTAGCCTCCTCGAGAAGGTATACGAGCTACCTAGAAATATAATAAGAGCTCTAGAATACCTACTAGAAGTAATTGAAGACTACAAAGAAATTAGCGGGGAAAGCGAGAAAATAGTAAAGGAAACCATAGAAGAAATATATGAAAAAGTCAAAGAAATAGCAAAGGAGTTACTTGATAAAATAGAAGAATACTTAGAAGAGACTAGTGAAATTCTGACACTTGTAGAAAAACCCGCGGAATTACTTAACATCACAAAAGATGTTGAAGAATATCTTGGGTTCTACAAGGATGCCCTGGAAATACTAAATACAACAAAAGAAAACATAAGTGAAATACTTGAGAAAGCAAAGGAAGACCCCATAGGAGCTCTTAATGAAGTTAAGAAAGCTAGCAAATACGTCGAAGAACAGTACTCAAAGGTTAAGGAGAAAACTGATGAAGCTATAACTGTAATAAAAGAGAGCTTCGTTACTTACGTAAATAAATCAGTAAGTATACTAACTGATGTTGAAAAAGACCTACTAAAACTACCAGAAGATAAAGTATCCAAGATAATAGCAAAAATCGATGAAACAATAAGTGAATTACGAGAAGAAATTAAGAAAGTAAAAGAACTACCCGAAGACCATGTAAAGGCATTAGAGAAGTTATCAATAGCTGTAGAGAAAGGCGTTGAACTTTACAGGGAAACCGAAGGATGCATCAAATCCCACGTACATGAACTCTATGTATGGATTAAAGCTGAAATTGAACATTACAGAGAATACTACGAAGAGGGCTATAAAGTTCTTGAAAACGTTACTAGCGAAGTACATGTAAAAGAGAAGGTTAAAGAGGAGCTTAAGAAGCTTGCTGAACACCTCAAACATTTAGACGAGCTCAAGGAGATGATACCAGAAGAAGTCCCAGAGAACATAACGATAGCCGTTGACATACTCGTTGAAGTATATGTAGAAACCAATGTAACAATCTCCGAATGCGAACATACAGCCAAGACTGTTGTCAACATTACAGTAGAACACGTAGTAAGCATTATGACTAACGCTGAAGTTAATGTTACAAAGACCATGGAGCTGGCATGCAATATTTCGAAGGTAATAGATGCTGAAGAAGACATTAAAGAACACATAGAGAAAATTAAACAAGCACTAGAACACATAACAAAGCTCAAAGAGAAAGTAGCTAAAGAATTACCAGATGAAATAATTAAAGCGGCAACCATGATACATGAAGTATACGTTAGCTTTACTAAAACCATGACTGAAGCAGACGAAGAATTTAACACCACTGTTAGAATAATGGAGCACAAAGTTGTAGTATGCATAGAACATGAAATTGAGAGAATTACCACATTTAGCAATAACCTTGTAAATGTATCAGTAATGGTGGATATAGACATATCAGTAGAAATAGAACATGTTATTGCATGTAGGAAGGGATTGGAAGACCTAAAGAAGATATTAGAAGAAGCTAAAGGAACAATAATTGAAAGACTTAACAAGTTAAATGAGATATACTTCAAATATAAAGAGCTAGGAAGAGAAGCTGAAGAATATGGTTGGAGTTGTATAGAAAAAGTAACAGACTGTATGTGCAAGAACATTACTGATTATGAGAAGTGTGCTGAAGAAGCTAAGAAATGCGTTGAAGAGTTAAAGGATATAGCTCATATAGATAAAGCTATAGAGAAAATTGAAAAGGTTATGAAGCTTGCTAAAGAAGTAGAAGAAGAACTGAATACTACATTAAAGGAGAAAGATCTAGTCAAAGCTTCATGCTTACTCGTAGAAGCAGCGAAAGACTATGTTGAACTAAGGAAATGTGCTGAAGAAGCCAAAGAAATAAAGCGTAGAGCTGAGAAATGCCATGAACTAAACATTAAGGAACAGTTTAAGATGCTACTAACACTATGTAACGAAACTAAGGAAGTAATGAAAGAGATACGTAGATGTCTTGAAGAGAATATCACACACATACCCGAGGAAATTAAGAAACGAATACTCGAAAGGATTAAAGCCATAGAGAATTTAATAAATGAATTACCTAAGCTAATCAAAGAATACATCGGAGCAATAATATCAACAGACGAACAACAAGAACAAGAGGTGCACAAGGCCATTGAGGAACTTAAGAAGAAGGTTGATGAGCTAACACAAAGGGTATGTGATGATCTCAGCAAGTATATGGGAGAACTTGCAAAGAGGTTCAAAGAATCAATAACGAAACTACTTGAAAAGCTTACAGAAATAGAGAACAAGATGAAAAAAGTAAAAGGAGAAGAATAAAGTAAATTTTTAATATTTTTCTCAATTTACCGTTAGCATTATATGCGGTTTATAAGTAAGGATGCTCTTATATTGCAATTATTCACTAGATTCTATTGAAATAAAGGCAAATGGTACCACCTTTATTAAACAGCACCGTTACTTAAACTTCAAAGAATGCTATAAATTCATGATAACAGAAGTGATGGTTGAAGATCATGAATCCTCGTTTGATTGAGAAAACTATAGCTTCTTGTAAGAAATGTATATTTATTGACAAACCTCCTTGCATTTATCATGTGTATAAAAGATTTCTACCAGGTATAGTTAAAGTATTAGTAGTTAGCGAATCTCCCCCTCCAGGAAATAAATCTGATTACTTATATAACCTAGATCATAGTGATAGATTAAGAAAGGTATTAGCTAGAATTTTTAACATTCCAAGCACTGAAGTAATTAATTATCTTGTCAAGAATAATATATTTTGGACTACAGCTGTAAAATGTAGACCTATTTCAAAGAAATACATAGAAATTATGAGAAGGAATTGTCTTTACATATTGGACTTAGAGATTAAGGAACTTAAACCCAGGAAAATAATCGCATTAGGAACTATAGCTAGAAAATCAGTTAATGAACTAAGGATAGAGAATATACCTATAGAAAAACACTACCATCCACTCTATTTAGCTAGATTTCACAAAAATAATCTTCAGAGTCTAAGAAGCTTAATTTTAGGTGATTAATGCTGGGATCAATTTCATGATAATTAATTATGAAAAATCAGCTGAGACAGGTGCAGTCATTTCTTTATCCTTTCTCCCGTGTTCATCATCCATAATGTTTTTGGCGTTCTAGCTTATTTATACTTTATCTATCATTTCTAATATGTCATGAAATGTATTTTTTCTACAATATTTACAATAGACATATATTTGTTTAAAGTCCTTAATATTGTAGCTAACATACAACACCATTACATTACCACATTCTCTACACCTTATTTTCCAAGGCATGTTATCTATTCCTCGAAGTAGTTAGTATTCCCCTCTTCTTTAATATCTCAATAACTTTTCGTAAAACTCTTCTTATTCTATCCCTCTTCTCTATAGTTTTATAGAGTTCTATTGCAGCACCTCTAATACTACCCGTTCTTGTAAGAGCTGTGAGGATTTTTCTTTCATCTTCACTAAGCTCTTTACCAAGGTATCTCAACGCTATTCTAGCTATATCTACGGGTCTTAGACCCATATATGGATCTTCAACTGGGAGGTTATCTAGTCTTTGAATGACCTTGAATTCTATTATTGTAACCCAGTCATCATCTTTAATTCTTCCATATACTTTCCTTAAGTGCTTCATTAATTCATCTAAATTGTTAAAACCATCTTTTTTAGCGTCTTCATCTGTTAATTCACGAACTTTCTTATAAACTACATTAATGACTTCGATCTTAGCTAAGGGCTTACCTCCTCCATGTACTATCATTTCTTTATATCTAGGTCTAACTTTACCAAGCCTTATGGTAGCTACCTTCCTTCCCTCAAGAATCAGCTTACCGTATTCTCCTTTGACCATTATATGTCTTCCAAGGAATTTCATCTTCAGCCTCAATAAGTTTATTTACTACAATGTTTTAAATCTAACTATGGAAGAATGATGAGCAGCTAGATATGATTGATGAATGGGGGCCAAAGCGCTGATATCCTCTATACCGATGATTAATGAACCCCTGAGCCGATAGATGAGGACCCTTCAGCGGCAATGAGGTAGTATTACCTTTAGTTTCGCTCACACTCACTGGTATTACTTTTATTTTCGGCTAAGTACGTAATGCGGGATTAAAGACTTAAAACCTAGTAAACGGATATTGATATATGGAAAGAGCATGCCAGAGGAAAGAAGAGTTAGAGCTAAAAGTATAACTGATTTGCCAGGTGTAGGTCCAAGTACTGCATCTAAGTTAATCGATGCTGGATATAGTACTTTAGAAGCATTAGCTGTAGCATCACCTCAAGAGCTTAGTGCTGCTGCAGGTATTCCGTTAAGTACGGCTCAAAGAATAATTAAAGCTGCTAGAGAAGCACTTGATATAAGATTTAAGACCGCACTAGAAGTTAAGAAAGAAAGACTGTCTGTTAGAAAAGTAACAACTGGAAGCAGAAATCTAGATGCATTATTAGGTGGAGGAATCGAGACTAAGACTATAACAGAATTCTTTGGAGAATTTGGTACTGGTAAAACCCAGCTATGTCATCAGTTAGTAGTTAACGTTCAATTACCAATAGAGAAAGGCGGATTAGAGGGTAAAGCTGTATACATTGATACCGAAGGTACATTTAGATGGGAGCGTATAGAAGCTATGGCTAAGAGATGGGGTCTAGACCCCGATAAAGTTATGGAAAACATTCTATACATTAGAGCTGTTAATAGCGACCATCAAATGGCCGTCGTAGATGAATTATTTAGCCTAGTACCAGCCGAGAACATAAAGCTCGTAGCAATAGACTCTATAACAGGCCACTTCAGGGCTGAATATCCAGGTAGAGAGAACCTTGCAGTAAGACAACAAAAGCTCAATAGGCATCTACATCAATTAATGAGATTAGCTGAAATATATAACATAGCTATTGTAGTAACGAACCAAGTCATGGCGAGACCCGACGTCTTCTATGGAGATCCAACGCAACCCGTAGGAGGACACGTACTATATCATGCTCCCGGCGTTAGAGTACAATTAAGGAAGAGTAGAGGTAATAAGAGAATCGCTAGAGTAGTAGATGCTCCACATCTTCCAGAAGGAGAAGCAATATTTGTAATAACAGAAGAGGGCATTAAAGATCCTGAAGACTAAATATTAGAACAATAATATATTGAAAGATCTTTGGTAAAACGAACCTCAAAGAACGTTCCCTTCCATATAGTAAACCATACCAAACATTCATCAACATATCCTTCAGGAAATTTAAGTGTTAATCTTAATCCGCTGAGGAGATCATACACACTTCTCTGCTTGAATTTAACACTAAATCCTTCACCTAGCTTATAAAGAACTTTTTGGACACCTCTATCAATTATAAACCAAGCATAGATCTTCTTGGATCTAGTATGGGATATTATGAAAGGTTTCATTAACTTAACAATCCTATTAACATCTCTTGATTTAAAAGGAAATCTTAAAGGATTTTCAAACTTACATATTTCACTAAGCACTTCCTCAAACATTTTATATACTTTCACCATATACTTTACTTAAATGAGGGTTTATTAACTATGAACGATATCGTAGCCATGTGTTCATACATTAAGATAACAATTATATTAATAGTATTAACATATGCTACGGTCCTTGATATAAAATATAGAGAGACACCATTAAAGATATGGTTATCTTCAATACCCATAATTACGCTATTAACCATTTTTGAGTACATTGAAGGTATTGAATACAATTTAATTATAACTCTATACTCTTGTATTATATCGATAGCTATTCCATGGATTATTTACCTCTCCGGATTGTTAGGCGGAGCAGATGCTCTCGCATACACATTAGTTACCCTAGGTGCACCTTTTAGGCCTCTTCCCATGATGACCAATGTAGTTCCGTTTCCTTTTCTAGTGTTAGTATATTCAAATATTCTACCTGCAATAATGGCTATAATACTATTAGTTTACAATTTGATTCTGAATAGGCATTTTATACCCAAAGGAGTATCGTTAAAAACAAAGATGCTCTTACTAGTAAACGGCATACCTATTAAAGTAAGTAGATATTTAAGACAAAAATACACCTATCCTCTCCAAATATTTGAAGAAGATCATGAACTAGTAGTTAAGTATAGATCTGCATTTAATATTGATGAAGATCCTGAAGAACATAGAGCTAAGATAAGGAAATTACTTGAGAGAGGATTAATAAGTTCAGACAGCTATATATGGGTAGCTTACGGTTTACCATACATACTATTTATACTAATAGGCTACATAACCTCATTGATAATTGCTGATTATCCTATATTAGCCATAATTACAAAGTTCTTAAGAGAAAGCTAGGTGATAAGGTTGAAGGACATATTATATGCGCCATGGAGGTTTAAATATATTACATCAACTCTCAAGAAGAAGGATAGATGCATATTCTGTGAAATGCTATCTATGAAGGATGAGGAAGCTTATATTATTTATAGAGGACGCTATTCCTTTATAGTATTAAACATTTATCCATATAATACAGGTCATCTCATGATAGCACCTTACAGACATGTGCCAAGTATTGAAAATTTATCAGATGACGAACTTCTTGAAATAATTAAATTACTCAAGTTATCAATTAAGTTGTTAAGGGAGGCATATAATCCGCACGGTTTCAATATAGGATTGAACATAGGAAGAGTTGCAGGTGCTGGCATAGAAGACCATGTACATATACATATTGTTCCTAGATGGATAGGTGATGTTAACTTCATGCCATCAATATGTGAGGTAAAGGTTTTCTCTCAAGCAATTGAAGAATCCTATAAATTACTTAGAGATAAGTTACGTGAGCTAAAAACTATTTAACCTTATAATAAAATAAGGAATTTTTGATGCTGAAGCCCTCGATCACTGATTGGTGAGGAGGACGGGGTTTACCTGAGCTTACCCGTTTTAGACTCCTTTTCGACTTCTTTGAGGATTTCCTCTAATATATCAACGGCCTTTGAAGCTAATTCTAACGGTATATTTAGTGGTGGAGCTATCCTTATTACCGAAAGACCAGCGCCTATTACTATCACTCCTCTTTTAAATGCCTTATTAAGTACTATTGCTAGCTCCTTTCTTGCGGGTTCCTTGGTCTTACGATCCTTCACAAGCTCTATACCTATCATTAGTCCTTTACCTCTAACATCACCTATTAGTTCTATATTACCCATCATCTCTTTGAATCTCTTCATAATAAACTCTCCAACTCTTGTAGCGTTCTCAAGTAATTTTTCATTTTCTATGACGTCGATTACAGCTAAAGCTGCAGCGCAAGCAACAGGGTTACCTCCAAAAGTTGTTGCGTGTGCTCCTCTAGGCAAGGTCATTACATCTGATCTTCCTATTATAGCGCTTAACGGTAAACCTGATGCTATAGCCTTAGCCGAAGTAATTATATCGGGGATAACGTTCCAATGTTCTATAGCCCACCATTTACCACTCCTACCAAAACCCGATTGAACTTCATCAGCGATAAGCAATATGCCGTACTTATCACATAAAGTTCTTAGCTTAGGTAGGAAATTATCTGGTGGAACAACATAGCCTCCCTCTCCTTGAATAGGTTCAATAAATATTGCTGAGACTTCATTCGGGTCTACGTATTTAGAGAATATATAATCTTCTATAAATCCAAGACATAATTCACCACACTCCTTAGGATCATCTGTTTTAAATGGACACCGGTAGGTATATGGATAAGGAGCATGAATAACTGCCGGTAGCAATGGAGCAAACCATTTATGTTGTATTGATTTACTAGCTGTTAAGGTATTAGCGCCCATAGTTCTACCGTGGAATGCTCCATAGAATGCTATAATCCAAGGTCTAGATCCTTTAAAGAAACCTCTAGCAATTTTTATGGCACCTTCAATTGCCTCTGCACCGCTATTACCAAAGAACACTTTAGCGCTAGGCTTTATCGGGGTGATAGATATGAGTTTTTCTGCAAGGTTTACAGCTTCTTCATAATAAAAGTCCGTTAAACTATAATGTAGTAATTTCTCAGCTTGTCTCTTGATGGCCTCTACAATTCTTGGATGAAGATGTCCCACATTCAGCACTGCTATACCTGAGTTTAAATCTATGTATTTATTACCATCAACATCTTCTACTACAGCTCCGTGACCAGTTTTGATCACTAAAGGATACCATCTAACGAACGACTGCATTAACACCTTTTCATCTCTCTCAAGTATTTTCTTGGCTTTTGGACCTGGAGGTTCAATAACTATATGTGGAGCTTCTAAAACCATATAAATGCACCCTGAATATTATCAGTAGAGAAAATTTAAAACTTAACCATAACGTTGGTGGCCTATATGCCATTATCTGAAGAATTGGAGTTCATAGAGGAATATATGATAGAGGGTAGGAAAAGATTTAGATTTAAAGTAAAGAATACTAATGTAGTAATAAATGTCTCGGCAAAAACCATTGAAGAAGCTAAACAGAAAGCACAAAATATGCTAAAAATATTAAAGATTAAGGAAGCATTTAAGGGACAAATATAATTATAAACATAAGTTACATCTACTAAACCAGATGATGAATGTGGCGGTCTCAGAAATCAAATGAAGAATTAGGAGCCCACTGATATCTTACATCAAACTATATTTTCTTGGCCTTTAACTTCTCAAGTTCTCTTTGTTCTTGCTCTATAGTCTTTAAGAGCTTGTTTAAGGCGCTAATAACCTTTGTTCTATCTTCAACGATTAATTGTTCTATGAGTCTATTAAAGAATTTCAGAGCACATTTCTTACTATGGAATGTTAATTCTCTTTCATCTATCCTTAATGTTATTCCCTGACCTCTAGGAAATATCCTTCCACAAATCAGGCACTTGACTCTAGGCTTTCTCGACACGTTAATTAACCCCGACATGTTATTACTATAGAGGTTTTTAAATTAGTACGTATAAGAAGATCAAATACAGTATTAACATATCAAGGGAGTAAGAAGCGCTGAAAACGGTAAAGGTGATGACATGAATGATGAATCGATAAGTGAGGGTTCATTAGGATATAGATGCAATGAAAATTATTGTAAGGAAAGTGTAATGAATATATTACGTAAAGAAATAAGGTTATTACTAAAGGAACTAGGTTGGAATGACTTAACTGAACCACAATTAAAGGCTATACCATTAATAAGTAAGGGCTATAATGTATTAATTATTGCTCCAACAGGTTTGGGAAAAACCGAGGCAGCATTATTACCTGTATTTAACATGATTCTTTCATCAAAACCTCCTCCTATCAATGTACTATATATAACTCCTCTAAAAGCATTAATAAATGACTTATATAAGAGGATTTCATGGTGGGCTTCAAGGCTAAGACTTAATGTTTCAAGGAAACATAGTGAAGTTTCTCGGTATGAGAAATCCATTAGGCTTAAAAAAGTCCCTGATATTCTCATAACGACACCGGAAGGACTAGAAATAGACCTTGATTGGGCAACAAAATTTAGGCAATATTACAAGAATATAAAATGGGTAATAGTAGACGAAGTTCATGAACTAATTAATTCTAAGAGAGGTATACAATTATCAATTTTATTAGAGAGACTAAGATCATTTATAAACTATGACTTCCAAGTTATAGGTCTTTCGGCAACTATAGGAAATCCCTTACAAGCAGCTAGATTAATATTTGGAAGTTCAAGAAGGAAGGGATGCATTTTAGAGTCATCCATGAATAAAAGTTTATCATTAATAATAGATTCTAAAACAAAAGGTGATTCTTGGAATTCAATTGCAGAATGTATAGAAAAACATCTTAAACCACCTACATTAATTTTTGTAAATTCACGCTTTGCTGCCGAAAGAATTCATGAAGTTTTAGAGAGCAAAAAATTAAAAGATATTTACGTTCATCATTCATCAATTTCACGGGGGATGAAGACCTGTGTAGAAGACCTATTAAAGAATGGTAAAGTTAAAGGGGTTATCTGTACAAAGACGTTGGAGCTAGGTATAGATATAGCTGACGTAGACCTAGTTATACAAGTAAATCCACCAGGTTCCGTAACTACGTTAATACAAAGAGTAGGGCGTAGCGGCCATGATATTAATAGGACTGCCCAAGGAGTTCTAATATGTGATGACCCCGTCGATGTACTTGAATGCATTGCTACATCCAGGCTAGCATTGAAGGGTGAACTTGAAAAGCCAAAGATATTAGAAAAACCATTAGATGTATTATCACGAGAAATTTTAGGTATATGTCTTGAGAGAGGAGAAGTACATGAAGATGAAATATTCAAGATAATTAAGAAAAGTTATCCCTATAGGAATATGTCCAGGGAAGAGTTTGATGTATTAATAAAATATTTAATTAGGAATAACATGCTATTAAGGACGTCTAATAATAAAGTGAAACTAGGGCCTGCATTTTTCAGAATATGGAGATTTAATGAAAGTTCAGCTCCATGGTCAAGAAGTTTTTCGGAGTTCTTCTCACTAATTAATGAAAGGCCTTCATTTATAGTTAAATGTAATAATAATGTAATAGGAGAAGTAGATGCTCATTTCGTATACAAGCATCTAAGAGTAGGTGATGTATTTAGACTATCTGGTAAAACATGGATTGTTACATCAATAGATGAATTTAACATGAAAGTAGAAGTATCACCCGTGAGTAAGGGTGAAGCTGAAATACCTCTATGGAGAGGAGAGACCCAACCCAGGGACTACATAATTTCAAGAGAAATGATGAATATCATAAGAGAAATACTTATAGGAGGACAATTAAAGAAACTTGAGAACTTGACTATTACAAAAGAAGCATTAATTAAGTTAAAACAGCTTGTTCAGAATATTAAGACTATATATGAAAATATCATACCTGAAGCACTATACATAGAACGTAGTAATAATGAAACTTTCTTCATAACATTTATGGGTGAAAAAGTATCAGCAACGTTAGCACATATTCTACTATATAAGATTTCAACAGATATAACACTTAATGTACAAGCTAGAATATCGCCTATAGGCTTCTCGATAAGAGTCAAAGGTGTAGACCCCTTAAAAATACTCCTTGACATAAAACCAAAGGAAATATTAACCTTAGCAGTCAATGCTGCAAGACGATCACCTCTTCTAAACCTCTACTTAAAGAATATACAGCATAGTTTTGGGAAAATAGGTAAGTTAAATGATGTAGATGATGAAATAATAATAAATGAGGCATGTAAACAGCTTATCCAGGAATACTTTGACATACCGTTAACAGTCAATTACCTGAGCAAGGTAATAGGAGAGGGAAGAATAATTAAAATAGAGAGTAGAGAGCCCTCCCTATTAGCTAGGTATATATCTAAGTTTCCACCAATAAAGCCATGGATTAGAGACATAACCTTAATAATAATTAATACTCTAGAGGGCTCTGCATTCACTGTTGAGGAATTATCTATAATGCTCAATTTGCCCGAGAAAAGCATAGAGAACAAGTTAAAAGACCTGAGAAGAAGCGCTGGACAATATAAAGTATTTCAATTCATAGATGTAGATATAGGTGAATGGCGTTGGGCACTAGAAAAGGATCTGAAAAGCATCGTGAATAGCGAATTATATAAATCATCATTCACCCCCTTAGACTACGATGAGAGATTCATAGTGGTAATAAAGTTATTTGAGGAAGATCACGGCCACGTGATATATGTAACTGCACGTGAAATATTAAATAGATTGAGTAAAATTATGGCAATGATTAATGACGTAGCATACGAAGTAAGAATAGAACCCTTGTTATCTTTAATACCCAAGCTATATGTACGATACTACCATGTAAGTAAAGAAACCTTACCATATATTATGTTAAATGGGATAACATTTCTACAAAAAGTTAAAAGTAATTTATAACACATACTATACAGCAGATGATGAACGCCACGCCTCTAGAATACAAATGAAGAAGGCTCGTGATACTGATAGCCATTTATGGAATATAAAATAAGTAACCTGTGATGAAATCGAGGTAAGGTGATCGATGATCGAGTTATCCCCAACTGATAGCATTTTAGGTAGTTAAAGTAATCTCTTCCAATTCCCTCTAAGACGCATTTTGAGTCTCTTAAGGTAGAAACAGGTTGTTGTATTTGATGGTATACTACATGATTCGTGAGTAACGGTAGCTCACTTATTATAGATTATTTAAAGCCAAGGTCTATGACCGCTACTTAATATAACTAACTTGCTGTTATGACATAGAGTGGAGAGAAATCATATTATGGTTAGCTAAGGTCTCTAGCCCTAACTCAGTCTCTTAATCATCTAGTAATTTTACGAATTGAATTCCGAGGCTATGTTGCAGGAATTTTTGAAAGGTACTTATATTTAGTCAGTTTAAGTACATTTATCCAGTAACAAAAAGCAAAATTTTCATATAATCAATGGGGTTTATGAATATACCCAGTATCCTGTGGAGGGAGTATCTAAATACTATGTAGAGTATAATTATGATTGATATAAGAAGCAAAGTTTACGTTCTCCTATACTGCTTGATTAGAGTTTGGGAAGGATTAAGGTGGCAATGAAGGGGATAAAACAAGCTGTGAGTATTTCTGTTGCTAATGTTATTGGCGAATATACTATTGATTTCACGTATGGATTATGCTTAATTTCGACTCTTAGCTTTTAAAGTTCCCCAGGTGATCTTTTTTCTACGATGATGTATAATTTATATGGTGTTAAACCTCTTATCTTATCTGCATCGATTGCTACATAGTCTGTAGCTACCTTAACCGCTTTCTCCACATTATTTATATACTTCATTAATCCATAGAATGCTATTAGCACTGTGCATACTTGCTCCCTGCCATCAAGGGGTTAGGTTTCACAAGTACTTCGTAGGAGATGAGAATAGTACCATTGTTTGGCAGATGAAAACTTACGTAAACGCTATTGAATCCTTCATCATTGCCAGCAACCGTACTAATGAGCCTATATAATGTGTAATTGCAGCAACATCCCAAATACCAATGATAAATAACATCAACATTACTACAAATAGAATTTTTGCATCACCCCCCATTAACTTACACCATCATTTGAACTTATTTTGTTTTTACATCTACGCTATTATATATCTAACAATCTATGCATTCATAGCACATTTCTAAGCCTATGTAATGGCCTTTCTCTTGGCTTTTCTGCATTATTCATTGGCTTAGGGACTTTTTCATTTAAGGTTCCACTTAATTCTTATGCTGATTCTCCGGTTAAGACGTAAAACTTTTTCATATCTTAATGTCATAATATTCCGTGACTCCTTGAATTCATGAATATGCTCCTGCTCTGAGCACATCATCAATATTTGTTTTTCAGGTAGTTCATTCTACCTGATGATAATTTTTCTTTAAGTGATTAATTTATATCTTCGCCTTAGCATATTAAGGATAACACCTTTTCTTACATCGTTTCTGCCTTGTTCCCTGACCTTGTAAAGAGTATGTAAGTCCATTCATTTATCTATGGCTAGAGCAGGATATTCTTAATGAATAAGTTAATGAGATAACACATAATAATGGACTTGTATTTATTGTTTCATGAATAGTGAGGAGCGGTAGAGAGTGATGAAGAAAAGTCATAGTCTATTACAAAACCATTTACATAATGTGAATAATATATCTTCATTTAATTCGACTAAAATTAATTATCAACCTAAGGTACTATGTATAATACGAGTAAAAGATGAAAAATCATTACCTAGATTCCTAAAAATTCTCAAGAGCTTCAATATAGACATTATCGATGTGGATGAAGAAAACAGAAGAGTGGTTTTTGATACTAATATAGCTGATTTTATTAAAGTCTTGTCCATAGTTAAAGACTATTCCTTAACCGCAACTATTCAATTATCATCAGCCTATAAATGTAAACTACGGAGGAAATACGAGGTAATAAATATTTTAAAATCGAAGACACCTGCGATGCTAATAACGCAAAGAAACGTATATGCTATCGTAACAGTAAATGATACTAAAAGGATATTAATTGAGGTAATGTATAAAGGTGAAGGATATGGAGTAATCAGGTTAAGACCATTTAAGGCTCTCTCAATTCCATATGTTATCACATACCCTATACCTGAATCATTAACTACGTATGATCTTTTTCAAGTCTCAGAGAAGGATATAGTTTATATAGGTAGTAAGATGAATAATACGTTAAAAATATTAAGGAGCGAGCTATGTAGGGATTAATGATGATGAACGCTCTATCCTCAGATTTAATGAAGAACCTTGAACCCCGACTGATGATTTAAAAATTCATAACAAAATATATTTTTAATCCCTCTTATCTAGCAGTATGGATGGAGGTGCAAAAATGTTAAGTGGAGAATTAAACACTATTATCATCGGCAAAAAGCCTATATCAACGTACGTGTTATCAGCCATAATAATGTTTAATCAAGGTGCTGAAGAAATAATCCTTAAAGCTAGAGGTGATGTTATTAGTAAAGCTGTTGATGTATTTAATGCGTTAAGAGATAGACTAGGAGATAGTATAGAACTTGCAGGAATAGAGATAGGTAGCGAAAACGTAGGATCTAAACGAACATCATATATAAAGATAAAGGTTAAGCGTACATTTTAGCAGTAATTTCAGGATACGATTTAGTAATCTCTCTACGAATTACATCTAAATCCTGCTTAATGACATCTAATGCTTCATGGTAACTAACCTTACCTTCTCCCACTAGATCCATTAATTGTTCTAGGCTCCTAGTTTTAACCTCACTTACTAGATCTCTAAAGTTATCCATTAGATAATTGAAGACTGTTATGCCCAGTTTTGTTGGTATTAAGAATTTTTTCTTTTTAGATTCAACTATGTATCCATGACCTAGTAGCTTTTCTATTATCTTTGAATACGTACTTGGTCTTCCTATACCCTTATTTCTCATTTCTGCAACTATGCTTCCATGATCATAGAGTAATACTAATGAAGTCTTCTTGGTAAGTACCTTCCGGGGCTTTATTACATCACCTTCATGTAGATTCCTCACATTATCCCATATCGTCACAGGTTCTACAAGGTCAAAGCCATGGGTAATTATTTTAATAGGTACATCGATATTAAGCTCTATTTTGCCACCTAT
Source organism: uncultured Desulfurococcales archaeon (assembly GCA_964467535.1). Lineage (GTDB taxonomy): Archaea > Thermoproteota > Thermoprotei_A > Sulfolobales > WANQ01 > CAYXRT01. The sequence continues at coordinate 105,759 of CAYXRT010000002.1, forward strand.
ACTGAAGGTTAAATTAGCTTTTAGTATCTTGGATTCACCCATTTGACTAGCGATAAATCTCTTGAATATTAGGTCATAGAGCTTCAAGTGGGCATTTGTTAATGGTACTACAATAGGCAATGAACCTTCTATCACCATGTTCTCTATTTGATCTCTATCCAGAGGCTTTGTAGGACGAATACATTCGTGAGCTCCAGGTTTTGACCAGTGTCTAGCAGTAAAGTATTGTTCTATGCCTTTGGAACGTAGATATTCTCTTGCTATCGATATCCCCTTGGTTGAGGTGAATATACTATCTGTTCTATGGTATGTAATTAATCCTGCTTCAAATAAGTCTTGAGCCAATTTCATTACCTTGGACGCCGTGAAGCCTAGCTTTTTAGATGCTTCATATATTAGTGCATCTGTTGTGAAAGGAGGTTTGGGAGATAGGGTATCGACTCCATATTTTATATCTTCAACAACTAGGCCTTTCTCATGAATCAACTCGGTTATTTCCTCGGCTTCATTTTTATTCTTTACATGTAGTGCTAATTTCCTTATCTTATCAATATAAATTGTTATTTTGTATACCTTCTTATTTTTCCATTCATTATATCTATTTATAATCCAGCCAAGTACAGGTGTCTGTACTCTACCTGCACCTAGCCATCTTAATCCTAGTTTTATTTGTAGCAACTTGCTTAAACCAAATCCTATCCATCGATCATCAATACGCCTAATAATTTGTGCAGCAACTAATTTATTATTAATATCTTTAGGGTTTCTTAATGCTTTCATTACTTCATGCAATGTTATTTCATGCATTTCTATTCTTCTTATATTTTTATTAAAGGGCCGGATAATGTTAGCTATATCCCATGCTATTTTTTCTCCTTCAATATCTGGATCTGTGGCTATGAAGACCTCGTCTACTTCTTGAGCAAGTTTTTGAAGACCTCTGACAATGTCTATGGAGTCGCTAATTAATGTTGAACCGCATCTTGGACATTTAGTTATATTCTCTGTGAACTGGCTTTTACAATGAAGGCATCTCCTTATGGTGCTATAAATAGGTATAACGTCGTTGTTCTCGATAATTACACCATAAATTCCTACATCCCTTGTAGTTAGATCGAATAAATGACCCCTTGTTGCAGTTATTGATAGTACATATACGTTTCGTCCTATACGTGCAGGGACTTCATAAATGATCATTCTTCCTAGTCTTCTTTTGCTAGGTCTGCCAAGCATTCTTGCAATACTCTTTGCCTTAGTAGGTGATTCTACTACAAGTAAAGCAGTTTTTATGTTTACTACTTGAGCTTTCTCTTTACGAGTTTTTCGTGATTCCTTTAACTTTTTACCTACAACGTATAAGTCTATAGATTCTAAAGGTATTAAGTTAAATCCATGTATTAATGATTGTATTTTGTTTTTAAATACCTCTAATAATTCAGGTACATCAACTAATATCAATGATAACCCTAGTGTCATATTCCCTTGATACAATCTACTGGTCCTACCGCTAGCCTGAATATAAGTTGCTACATCAGGTATTAACATTAAAATTCTCTTATCTCTCTTAACTAGTACCATGCTATGAGTTTTAATCACATTAGTTGATGATAAGTATTCGTTTAGTTTATTTAAAACGAACCTCTTTATTTCGTTTAATTCATCAGCAATATTTTTGTATTTTTCACTTACGTCCTTTACATCTATTTTTCCATTCAATATACCTTTAATTATCATCCACTCCAGTGGTCTTAGTTTAAATAAGTATTTTCTTAACTCCTTAATACATTCTTTAGCCTTAGCCTCTCCTTGATCCTTCAGGTAAGTTAGTGCTTTTGCTAGATGCCTCGGATTATTTAGGGCTTTTTCTATATTGAAGCTAAATTTAGGAATTCCTATGAATATAGCATACTTAATCCTTCGGGGTTCATCTATACCTCTACACATTACCCCATAATATGATGCAGCTCCTATTAATACATCGACTTCGCCTCTCTGGAGTTTATCTAGAAATTTTTGACCTGATCGTACATATGCCGCCTTAATGCCATGAGTGTTGAGTTTAGTTATTAATTTCGTTATTAATTCCATCTTATTTATGTCTCTTGAGATAAATATTAAGCCTCCAGGGCCTAGTTTGTTAACAAGGTCTACTACATCGGTGATCGGATTGTTCATTATCTTGTATGTATCAATAATGTTCCTCATGTAATCACTTGATCCTCCTACACTGAATCCTAGAAGTTCTTTAAACAGCTTTACACGTAGACCTCTGCCTCTTCCGGTTGCGCTAGATATGACAAGCTGTCCTATATCTTTCTCCTTTATTTCACTATGTATTTTGCGTTCTATATCTACTATTTCTTGAATGAGCTTTAAGAACATTTGTTTGTTATCGATTAACTTAGCCTTATATAGCTCTATTTTCTTGACTAGCAGCTTAAGTGCAGATTTAATGATATGTTCTTCAAAGCCTAACAGCATTAATATACGATCAATATTCTTTGAATTTCTAAGCACGGAATCAACATCATCAACTATTATTAGGTTGAATTTATTATTCATGAGGAGCCCGTAATATCGTGAAAGAAATGCAGAAGTTGATACAAGTATTTGATAGTTTCCTTGCATAATGTCATTAAGGATCTTTTCCCTATTCCTCATATGAGAGGAATAACCAATTATATTTATATCTAATGAATGTTGGCGAATCCACTTGGTTAAGGTGTTGTAGACTTGTTCTACAAGTGTTGAAGTTGGTAGTATGAAGTAGCACCTCTTATTCCTCAATGCTGCATAGATAGAATATACTTGAAGTAATGTGGTCTTACCTACACCTGTTGGAGCTATTATGGCGAAACTCTCATTCCATAGCAGGCGCTTCATCCATACCTTTTGAATACTCCACGGATCTGAACCTACCAATTTCTTGAATAAGGATATGAGCTCCCAAAGCTCTTCATTAAAGCTTCTATACACTTCAAGCCATGAAGATTTATCGCACTTATTACATACAGGACTCCTATCTAACATATCGTTTGTCATAGGTCCCCCGCAAGCCATACATAGATTATCATATATAACCTGCATTACTATCCCATTGTGATGCTTTGAAGAAGAATATAAGATAAAAATATATCACCTCTATAATACTAAAAATTAAGATAATACCATGGATTTTGAGAAAGATTTAAATAGAGGAGCCTACTCATAAGCCCTCAGCTAAAGTAGCGAGGCTGAAACCATGTCAGGTCAACCAACACCAAGTAATGTTGTATTAGTCGGCAAAAAACCAGTAATGAACTATGTTTTAGCGACCCTAACCCTATTAGAGCAAGGAGTTAGTGAAATCATAATAAAAGCAAGAGGCAGGGCTATTAGTAAAGCAGTAGATGCTGTAGAAATCGTAAGGAATAGATTCTTACGAGGAAAGATAGAGGTTAAGGACATTAAAATCGGAAGTCAAACATTAACAAGCCAAGACGGTAGACAAACAAGAGTTTCAACAATAGAAATAACATTAGTAAAGAAAGAGTAAATAAATCAAGATAATTAAACAAAACGATGTACTAACTCTTTTTCTCAATTCTATTGTTTAAAGCTAATTATCTTAAACATTCGTATCATTAAAACTTAAAAATAACGATTGCGTGAAATGAGTTAACGATGAAGTATAGTCAGCAAGATATACTATAGTGGTGAGCAAATGGTAAATACACAAAATCAGGAAGAGAGAACTTCTAAGAAAATAGCCATTTTCAGCGGTAAAGCTAAGGTAGGCGAGGTTATAGTGGATCTTACACGAGTTCAATTAAGGCCTGAGGATTTTTCAAGTCCAATAGCACTTCAAATGGCTCTATCAAGAATTTATGAAGCAGTATTAAAGGCCTTCGAAAAGGGCTTCCGTAAAAGATACGTTGCTGAAATACAATTTACCGATTCATTAGGCAATCAAGTGGCATTTGCTGTAGACTTAGGAGATTCGCCGCCCCCATTTTCCAGCAAGGAGGTTAAAGCAAGGATATTAGTCGAAATATATGAGCATGAAAAAGATTAATGTAGTATTTAAATCATTAAATAGCATCTATTAATGGTGATTTTTCTATTATTTTCCGTATAGATTCATCAAGAATGCGTAGTTTAATCCTTGAACCAGTTATGTTCATAACCTCTATCTTACCCTTTAGCCTTCTCTTAATTCTTGACAACATATATTTTAGTGCCATCATTTTTAATGCTTCATGAGGATCTAAAACGGTGTATTCAAGGTCTTTCTCATGCTTTATAAGGCCCATTTTTCTGAGTCTCTTTATGATATTTAATGCTGTCCTTTTACTCATGAAAGGGCTTAAGCAATCTATTGCCTCTCCTATGTTGAATGGACTATTGTTGAATACTAGGTAAAGGGTGTAATAGACAGCAAATTCACGTTTCTTTATCCATCGTTTCACTACATTTCACCGCTTTAGCTGACCTTTACTCTTGAAGAGAGGGGCTGTTTCGACATCAGCAACCCGGTTCTCTTCATCTGAAGAGGTTCGTGTCCTTACGAGGTTCATCATCTAGTAACTTATTAATCAAACTTGTTTTTAAGCTTACGACCATTATTCGTATATGATGGTGAAATGTAGTGAGGCTTAGGAAGGGGTTATTAGTAATTCCTTTTGAAAGCTATATATTTAGTGATGTAAGTCGATTAATGAGGTTATTAAATAAGCTTTATTCTCAAGGACATAAAATCTATGTACTTATGGAGCCTTGCATCGCTAAGGTTAGGAAAAGTGATAAGATAATTTATATGTGCCTAGGACCTAAATCATTGCTAATAGACTATAAGAGGGGCATCAATAGTTTAGTCTCCCTTGAAAAGCTAAACTACTTTATTCTAGATAGTGATGTTTGGTGTAAAGTTTCATTGTTTAAGCCTGAATTAAGAATTCATATTGATGAGACTTTACACCATTTTATTGAGTACTTAGGTTTTAAAATAAGCCCACAAGGCTTGTGTTGTATAAAGTCAATAGATCTTAAATCCATAAGCGAAATAGATGAGAGTAATTGTTTATTCATACTAAGCAAGTGTGAGAATATTATTGAGTTAAGTAACTTTAGTATTAAAGTTCTTAATTTACCTAGAATCGTTGCCTACGGCGTAGATGTATTATTACGCATAGCTGAACATATTAAGATATGTAAGGTAGATGCGAGCTTAGTTAATGCATTGAATTTAAATGAAGTAGTACGCATCAATAATGAATATCCCTTCATCCTTGAGCATTTACCCACAAAGAGTCTTGTACTAACATTATGTGCACCAGCTAAGATATTCCATTCCTTAATAAGCTTATGCTTACTTGAGGTGTGCAGCATTGAGCTTTAACGTACGTAAAGAGAAATTTATGATAAGATTCCTAAGAGAGCTCTCATTAGGTTATGTAGATGAAGATATAGTAGACACATTATTAACTATAAATAATCTAGAGGATTATTATACAACTTCCTCTTGTAGTGGAAGACTCTCATTCCATTTACGCGAAGTTTATGGGAATAAGAAATCACATGAAATAGTGCTTAAGCTTCATAGGGACGTAGAAGAAGAAAAACTTGTTAAGTTGTTAACTCAGAAGTTAAGTTCTCATAATTATTTATGGATTAAGATTTCGGGCTTCATAGTTCACTTGATAGCGCGAGACATAAACAGTATGAATAAAATCCTGAATATGCTTCAACAATGCGGTATTAAAGATGTTGCTGCTAAACCTCTTAATAATGGAACGTGGCTTATAGTAATTAAATCACCACATATAATATCTATGCCATTAGCCTTAGATGTCGCTGACTTTAAGTTGCTAAGGTACTTAGCTAAGGAAATTTCGAGAATGATTAATGCCATTAAAATCGACCTTAAGATATTTAAGCTATGTTTTACAGAGCTATTATCCGCTATGAGGAAGTTGTCCTACAATGATCGGTGAAGAACACCGACCTAACTGAGCCCTTCTTCACCATATACTTCATCAAGAGATAAGATCTTCCTCTTCTTAGCGCTAAGCTCCTCACTTGTCCCCTTAACCACTATTTCGTATAGCTTAACTTGTTTGCCTTCCTTAGGTCTAAGTAATCTACCCAGTCTTTGTATGAATTGTCTTCTTGAACCAGTACCTGTAACTATTATACCTACATTAGCATCAGGTATATCGATACCTTCATCACCTACAGTTGTTACTACAAGAACCCCTGTAGGTGATTCTCTAAATTCTCTTAATACCCTCCTCCTTTCTTCAGCATCAAGCTCGCCTATCAATAAGAGCGCATTAAGTTCTCTAGCTAGCAGCTTTGCTTGATCTACATATTGTGTAAAGACTATTATCTTAGATTCTCTCTCTAGTTCTTTTTCTACAATTCTTTTGACAGCATCAATTTTTCCTTTAGCTTTGTGAACTACTGATCTTATTTGGCTATGAATTTTAAGGGCTTCTTGAGCTTTAGGATCCCCCATACGCGCATGTAGTAGGAGCTCATTAAAACTTCTACCAAGACTTAATGCTTTGTATTGCTTTATGAGTTTCTTTAAAATTTCCCTCTCCTTTGGTGAGAGATTTACATAAACTGTTTCAATGGTATAAGAAGCGAGATATCCTTTTTGAACTAGATCCATAGGTTGAATATAGTACACAACTCCACCCATTAACGGAAATAACTCTGTATGTTTGCCATCCTCTCTGACAACGGTAGCCGAAAGACCCATACGATAGTAAGCGAAGGAATTTAGTGCTATGTACTTAAACTTATCAGCGGGAAGATGATGGCAATTATGTGTCCATATACCATTTGCAAAGAATGTATGTGTACCATTGGATGTAAAGTCATAGACTCTCATCTTCCCATTTAATTTCCTTACTTCGGTTATCCTAACTAATCTAAAGCCTCCAAGTCTATCATTCATGTATTTACCTATGTTGCGTTCATTTGTATTTAATGACTTCTTCGGAAATGTGAAGATTTCCATAGCTTTATTAAAATCTGTGCCACCTATGTATAGGTGATAAGTGGCATGATGATGTTTACTTTTACTTCTCTTTATTGTAAAACTGCTATGTATTCCAAATTTTTTAAGGAGAAGTTGCAATTTTAGTACGAACTTTTTTGAAGTACTTGCAAAACAAAGTCTTTTACTACCATTTCGTTCTCGAGCTAACCAGCCTTCACATGAAAAGCATACCTCGATAAATGCTTTTATAGACTCGAGTGGTGAGTAGAATATCTCATTAGAGATGTCAATGATATTCGCTTTTTTACCCCTTGGAATGCCAAATATCCTAGTCAATATATGTACTAATTTAGGCGAATAACACGCTATAACGTAGTCTTCTCTATCATTAGTGAATTCATAATTTGAGTCATGTATATTAAAAGCTTTAATTCCGTCGATGAAAATCTTTCTTATCCAGCTTATTTCATCACGTTTTCTTATGCTAACTTTAACTACTGGTTTATCACGCTCTATATGACCATTACACGCAATGAGAGCGACTAATCTTAACTGCTCTGGAGTCCATTTCCTCTTTGTTACATGAGGTATCTTTTCGGGAACTAGGAAGCAATCACCAGGTCTAAGCTCATATGTTGGTACAATCATTATGTCGTCTTCTGTTACTTTTGACCATTGGTTACGATGTTTATTTCTTTTTCTTCGTACTATAATATGTGGATGCGTTCCGGTCACTACTAGCTCTGCAAAGGAGGATTTAATGTAGTAAATGTCTTCACTTAATTTTGAGAACTTATTTGCTACAATACCTCCAAGAACTTTTTCACCATTTTTTATTTCCTTAATTTCCTTTACTCCGCCATCCTCCATAATAATTAGTGTATCCCCGCTGAGACATTCATCTACTATCAGTAATGAATGAAATGGTGCAAGTTTCTTAATATGCTTAAAAGCTGTTTGGTACGTAGTTATAGTTATCGGTCTCATCTTCTTTACTTCTCCATAATATAATCCTAGATCTCCATAATCTATAGTTGTATATTTTAGTATCATCTCATGCCATTGCATCATTTGATCTTTCGTATATACTACTATTAGCGCTCGTTGTGAAAGTTTTGATAAAGCAGCTAATGCAACAATCGTTTTCCCAGAGCCGGTAGGCATAGCTATTATTCCTTTTCCTTGATTTTCAAGCCATTTATTTAAAGCGTCTCTTTGATAATCTCTCAGTTCGACCTTCAATTTTATATCATAAGGTAAACGGTACTCCTTGCTAATGCTAGTTTTATTAATTATAGTCACATCCAATGACTTTAGTTTATTAATTAAATTAAAGTAGTATATTGGTATTATTTTAAATACCTTTCTTTGTTTATCATACCTTACATAATTTCTTATATCATCGGATAATGTTGTCAATTTAAAGTTGGGTCTAAGAATTACGTCTAAACCATCCCATTCTATTTCTACTACTCTCGATGTCCTTAATAATTCTCTTATCTTGTTAATGAGGTTTTCATTAATGCTTACTTCTATTGATTCTAATAGGTCTATTATTTCAGCTAATGTATAGCCTCCTTTAATGATTTTGTTGATATTTAATTGAAAAATCGATGCTCCTTCTCTTCTTCCGATATAATCAGCTATACTAAGAAGTCTTTGAAAATCTTCTGTATTTAACCACTTCCTAACCTTAATTGTAATGTTTTTACTCATAGCCTTCAACCTTGCATTCGTGGAATACTATCTTATACGTACTATTAGCTATGCTTCTTTGTATGACCTTTAAAATGTGTGGTACTATTTTTAAGTCTTCTATAATCAATTCTACCACATTATTCCCAGATGTCATTGATATTTTCAAATGCGATAGAGGCAGATCTTCCATTTTTATGTAATCTGCAATATTTCTCGTTAGATTCAATGAAATTTTTACTATTTCATCTTCGTAAGGTAATAAAGTAATAATTATTGAAATAAAACCTTCATCAACTGTAAATAATAGATGTACATTATTTATACCTAAATACTTGGCATATTCTAAACACCAATAAAGATCTCTTCTTATATCCTCCTTACATATTTCCTTTAGTATGTCTATAAATTCATCAAAATGCATAGTAATTCCTCTAATGATTTGGTCGCCGCGTGGGTTTTTCATCAATATTCAGCACTTAAAACCTCGCTCATCCCTTATATAGTAACCTTTATATTGGGTTTATAAAAAATTAAGGTACCGATGATGATGGTACTCGGAGCCGAGTATACTATGAGGTATTTCCCGCATTGCTGAGATCATTTAGAGGCTGAAATAATGTTTCTTGACAAGGTTGAAGCCTTAAGGTTTAGGCTTAATGCTATATCAGTATTAAGGCTCTTAAAATCTATGTATTCATACAAAGAATTGGCAAATATAATCGAGTTACCGGAGACCATGTTATGTAAATACGTTAAAGGATCAATGATTCCTAGTCTAGAGCAAGCTGAATCTATTTGGAGTAAATTTAGTGAAAAGTTAGCACTATCGTCTATAGTAAGTTCTAGGATAAGAGTGTCAAGAGATGGTTATATAGACTTTACCCAAATATTCTCTGATCCCATAATTCTAAGATTAATAGCATATAATACTTACTTTGAATTCAGAGGTTCAAGAATAACAAAGGTACTAACGTTAGAAAGAGGATCGCTTCCACTAGCTATTAGCATAGCATTAGTCATGGAATCCCCATTAGTTATAGCTAAAGAATTCAAGGATCCTATGTTTTCAGAACATTATGAAGAATTCATGGTATTAGCACCTAATATCGCAACTACGATTTACGTTCCTCGAAGAATGTTAAGAAAGAAGGATGATGTATTAATAGTTACAAATACTATAGACAAGTGTGGAGAACTCAGAGCCCTAATAAATATCGCCAAAAAAGCTCATTGTAACATAACGGGTATAGTAGCTTTAGTGCTAAGATGTAAAGACACTTATAGGGAGCTCAGAGAAGAATTAAAGGTGAAGATAAAATACTTTGCCGAAGTATAGTATTAAGTGATGAACGGACCACGAAATGAGCGCTGCGATGAAGAGCAAGCTAAATACTGATATTCTAAGAAGATCCTAATCCCTTTACTTTCAGTCTCATAAATTTAAAACTGATTAAGGCTATGTGTGTTAAGTGTGGGGTGGAGAACTTGAAATTAACCGAGATAGTTCGTGTTGATAGTAAAGGTAGAATAACCATCCCCATGGTTATAAGGGAGGCATTAAATATTATTGAAGGTATGCATGTAATATTGATAGCAGATACAGATAAGAGAGAGATAATAGTTTCCCCTGCTATTTCGCCAGGCATGGATGTTTATGAAATATATATGGAAATTAAAGATGTTCCAGGTGCATTGGCTGAAGTTACGGAATTTATGGCTAAACATGGAGTAGACCTTATAACAACTCATTGTACATCGGTTCGACGAGGCGAAACTGCTGAATGTATCCTTGTAGCTGATTTAACTAGTGCTAAGATTAAGCCTGAGGAATTGAAGACAGAGCTATTGAAGTTAATGAATGTTAAACTAGTTAACATAAAGTCTCTAAGGAGAAGTTATTAAAGTTAAAATCCTTTTCAATCAATTTTTGACATGATAAGCAATGCCTGCAGCTAAGGTCGCTAAGGGGATATACGTTGTAGGAGGCCAGAATTTAACTTACTTCATAGATTGTAATTCATATCTGATATTAAGCCCAGAGAGCTCTTTTCTCATTGATACAGGAAGCGGTAAGGGTTATCTAAATCTATTAAATAATATATTTGAACTTGGTGTAGATCCTAGAAGTATAAAATTTATCCTCCTCACACATTGTCATTATCCGAATGCTGGAGGTACATACCTATTAAAGGAGTTAACCAAGGCTCTAACAGTAGCCCATTATCCTGATTCATTATATATAAGGCAAGGAGATATCGTTATGACTGATGCTATGAGGTATGGTGATAAATTCACGGCTTCACCAATCTCTATAGAGATACATGAGGAAGAATTCACTATAATAGATGATGACTATATAACGATTAAAGCTATTCATACACCAGGACATACTCCAGGAAGTACCTCATATAGGGTTGACTTAAAAGAATTAGACTTAACATTGCTCTTCATAGGTGATGCTCTTGGACCATTATCTAAGAAATGGAAATCTAGTGAGACGGATTGGTATAGGAGTCTACATAAAATACTTAAGCTGAAAATAGATATTCTTTGTACATCTGTAAGTTGCATATATTCAAATGTCGATAAGATTATAAATGAAGCAATAAGAGCAGGCCCTATATGGATTAACTGAGTATACTTATATTAGTCGTCAAATACTATACCCTGTTATAGGTCGTAGAAGTATGTTAATTAAGGTTGGTTGTTGCGGATTTCCCGTGTCAAGGAGTAAGTATTATAAAACTTTTAACGTTGTTGAAATACAGCAGACATTTTATGACCTTCCAAGAATAGAAATCATCAAGCGATGGCGTGAAGAAGCAGGACCTCAATTTGAATTTACCGTTAAGGCCTGGCAAATATTAACACATCCTCCATCGAGTCCTACATGGAGACGTATGAGGACACGTATAGAACCCAGTCTAAGGGATAAGTATGGTTTCTTAAAGCCCACGAAAGAAAACTTTGAAGCATGGGATAAATTCATTGAAGTTATTAAACCGCTTAACGCAAGGATCATAGTATTCCAGACCCCTCCCTCATTCGGTTATTCTAAAGAGCATGTAGCTAATGTTAAGGAATTCTTTTCTTCAATCAATAGACGGAATTACTTAATTGCTTGGGAACCACGAGGTACTTGGTATGAATATAGGAATGAATTAAGTAAGCTACTTAACGAGCTGGATTTAATACATATCGTTGACCCATTAAGAAGAGCTCCAGCTCGTATCACAAAACTATTATATTTCAGACTACATGGTCTAGGTCCTTCGGAAGTAAATTACAAGTATAAATATACAGACAATGACTTGAAGAAACTAAAAGATATAGTATTTGAGTTCAAGGATCAGGTAAGGGAGATATACGTCATGTTTAATAATATATACATGTTTAATGATGCTATTAGGTTTAAGCAAATAATTGAGGGTAGTTCCTGATGAGCATATATTGGGTTAGATGTGATATATGTGGTAAATATCAAGTAACAAGTGAATGTACTCTACATCCTCCGATTAACGTATGTTTCATATGCTGTCTACTATGTCCTGAAAGAGGGATGTGTTCTAAGCCTGCCTGGATCCCAAAAATAACTAAATTAGTAAAGGAGAAGCCTCCTCGAGTGAAGAAGGAAGTTGAGGCTGTCCTGCAAGATCTTCTTAAAAAGCTAGAAGGTAAGAGCTAAATATTTAACAATATAATCAACATTATCCTACTCTAGGCGCAACCCAATAAATTAATGTACTTCCTCCAGGTAAATCGAATGTCAGTTTCAACGGCAGATTATTTCCAAACTCTATTGTTAAAGCTTCTGCAGCTGTAGTAGCTTTTAGTGTAGCTTCTATTAAATCTATACTATACCTGGATTTAACCTTCTCCTCTCTCGAGACCATTGATATTAATGGATTATTTACTTCAAGTATCGCATGGTATTCCTTATTAGGAGTTATAGTTCTTATTATTAGCTTACTGTCTCCCTCAGTTTCAAATTCAAGTTCTTCGCCGATTAGCTTTGCATCCCTAATTACTTTTTTATAATCATCTGCTAGCATCCTTATGCTGACAGGTAGTTCTAGACCTGGTTCCTGCAATTTTTCAACAACTCCTTCTCTTAAATTTAAATAGAAAGTTCTCTCTATACCTGTTTTCTTATTCTTAAAGCTTAGCTTAAACCTTCTTTGTTCTTTTTCTAACTCTAGTTCCACTACATCATTTCGTGTACCTCTTTTACTTACCTTATTTAGTTCATCTGATGCTAGTATGAATTTTTCTTCACCTTCACAGTAATATTCATCGAATGCTATTGCAGGAATGTTAAGTACTATCATAGTGGTTTTATCAGGGCTAAGGGTTCTTATACTTAAGCCCGTCTCCGTGGCTATAAATGGTATTTCTTCAGCTATCTTTACAATTGTTTGAACTATATACTTAAACTTTGTAGCTGTAGGATATATCGCTCTAAACATTGCTATTTACCTCAATTTATGAGATATTCAACTAGCACCTAATTAATGCTACTGCTTTTAAACAAGCTATATATAGGTTAACTTCAAAAGTTGAAAAGGGCAGAGATGTTGAGTAAAGAGATAACAATTAAGGTTGATCTAGGTAAGTATAGACATGTAACCCTATCTGCTGACGAAGCTACGAAATTATTAAATAAGGTTTGTGAGATTACAGGAAAAAGAACCTCAGATGTGGATGAGGTATTACGATATATTTCGAATTTTGATGTATTTTATGAAGTTATGCGTAAGAAGTTTAAAGATGCTCTTGCCCCTCCTAGAACAGTAGATGACATGATTAGAGGAAATGTCGTAATAGATAAAGTTAGGCTATTTAAGGAAGATGATGAGAAAAAGGTGACAATAATATTTGATAGGAGAGTGCCCTTAGACATCATTGAAAAAGCATTAAGGGATTTAGGTTATGAAGTAAAAGTTGAACGTGAAGTTATGTACTAAAATTAATTCACTTACAGCTTACCTTCTTCTACCCCTTTTTTCTGGAACACTTACTACTGCGAAGGAGGATAATAGACGTCTGATTTCTTCAGGAGACACCTTACCTTCAAGCGCTTGTTCCCATAATTCTGCAGCTTTTACCATAAGCTCTAAAGCATCTATACTTAATCCTTCGAGGTCTATGATCTCAGGCTCCTCATATTCTTCAGGCTCGGCCTTACCCTTCTCTTCTGTTGGACTTGTCTCTTCATGTTCCTCCCCATACATTTGATGCCCCCCGTTATGCTGTTTTCCTCTCATATTGGTGAGTTATATAATTTACTTTTAACCTGTTATAGTGTTTCGATCTTTATTTCAAGGATTAGAGGTTCTTGGTTCCTACAGCCTCTGAATACTGCATGATATGGTGGTATGTAGTATAAGGCTTTTTTAATTACGTCTATTCTACCAGATTCACTATACCCAGATATAACCCTACTAAGATATTCAACGTTCTCAGGTTCAGATAATTTAAACGAAATTAATGTTGCTGTATTCCCTATAATTGAAGGATCTAGATCTTTAGGTTGTTGTGTTATTATGATAAATCCAAGACCATACTTTCTTGACTCCATAACCAATCTTGCAAGTAATGATGGTTCTCGACCCCCTCTTCGGGTTAATCTATGAGCTTCATCTACCACTATAAAGAACCTAATATTACCAGGCTGTATAGAGCTTAACTTGTAGTATATCTTACGTAGTAGTGCTTCTGTATAGATGCATCTAGTTGTCTCACTTGGTATTTTTGATAAATCTATTACTATATTGTTAGATATTATATAATCTAATGGTATTGTTGTTTCAGCGAATATTACATGAGTTAGTTGTCTTATATAAGGCTCTATGGAGTTTAGTTTTGCTAATTCTAATTTGTTCGTCGAAGCTTCTTTACGTATACGAATTACCTTTAATACATCAAATAGTTTTGGAGGCGGGTTATTCCATGTAGAAGGATCTTCTTCAAATATATTATACATTGCATAAGTTTCTTCAAAAAGTTCTTCAAGAACCATCCTTTGTAACGGCCCCAATCTAAAAATCCTTTGAATAATATCAGCTAATTCTATGGATTTCGCTCTAGGCGACAATCCATCTAATTCTAGTATGTTTATCGAATAGTGCATGGGATTAAGTACTTGGAAGTTAATATTCATAGAATTCAGCAATCTCTCGTATTCTCCATGATGGTCAAATACCAGGAAATTTATATTCAAATATTCATAGAGGTATTTTAGTATAAGGGAAGCTAATGTAGATTTGCCTGTTCCGGTAGCTCCACATATTAAGATATGTGGATTTTCACAATAAGTTACATCATAGCAATACGCCTCTTTTGGAACTTTAATCCATCTCCACGTATATTTTTTCTTTATTGTGGGTTGAGGTATTTTATCCCATAATTTTCCAGATTTATTAGATAAAGTTGCTTTAGTATATCCAATAGGTATTCCTTTCTCGTATTCTTTTACAATACTCTGTACTCTGAAATCCAAAATATACGAAAGTGATAATGGAATTGCAAGCCAAGATAATGGAAGTAAAAATGACATATACTTTGAACATGCATCAATAGTACATAATATTGCTATAAATAATATGAAGGAACATAATCCTGCAAAATATAGTTCATTGCCTAGCAAATTAAAGTGAGAGATCTTATAGGTTAAATATAATATGACCAACATAATTGAAGCAATTTCTAATAACGAGTACAAAGTGCTACCTTGAGCTTTTCTCGAAATAACCTTCTTCAGCGTCAATAATGAGAGTTCTTCTTCAAAGCCTCTAATTAAACTTAATATATAGAGAAATAATCTAGCACCCAACACCATCATTACAGGTAATAAATATAATGTTATAAACGTCCCTATATCCGTATACAGCATAAACAAATCATTCAATAGTATTATCAATAATATGTATACAATCGTATTACAAAATACCTGAATTAATGATTTTGCAATAATGATACTTAATATAATGAGTAATATAGTGCTTAAAGCGATAATTAAAATATTAAATGTGCTTGATAATATGGTTAAATTAACAGCTTCTGTGGATGATATAATTATATGTTCGATCCATATAATTATTGGTATTAACAGTAGCGTGAATGATGAAATCATGTTCCTCAATGGATCAACCCTTCTTCTCCTTACTAAGTATATCTTTAGTTAGAATACGCTTCATAAGCTTTAGTACATCCTCTCTATGACGTTTTGTTTTCCTTCTCCATGCATCAGGTTTATTGAGAATTATCCCTGCCGCCACTCGATCTACAAGCATTTCACAAATAGGGCATACATCAAGACATAATTTACATGTAATACACTTACTTGAGTCTATAATTATATTATTCGGAACAGATATTGCATTTCCAGGACACCATGTTTCACAGCTTCTACACCTTATGCAATTTATAGTTCTGTAAATGATTTTTAATAAGTCTATCAATTCCTCGAAACCCTCCTCATCTTTAATTATTGCATCTATACCTTTCTCATGAAGTTTAATGAATGACTTTGTAAGGTTTAGTTCAATTACAGTATCTGTCTTAGTTATCCTAGCACCAAGAATCCTCAACTGTGGTTTAATTTTATCTCGTGGTATGGTGTTTAGAAATGTTATTGATAATCTATATTCATTATTATTTTTCTCTATCAGCACATTTACTATGCGAGGTTTTATACGTAGGCGATATTCGTTATTCCATGCTATATCCGTACCTCTCTTAGATTTTTGAAGCAGCTGTTTCTTTACAGTTGAGGGTCCTAGCCATCTCCATAGACCTAGCGTAATCCAGGTATAGTCATGTCCTAGTATTTTCATCCATTTCCTTAATTCTTCCTCCCACATACTCCATAGGCTTGGATGAACTCTTTTCACGGTTTCAAACTCTGCTAGTGTACTTGCAGGACAAAGCCAGCAACCTATTCTTTCATAACCGAGGTTATACAGCGGATTTACCAAATCCCATAGCTTATGTTTATGGATGTACAACCATATTGCCAGTTGTCCCCATTCCTGTATAGGTGAAATACTTAAGAGATGTGGCACCCACTTATTTCTCCATACTCTTTGACTACGAGCTCTCTCAAGAGATTCATATGCTCTTTGTCCAACTATATTCAATGCACCTGAAGGCCATTCTCTTCTAGATTTACGTGCAAGAGGCGTTAACTTCAATACCTTACAACACCATCTATAATCCCTTGCCGGTGGACCAAATTTCTTAATAGCCTCCCAGAAGGATACTTCGGGCTTAGCTATATGGAGTTTAAGATTGAATCTATTAGCTGCTTCATAAACTCTTTCAATAGTTTCATCAAATTCTAAACCTGTATCATTAAATAATAATTCTATATCTAGACCTGTATCTAAAGCTAAACTTAAACATACGAGAGAATCCTTACCGCCAGAATATGATACCACTACGCTTTTTTGGACCTTTGATGTCATTACATAGAGAAAGGCCTTTGCTTTAGACTCTAATACGTACATTTCATATTCATTAGCTTTTAATACATCGTCTATCGACGATCTAGCTCCAATAGCTATATCTCCTGGCTTAGTATTATTCTTGAATACGGTATGAACCCTTATTCTATTCTCATCTAATTTATAGCCTATACCTATTGGCTTACCTTTATCATCTATTAAAACTACTTCCCTTGAAGATACTCCATGATGCGTAATTATTTCTCCATGCTTAATTTTCCTACCTACATTAATGGTCTCTACAAGTGACTCTGAAACAGCAAATAAAGCACCTAGATAACTAAGTCTAAATCTCCAAATACCTTTAATGGGATCAAAGTATGTTTTACCCACCTCAAACCCATGTACTATTACCTGTCTCATTTCATCTAGGTAAGGAACCTTGTTAAGTAGTACTATATTATCTCTAAGTAGCTTATCATACAATTTTTCATTACCAATATCGTATCTTATCCCCTCCCTTAGCCTGGAGTGATCGGCTTCAAGAGCTAATCTGGCATCACATGGCTCCATAAGATTCAATTTAAATCCTTTTCCTCCGCATTTACTGCAATTTT
This sequence comes from uncultured Desulfurococcales archaeon, assembly GCA_964467535.1. Taxonomy (GTDB): domain Archaea; phylum Thermoproteota; class Thermoprotei_A; order Sulfolobales; family WANQ01; genus CAYXRT01. The sequence continues at coordinate 123,506 of CAYXRT010000002.1, forward strand.
CGCTTAATAATGGTACATTACAGTTAGGACACCAGTATACTTTCATTACCTTAGGCCACTGCATTCTTAAGGGCATTCCCCTGAACCTCCTCTATCGTTGTATGTCAGAGTACACACTTTATAAGGTAGTCCTTAAATTAGGGGATCAAGAGACATGGAGATAATAGACTTCATAAGAGATACAACAATAAAGGTTATAGCAATAGCTTGGATGCTCTTCTTTCTAACATGGGCCATAGGATGGGCTCTACGAGGTGCACCTATACCATTCCTTAGAGTTAAAAGAACAGGACAGGGATTAATAGAGGATTCTATATGGGCAGCATTTTGGCTCGCTATGGGCAGTACAGTCTTTGGACTTGTAGCCTATATAGTATCAACATTAGGACTACCATTTCCCGCCCCGCCAACACCTTAAACCTTCCTAATTAATTAGGTGACTATATTGGATTACACTTTGTTAACATTAGCTTTCTATTTATCTGTTCTTACATACTATCTAGGAGTATTAGTTATAGCTCTTCCCATACCTTGGTATGGTATAAAGAGATGGGGACCAATATTAATAGTTGATGGAATTAAATCAGCTATTCTCGTCTTCTCATTTAACATAATATTATGGAGTATATCTTATATTAGTGAAATACTTCAAGTAAATTGGGAGAGCTTTAATGTATGGCTTGCAAGTAAAATAAGTGAGCTAATATTAGTGTATACATTCTTATTCTCCCTACGATCATTAGCTACAAAACTTGTAGGAGGCTTCTTAGGAATAATCACTTCACCCTTTCTATCCCTTATAACGTATTCCATAATATTACTTGAAACCTTCCTTATAATAGGTGCAATAATTCATAATTATTGTTCTAAACTCATAGCCTTGGGTATATTATTACATAATGTACCCTTCAGGATAAGTAGGGCTGCAGGGTCAACATTAATAGCTTTTGCTATAGTATATTTCTTGGGATTACCATTACTTCCAGCATTTATAGATACCGTAGTAACACCTTTAACGCCACCTAACATTAACATCGATGCATTAAAATCAGGCGTTACTTACGGTAAAGTATATGTATGCGATATTATCGAGAATCCTATTCCTTATGCTATACTGAGAATACGTGAAATACATGACAATAACTTGTTACTCGCACTTTACATAGCTAATTCTAAGGGGATAATAGATGCAACAGCTATGGAGAGAGGCTTACCATCAAATAAGGAGTTTTTAGTAGAAGTTGAATATTTAGATGAAACCATACCTGTGAATCCAAATCCGGTCAACCCAGATCATCACTATCAGTGGGTCTCTAAAGATAAGTACGTTAAGCTAAAACTTAGGAGTACAAATACTATCATATTCAAGGGCATTGCACTAATATTTCAAGAAGGTATAGTAGTAAAGAAAATAATGACAAATAGTACAGCAATTAAGCTAAACATAACCTGTAATGAAAATAAGCTATTAAAGATACTTATACCACATGGAATAAAGCTAAAAGAAGCATATGATAATAGCACTCCACTTAATATATTATCTAAAGGAGCTTCCGAATGGCATGGCGTGAAGTATTTTAAATATCATATTAAGATATTGAAGGGAAGTCATAGATTAAGTATTTATTTCGACTTTAACGATTTTAACATAGACAATGTTAAGCCTGATGTTAATGAATTACCATACGTAAGCAAATTACTTGGAGGAAGGAACGTTATTGAGCTTATACATAAATTTATGGCATTCTTTTTCTTCACATATTTCATAGCCCCTCTCTCTTACTTCTTCATCTTAATATCAATAACTTATGGCTTGGCGTTATTTATTGGTGGGAGAAGGGCTATGAGAATACCCGTGAGGGTGTTATGAATTGAATATTAGTACCAATATTGACTATTGGTCTAAAATGTTACTCATAATGTCCTTTACGTTAACGGCATTATACTTAATCGTAGAATATATTGAAAATAAAATTAACATTACTAATATGTATTTAGTGTTATTCTTTCAATTTATCATAGTATTCCTTTATGTAGTTGTCATAGGGAGAACGAGGTTATAGTATGTATTTTAAGAATACATTAATATCGTCGCTTACGTCTCCTAAGGTATTAGCTTTGGCTATATTATCCTCTAGTATTGTGTATACTCTCCTAATATCACTAATATTTAATAGCATAATTCCTTTACCCTTAGTGATATCGATGATTTGTTTACTTTACCTATACCTTCAAAGACCTTCATCCGTATCTAGTACGTCAGGCAATACTATAGGCGTCTATAAGGACATAGTGTATATGACTAGAGGTAGAAAATTCATAGGATTAAAGTACTTAATAGTTGAAGACATTCCATATACGGTATTGGATTTAAATAGATCAGAAACTTTAAGATATATAAAGAACTTCTCAAGTTTCTTAGCAAGCGTGAAACCTGGTACCGAAATTAGGTTAATTAGAGGAGAACTTAATGTAAGTAAATTCATTTCAAAACTGGAATCAGAAGTTTCTACACTTAAATTAATAAGAATTACGGATCCCACAAACGTAAAAGCTCAAAGAAGACTTGCATTATTAGAGAGAATAAGAGGTAAGATATTACGAGGAGAAAAACCCATCAAGTTATATATGTTAATAGGATTAAGAAAGACTTCAGATAACCTAGAACATTTGTTAAATGAACTTAAAAGGGAGGCGCAAGAAATATCCACCCTCATATCAGCAAGTTTAGGGTTCAAAATTAGAGAGTTACATATAAATGACTTAGCAATACTCATAGACCCTAAATCAATATCAACTAAGTATTCAAACATATTGTTAGAAGGGGATTTACGAGCACTTACTCCACTAGAACCATATAAAAGACCTATGTTAAATATAAGTAATGGTGTATATTTAGGTACAGATATTGATACAAATTCGTCGATTATATTAGACCTAGAAAAGTATTGTAGTAGGCATATGATAGTTGTTGGACCTACAGGTAAGGGGAAATCCACGTTATTAGCTGTGTTAGCCTTAAGATCTATGCTTACATTGAATGAATTGAATATAATAGTCCTGGACTTTAAAGGAGATCTACTATACATGTTAAAGAAACATCATATCAAAGTAATTTCTCCAGTTAACGGAGATTACATCAATATACTTACTCCCCCATTACAGATATCTACTTCAACTTGGGCTGCATTAATTACTGAACTCCTTGTAAAAGCTCTTAACCTTAAAACACCTGAAGATTTCCTACTATATAATGCGATAATGGAGGCATATAAGGTTAAAGGGCTTACTGCAACCCTACAAACAGTTTCAGACATATTATACAAAAATAATGATGCATACTCTAAGTCGATAGCATTAAAACTCCAAACATACATTGATAAGGCTATAACTATAAGCACGTTAAGAATACCGGTAAAATCTGGGCTTTACTTAATAGATTTGGCTTCACTAGATGACAGGATAAGAGAGGTGTACGCAACGGTGCTTCTACTCAACATATTTTATACACTTGTCAGTGAAGGCCTAAGCAACAATTTAAAGACACTAATAATAATTGATGAAGCATGGAGGTTAACTAAAGCTGGTATGAGTGCTTTAAAGCGGTTATATAAGGAGGGTAGAGGCTATGGTATTGGGGTAGTATCATCAACACAGAATTTTGAAGATTTACCAATAGAAGTCCTTGAAAATTCAGGAACCATAGTAGCTTTTGGAGCTAATTCAAGAGATTATGCTGAAAAAGTTGCAAAGCACATGGAACTTACAGATGAAGAGAAAAATAGGTTAATGTGGTTGAAGACAGGTGAAGCAGTAATAAAACTATACGATGATCCTAGACCTATATGGATAAGAATAGATGCCGAAGAAGTATTGAGATAAATAATTAGTATTAAACTATATAACCCATACAACTCAATATTAGAATAGAAGGCCCGTAGACCTACCCCGCGTAACGGGCTGGGATGAAAACGGGCGACTCCACCCCTAGGTGTCACGGCCCCCCGCATACTTCTTAATAAATTTAACCTGAGAATGCTGATATTATGTGAAATGTAAATATAAAAACATAGCTGATATTAATGTAATTACTGGATGAGGAGAGGCGGGCTTATCTTAGGGTATCTGATGAAGAATGCGGTCGTAACCGACACTATTATTCCTTTACCTTTACCTCTACTAAATCAATTCTAACAATATCAATGGGTTTTAAGTACTTAGTGATAATCTTATTAATCTCCTCTACGCTTAGTTCAGGAGACCATAGCTCTAGGAAGATAAAGGCGGGTACAACACTGCTCTTAATAACATTCAATTTCTTACAGTAATTTTTTAATTCATTGATAAGTCTGGATACATCATTATATGTGTTCAAGTATACCCTTAAGACTTTAACCAATCCCATATCATCAACCCTGAATGAGTTCAACTATCTTTAATAAGTAATTGACCTCCTCTTTAAACATATCGAGTACTTCATCTATTGGTAATTCTGTAATCTTGTTTCTTCTAACCCATTCACATAGCATGGATATCATTAATTTCTTACCTTTTATGTCAAGTAATAATGGATATATCTTACATGATAAAGGCTTTATCTTATGTATTTTACATGCTCTATTCTCTATGGAGTAAAAAGGACAAAAACCTCTTATAATCATTCTATAAATTTTTCGTTTACCTAAAACACCTAGCTTTTTAAATACTATATCCACCTTAAAGCTCCTAGCGTAATCTAATAGTATTTTACGCTCAAAATCAAATACTATTGGCATTTCGTCTTCGGAGACAAAGAAGCAACAGTATATACATCGAAGGCACTTGAATTTCAATATATCTACCATTAATTTTTAAGTTGTAGCAATATAATATTCTTAAATGAATATATGATGAAGGGTGCAAACGCAGATAAATGAAGAAAAAATAATTGCTGAACCTCATTCAGTTATGAGGGGTTCTTCATTTATCCGAACTCGGCAAATTCATCATCACATAGAGATAAATTCTAATTAAGTATTTAAGCGTTTACATAATAATAACATTTAATGGGTGTAAGCATGGGAGGCAGACAAAGAACAACACTATTTATGGGATTAGAGAAGATAAAGGGATCATCAGGCGAAGAAATAACTACAAAGAAGGGCAAAAAGTCAAAGAAGTAATCTCATAGTTTCTCTCTTAAACCTAAGGTAATAAAGTTGGATGAAAACCTAAAGAGAAACGTATCGCATAACATAGTATTACCCAAACGCAGAATACATAAACTCATTTTAGCATTTCCTGCATCAACAACCGTTATCGAACAAACATTACGTGAAAAGACACTAGCTGTGGGAAGAATCGGCAGATATATATCAATATTTAGAATCGATGAAGTAATCGTTTATGTAGATGATAAAAAATATGAAGAGGAGGCGAATATAATCATAGATATATTAAAGTACATGGAGGTACCCCCATACCTTAAGAAAAAGATTATTCCATTGAAAAAGACCTTAAAATATGCAGGATTATTACCGCCTCTTCAAGCACCCCATCATCAAACCAACATAGATGTTCAAGTAGGTGAAATAAGAGAGGCAATTGTAGTTAAGGATGGTAAACGCGTATTGATAGATGTAGGTTCAAGGAACTACTTTGAATTAGAACAACAAGGTGAATCTAAGTTAAGAAAAGGAATGAGGCTAACGGTTAAGATATTATCATTAACTCCTCCTAAAGCTAAGATAATTGATAGGAATAGTATTGATGCTTACTGGGGTTTCAAAGTAATTAAGGTACATAGTTTAAAAAATGCCATAACCTATTCAAAAGCAGATCTAATAATCGCTACAAGCCGTTACGGTAGGTATATTAATGAGGTAATGGATGACCTAAAAAAAGATATGATGAAATCGCAAAGAATTCTCATACTCTTTGGAGGTCCGTATAAAGGACTTTATGAAATAGCTAGAGATGAGGGATGGTATTTGGAGGAAAAGGTTCATTATGTAATAAATACTGTACCTTATCAAGGCGTTAAAACTGTAAGAACCGAGGAAGCAATAGGAATAACGTTATCGATAATAAATATTCTTCTTCCCATATAACGTTATCTTTTAAATCTCAGACTCGTAGGAGACTAGAAGGTAAGGGGTTATCAATGGGAGCACGAAAGAAGAGGGCACCACGTAGAGGAAGCCTAGGACTAAGGCCTAGAAAGAGGGCCTCGGAAATAGTACCTAGGATTAGGTCTTGGCCTGAAGTACAATCAGAAACACCTTTACTGCTAGCCTTTGCAGGCTATAAAGCAGGTATGACACATGCATATATTATTGATGATAGACCAAATGTACCAACCTCAGGTAAGGAGATATTCGTACCAATAACAGTAATAGAAGCACCATCAATGATAATATTAGCTATTAGAGCTTATACTTATGATCCAAACAAAGGATTATTAACATTTACAGAAGCTTGGGCACCACCACCAGAAGAACTAGAAATTCATAGAAGAATACCAAGGCTAAATATAACTGATATGGATAAGAAATTAAAGCTAATAGAAGAACATTTAGATGAAATAGCAGACATAAGAGTGTTAGCAGCTACACAACCAAAGCTTGTAGGTGGTCTAAGCAAGAAAGTTCCAGATATAATTGAAATAAAGATAGGTGGAGGAAAAGACTTACAAGATAGATTTGAATACGCTAAAAAGATACTAGGAACCCAAGTAAGTATAAGAGACGTATTTAAGGAAGGACAATTTATTGATGTAATAGCAGTAACAAAAGGAAAGGGATTTGCAGGAGTAATAAAGAGATTTGGAGTAAAAGAATTACCCAGATGGCATAAGCATAGAAAAGGAAGTAGAAAGGTAGGAGCTAGAAGCCCAGGAATAGGAGCACTAAGTACAGTACCTCAACCAGGTCAATTAGGATTCCATAGAAGAACGGAATATAATAAGAGGATAATCAAAATAGGAGATAATGGATTGGAAATAACACCAAAAGGAGGATTTATGCACTACGGAATAGTAAGATCAACATATGTATTACTTCAAGGAAGCGTACCTGGGCCTAGAAAAAGAATTATAGTAATGAGACATCCTATAAGGCCAACCCCATGGGAGCCCCAAGGACCTCCAATAATAACCTACATAAGCCTTGAAAGTAAGTAAAAGGGTGCTGTAATTCATGATAGGCTCAACTATGATATTATTGATTAGAGAACCACCAAGGGTACCAGTATATAACTTAGAAGGAGAAGTTATAGAAGAAATACAGTTACCTAGAGTATTTGGTTTACCTGTAAGAAAGGACCTCATAAAAAGAGCCTTCTTAAGCGCATTTACAGCAAGGCTACAGCCCAAGGGAAGAGATCCTATGGCAGGTAAGAGGACAACTGCAAGAAGTTTTGGAGTAGGTCTAGGAATGGCAAGGGTCCCAAGAATACCTGGAACAGGAAGAGCTGCATTAATAAACTCAGCTGTAGGTGGAAGATTAGCCTTCCCACCTACACCACTTAAGAAACTACATGAAGAAATTAATAAAAAGGAAATGAAATTAGCAGTGATGTCAGCGTTAGCAGCAACTAGTATACCGAAGATGGTTACTCTGAGAGGACATAGAGTAGTTTTTGATAAACTACCTATAATATTAGTAGATGATTTCGAGGAAATACCAAGAACAAGGCATGTAAAGGAGGTATTAATGAAACTAAAGATATGGGATGACGTAGAGAGAGCACATAAGGGGATAAAAATTAGAGCAGGTAAAGGAAAAATGCGTGGACGTAGAAAGAAAGTACCTAAGAGCTTCCTAGCGATAATAAGTAACCATGAAGCACCGGTGAGAAAGGCACTAGAAAATCTACCAGGAGTAGATGTAACAACACCATACTTACTAAACATACTCCACCTGGCACCTGGAGGCGTACCAGGAAGATTAACAATAATAACGAAGAAAGCACTAGAAATAATTAATCAAAGATTTGAGGTACTCGTCCCATGAAAGACCCCTTAAAAATACTAATTAGACCCCTTCATACAGAAAAAGCACTACTGTTAATAGAAAAGGAGAACACATTGATATTCATAGTAGATCGTAAGGCAACAAAACATGATATAAAATATGCTATCGAAAAGCTATTTGAAGTTAAAGTTGAAAGAGTAAATACCTTAATAACCCCAAGAGGAGAGAAGAAAGCATACATAAAGCTGGCACCAGAATACAAAGCATCAGAAATAGCCATGAAGCTAGGATTACTCTAAGTCTTAATAACCTAAATAATTTAATTAACTCTAATTCTTCTAGCAATACACACATATACCTAAAAAGCCTAGTTTCTCTAGGGCATTAGTGCACGACTTCATGTTAAACTCCATCCTTAATTCAAGAGCAAAGAGGTTAGAATGGTCACCAGTAGAAGTTGTTTCAAGAATAATTGGAGAAAGAAAAAATGTTATAAACTTAGCCGGAGGATCACCTGATCCAAGACTAATACCTATAAGAGAGATTAAAGAAGCAGTAAATGAAGCAATAGAAGAGTACGGAACTAGTACTGTTGGTTATCCCGGAGCTGGTGGATTAAAGGAGTTAAGAAAGGAAGTAAGAATTTTTCTAAACAAAATGGGTATTAAAGTAAATGGTAAGGAGATCATAATCACTGCCGGAGCACAGCACGCAATGAACATTATAGCAAACATATTATTATCGGAGCAGGACTTCTTTCTTGCAGAAAACCCTACGTTCGTAGAAACATTTCAAGCATTAAAATTCTATACGCCTAATTACAAGGCCGTGACATTAGATGACCAAGGACTAGTAGTAGATGATGTTGCTAAAATTCTTAAAAGCACCCCAAAACCAAAGATAGTTTATACCATACCTACTGCCCATAACCCTACAGGAATATCGCTATCAGAGGATAGAAGAAGATACTTGATAGAACTATGTAGTACTCATAACGTATTAGTAATAGAGGATGATCCTTATAGGTTTATAATAGGTAAACCACCAACTGCCCTAATAAATTATGATAAAAATAACATAGTACTATATGTTGGAAGCTTCAGTAAAATCATAGCACCAGGTCTTAGAGTGGGGTATGTACTAGCCCCTAGGTATCTTTCAGAAAAATTAGAACAAATAGAACAATTAGACTTTGCTACATCGACTTTATCGATGTATATAGTTCTTAAGCTTCTAAGGAAAAATGTTATAGAGAAAAGGTTGCCTATGCTAATTAAAGCTTATCAGGATAAGATGAAGATTTTACTAAATGCTCTAGAAGAATTCATGCCCCCATATGTTGATTGGACTAAGCCTATAGGAGGCTTCTTTGTCTTACTTAAAGCTAAGGGAAGAAACCTAGCTAAACTGCTTGACAGGGCTATACGTGAAGGTGTAGCATATGTACCTGCTCATTTATTCTATATTGAGAATCCTGACTATAGTACGGCTAGATTAAGTATAGGACCTGTAAGGGAGGAGGATATAACAGAGGGAGTCAGAAGATTAGCAAAAGTGTTACTATGAAGTTATACGATAAGTTTACCTACGTCGTCCCTTTCTCCTACCTGTTTGTCGAGCGGCTATATGGCCAACCTTACGTCCAGGTGGTGCTTCCCTGGGCACAGTTGTAGGCTTACCAGGTCTTTGATGTCTACCGCCACCATGAGGATGACTTACAGCATTCATAGCAACTCCTCTAACTCTAGGCCATTTCCTAGCCTTTCTCTTCCACTTATGGTAGGCGGCCCCAGCCTTTAACAACGGTTTTTCAATTCTACCAGCACCAGCTGGAACACCTATAGTTGCTCTACATTCATTAGGAATTGTTTTAGTCTTGCCGCTGGGTAATTGAATGATTGTCTTATTACCCGTTCTACCTAAAATTACTGCATAACTTCCTGCTTGTCTAGCTAACTTTCCTCCATCACCAGGCCTTATTTCTACATTATATATTTGTGTTCCTTCAGGGATAGATCCCACTGGCAATATATTGCCATTGGCTATAGGAGCGTTAGGACCTACATGGACTATTTGTCCGATGAACATGCCCTCGGCAGCCGGCATATAAAATTCAATACCGTTTTCTAGTACTATATGTGCTAAAGGAACGTATCGTCCAGGATCGTGAACTAGCTCAACCACTTTACCCTTAAATGTCTGATCAACCGGTATAGGAGGATATCTAGCAGGAGCTACATGAATATGGCCTGGAGACCTAAATGTAGGTCCTGCACGCCCCATTCTTTGTACTAGTATACGCTTACCCATATCACTATACACCTACCCTAGCCTAGTAAACAGCGAAGCTTATAAACATATTCTTACATTTTCTTACATTTTAAGCACTCTAGACAATAATTTCCCAGCTTCCTCTATTTTAACATTAAATCTTTCACCCTTATCTCTAACATAGAAGGTGATACTATTATTCTGATACTCTTTTTCGCCAATAAATGCTATTATTGGTACATCAAGCCTCCTAGCATCTCTCCTTTGCTTATCTTCAGGTCTCCTCATAACATCAATCCTAACATTAAATCCTAAATCCCTTAACCTATTGGCAACATTCCATGCGTAGTTAAAGAATTTTTCATCCATGTAGACTACATATATTTGGGTTACAGTTTTAGGTTTAAAACTAAATATTCCAAGTTCAATACCTGCATCAATTACTCTCTCAATACCAATACTAACACCTGTAGCTGGAATGTCTATGCCAATAAACATTCCAATAAGATTATCATATCTACCGCCACCAGCAAGAGAACCAAAACGAATATTAGTTAAAACTACTTCGTGGATAGGGCCTGTGTAGTAGTCAAGGCCTCTTACCAAGCTTAGGTCAAGTACTATTCTATTTTGATCTTTAACTAGTTCTAAAATTCTATATAGGCTGCTAATAGCTATTTGGACATTCCTATTCCTTTCGAATTGAGATTCTATACTCGATAATATTTCATCTGGGCTACCTTTAATGGATATTAGATTTATAATTTTATCAACAATGTCACTAGATAAACCTTTTAGGATTAACTCCTTTTTCACTCCTTCCACGCCTATTTTATCAAGCTTATCTATAGTCCTATACACAGGTAAAACTTCTGTTATTCCAAGTGATTCTTCAAAAATACCTGAAAGAAGCCTTCTGTCATTAAGCCTTATAATATAGTCTTTAAACCCTAGTTCATTAAAAACATCTATTATTACGTTTAAGATTTCGGCATCAGCTTCAGGATAAGGGGAACCAACTATATCGGCATCACATTGATAGAACTCTCTATACCTTCCCCTTTGAGGCTCTTCATGCCTCCATACGAGACCTATATGATATCTCTTGAAAGGTAATGAAGTATTCCTGTGAGTAGCATAATACCTTGCGAGGGGAACTGTTAAGTCGTACCTAAGTGCATATTCCCTTTTACTCCAAGGATCAATAAATCTCCAGATGAGCTTACTTTCAGCTTCACTACCATATTTACCGGCAAGAACCTCCCAATATTCAATAGCAGGAGTGTCTATAGGGTCAAAACCATAACGTTGGAAAACCTTCTCAATTCTACTTAAGACCTTCTTTCTCAATAACATTACTTCAGGTGTAAAATCTCTAAATCCTCTAGGAGGTTGCACCTTCATGTTAATCCTCTAACAGCATCCTACCTAATAATATAATTTAAACATTTTTGAAATATGAGTTTAAGACAAACTTAAAATTACAGCAAAGTATTTAAAAAATAGATGTTATTAGTTTTGATATTAGTATAAATTTAACCTATTACGTTGACTGTTACTGGTATAACTATCATTGTTGGTATTCTACCGAGTTCTAACCTCATATCATTATAGATTGCTCCTAGGGCGTACCAAGATAATCTGGGGTTCATTATGATTATGTACGCGGTATGTACACCAGGCTCCAAGGCTTTTATGGTAACTTTTATTTCATGCTCCTTACCTACGCCTAATATTGTAGGTTCAACAGTTACTGCTAGACCTGGTGTAGGTACGAGTGCTGTGACAATGGATTTGCTCATAGCGTAAGGTCCGCTTAGCTTTATAGTTGTAGTGTATTCCTCTCCTACTGAGAGGGAGACTCCTACAGCTTTTACTGAAGATCTTATAGGTATTATAGTTAATTTATAAGGTTCTGGGTATACCTTTTCAGCTGATATGAGTACATTTCTAATAACAATTCTATAAACTCCTGGAGTTACTGTTGAAGCAAATGTAGTTGCAATAGTCTTATATGGTTTATCGTAGTGTGAATGCCATCCATATCTGCCGAAGCCTACCATTATTCTTAATGGTAGAGTTATTTTACCACCTACATTAGCTCCTGGAAGAACTAGTGATGGCGGTCCTGCCATAGGTGCAGGCGAGCCTTTACCAACGACATATACATCTATGTTAGTATTGTTCTCGATCCAGGTTACTATTACATAAAGTCCTACTATTGATGGATCGGTTATGTTTACTGGTATAATTCTCCAATCACCGCTTTCAGGTCTCCAGTACCAATCCCAGTCTCCACGTACATAGTAGTTTTCATAAATTCTACCAGTCTTTACAGGTGTCAATACCAGGCTTGTAGTATCTTTTGAAATCTCAGCCCCTACAACTACTGATACAGGTACTAGGGTAGTTCCATATTCGCATTCAATGATAACATATCCTTCGTAGAAGCCTGGAGGAGTGTCCTCAGGTACTGTTACAGTTACCTTGACCGTAGCCCTTCCATTAACTTCGACCTCAGTATCTGATAACTTAATCCAATCCCAGGGTATTCTCTCATATCTCGTAATGAATAATCTAATTGGAACTACAACACTCATCCCCTGTGACACATAGAGATTTCCATTAACGAATATGGTTACTATAGGTTCACAGTGATACTTAGTAATGTCGATTCCATAATATTCTGCTATAAGGTCTTTTAATATCTTGATCTTCCTTTCATAAAATCCAACTGGTATTTTCCATGTATTACTGACACTATACCAGTGTGGATCATGTATATCAGCTAATTCTGGTCTTGTAATAGACCCATCCTTATCTAGATCTATCCAGTATCTAAGAGCTAAACCTAGCCACAGCCAGTGTATATATGGTCCTTTTCTGCCTAGAGGTTCAACAATTCTATATGGAACACTCATGTCGACTTCTATTAATGGTACCCCTTTTAGTACGTCTTCAGAAACTGGTATATAGATTCCAGCGGCAGTTGTTGTCAAATTAACTAATATTATGCCTTTTTCAGCATCTATTCCGACGATGTATTTGGATAATGGCTCGTATACTCCTTTCTCTACATTGTATATGACAGCTCTTTCAAGATCTAGATATTTAACGAGAGGTAATCTCTCCTTAGCGATTACTTCTACGGCATAAATCTTTGTTTTACCTTTACCCTCAAGAATGAGCTTGAATTCACTACTCTCACCAGGCATTACTACACCAGTGTATATTTGTGTATCTCTTAGCGGAGCGACTATAGACTTGCCAAGTACAGCTCTCCCTTCACCTAGTTCTTTTTCTATATTCATTGAAGTTTCATAAGTGTATGCTATTAGTCCTTTACCTTCCATAATCATCTTTACAGCTCTATATACATCAACATGCCCTGAACCTTGAGTATAAGCATCAAATCCTAGGTCCTTAGCACAGCTCTTTAGTATAGCCTTAACCATATCAGGTGATGGATTAGTACCATATTTTTCACGATATGCCTGTATAATTAAAGCAACTGAACCAGCAGTCATTGGTGTGGCTTCACTTGTACCACCGAATAACGAGTAGGTCTTTGTTCCATCACCAACACCTGCCCAAGTATACGTTCCAGCCCATGCATTATTGCCTATGTTTACTACATCAGGTTTAGCTGTACCTAGTTCTGTAGGACCTCTATCACTCCACTCAACAACATCATAGTATGCTCCTGGTAGTAAGCCTAGTTCATCATATAACCATGTACCTAGAGTTGAAGCACCAACACTAATAACATAACTTGCTGAACCAGGTACAGCTGCTGTTCCATATCCGGGTCCTCCATTACCCATAGCATGACATATAACGGTTCCCGTTACGGCAACGATATAATCTTCAATGAGGCTTGAAGGATCATATGGTCTACCAAAGCCTGCACCCCACCATCCTGGTATCATCCAATAGCTTGAACCCCAGCTATTAGTTATAATGTCAACTTTATGTTTACCAACATATCTCCATAACCATGGATATTCATAGTCGTGTCCACTAAGCCATAATTGGGCTACAAGCCAGTTAGGCCACCATAAACCGGGAGCTGCTGCTAATTTGGCACCAGGAGCTATACCATAGAGCTTGGTCTTAGTGTATCCTAGGTCATATTCTATAGTGCCTCTACCGCCAACGACGTTAGCACAGCTCGTTCCATGATATAGGAAGTCGTACTCTAAGTCAACCCACATACCATTAGGATCTAAGCCAGGTAATATTCCACCACTTATTAACTCGTAATTATGTCTCCAATCACCAAACTCTGTAACACCCGTAAGAATACCCAAAGCGTCATAGACATAGCCTGCAAGCGTTCCAAGGCTGAAATCTACTACACCATCTCCATTAAAGTCTCTAGCAGCAACCTCATTACCATAATATATAGGTACTTCATCAGCAAAACTATAGTCAAGCCATGAGGAATCAGGTGGAGGTGTATAACCTAGCTCATAGAATACGCTTTGTAAGTAATACCACGTAGTAGACATGTCAAAATAGGCTGTATCATAAGCCCCATCAGCATCTCTGTCGACAAGTAATGTTGGAGTCATGTATATCAATATGTCAACAAGCCTATCAGCCCAATCAATTATGTATACAAATTGACAAGCAAGACCGAATTTCACTAGGCTACCTGGAGGTACTATATTACCTACATACCACTTCATATTTGTAACAGGGTATGCTAAGACCTTCTCATGTGTTAGGAACATAACGAGGCCTACTGGTGTATAACTGATGTAGCCCAAAGGCCAGTAGGTCAATACAGGCATGGTTATGTTGATGAAGCCGTTTTCATCGACTATTGCTGGAACAGGTGTTAGTACTAAGCCTAGTAGATCGGAGTCTAAGATCATAGGTTTACCTTCTTCATCTCTAGCTATAGTCTCTAAACCTAAGTTTGGTGCACCAAAATCAACGCCTGTATCAACAACGCCTACAACAACCCCTTCACCAGTGATATTGAATTCTTTCCAAACCTTAGTAGCACCAATAACTTCTGCAGCTTTATAAATATCAATTAATTCTTCTGCAGGAGCTCTTGCACTATTCTCGATCAAGGTCTTAAGGCTATAACCAAGCTGAGGTAGAATATTCTGATCAGGTGCTATGTACAGTACATAGTCTTTGGAAGCAAGCTTCATTACATCATCTTTTGTCGCCCATGCAAACATCAACTTATATAGACCAAGATCTAAGCCCAATATAACTCCATGTGTTAACTTTGCTACCTCTTCCCAGCTAGCTGTCGGAGCTAGTAATATGGCTATTCTTGCCTGGCCCTCCCTTATAGCTTCACATTTAATGTTAAATTCGCTTAAGATATTATTCAGGTCGATTACTTTCTTCTCAGACCCTGAAAATATCGATAATAGAGATAGTAAAGCATTTGATTGCATAATGCTATAGAACTCATCGTTAAGTAGTATTGGGTGTATCTTAGCCTTTGGATTTAATAGATGAAGGTCTTGCGTATTTGATAGTGTAATTGCAGGCGTTAATGCAGATGTGGTGATTATGAGTAATAGTATTATTGATAATACAAGTCTTAATTTCACACTATGCACCTGTAGATAGTGGTACCTGCAATAGGATAAAAATTATACTCTCATGAATCATTACATCCAGGTATTATTAAGCTGATCTTTTTAAACACTCATACAATCAATTACCTACCCTATAGGGGCTATAATGTCCACAACACATAATAATGCAGTAGCTTCACTTACGAGTAAAGCTATTACAACAAATCTGGCAATATCAATGCTAAGGAACATTAAGTTGGTTCAACTCCACAAATTTATAGACATGAGAGGAAAAACAGAATATAAGGTAGGAGATGAACTGACAATAGAATTAAGCATCATAAACGGTAATTACAGCATAGAGGATATTGAAGTAGAGGATACTATACCTATATTCTTCCAGCTTCAGGACATTAAAATACAAAGTAGTGCTAGAAAGATACCTATAAGGATTGAAAAGAGTAGATTTAGAATCCTAATCAAAATAGAGAAGCTACTGCCAAAGGAACAGGTAAGAATTAAATATACAATAATACCGCTGTTTCCAGGGAAGCACTTAATACCATCAGCAGCATGTTACTCCAATGGTATAGTCATAGGAGCTTCAGAGCCCCTAACAATACATGTAAGTAGAAAAGAAGACATCTCTTAGAATTTAATTACATGCCTAGGACTAGGCCTAGAAGCCGCTGAAGCATACTAAGCCATATAGTACCTTAAACTCTTAATTCTTGGAATCGAAACCTAAAAGTCCTAGATATCCAAACTCAAGGAGCCATAGCAAAGTTTATATGATTGTATATACTTTTATATGTTTTCCATGGATTAATTGGTTTAGTCCTCTTATTGCTACTAAGTATGCGCTCGCCATGTGCTTGTCAAGACCATATTTTCTCATTACATCTTCGTGCTCACTAGAGCTAGATGTTCCTTTAGGACTTACCGTTATTGTCCTTATACCTAGCTTCCATGTAGTATCAAGTATTGTTTCAGTTAGTGATGAAGTAAACCTCATTACCCTATAATTGTAATCCGAGCTAATTCTCCTACCCAGTATTATCCATCTTAGCTTCAATAAACCTAGTACCTCTGGATTCTCTACTGATACCATGAATTCACAATACCTTAATGCTATGTAATTGAATAGTTTATGCAACCATTGTATAGTATATGTTCTAGAATCCTTCCATTTTCTTCCTTGAGCAATATACTTGGTTAAGTCAAGTTTCTTCATATATTTTATTTTACCGCTAAAGTCTATGAGTACAGCATTTACTCGGTCATAGCTTACATCAAATCCAAGGACATGTCTTGGCTCATAGGCTTCATTGAATAGTTTTGGATAATACTACGCATAAATGTTATATGGTAATGCTACTTGTACTTCTCCCTTAACATCCTCGAATGCATCACGAATGTATACTCTAGCATTATATCCTACTTGCCTGTCATTAACTAGCTCTATTAGTTCTTCGAGAATATACCTATATCTGCGGGATTTTGGTTTTCCAACCCATAACTCAATAAAATAATCTCTTCTATCCATGTCAAACACTTTTACTCTAACATGCTCCATGTCAAGTAACCTTATATTAGGATTACCTTTAGTGTACTTGTCTCCACGACTCTTAAACATAATCCAGTCAGATAGCTTTATGTCTTCTAATTTTACTGGTAATTCTCTTCCAAGCTTCTTTCTCCAATACTCTTTTAATGATAAATACGATTTCCCTATCTCATATACCAATTCACAACATGATTCAGCATAATTCTTATTTGGAATAAACTTATATGCCTCCCTATAGTATTTGACCTTAAACTTCTTTAAAGGAGTCTTTAGTTCATGTTCTCCAAGAGTCTTAATCGATTCTAATATGTGTAATGCGTCTGTTCTCCAAAGTATTGCTGTATTAAATAATAATCTTGCTTCATCATCATATATCGTAAATGGTAGTACTATTGTTCTGTAGCTCATTTTTCTCCTCCTCTTATGATCAGTATTCCTTCTACTTCGCTTCCCACATACTTCTCCAACACGTCCTTGTATTCAGCGAAAACGTAGATTCTAAGCTCATATTTACCACTCTTAAGCAATCTACCCCTAAATATCACTACATCAAGAACTTTACTCACTACAGTACACCCACGACAATATTACAGAGAGAAAGCTTATAAGTTTCTCTGAGTATATTGAAACGTAGCGACCCCCTTACTGGAGAACCCGCTAGGAGTTCCCTCCTAGTGGTAGTATCTGGTAGGGGGGTAGGTTAATGATGCTTCAGAACCATAAACCGAGCACTCTGCGATGAAGATCATAATAAAATCATATTCAAACATATAAAAACTGAAACCCGCTACCAGTTAAAGTATAACAGAGATTCCTAGATCGATATGATAGGTTGGTAGTAAAGAGAACGTTGCGGAATCGGAGGTGGCGAAAACTCTGATAGCATTTCATTCAATTGATGGTAGAGATAAGGGGGATCCAAATGTCAAAGGAAATTGTGAGAGTTAGAATTAGAGTCTATGGAATTGTACAAGGAGTTGGCTTTAGATATTATGCCAAGTGGAACGCTATAAAATTGGGTATTAAGGGATATGCCGAAAACTTACCCAATGGTAGTGTTGAAATACTGGCTGAGGGAACTAAGGAGAATGTAGAGAAATTTATTGAAATAATTAAAAAGGGTCCTCCAGCTGCCTATGTCGAGAGAGTTGAAATAGCGTATGAAGAACCTAAAGGAGACTATGACTATTTCTATATACTCTAATCGATTATTGTCACCCTTGATTTGTTATTTTAGCCCACCATTTGATATAACCTTTTCACAAACTCTTCTTACTTGTTTAGGTATTCTCTCAATAGCATAACTCACTACATCCATCCATTTACTTTTAAGCTTAATAAATATACGAGTAATGATGTTTAAGATGTCATATGGGGCAGAAACGTCCATTAGGGTTATTTAGGGAAGTTTATTGTTGGTTAGGGACAGATGCCAAAGAATTTGGAGAAGTTGTTGAAGCCTAGGGAGTTCTGTGGGCTTGTCGGAATTAGTTATAGGACTTTCAAGCGGTGGGTTTCTGAAGGTAGAATCCATGTTGTTAGAACACCTACTGGGAGAATTAGGATACCGTACTCTGAGGTTGAACGTATTCTTGGAGAGAAACCCGAAACTAGAGAGACTAGGGCAGTCATTTATGCACGTGTAAGCTCTTCAGACTAGAAGGGGGATTTGGAGAGACAAATACGGTACCTTACTCAGTACTGTAGTGCTAAAGGCTATAGAGTAGTAGATATTCTAAGCGATGTAGCTAGTGGTTTGAAAACTAATCGCAGAGGGTTATTAAAGCTCTTTAACTATGTGGAGAACAAACAAGTAGATGTAGTAGTCATTACCTATAAGGATAGACTAACCAGGTTTGGATTTGAGTACCTTGAATACTTCTTCAAATAATATGGTGTAAGGATAGAGGTAGTTTATGGTGGAGAACCCAAGGATGCGTATCAGGAGCTTGTAGAGGACTTACTAGCAATCGTAACTAGCTTTGCGAGTAAACTCTACGGTATGAGGAGCCATAAGAAGAAGAGATTAGTACAAGGCTTCAAGAAGCTCCTAGAAGAGGTAGAGAAGAATGACTAAAGTAACTAGAATAGTTGTTGTCCCTAATTTAGTGCTAACTAAGAGGAAGTATATGGTACTGAGGGAGCTTACCGAAATATATGGGAAACTACTTATCGAAGCAGTAGATTATGCTTTAAGAAACTATATTAAGTCATTTACGGGCTTAAAGAAACACCTATATCGTAGGTTTAGGAATAGATATCCGCAGTTACCAAGCCACTATATACATACTATCTGTCAAGATGCGTGTACTAGGGTTAAGAGTTTTATAGAGAAGAGAGTCGAGGAGCTAATCGAAGAAATAGTAGAGGAATTCGAGAGGCATTGTCACATTAGGTTAAGTAAGCTAAGTAGAGAGGAAAGAAACCAAATCTACAGAGTAACTAGGAAGATAGCAAGATACCAAGTAGAACGAGAAATGCAGGATAGAGTAGCTAGGGTTAAGAGAATTAGTATTTGGCTTGATGACCACTTATGGAAACCACCAGGACACACCACAATAAAAGTAGCAACACATAAGGGATGGGTAGTTATAGGACTAGAACCGCATAAGCTATTTTGGAAGTATATTAACTCGAATTGGAAGCTGAGAACACAACCAAGGATAAAGCTAAATGATAAGGAGCGAAGAATCTACATTTACTTCGTATTTGAAAAGGTACTTATACCTAGAGCATAACAGCAATCTAATGTACAAATGCTATTCTTTATCCTTGGCAATTTTATGCCTATAGTTTCAAGTAGCCTTACTTCAAACGAGTCTGGATAGGTCTTGAAATTACCTTTCTTACATCCCGTAAGGACTCTATTTAATATGGTGTAATCAAGTGCATAGGCAACTATAAATGTAGCTACATCAATTTCATTATTATACCATAAGTACCTGAAGAATTTGTAATCGACTGGTAACGCATCCATAATCATAGATATACCATGTTTGTCAGAAATGATAAAAAATAATCCATCGCTCATTGGAATAACGTTATAGTAAAAGCCTGTAAGATTAAGTGTAGTATAAATCCTTTGCCAAGTTTTCCTATGGCCATTATTTTTCATATAGAGTTTACTATATATTCTTACATCCCTTAGAACGGGTCTTCCTTTTATCCATATATGTTGTAGTTTTCCTTCAGCATATACTAAACCCGAGAGGTAGTATAGAGGTTCATTTCTAGATATCTCATTTAAGCATTCTTCAGACAGAATGTTATAAGCTTCTATTATAGAGATAAACAGTTATTTCACTCCTATTATACTTTGGCTCAAATTTAACCGTAAGTGATGGTGTCCTCCCTAAGATCTTCTTCATAATGGCTGAATAAATTACTGACTCACAATAGGATACAGTAGAGAGTCCAATATAGTGCCTTTTGTATCCATTTATGTCTCTTCTAATAGTCCTAAATCCATCACCATCAAGTAGGCCTAAAGCTACTGCTAATAACTTCTCACGCTTAATACCATTAACAAGAACATTCATATTAGCCTCTCTTTACACCAAGGTGATTTAGTTTATTATTAATATGGAAAATTCTCATTATTTCGTTAAAACGTATTTATCATCATCAATTCTTTTAAGTAACTTTTCATTAATGAGGTTCTCTATTGCACCATTGAAATATCCTTTACCAACATCTACGCCGTACCATTCTATAAACTTGTTAACTATGTCATTATAGCTCCATTCTTTCTTAACTTTACCTTCCTCAAGTAGCATTCTACGCATAAATTGCGTCGTATCTTCTAGTCGCGTCCACGGATAAGCAAACCATATCCATTCTTTTACTTCCATTACATAGTAGTCTGGTTTAATTTTACTTATTGGTGATATCCATTGGAGAGTTGCTATTTTAAGTTCTTTAGGCTTCCACTTGGACAGTATGAAATCTCTAGCAAGAATTAATGACTCCCCTGTATCAGCTATATCATCAACAAGTAAAGCCTTCATACCGGATAAATCAACTACATACTCAAACTTTATTATCGCTCTTTCAGCTTTTTTAGCAGCTTCAGTCCAATGCTGACTTTGAATAGATATTAAGTTCTCTATTCCAAGAAAATCACAAACAAGGCGGGCTGGCACATATCCTCCACGAGCAACAGCAATAACTATATCTGGCTTATACCCTGATTCCCTTATCTTCCTAGCTAGCTGCCAAGACCATTGAACTATTTCATCCCATGTAACGAGTTTAACAGGGACTTTAACCACAGGACTCCCTACAATACCTGAGCCCTCTATAAAACTTAACCTTTATCCCCAATAACTAAGTCAGGGGTTTAATTGTTATTGATCCTACTTTATTAGAGGGAGTTACCTCTAGGTACACTATTCGATAAATTCCCTTAACCCATAAGTTAAATTGATTATCATAACATATGCTTAGCGGATTTCCGCTATTACCTCCAGCAATTATGATTAGATCCTTATTAGATGATAAATCCGCTATAAACCTTAAACCAGGTCCTATATTAACATCAGTCCATGGAGCTACATTCACTGTGAACATTCCTCCATTAGCAGGTACCTTAGGTAAATTAAGGGAGTTTATCACTTCACCTAGTGGATGTTTAATGGAATATTTATGAATCTTACCCCATTTCCAGTTGTTAACATCTCTCCCAAACTGCTGAATCAGGTGCTTAATTGCGTCTTTGAATGATTTTAACACTATTTCATCCAATGTAGAATTAATCCATTTGTACATAGAGCTAGGTTTTTGAATTTCATTTCTCAAAACATACTCAGTTACCTCAAACCTTATGAATGTTTTATCATTTATGCCTGCAGCATTTAATTCATCACTCCAAATATTGTAGTGGAGATAATATATGTAGTAGTAATAGATTGATGGCTGAGGAATATCTACTTTCATTTCATAATTCCACTTCTCCAATAATTTAAGAGCCTTCTTCTCGATATCTGTTAACTTACCGATATTTTCTTCAAGTATTTTTAGTGTTAAATTTAATATTATTGGAGCTTCAGGTTCATAGATATCTAACTGAATAGCCATCATATCATCAAGTGTAAGTTTAAAGTCTTTATTAATTCGAGATTTGATTAAGTCATGTATTCTTTCAAATCTATACCTATCATGCCAATTCCATCCGATATAGTATTTATACTTAGAAATGTTTATAGGCATATTGTTTGCTGTTATAATGAATCCATTCTCAGGGTTAACTATTTTAGGAAGTTCATCGAAAGGTACGTAACCTATCCATTCACCTTCACATCTACTTCCATTGAATGGCAGGAAGCCGTAATTGATGATTCCATTATACATAGCTTGAGTTCTGATGGGTATTAGACCAATAAGTTTGTAAGCTATATTACCATAGACATCTGCTACAAGCATATTTTGAGGTGGAGCTCCAAAGTATTTCATTGCATTAATTGCTTCTAGATAATTAGATGCCGTGTTAAGCTTATAAAATGCAATAAATTCTAGAGTTTTAGTTAATCCCGTCCATCTCAAGGCTAGACGAATATTATTGCGCTCTATAACTGGTCCATGAATCGTTTCTAGTACCTTCAAA
Source organism: uncultured Desulfurococcales archaeon (assembly GCA_964467535.1). Classification (GTDB taxonomy): domain Archaea; phylum Thermoproteota; class Thermoprotei_A; order Sulfolobales; family WANQ01; genus CAYXRT01. Next base: position 146,447 of record CAYXRT010000002.1, read on the forward strand.
ATATACTTCTCTATACCCATAAATTTCCTGACTATTATTTCCTCATATCGAACTACAGCATTAATCCAAGTACCATTATAAAAGTACTTGTCTCCTTTCCAAACATAATAGTAAAAATCAACAACATCTACATTACTATTTGTGAAACCCCAAGCAATTTTCTCGTTACGTCCAATGATTATAAATGGTATTCCTGGAATTGTAACACCGTGAACCTTAAATTTACCTACAACTTCGATAACCATTTCATACCATATAGGAGGTAAAGTTAATGGTAGATGAGGGTCATTGCATAAAATAGGGTTATTAGTTGCAGAAAGTTCACCTGAAATAACCCAACTATTAGATAAAGCCTTCACAGAATACAATGAAGTATTTAATACTAATATAAGATCTAAACCGTGCTCTTCGCCATGCCGCTGAGTATCATGTATTATAGGTTTTGTTAATGGTCTTTTAATAAGCTTAAGCTCGTCTATTATTGAAGTACCATATATTTTAACCAACTGGTATAGATTTAAATCATTAAAGCTTCCTGAAAGAGTCCATGCCATTAATTTGCTAATAGCTATGGTATCCCAGGGTCTCCAACGCTCAGGCTTGTATCCAAGTAATCTAAACTCAAAGGGAAGGTCTCCTCGTTTAATAGCATTATCAATATAATCGTTGACGCCTTTACTAAAAGCTTTAAGAATTTCAGCATAAAATTTAAGGGTTCTATTCGACTTCATGTATTCATATGTTGAAATAGCTATTTTTCGAATATTTAATATTCTAAAGAATTTATCGCTTTCTAACGCTTTTCCGCCTACAATAGCGCTTAAGTTACCAAGTGCCATCCTCCTAAGCAGGTCCATTTGCCATAGCCTATCATGGGCTTGAACATATCCAATAGCATAATATAAATCCATAACATTGTAGGCTTTAATGTAGGGTACACCATTGGAATCCCAGTAAATGCATACTTCACTTTTAACGTTAGCTGATTTTATAGTTAAATGAGTATATAGTGATAATGCTGCTTGCGAATATAAGCCGTTCCAGGGATCTATAAGATAATTTATAAAATCAATTGTGCTAAGCATGAAAGCTAATATCAGTATAATTAAAATTAAAACTAAGTATTTTAACATACGCCTCATATTACATCCGCTGAGTACTTAATAGTTCAACTGCATATAATAAGCTAACATCACTATAGTAAGTCTGGGTGCCACTAACCATAAGGATGAGGAGAAGTACAATAACATTTCGAGTAGTAGTAATAATTAACTTACTCTCAGTTATACTAGCTTTCATGGCTACATACATAGCAGCATTTACAGTATCGCCGAAATTTGTATCAGTCTACTTAACTCCATTAATGTTTCTACTCTATACACCAATAGCTATCATCACCATCAAAACCTTGTATAAGGTTAAAGATAAGAAACCTACACTACCATCAATGATTATAATAATGCTGCTAATATTCTTTATAATTCTTAGATGCCTTCAGAGATTAATGTTTTACAGATTAGGATATTATATGATTGAAAAAATTCCAGGGTTTGTTCTACTAATGTTCTTGTCTCTATATTTTAAGTTAAATCCGAAATTAAATGGTCTATGTAGAGGTCTCTTAGCACCATATAATAAGATTTTATGTTTGACTTGCTATGTACTACCTACTATACCATTATTGTTAATCGTAGCTACTAGAGCTAATGCAATACAGTATGGATTAAATCCTACACTCAGTTCCATTGGTTATTATACTGTTAATAGCTTTTTTGAAGAGCTTATGTTTAGGGGGCTTTTATTTACATGGCTTTCACTAAGCCATTTAGGAGTAATTTGGGGTGGTGTTATAGTTCAAGGAATATTATTCGGCATATGGCATATACCACATCATATAATAGCTTCTGAAATAACAGCAGCTACATTACACGTAATATATGCATGTGGCGTAGGTGTATTATATGGATTTATTAGAGCATTTACATCATCATTAATAATCCCCATAATACTTCATACAATATGGAATACATTAGCAACATTAACGGCATATGCAATAACATGGACAAAAGAGTACGTGATGATCATGGCTATTTCATATTTATCATCAATTATATTAAGTGGAGTAATATTCTTGAAAAGCTATAGGCCTACAACCAGCTAAGCTTCTAAGCTAAGAACTATCTTGGGATTTACATTCGAATTTAACCTTAATATTCTTTAAAACACTTATAATATCAATTCCAGGATGAAAATGAATGTAGTTCATCCAACCCATAATCCCTCTAGTTAATGGAATATTAGCTCTAAGTGCATCTTTCATCATCTTGATATTGTCAACTAAATGTACTACTTTATCTACCTTATATACGATGTGAATAGAATTCCTTCTACCAACAATATATTTGTCTATTGGAATAAGCTTTGCTAAATACTTAAAAAACTCTTCTTGACCTTCAAGACACCCTAAAATTGCCTCACCATAAATATAGATTAGCTTATAAAGGGGTATTTCGTCATATTTGTCATATACTACTAATAATTCAAAAGTTCTACCTTCTTCAACCTCAGCATAACACGTTAAAATTAACTTAAAAATCCCGTTACTAGAGACAGCAAAAGGTATACCAACTTCGCTTATAATGAGCTTCTCTTTAGCTATAGCTGGATATTTTAGGTAGAGCTTTAACATAATATTAGATACCCAAATGTAGTAGGTAGGTATAATATGGTAAAAATCTTAATTAAAGACGCAACGATAGTTACCTGTAACGATAAATTACCATTAATAAAGTCAGGTTACGTGTACATAGAAAACAATATAATAAAAGCCGTAGGCAAAGGATCACCTCCAGAGGAATATGAATTAGCCGAACTCATTATACCAGGTAAAGATAAAATTGTAATTCCTGGCCTAGTATCACCATTGACATGTTTGTCATTATACCATGTAAGGTACAAGATACGTAATCTAGATGACATATACGGGTACATAGAAACTCTTTCAAGAAGTGATGCATATTATGCATCACTTTTGGCGTCAATGGAGTCGTTAAAGATGGGAGTAACATCACTTGCTATAATCGATCCACATCTACATGAGGCTGGAGAAGCTATTGAGAAAGTAGGACTCAGAGGATATTTATTATATTCAAAATCATGTACTCGAGCTCTGGATTATATTAAGAACTTCTGGCACAATAGAAATAAGCAGTTTAAAGTGTATGGAGTAGCTTTTTCAGAGGATGAATACAAATTACTAAAAGACAAGGTAGATATAGTATACTCCTTCCATAATTATATTAATGGAGTAAAAGCGGTAATAGATCCTAAGGACACCAATATACCTCCAACCATATGGAAAATACTGCCCTCATATAGAGTTAAGGACTGGGATAAACAATCACTTATAGGAATAGGTATAGCTCCTGTCTACTCTATGATGAGGATACTGAATCTAATGAAAGCATTGCATGCTATACCTTCCACAACTTTATTAAAGTATGCAACCATACTTCCATCAATATGTCTAGGTGAAGAGAAATTAGGGGTAATAGATAAGGGATTCAAAGCTGATATAGTTATACTAGACTATAGCGAGCCTCCGGGCTGGCCTATACCAACAACCTTAGATTATATTATTGAAATATTGACATCAAATTTTCTAAAAGTTCATACAGTTATAATTAATGGTGAAGTGGTCTTAGACATGGGAGAACCATTGTATATAGGGGCAGACATCATTAAAAAAGCTAAAGATAAATTAAGCAACCTAATTGATGAATAACGGCAACATCAGTTACATAATATACACCACTATACCATAATCCAAGGCTTCATAGAATACATTTCTTCTAGCACTTAGCTCTAATCCCATAGAGTCATTACATAGGATTATATAATTATATAAGAAGTTACCAGGAGTTACTATCGTTAGATACTTAGATAATTCAATATCTATAACTCTTAATTCAAAATTTGATACCATTTCAATATCTTGGTTCCTTAAATCTATTCTCGGAATTTTCAGTGGCGATATTGGTTCATTAAAATCTATATAGCAATACCTCTTCTTACCTACAAGATAATCTCTATACTCCCTTATACTTGCCTGAACTTCAACTTCTCTTGGCCTAAACCATATCCTCAGGTTACTTGATTTAATGCTTAATTCGTCAACTTGAACGTTAAGTTCAAGCCCCTTAGAATCTCTGCTCCATGCTACATATAAGATGCGATTACTCAAATTATGCTCCTCAAATACATTTACTTAGCTTTATTCTTCTTCATATGGTTTTTCTACTCCCTTTACTTCGCCTTTTACTATTTTAATAAAGGCTTCAATCTCTTTAATGATATCCATAACTTCACCTGATTCTACGTGTCTTCCAGCACGTATTACTTCACCAATGTTTTCTTGAAGTGTTTTGTCTACATTTTCTACCAATGGTACTCTAGCTCTCTCAACGACCATTGGTGAAGGATCTAATACTGCTGCTCTTATAAGAACTTCACCGTTTATAGGAGTAGCTATTGCTGCACCTACATTCTTCTCTCCAAGTCTTAACCAGTAAATGTGATCTCCAAGACGCGTTGCTATTACTTTCTCTATGGTATATTGCACTGCCCTCTTAAGAACCTCCTCAACCTTAGCTGTAATTTCCCTTATAGCTTTACTTATCTCTTCTTCAGGAACTCTACGGAATACCTCAAGTCGAAGTGAATCGTAGTCCCATTTTATTTTTCCGTCTTCAATATCATATGAAATTCTTACTCTAACGACATCACCTTTATCAATCCTTAACTTATCAACTAATATTTCATAGAGTATTCTGTTTAGTTCTCCTGCAGCTCTTGCAACTTCCTGTGCAGTTACTTCACCTTTTCTAATAGAGTCTTTTAGTTGTGCAAAGAGGGTTCTTCTAACCTTATCAGCGTAAGCACCTGCAATAACTAAACCACTACTAAGCTGAGGCACTTTCCCACCTAAGTATGTATTTTTATGTAAGAACGCTATTAACCTTACTAAGAATAAACTAAGAATATAGATGATAGATGAATGAGGGCTATTGTGGATGGGTAAACTCCTTAGAGAAATAGCTAAGAGAGTCCTAGGAGAGGAAGAAGCTAAGCGTATATGGAAAAGAATAGAAATTATTGGAGACATTGCTATAATACGTAGGCCCTTTAATTATCCCATTGATAAACTTAAACTTGTAGCTCAAGAATTACTAAAAACTATACCGAATATTAAGAGCGTTTGGTTAGCTACAAGTGAAGTAAAGACGGAATTTAGAATCAGGGAATATACGCATTTAGCGGGAGAGCTAAGAAGTGAAACAATATATAAAGAACATGGTTGCTCATTTAAGTTGGATATAAGGAAGGTATATGTATCTCCAAGACTAAACTATGAACATGCGCGTATTGCTAAACTAGTTAAACCAGGCGAAGTAATAATAAACATGTTTGCTGGCATAGGTACGTTCTCAATTATTATAGCTAAATACTCTAAACCACGAAAAATATACTCCATAGACATAAATCCTGATGCCTATAACTACATGGTTGAGAACGTTAAATTAAACAATGTTGAGGAGATAGTTAAGCCTATTTTAGGTGATGCCGCAAAGGTAATTATGGAAAGATTAACCAGTGTAGCTGACAGAGTAATAATGCCCTTGCCTGGACTATGCTATGAATATCTTGAATATGCGATTATGGGGTTAAAGAAGGGAATTAAGGGATATATACATGTATATGATTTTACCGAAGCTGATAAAGGCGAAGACCCTATAGCCAAGGTTAAAGAAAAATTTAGGGAAAAACTATCAGGGCTAGGTATCAAGCATCACGTAATATTTAAACGTATTGTTAGAACTGTTGGACCTAGAAAATACCAGGTAGTGTTAGATATTGAGGTTCAGAAAACATGAAACATGGTTATCTACGCCTTCTTCTCCTCTCCCTCTTCTCTTCAACAGCAACTTCATATGCTCGGACTCCTACGCCTATTAACTTTCTCATTATGGCATCAACGAACTTTACATGGAAGCCTCTTTGACCCACAAAAGCTCCAAAAGCATCAGTTGAAACCTTAACAGCTAGATCAGGGCCTGCGAAATCTACATCAACTACATGTTTATAGATCCATGCAACGGGATGAACAGCTCTGATTAAATCCTTAAAGAAGTTCACATTAGCTAAATCTCTAAAGTCTAACCTAAGTTCTACGGCTCTAAGTCTAAGCTCAGTATCCTCCTCAATTTTTTCAATTCTTTCTCCACCTCTACCCACAAGTCTACCTAGATATCCTTCCTTAACAACTATTAATGCATCAGGTGTATGTTCGCTTGTTATTTCAAACTTCTTCTTTTCATCAACAAACTCTACAACTGTTATTATATTTGCATCAGGTGAATGAATCCTAGCGCTTTCGATTATTTTCTTCTCGGATTCTGATAAACTACGACTCCTCATTCTAGCTTCAAGCAATAGCTTTATTCCTCGAAGAGCACCCGGTCTTACTATATCCTTTAGCCCTAAATCTACTACCTTAGCTTTTTCCTCACCTAATAACACTTCTCTAATGACAGATACTCCCTCTACACCTCTACGAGGATCTCTTTGGAATACAGGATCTCCAGCAACTATGAACTTGCTATTTCTACCAATTCTCATTAATACTTCTATAGCGCTTTCAGGCTCAATGCTTTGCGCATCATCTAGAAATACTATTGAGTCATCAAAGGTCCTACCCCTAAGGTAGTGCGTATCGGCAAATACCACTTTCCCTTGATCTATTAATTCCTCAACTTTACTCCACTCTATGAACCCTGTCAAAATATCCTTAGCATAGGCTGAGACAAGCTCTAAATATTGAGAACCTGCTTCAATTGTTGTTATTTCTCTTCCTGATACTACATCAACTATAGGTCTCGAAATTATGAATCTCTTGTACTTTCCTTCTAAAACAGCATCTATTCCATATAGTATACTAAAGAGGCTCTTACCTGTACCTGTAGGACCAAATAAACCCACTATTTCATAATCTCTACTCGTAAGTGCCTTAAGCATTTCTTCTTGACCAGGTCTAAGAGGCTTTAGCTTATTTAATAGCTCACCCATGATTTACACCCTCCTTACTACGCTACTGATTTTAAGGCTTCTAGCAGTCTCTTAAGCCTTTCTTTACCTAGCAAGAGAGCCTTATTGGATATCTCTATTATTGATTTTAGATCTTCATAGCTTATAACAAGCTTTTCCTTTATTTTAAGCAGTGCAGCAAGCCTAATACCAGTTCTTAATTCTACGGTAATACCTTTTCTTGTGGCAGATAATATGCCGCTGTGCTTAAATCCTGCTTGTCTAGCGATTTTTAAAATTCTAAAAGCTTCTTTCAATGATAACGTAGATACATGTATTATAGGCCCAACAACAACAAGCCACATCATATTAATAGCAGGCTGCTTAATCACGTCGATTACTTCACTTAATGAAATAGGTTTATGCTTTTTAAATAGAATGGTTGAATCCTTACGCTCCCAGGGATAAGGAGAATCTACAATTACGATCCTACCACTACAAGAACTAACAGTAAATGCTTGGGGTCTCTTAAAGATTTCTTCAAGAACCTCAACAATGTCCTCATCTAGATACCCTATTTCTAAATCCTCTTTAAGCCTCATGTAGGCTTCTTCCTTTCTCTTCGACCATATCTTTTCATCAACTTTCAATTTATCAACTCCACTATCCCTTATTAAAATCCGAATTAATTAACCAGATGGGGGTGGGATAATTTCCACTGAAATAAGTATTGAAGATTTCCAGAAAATAGATTTAAGGGTAGGTGTTGTTAAGGAAGCTGAGTTAATACCTGGAACAAGGTTATTGAGGCTAATTGTAGATCTAGGCTTTGAGGAAAGACAAATAATTGCAGGTCTAGGAGCTTGGTATAAACCCGAAGAACTCAAAGGACTTAAAGTAATCGTAGTAGTTAACTTAAAGCCTAAGAGAATAAGAGGATATGTAAGTCAGGGAATGATCTTAGCAGCAGGTACTAAAGAGGATGTAGAGAAGGGGTTAAAGCCAGCCATACTAACTATAACGGGCAGTGATGTACCTCCAGGGACTAAAATATGCTAAGATCTAACAATACCTATGAGTTCTAGTAATTCACAAACCTTACATATATTCCTATTATATGACGTAGGCTCACCACATTTAATACACGAAGGTAGTTTTGGGAGCATTTTTGTATTTCTAATTAATTTTTCAGTAACCTTATCTATGAGTTCTAAAAACTTAAGAAGCGATCCAGGGTTTGTTGTCTCCAACATTCTAAGGTAAACTCTAGTTCTTGCTCTAAGTGTAGGTCGCTGAATAATATACTTGCACTCAGTTTCCTGGAATTCGAACCCATTTAAGTAAGCATAATATGTAGTTTCCCATTCATATATCTTTCTTAACGGCTTGATCTTTCTCACAATCCCTGTATGAAGTATTGGTGATTTGGGGTGCTGTGTAGACAAGCGCATTAAATCACCTCTAAGGATATTAATTAATGCTGTCTGCGCCTCATCGTCAAGGTTATGTGCTGTGGCAAGTTTATTCACATTAAGTTTTCTAGCGTACATATTCATTATTCTTCTCCTAATTGTCCCGCAGAAGGTGCATGGAGACACATTTATGGATTTCTTAACAGCTTTTTCAACTAACTCACTAAGACTTGCACCCACCTCCTCTTTAAAACTAGTAACTACCACATCAATACCTCTTTCACGAGCATACTTTTTTAAACGATCGATGTATTCCGCTCTATTATATCCCTCAATACCTTCAATTATTGATAAGCCTATGAGCCTTGATGGATCATGTATCCTGCTTAGAACGTCGAGCAAGACAAAACTATCTTTACCTCCAGAAACAGCTAATAAAATTCTATCATTTGGCTTAATCATTTCATATTTCTCGATTTCCTTCTTTACTCTACTTACTATGTTCTCCGTGAAACACTTTGAACATAGTCTTCTACGTGTATGTGGCTGATATATTACTGCTTCTCTTGATTTACAAACATCACATATCATTTTATTACACTTTTATCCTTGACTTCTTCGAGATGTAGGTACTTCAACTACTCTTTCACCTGCAACTACTTGGTCAATGCTATGTATGACTGCACCTGAATCTTCAATAACTCTCTTAACCTCTTCAAAATCTATATCATTACCCTCAATCGTTATTGTTAATGTAAGGGTCTCTACATCAACTTCGCTAACGGTGATATTTACTCCTTCAACACCTTTGATACTCGATATGATGCGAGCAAGTTCAATTATTGAAGGCTCCTTTATAGGCTTAAGTACATCTAATACTATACGCCTAAGCCTCATAGATTAAATCATCCTCTAATAGTTAGTCTAACACTCACTACCTAAGTTTTGAAGCACTATCTGGATAATAAATTTAATAACCTAATCACAAGCTTGACTCTTAGGGCGACACACTATGGGAAACGAAATACCTTTACCTAAACCATTAGTAAAGAAACCTAGATTAATTAAGTATGGGGGCATCGATCAAGGGCTTAGGGAGGGTAAAGGATTTAGCATTGCTGAGCTTAGAGCAGCAGGTCTTACGGTAAAAGAGGCTAAGGACCTACGTATTAGAGTTGATAAATATAGGAAAACAGCATATCCTTGGAATATTAAGGCATTAATAGATTTCCTCAACAAAATCAAATGGTACGAGAAGAAGGGTGTTAAACCACCATCTATCCCAGATACTGAGGAATCAGGAAAGGCAGAATAGCCCATTCTTGGAATATTTATAGAAAGTTTATGACACGACTCCTCCGAAGAAGGAATTGAGCTTATTTAAGCTAGGAATAAGATGGGCTAAGCTAGGTTTACCATTGGTTTATTGATGGTATTGGCTGTTGTGCTATATACTATTCCAATACACTAATGGTCTCTACCTCTTCAAAGGATCTATCGACGTATCCTCTGACTACTTTACGTGCTTTAAGCCTCGACACTATGTATTCAAAGGCTCTCTCTGGATCGGTATGTGTTCCACAAGAATATACATCAACAGTAGCAAAGGAGAATTCAGGCCATGTGTGTACTGTTATATGGCTTTCAAGCACTATTGCTACAACACTTACCCCTAACCCTATCTTCCATGACCGAACGTCAAGTAGAGTCATATTACCTTTGCGAGCTGCCTCGATTACTGTATTCCTTAAATACTCTTCATCTATCAATGCATCATAATCGCAGTCATAGAGATTACCGTAGATATGCTTTCCCACCACCTTTTCTATTTTCTTTAACATAATTCCTTCTCTTGCTAGCATCCCCTTTACCCCTCTGGGGTTAATGAGGGATAACCCTATAAATTTTTACCCCCCTTCTGAAGTTGGTAGCTCTGCGCATGGGACTCAATAAATCCGCCCCTATAAGAGTAGAACCTTATACTAGATGTACCTCAGGTGACATAGCAGAATTCGTACTATTACTTCCCAGCAGAGAATATGTTGGTACATTAATAGATAGATTAGAGGAATTTGAAGTCGAAACAAAAATAGAAGGTAAAGGACCCTACCTTACAATAACTGGTAAATATAAAGGAGAGCTTCCAATTACAATAGCTTCAGCTGGACCAGGAGGCCCTGCATTAGCTATTGCTATTGAGGAATATACTCACTTAGGTGCTAGAGTTTTCATTAAGGTTGGTTTTGCAACAGCACTATCAACACGTGTAGGCATAGGAGATATAGTATTAGCGGCGACAGCTATTAGAGGTGAAGGTACTTCACAGCACTATCTCCCAATAGGCTATCCAGCTTACGCCAACATAAGCCTCCTAAAATATGCAGAAGATGCCATAAGAGCCTATAATGCTGTAAAACCTAAAGGTCAGGAAATCGGCTACTTTATAGGAACGATACTATCAACAGACGTCCTATACAATGTAGAGCATCTATTAAGAACCTGGAGTAGTGTAGATGTATTAGCTGTAGACATGGAAACTTCAGTACTCTACATCCTATCAAGTCTAAGAAAGACAAAAGCACTATCAGTATTAGTAATAGATAGTAATGTAGTAAAAGGAATTCCGCCAGGAGAATTAAGTGCCGATTACCGTCTTGCAGAGATGGCCCAACGTGTAACTGAAACAATAATAGAAGTATCGAAGATAATGCTAGATGTAATGATGAGATTAAGAACAGAAGTAGTAGGTGAAAAAGAGTTAAAGAGGCCTGCAACAAGTGGTGAGAAGGGATCTAGATAAGGCAATAGATTTAATTGATGAATTAGAGTCGCTACTCATAGAGCTTATGTCTTCAAGTAATGTTCCACCTGGATTAAGGCTAAGAATATATCAATTATTAGTTGACTTAAGGGAAATATTAACTAGGGTAAGAACTAGGCTATGAATGTAATCAAATCCTTCAAAAAGCTGAGAACTTAAAAATCTATGAAGTCGGAGATAAGGGAGAATAGAGAGTATGGCGCTTCCAGGCATATTAGTAAAACAATATATAGAGGACTTAATTAATGAAGAAAAGCAAGTACAACCAGCAGGCATAGACTTAACGATCATGAGGGTATGCATGTTAGAGGAAGCAGGAGAGCTAGGCTTTGTACACAGAAAAATCCCAAAAGGCAAAGAATTAAAGACAACTAATGGTTATTGGGAGCTACCTCCAGGAGCATATAGAATAACTTATAGAGAGATAGTTAAGATTCCAGAAGATGCTGTTGGAATATGCTTACCCCGCTCATCACTAATTAGAATGGGTGCTACAATATTCTCAGCAGTTTGGGATCCGGGCTATATAGGGCGTGGTGAAGGACTTCTAGTGGTATTTAATCCCTATGGAATAAAGCTAGAAAAGAATGCGAGAATAGCTCAACTTATACTCATAAAGTTAACTCAAAAACCACATACCATATATAGGGGGACATATTATGGAGAAAACATCAATATCAATAAACTATGACAACATAAAGTTGACAAGTAAAGCAATAAAAGAAATCATAAGTAACATCAAACCTGATCCTTTTACCGATCCTCAATATTATCCGCCCCTTAATGCTCCTGAAGAGCAAGTGTTAAGGTACTTTATATTTATGGTGGCTATAGACCATAGAACGAGTAGGCCCGGAAGACCATATGAAGCTGAAATAGATGGCAAAATATACCATGGAGCTGATTTGCTTTATAGACTTGGGATAAATAAATGGAATATGGAACCTGAATTCTTTAGTCCTATACGAATGGCTAATATATCAATAGATGAAGTTAAAAAATGGCTTACGGTTAAGTATAAGGGTAAGGAGATATGCGTACCCGATATAGAGTTAAGAGCTCTCTTGTTAAGAGATTTAGGAATAAAACTAGTAAAGATTTATAATGGAAGTGTTAAGAATTTAATAAAATCCACTGATAACAGAATTAAACTAATTAATAAAGGGCTTGTCAATAGACTTAAGATATTCACAGCCTATGAAGATCCAGTTGAAAAGAAAATATATCTATTTATTAAGTTCATTACCAGAAGGAAATTATTTAATCCCATAGATAAAGAAAACCTTGAAGTCCCCGTGGATAATCATGTAACGAGAATTGCTCTTAGACTAGGTTATGTACAGGTAGAAGGAAAGCTATATGAAAAAATTATAAAGGGAATAGAAGTTTCATGGGAGGAGGATATCCTTATTCGAATGTCTGTTAGGATAGCATTCAAATATTTATCCAATATAACCAAAATAGAACCAACTATATTAGACGATTTTCTATGGTTATTTGGAAGAACATGTTGTACTAGAGAAGAACCTAAGTGTAATACCTATGATGAAAAATGCCTCAGATATGGGTGGTGCAATCATAGTGGATGTATACTAAGAAACTTATGTCCCATAGGCAAAGGTGAGACTAATATAATTAATGAACATACATACTACAATACATGGTATTACTAATGAAATGGAGCTCTACTAATCATAACATGTAATATCTTTATCACTAGGAAACCACCAGAAATGAGTATTAACAGCTTAAGTAGAAACAGATTAGGCTTTATTAGCTTGAATACGGATAGAAGCATATAAATCCATATTAAAACAAACGTCGATATAAGTATTAGGTCTATGATAGTCAACGTTGATACCACCTCCTTAAATATCACTAGTCTAAATTTTTCTCCCCCTAAATAATGTATTAGGAGGGAGATGGGTTTGGGCAGGCTATTTGGTACTGATGGTGTTAGAGGAGTAGTAAACGTAGAATTAGACCCACTATTTGCATTAAAGCTAGGATACGCTATAGGTACATTCTTTGGTGAAGGCTCAAGGATATTAATAGGTAGAGATGTAAGAATAGGTGGCTTAATGATTATGAGAGCAGTAGAAGCAGGACTTATGAGTGCAGGAGTTAAGGTATATGAAGCTGATCTAATAACTACACCAGCACTACAACATTCTATAAGGAGCGAAGGATTTGATGGTGGGGTAATGATAACCGCAAGTCATAATCCTCCACAGTATAATGGAATAAAAGTGTTGAGTAGTCAGGGAATAGAGATATCTAGGGATCAAGAAAGGGAAATTGAAGAAATATTCTTCACAAGCAGATTTAGGAAGGTTTCGTGGAGTAATATACCATACGATATAATAAAGATGGAAGGTTTAATAGAAAAGTACACTAATTGGGTTATTAGCCTCGTGGATAAGGAGGCAATTATGCGTAAGAGGTTTACTGTTGTAATTGATTCCGCAAATAGTACTCCCTCATTAACAACACCATTAGTGGCTAGAAAGCTTGGAGCTAAGGTTGTAAGTATTAACTCAAATTTAGACCCATTCTTTCCCTCTAGACATCCAGAACCATCACCTGAAACATTAAAAGAAACAGCAAATATTGTAGCAAATATAAAAGCTGATATAGGTATAGCTCATGATGCGGACGGTGATAGGGGCATAGTTATCGATGATAAAGGTAGAATTCATTGGGGAGATAGGTCTGCTGCTATATTAGCTAAGTTCCTAGCGGAAAAACATCCTGAACTACCTAAGAAAGTGTATACTGCCGTATCATCAAGCATATTAGTTGAAGAATACTTAAAGCCCTTCGGTATAGAGGTTGTATGGACTAAAGTAGGAAGTATTGATATAAGCTATCTTATGCTATCTCAAGGAGGAGGTATTTGCGGGTTCGAGGAAAACGGGGGTTTCATGTATCCAAAACACTTGATAGTAAGAGATGGAACAATGAAATTAGCCTTAATGTTAGAGCTGCTAGCTCACGAGAGAAGAAAGCTATCAGAAATAATGGATGAATTACCAAAGTACTACCCCATTAAAACTAAGATACCCATGAAGAGAGAGGTGGCATTAAAAGTTGTTGAAGAAATCAAGAAAATATATTCTAATTACCGTATGATAACAATTGATGGCATCAAGGTATTTGGTAACGACTTTTGGTTCCTTGTAAGGCCTAGTGGCACGGAACCCATATTAAGGATAATGGTTGAGGCGAAGGATGAGAGTAAAGCTAAAAGTATAGTAAAGGAACTCACTAAGATAGCTAAAAGCGTGGCTGAAAACCTTGAAATATAGACTCCTAGACCTACTTGCATGCCCTATATGCAAACATTTTCCATTAGAACTAATTGTTATAGAGAGAAAAGTCTATGAAAGAAAGCTTGAACAAGAAAAACCCTTCTGTGAGCTATATTGCGGTTACTTAGTAAAATATATAAAAGACATTAAGGAATATCCCTGCGATGAATGTATAAAATATGAAGTAGTTACAGGCGTCTTATACTGTACAAAATGTAATAGGTGGTATCCAATAATAGATGAAATACCTAGAATGCTACCAGATGAATTAAGAAATAAAAATGAAGATCTAAAATTCCTTAGAAAATATCAGGATAAATTGTCTTCCAAGATAGTCTATGAAGGTAAACCATTTAATCTAAAGGAGAGCCGGTGACCTTTTTAACTTGAGTTACCCTATTAAATTAGCTAGAAGAATACCTAGGTGGTATATAATATGGCATCATTTTTTGGAAACCTGGAAGAATGGGTAAAAATGCAGAAATCAATGCTAGAGACTATGAGAAAAGTTGATGCAATGTTAAAAGACGCCGATAGATTGGATTTAATAGTTGCATCAAGAACAGCATTCCAGCATATAATGAGAACCATTAGGGCATTTGATCAATGGCTTCAAGACCCATTAATTATAAGTCACATGCCTAAGAAGCTCTTAGTTGAAGTAAGAGAAAGAATATGGAAAATATTAGAGGAACTCCTATTACTAGACATTGAACATACAAGTAAAGTAAAGGAGCATTTAGAAAAACTCATGAAGGAAGGAAAAATCAATCCACTACTATGGACACGTCCAGTCGAAGAAGAAAGAATATCAAGAAGAAGAATATCAACTGTAACCATATAATACTAAGTGGCTGATGAGGATCTTAAATCCAAAGCCGTATTTTCAAAATAATTGTATTAGAAATGCATTATGGTGTCCTTCTGCGTCTACGTCTCATCATTCTAGCTAGTTCTCTAATAGTCATCTCCACCTCAGCATCTATTGATTGAATTCTTGACCTTAACTCCTCAATAGACTTAGAGAGTTTCTCAATATCTGGTTCTAGTATTTTAGTCTTTTCTAAGAATTCATTACCAAGACTAGTTACTCTAAGCTTTTTGTTTCTAGGATTAGTTTCCAATAATCCTACGTAGAGTAAAGCTACCATATCCTCTTTTAACTCTTTACTAGATGGCACATTTCCTATAACTAGAAATTTGTATCCTAGATCAATACCTTTATCTTTAGCTAAGTGATATACTAAGTACTGAAGCGCTTTTTCTGAAATTTCCCCATACGATTTTATAGTGTATAGTAGCTTTATTTTTCTAGGATCCCTTTCTACATCTTTAAGTGTGACAACATATCTTGTGATAATTTTTAGTTCTTTACTCTTTGTAGATGAAGTTTTAGATGACATATTCGATCACCTATGATCTAGGATCTATTATTCTAGTTCCTCTTTAATTTTTCTTAATGCCTCACTGAAACTTATACCTTGATCTACTAGGGTTCTTATTCTGAATTTTAATATTTCCTCTCCCTGTTCCCCATAGATTTCCTTGTACCTAGATGCAAGTTCATTATATAAGGCCTTAGCATCCGGCATTTTCTTTGTAGGTTTAAGTACTATGGTTTTTTCCTTGCCAATTAATGAACGCACTAATGATATTATTCTAGATAATTTGTCTGCAAGTAGGTTAATGGCTCTAATTTCTAGTGCTCTCCAAGAACCATATACAATAAATGTAATGAGTATTAATATTATACTTGAGGGAACCATAAGTAGTGAGACAATATCTCCTGTTGATATATACATAATTCCATAGACAATTAATGAGTATATGCCGCCGAGACATAGATATATTGAATATATTTTAATATCCTCAATCGATAACATTGAGGCAAGTAATAAGATAATTAATGGTATGATCCTTAGATCTATACCTCCATGAACATAAACTATCGTAGCAATATAGATTATCGGAATACTTAGAAGTATGAGAACTCCTATAATATTATCCTTTGTTACCTGTAGATAAAGTCTATGTACTTGATCTTTAATGTTTTTGACCTCATGTTTTATTTCATTTAGCTTGCTTTCATCTATGTCTTCAACACTTATAATTTCACTCATTTTACCTATAGACGATATTAATGACTTTACCATAGAAATATATAGCCTATTAGGCATTTTAATGGTGATACTAAGTATCTTTGAAGAAGCTTCTTTTAGATCATTAATTAATTCTCTTTGTAAACTAAAGTATTCACCATATAATTCGGTTTTACTTAGCCAATATATTATGTTCCTAATAGTGTACCCTATTCCTTTAATTAATTCGTTTAGAGACTTGAGCATTAGTTATTCACCTTAATATAAGGGTTCAGTCGCCGCTGATTTCATCAGGACCCCCAGCCCCTAAGGGCTCGGAACATGACTCTACATCATCACCTAATACTGTTTCTATAACAAAAGCTTATAAAAAGTATATAATATCAATAATCTACTGGTACATGTACAATTATGATTCATTAATTTACCCTAGAGGTGAACATGGATGCCTGAAATTAGAGAGATAAGTGTTAGACCGAGTAGAGGTTTAAGGAGGATAGGTGCTCATAGTCATATTAAGGGTTTAGGATTAGACGAGAAGGGGAGGGCACGAAGAGTAGCTGCTGGTCTCGTAGGTCAGGTAGAGGCTAGAGAAGCTGCTGGCATTATTGTTAAAATGATTAGAGAAGGTAAGATGGCTGGTAGGGGTATACTTCTTGTAGGTCCTCCAGGTACAGGTAAAACAGCATTAGCTGTAGCAATAGCTAGAGAACTCGGTGAAGATACACCATTTGTAGCATTATCTGGTTCAGAAATATATTCTACCGAAATGAAGAAAACTGAAGTATTAATGCAGGCGATAAGGAAAGCTATAGGAATTAGACTAAGAGAGCTAAGGAAGGTATATGAAGGCGTTGTTAAGGACATTAGGGTAAGGAGGGTAAGACACCCATTTAATCCATACATGCTTGTTCCTAGGGAAGCTAAAATAACATTAGCTACCAAAGATGACGAAGTAACATTATCGGTAAGTGAGGAAATAGCAGTTCAATTATTACAGATGGGTATAAGGAAAGGAGATGTTATATGGATAGATGCTGAAACAGGGAGAGTACATAAGCTAGGTAGGTGTAGGGGTATTGAGAAGGCAAAATACTTTGATATTGAAGCTGAAAGATTTATTGAAATGCCTAAAGGTCCTGTGAAAAAAGAAAAGGAAATAATACATACACTAACTCTCCATGATCTCGATATGTTATTCGCTGCACAAAGATTAACCATTACAGCTCTACTAGGTTTTGAAGTTGAAAGAGAAATTAGCCCTGAGATAAGACGTGAAGTGGATAAACAGGTTAGAAAGTGGGTTGAAGAGGAAAGAGGTGAAGTAGTTCCCGGAGTTTTATTCATCGACGACGCACATATGCTAGACATAGAGAGCTTTAGTTTCCTCTCAAGAGCTATGGAGAGTGAACTTGCTCCAATAATTATATTAGCAACTAATAGAGGTATAACGACAATACGTGGAACAGACCTTAAATCACCTCATGGAATGCCTTTAGACTTACTTGATAGACTACTGATAATACCTACAAAGCCGTATACAGAGGATGAAATTAGGGAGATTATCAAAATAAGAGCTAAAGAAGAGAATGTATCACTAACTGATGAAGCTCTCGAACTATTGACTAAGATAGGTGTTGAAGCAAGCCTTAGATACGCCATACAATTAATGGAACCTGCAAGAATAATAGCTTCAAGGAAGGGTAGAGATGAAGTATTCAAGGAAGATATTGAAGAGGCAAGAAAACTATTTATAGATGTAAGACAGAGCGTAGATTACATAAGAAGATATGAAGAAATGTGGCTTAAGTAAGCTCAATGTTTTCTTCCTCTGCTAACCATGTAGATGGAAATTACAGCCATAAAGGCCAATATGCATGTAGATGCTGCCGAAATTTTTACTATGCCCGTTGGATAAATGTTAATACAGTATTGCAGTACAATGATAACTAGTACAGTCCACAGTATATGTAGAGGGCAATAAGGGCATTTAGGTATCTGGGTACATACCTTAGCTATAGATTTATCTATCAAGCATAATTCTAAGTATGTAAATGCATACATAAGCATGTAGAAGGCTATTTCATATAAGAATACAAGATAAACTAATAGCAAGCTCTCGAGAAATAATCCATTAAGTCCATTTAATTTCATAAAACCTGCACAATAGATCATTATCTGGGAAAGATAATTAACAATAATTATTTGCGAATAACGTTTTCCATTAAGAATATTATTGAGTATATGTAAATAGAAAAACCCTATAAGGAGAGCTATAAGAATTGGTACCATAAATTCTAGATTGATGTAAGCTATGTTTATTGAGCCATAGATAAGGATTATGGATATCGTAATGAACGCTATTTGGAAAGCTCTAATGACATAAAACTTCTTTAGCGAAGTAATGAACTTTATAAGGATTATCAATAGTATAGCTGCTACGCTTTTCGAAACAGGTATTAATCTACTAATATTTTCTACGGCTAATACTATGGCTAAGCATAGAGATGCTATGATTAACGAGTATGTAACCATTAAGTAAGGTATATACTTAAATCTACCATAAGTTATATCGCTGAGTGAGAATGTAGTAGCATAATTTATAATACTTAATATGTTTAGTAAAAGGGTACAGGGAATAAATGAGGAATATATGCCCCCTTCTAGAGCAATATACAAGTACATATTGAACGCTATGGATATTATGTGTAGCAATAAAACATGCTTATCTAGCTTCATGAAGAGCCACCATTCATTTTATCAACACCTCCCTCTATGAAGGTGTTTTTCTATGTCTTCTGCATTTTACTTCCTTATGCTTTTTCGATAAATAACCATAACTATATATCAATGGTACTATACTTGCTACTACGTATGTTGTAATATTAGCTATGATCTCTGCTATCATTTTTATCACCTCCAGAATAGCTCTATATGATTAGCTATAGGAGTAGGTTAAGCTATTTAAAATCGGGAGCTACGTAGGATACAATATCGTGTACTTTACTTTTGAACTCTCTGAAGGAGTTCTAGAATTTCTCTTGTAGCTTTTCTAGGGTTATTAGACCTTACTATAGCTGAGCCTACAACAATTATCTTTGCACCTGCTTTAACCATAGACTCTACAGTATACTTATTTAGACCACCAGCAACTGATATAGGTTTATTAATTCTTTCAGCAACTTCCTTGACTAGATAACATATATCTGCTATTGATATACCCTTAAGTTTTTGTACGTCGACACCTACATGCAATCCTATGACGTCTACACCTAAATTAACTAGTTCCTTAGCTCTCTTAACCACATTAACTACGTACATTAGATCAGCTTGAATTAGGATATTATTCCTTCGTGCCTCTTCTATCGCCATAGCTATCGAAGAGTTATCTATAAATCCCATAATAGTTACAATATCTGCACCCGCATTAGCTGCCATTTGAACTTCTAAAGCACTTGCATCAACTATTTTCATATCGGCAAGGATTATTGCATCAGGAAACTCCTCTCTAAATACTTTAATGCACTTTATACCAGTACTCTTAATCAATGGCGTGCCAGCTTCAATTATATCAGCTCCAGCACTATATACTTCACTAGCAATTCTTAATGCCTCTTTAAGATCTGTTAAGTCGATAGCTACTTGAAGTAGCGGTCTCTTAAAATCAGGTCTTCTCAATATTCTCTCCCATATAGGATTTTTAAGGCGAGAGAGATTTATATCATTGAATGAACGTGTGAAGAAGTATGGCAAAGTACATATTTGTAACAGGAGGAGTTTTATCAAGTGTCGGTAAAGGAATAGTAACGGCATCAATAGGCTTATTACTCAAGAGCCGAGGCTATAGCGTTACAGCAATAAAAATAGATCCATACTTAAATGTTGATGCAGGTACTATGAATCCGTATATGCATGGCGAAGTCTTCGTGACTGAAGATGGGGGGGAAACTGATCTGGATTTAGGCCACTATGAGAGATTTCTTGATACTAATCTATCGAAGAAGAATAACATAACTACAGGGCAAATATATCTTTCAGTTATTGAAAAAGAAAGAAAAGGAGAATATCTAGGAAGCTGTGTCCAAATAATACCTCATATTACAGATGAAATAAAGAAACGTATTAGAGAAGTAGCACGAGATAGCCAAGCAGATATAGTTTTAGTTGAAGTAGGGGGAACGGTAGGTGATATTGAAGGTCTTCCTTTCCTTGAAGCTATAAGGCAAATGAGGCTTGAAGAAGGATTCGAAAATTCAATGTTTGTTCATGTAGCATTAGTACCTATTCTTGAAACTACAGGAGAACAAAAAACAAAGCCAGTACAACATAGTGTTAAGGAACTTAGAAGGATAGGTATTCAACCAGATATTGTAGTTGCAAGATGTCGTGTAATGCTCGAACCAGAAGCCAAGAGAAAAATAGCACTATATTCAAACGTACCTTTAGAAGCAGTATTTACAAGCTATGACGTTGAAATAATATATGAAGTTCCCTTAATCCTTGAATCGCAGGGCATGGGAAAGTACATAACACGAAGACTTGGACTAGAAAATAGGGAGCCTGATTTGTCTTCTTGGGAAAAGTTTATCGAGAAGCTCAAGAATGCCTCAAGAAGGATTAAGGTAGGTATGGTTGGAAAGTACACTAAACTCAAAGATAGCTACATAAGTATTATAGAAGCATTAAAGCATGCAGGTGCACATCTAAGCATAAAACCTGTTCTTAAGTGGATTGAAGCCACAGATATAGAGTATGGCAAAATTAAAGTAGATGAAGTGCTCAGTGATGTTGATGCTATCATAGTATTACCCGGATTTGGTGCAAGAGGCGTTAAAGGTAAAATAGAAGCCATAAGATATGCAAGGGAAAATAAGATACCATTTCTAGGGATATGTTACGGAATGCAACTTGCAATTGTAGAAATAGCAAATAATGTAATAGGACTAAAGGGAGCTTCAACGACTGAAGTTGATCCTAATACGCCATATCCTGTAATAACATTACTTGAAGATCAAAAATACATAGAAATGCTTGGAGGTACGATGAGACTTGGAGCACAACCAATAAAGTTAATTAAAGGTACAATAACTCAGAAGCTTTATGGTGGAGCAGAAGTAATTTACGAAAGGCATAGACATAGATATGAAGTAAATCCCAAGTATGTAGATATACTTGAGAGCGGAGGCATAAGAATAGCAGGAGTCTACTTACTAAACCCAGATATAGTTGAATTCATAGAGTATAAGCATCATCCATTTTTCATAGGATGCCAAGCACATCCCGAGTTTAAAAGCAGACCACTAAGACCATCGCCGCCATTTATAGGTTTATTAAGAGCAGCATTATTCAATAGGTATAAGGATTAACCTTACCTCCCTAACATCAGTCTTACAAATCTTCTTAACACCTCTCTGTCCAGGCCTATAACTAGTCCTTATAAGACCTGCCTCTTCTAATTTCCTAATCTGAGCGCTAGCATTTGCCTTACTCTGCCCTATAATGTTAGCTATTTGTCCAACATCAGCTTCATTATCCATAAGGTATCTTAATATTTTAAGTCTTGTAGGTGAAGCTAAGGCCTGAACTACACGCTGAATATATTCATCTCCTATAACAATCAATGTTCCATTCTCTTCATAAATTCCAGGTTTAGTCCATTTAATTTTATTACTTAGCTTAACCACAATAAACCACCTATATAGAATAGTTTAACAAGGGGATTATAAGACCTACTCTGAAAAGTAGTAACATAGAAAGATATCATTTAGAACCCTAATAGCATTGATTTTATATTTTCCTTATAAACCTTAAAGAATAAAATGCTAGTTACATAGATTATCTTAATGGTTAACCGCTCTTGAAGATAGCATACATATATAGACAACTAAATGAAAGAGACTTCAAAGTATTATTGGCAATAGAGAAGTACATGCCTAGGTATGAGTACGTTGCAGTAGAATTAATAGATAGGGAAACAAGATTACCACCCAATATGCTAAATTACTCATTGCTAAAATTGAATAGGCTTAAATTAATAAAAAGAAGAACTGGGAGCTACATTGGATACTGCTTAACATATTTAGGCTATGACTGTTTAGCTCTTCGAAGCCTTGTTGAAAGAGGAGTATTAGCTGCACTTGGAGATAAGATGGGTGTTGGAAAGGAGAGTGACGTATATGAAGGTCTTACTCCAGCAAACGATAAAGTTATAGTTAAATTTCATAGAGCTGGAAGAACCAGTTTTAAACATATAAAAAGGGTAAGGACATATGCTACAGAAAGACCCGAATATTCATGGTTATTACAAGCAAAAATAGCTGCTGAAAGAGAGTACAAGGTACTTGATGAACTCTATAAAGTTAAAGCCAGAGTTCCTAAACCTATTGGTAGAAGCCGTCATGTAGTTGTCACAGAATTTATCGAAGGAATAGAACTATATAGATACAAAGACGCAATGGATCCTCTTGGGATGCTGAAGAAGATTCTCGAAACCATTAGGAAAGCATATTTACATGCAGGCATCGTACATGGTGATTTAAGCGAATATAATGTTATGGTACAAATAGTAGATGATGAAGAAGAACCCTACATTATTGACTGGCCTCAATTTGTTGAGAAAGAACATCCTAGTGCAAACAGCCTTCTTGAAAGAGATGTGACCTACGTCATTAAGTTCTTTAAAAAGCGTTATGGCGTAGATATTAGTAGAGAGAAGGCTTTAAAGTATGTCAAGGGAGAATTAAATGAAATCTGAAAAACAAAGAATAGTTCTAGGAGTCGACATCATATGTTATAGATGTAGAGATAATGTTCCACATTATGCAGCTATTCTACTTGAAGGAGAAAAAGTCAAGCTTAAGTATGAAGACATAACCCTACATGGGTTAATCAGGTTATTATGGGAAGTAAGACCTCACGTCCTAGCTATTGATAATGCTCTAGAATTAGGAGGTGATGAAAGAAGGTTTACTAAATTTGTTAGAATGATGCCAGCAAATGTAAAGATAGTGCAAGTAACCTTATGGCCTGATGGGCTAATAGATCTTAAGGAAGCAGCAAGAAGAGCAGGTATAGATATAGGACATGGAAAGCTATCACCAAGTAGAACAGCATATATTGCCGCATTACTAGCTTCTAAAGGTTATGGAACTGAAATAAAGTTGTATGAAGAAAAAACACGAATAATAATATCTAAAGCAGCAAGTATAGGACCTGGAGGTATGAGCCAAAATAGATACAAGAGAAGAATGAGAGTTTCAATACTGAATCTTACAAGAAAGATAAAGGAAGCCCTAGATAAACATGGAATAGATTATGATTTAACATTTAGAAAGTCAGGTGGAGGTTTAGAATCAAGCGTCTTTACCGTTTATGCTCCAAGAGAAAAACTTTACGGCATAGTTAAACCTCTTGAATCCCCATATATAAGAATAGAGATAGTACCTGTATTCAAGCCTAAGTTAGACTTTCTATCAATTATAAAGCATGAAGAAAAGAGTAGGCCAGTAATAGTAGGTATAGATCCTGGCATAAATGTTGGAATAGCTATTATAAACCTTGAAGGTATTCCCATAGCTGTCACTAGTGGTAGAAATCTAGATAGAGCTGATATAGCAAACTACATATTATCACATGGTATTCCAGTATTATTAGCAGTAGATGTAACTCCCGTACCTGATAATATCAAAAAGTTAGCATCTATGTTTAATACTAATGTATACATACCCGACCAAAGTCTTAGTATTGAAGAAAAGAGAAGAATTCTTGAGGAGATAATAAAGAGGTATCCATGGATAAAGATAACAGACAATCATCAGAGAGATGCCCTAGCTGCAGCCATTAGAGCATATAGAAGCTTTGAATCTAAGTTTAAGCAAATAGATGCTTACTTATCAAAAATGGGCTTAGATATATCAGTAGAAAACGTGAAAGTAAAGGTATTAAAGGGTAAGACTATAGCTGAAGCAGTAGAAGAGGAAATAGCAAGGATATATGGTTACGAAGAAATAGAAGAAGAAAGAAAACCTGAAACTCAACCTAAGCAAAAAACTATAGATGTTGAAAGATATAGAGAAGAAATAAGCAGATTACTAAGAGAAAAAGAGATACTTAAGGATAAACTGAGAAAGAGTGAAGAGGAAAGGAAAAGGCTTGAAAGAGAAATAAACATTCTTAAAACAACATGGAGTAGGGAAGTAGCGGTAGATAGGGAGGTAGCTAGTCTAAAAGATGAAATAAGGAAATTAAGCGAAATAATAAAGAGATTAGAAGAAGAAAACAGTAAGTTAAAAACCGAGCTAAAAAGAATTGAATATGCTCTCATTAAAATAATTAAAAATGAATTAATACCACTCAAGAGAATAAACATGTTAACCGAGGATTCATTAAAGAAGCTTGAAAAGACTATAGGATTAGTAGAAAACGATATAATTTACATCGAGAATCCTGGATTCTATACACTTGAAGCAGTTAAGATGTTAAAGGATAGAAAAGTACTGGCAGTAGTAATTAAAGATGCTGATACGGGTAAGGGACTGATAGATGCAATTGAAAAGAACCTAATACCGGTACTTGATGCTAATAAGTATGTAATTGAGGTAGTAATGGATATTCCACTTGCTAAGCCTAATATCGTAGATGACGCAATTAGGGCTAGGGAAGAGTTAAAGAAGAGAAGGATCGAAATTGAAAGATCAAGGATCTTATCCATTATTGAAGAATATAAAAAGATGAGGGCAAGAGAGTATTTTCAAAAGAATTAGAATAACATGACATCTCCTTTAACTATGAGCTCAGTAAGTTTAGTAATTTTACTTAATTCCTCATTAACAATACCTTCTACTTCAGACTTCATTTCAGCTGTTAATGGTTTACGGTTTTCGGTTAGTATTTTTACATTTGCTACTAATGGATCATCTATGGGTCTACCTATTTGACTTAATAACTGTACATATACTTCCCTAATGCCCTTAACTTCTTTATGTACTTTCTCAGCTATAGACTTAGCAATGATATTGTATAGTTTACCTACGTGGCTTACTGGATTCTTTCCTGCTGTAGCTTCTAAGCTCATAGGCCTCATAGGAGTTATTAGGCCGTTAGCTCTATTACCTCTACCTGTAGCACCGTCATCTCCATGTTCAGCTGATGTACCGGTAACGGTTAAGTACACTATCCCCTTATCAGGTTTATCTGCAGTATTAACGTAGACTTCAACATCATAATCTGGAGCTAGTTTCGAAGCTATATTCAGTATTCTATTCTTAATCTCCTCTTTTACTGCGATATAGTGATCTATATCTGGTGTTAGATGAGATATTATTGCTGCAGCAATAGTTAATGTTATTTTCTTATTAACTCTTAAGCCCATTACTTTAATATCTTCACCTACCTCAGGTAATTCCTTTTTTACTGCTTGAGAATTTAGATAACGCTCAGTTTCTAAAACAAGTCTTTCAAGAGTAGATAGAGGTGCATACCCTATACCAAAGCTTGTATCATTAGCTAATGGCATCTTCTTACTTAACTCAAATACGGCTACCAGATCAGCACTTCCCATGCCTACTTTATAATCAACAATAACATGTTTATCTGGATCTAAGTACCTAAAGTTTTTTCGAATCCAATCCTTTACGGCAGATACTATTATTGTCCCAACAGGTATTCTAATTATCTTACCTTCACTAATAACTTGTGTTGTAGCTCTACCAGAAACGATGATATATATTGGTTGAAGGACTTCACCGCCACCAAACTTTGGATCAGCTTGACCTCCGACGAGTAACGCCTTGTCGACGTTATGGTGAAGTATAATTCCAAGGTGTTCAAGATAGTATTTACATAGGGCTTTACTAGCTGATTCCGCTGCTGCATCAGCGATGTAATCTGGATGTCCAAGACCTTTTCTTTCAACCATTTCCACGTTTAATGATTCAACAGGTTGCCAATGCACTGTTTCAATTACTATGTTACGCTTCATTTTAGTCGCCGGTTTTCCTACCGCTACATTAATACTATAACTTTTTCGTTCATTATTATTATTACACTGATTCCCTATAGGAATCTCTTACTTATATTTGCTTAACCTGATGATAATCTAGACTTACAAAAAGTATGTTACTACCCCTAATGAATACTCTTCCATATTTTGTTTTAGGTTCGTCGGATCCTTCATGAACTTCAACACAATCGCTTAGTATTAAGTTCATAGTATTATCACTTAGCTCTAGCTTTCCTATGTACTCGCTTCCGTCCTTCAACTTGACCAGTACTACTCTGTTTATTGCACTTCTAAGATATTTTAATGGAGCATCTGGTCTCGAAGATGCCAAGGCTTTTTACAACCCCCTTAAATATCTCTTGAAGCTTAATACCTTTTAAGTGCCTCATTGTGAGTGTGGTTGTGAATCAGGTATTTAAGTGTTGAGGTTAATTTCTGCTTAGTGATTACATGGATGTAGTCTTTGCATTTACTTGTATATTGCAATTTTCTATTATCGTCATACTTTTTGAGAATACTGTATATGATTAATCCATTATCCTTAAGCAATTCTCCTATGTATTCTATTACTTTAACTCCTTGTGGTAAAAGATCTAGGACTGTTATGAGGTAGATCTTATTAAATGAATTAGGTCTGAAGGGGGGATACTCTGCATCGCCTTGTACTAGGTCAATTAGAGGAAGGAGATGCCTTCTTCTATTCTTAAATATGCTAAGCATGACAGTACTGAGATCTAATCCTACATAGTAAGTTAAATTATAATTATTGTAAAATAAATATTCTATGAAAAGACCCGTACCGCAACCTATATCTAAAATTACGTCTCCTTCACGGGGCTTAGCATACCTTGGTATATATTCATATTTTAGGTATTGTTCGTTTCCATATAGTTCATCATATGAAGGGGCTGTAGTATCGTACTTTTCCTTAACTTCTAGCTTTACTTTCCATAAAGTATGAGAGTAGCGTTCTCTCACGACCTTTCCTAACCTCTTTAATCTCCTTCAACATGGATCTAAGCTTTGATAAATTAACTTGCTTAAATTCAAGTCCATGAAGTTCTAAGAGCTGAAGAGCTGATTTAGTTATAGAGGGAGCAACTAGTATTCCCCTAACTTTTTTAATACCAATAGAAGACTTTACAGCATTAACGTATCGAGCTAATTGCTGTACAGCTTCTTTCGAAGCAGTAACTCTTTTCAATTCAATAACAACGATATTACCTTTAGAATCTGTGCAATACATATCTATAAAACCTGGTTCAACAGGTTTCTCTATGCTAATAACCTTGAGTCCAGGTTCAATTAAGCTGGGGTTACGTACAAATACATCCCTCATTTCATGTTCATCAATATATTCTATGAATTCAGCTCTATCCTCAAGATCACGAGCTAATAATAATGAATAGATAGTGCTAATTTTAACTGTAACTATTTCTCTAGGTTTTGCTCTAATAGCTTTAATTGTTAGTAATTCATCAGAGCATTCAATATCAATATAACTTGATCCAGGTTGCCAATTTACAGGGGAGTACCCTGTAGGTCTATGAACAAGGAAGGCTAAATCTCTCTTAATAATTATAAGTCTATCTCCTTCACCAAGATACGAAGCCCCCCTACCTTCATATTCAACGCTACAACGTGCTAACATAATTATTAGGTTCTTTAACTTAATGTTTTCCTTAAGCACATTAGCATATTCGCAGAGACTCAAGTCATCGTATACCATTACCTTCAAGTTCCAACCCAGGAGAGTTTTAATCTAACAAATTATATTTTACTAAGCATAATTAAGCGCTAGTGAGGCTAGAAATTGAGGAAGCCTCGAATACAATTAATAGCATTTGACAGCTTTGGAGTAAGATCAATGGCGACGGTGATTGAGGTAAACGGATTAAAAATATTCATAGATCCAGGTGCATCATATGCTCCAAGAAGATATGGTTTACCTCCTCATCCTATAGAATTAGAAACCCTAGAAAAACTCATAGACACTATATGTAAAGATCTACAGGATTCAACTCATATAATAATATCACATTATCACTACGATCATTATCTACGTGGGGAAGAGTATAAAGAATTATATAGACACAAAGAACTATTTGTAAAGAATCCCAAGGAGAATATAAATGTAAGCCAGAGGCTAAGAGCATATAGATTTTTTGAGAAGAATGGTGTTAAATCACTAGCTAAAGTGAACATTGCTGATGCAAGAACATATAGCTTAGATACAGGCATTAAGCTAGAGTTTTCAAAACCTGTACCTCACGGTGAGGAAGGAACTCCGCTTGGATATGTAATAATGACGTTACTAGATGTTGATGGATATAGAGTAGTTCATACAAGTGACGTTCAAGGTCCAATAAGTGAGAGCACCCTTAACATACTAATTAACTGGAAACCACATATGGTAATACTAGGAGGACCTCCAACATATTTTGAAGGATTTAAAATAAGTAACGAATGTATAGTGAGGTCTCTTAATAATATGAAGAAACTAGTACATATGAGGCAATTAGAGGTTTTAGTAGTTGATCATCATAGCCTTAGAGACTTAAATTACAAGGATAAACTTAAAGAAGTATTTGAGTTAGGTTCTAGAATGGGGAAGAAAGTAGTAACAGCTGCGGAGTATATGGGCAAAGAACCTCAACCTCTAGAGGCTATGAGGAAAATATTATGGGAGAAATCGAAGTAGCTATAGAACACTTAGAACCTAGGCTTTCAAAATGGATACTACTTGAATATAAACATGTATCTAAAATGGTAGGTAAAGAAAGATTGCATTTTACAAACATTATTCAAAGAAAAGACATAGAACTTCTAAGCAAATATGGAATAGTCCATAAGGAAAGTATAGTAAAGCTCATACATAAAAGTAAATGGGATAACGTATTAATCCTTGACCCACGTTCAAATAAGTTGCTTGAACCCCAAGACTTTACAGGGAGACGAAACCTAGTAGTAATTGGAGGCATTATGGGAGATCACCCGCCAAGAGGTAGGACGTACCAGTTATTAACGTCGAGGATTTTAAGGGAGAATCCAAGGAATGTCAAGGTTGTAAGTTTAGGCAAACATCAATTCAGTATTGATGGTACAGCATATATGGTTCTCCAAGTGTTTAAAGGTAGGAGGATAACCGAAATACCAATTGTCAAAGGAGTTAGTATAAAGTTAAAGGCCTATGTAAGAGACGCTGAGCTTGAAATTTACTTGCCCTTTGCATACCCCTTGATTAATGGTAAACCTCTATTAACTCCTGGACTTGTAGACTATTTACGTCACGGAATACTAAGTGAAGAAGTAGAAATTATTGAGAAGTTCTTAAGAACAAGAGTGCTCACTTAGTTGAGGTAATATTTACTAAGAAGAAATACGCATATGTATCATAGATTGTTATCCAAGCTATAAACCAAGCTAGAAAATACATGAATATACCTTTACCAAAAAGTATCCAGCCCTTCTTAACCTTCAATAACACATATACTAGTGGAATAGATAGAGCATATATGGTAAATGCTATTCCCCAGGCATAAATAGAATAGATAATGGTTCCAGTTAGTGGGGTTATATATACATCTATAACAAAGCATAGGATTCCTGCAATAATCCCCATAATAGTTCTCAATATTAAGACCTTACCTTCAATGCCTAATTCTCTAACTAACTGTTTAAACCTTAGTGACATCATTTACCACCAGGGGGTGTAGGTGATCAAACCAAAAACATCAATGACAAATATAGATGTTGCAGCATGGGTTTCGGAAACCCAGGAAATCATAATAGGAAGCAGGATAATTAACATTTACCAACTAGAAGAAAATACGTATCTAATGAAAATACATAGTCGTGTAGGAGAGAAAATAAACATAGTAATAGAGCCATCACGTAGAATACATATAACTAGGTATGTAAAGGAAGCTGACTATAAGACCATACCACCAATAGTAGCTAAGCTTAGAAAACATTTAAGAGGAGGTATAATTAAAGATGTTTATCAGTTAGGCTTAGATAGAATAGTAATATTCGAAGTAATTAAAGCAAATACCCTTTACAAGCTAATAATCGAGTTAATACCAAGAGGAGTTCTTATACTAACTAATGGCGAAGAAAATATAGTAATGGCTTCAAAATACATGGAATTAAAGGATAGAGCAATACGCGTCGGAATTAAATATAAACCTCCACCACCATCAACTAATATGCTTCAAATAGATATTAGTGAATTTAAGACTCTTCTATATAAAGGAGTTGATATCGTAAGGGGATTGGTTAAATATATTGGATTACCAGGTGAAGTAGCTGAAGATATATTAGCAAGATTAAATATCCGGAAAACTCTAAACCCCAAAGAACTATCTCATGATGACTGTAATAAGCTGTACAATTATATAAAGAACTTTATAATTGAAATAAAGGAAAAGAAAAACATAAAACCATGTCACATAATTGTTGATGAAAAGCCTATAACGGTTCTTCCATTTAGTCCTGTAAAGATACCTAAAGAAGCAAAAATTAAAGAGTTTAGTAATTTTAATGATGCACTTGATGAGTATTTTACAGCAGCATTAAAGGAGCAACTAGCTGAAAAGGAGCTAAAGGAACTACAAACCAAAATTAAGAAACTTGAAAAAAGCATAGTAGAACAAGAAAAACAACTCCATAAACATATAGAGGAGCTAGAGAAGAGGAGAAAGGTACTACAAAAAATATATGAAAAATACGCTGACCTAGAGAACCTATGGAATAGAGTCCTAGAATCGTTTAACCAAAGTAGATGGAATGGATTAAAGAAATTCCGTGAAATAGTAGAAGTAAATAAGCGTAAAGGTATAGTAGGGGTAAAGATAAATGACCTTAAGGCAGAGCTTGACATTAGAAAGAGCTTTCACGAAAACGTTATTGAGCTACAGCAAAAGGTAAAGGAACTTGAAAGAAAAATAGAAAGGATAAAAGAAGCCATTAGGGAAGTTAAGAAAAAGAAAGAAAAGATCAAAGTTGAGGGTGTTGAAGTAAGAAAAAGAATAGAATTGAAGATAAGGAAAAAGGAATGGTTTGAAAAATATCATTGGATTATTACAACTAATGGATTTTTAGCTATTGGTGGCAGAAATGCTGAACAAAATGAATCAATTGTTAGAAGATATTTGGAAGACAAAGACATATTTATACATGCCGACATCCATGGTGCTCCAGCAGTAATATTAAAGACCATGAATAAAGAACCAAAAGATGAAGATATAAAAGACGCTGCATTGATAGCAGCTGCATATAGTAGGGCATGGAAAGAGGGATTAATGAGTATAGATGTCTTCTGGGTCAAGGGCTCACAAGTATCAAAGACGCCACCTCCAGGAGAATACCTAGCTAAAGGGGCATTCATGATATATGGAAAGAAGAACTACATAAGAAATGTAGAGCTTAAACTAGCTATAGGCATAAGGCTAAGTAGAGAGGAATATAAGGTAATAATTGGACCCGAGGAACTAATAAGTAAGCAAGCTATATGTTATGCGGTAATCATACCCGGCGATATAGAAGTACCTAGTCTAGCAAAAGCATTATTGAATATGTGGATACGTAAATGTAGAGATGAAGAACTTAAAATGCTTATAAAGAATGTGAATATCAACGACATTATTCAAAGAATTCCTGGTAAATCCAAAATATTAAAAGTAGAGTGTTACTGTTAGGATAATGGAGGATCTAAATATGATGCTAAGTGGGGGTATAAGGGGTGAGCGTTAGATTAAAGGTTAGAGATATAATGTCTTCACCAGTAGTAACGGCAACTCCTAATACAAGTGTCTTTGAGATAGCTAAGAAAATGAGTGAAGAAAATATTGGAAGCGTTGTAATAGTAAATGAGGTAGGAGAGGTAGTAGGTATAGTAACAGAAAATGATCTTATAAGAAGAGTTCTTGCCAAAGGAAAAGATCCTTTTAGAACCAAGGCAAGTGAGGTAATGACTTCACCAGTAATACATATTTCACCTGATATGGACCTAAAAGATGCAGCTAGCTTAATGGTATCTAAAAATATAGGACATTTAGTTGTTATTGAGAATAACAAATTGGTGGGTATTATAGCAGAATACGATATACTAAGACTTGCACCAAATTTACTTGAGGTACTTTATTTAAGGAGACGCAGATAACATAACTAAACATATCACTTCAGCTTAGATCTACCTAAATTTAAATTACTTAGGAACCTAATATTATACTGGGGCAGATCTATTTTGGATATAGCTCAAGCTTCTATTCTTCATTATTATAATCGTAGGCACCCATTTATAAGACCGAAAGAGTTAGCTACAAAGGCTCGAAAAATATTTAGAAAATTAAAAATAAGATTTTTACCTGTTGTCGAAGAGCAAAGGTTATTAGGAGTTGTAACCAGAGAAAGAGTGCTTCTAATATCATCAACTCGTTCTAACGCTAGAGTTTCAGATATAATGATTGAACCTAAAGTTACACTTACTCCTCAAACAATTGTTTTAGAAGCATTAAAAACTATGTTAAGCGTAGATGAATGGTATGCGCCAGTGATAGATGAAAACGGAAACTACCTAGGGGTATTTGGTTTAGAAGACATAATTACAGTACTAGTAGAAAATAGTCATCCATCACTTAACGTAGAAGTAAGTAAATACATGACAAAAGATGTAGTGTACGTTAATAGTAAAGATCATATAACAAGGCTTTGGAATAAGATGGTTAGGTATAGATATGTAGGATTCCCTGTAGTTAATGATGAAGGTAAACTTGTTGGTGTAGTAACGCAGTATGATTTAATTAAACATGGGTTTACACGAATAGATTTTGAGTCAGAAACTGGGCCACGAAAAGGACCTAAGATAGAGGAGATAATGTCAACTCCTCCCATAACTATAAAGTCTTCAGCTACAATGCTTGAAGCAGCTGAAACCCTAATAAGTTATGGTATTGGAAGGATAATTGTAGTTGATGATAAAGGTAATATGTGTGGAATAATCGACAGGGAAGACATTATAAGAGCTTATCTAAAATACATAGGTATGGGAGAGTAAAGGCTATGTATAGGAGTTTTACTACGTTTAAATCATTCAAAAGAGTTGAAGGATATCGTTGGCTTAGAAGTAATGGTAAACCCAGTTTTACGAGCTATATCTATGAAAGAGAAGGTGATATAGTATACGTAATGACAACACCCGTATACACAGTAGCACCAACAACACCTGTAAGAGAAGTAGCAAGGATAATGACCACTCATGATATAAGATCTATCCCAATAGCAGATGCTAGAAAAGTCATTAAGGGGATAGTAGTCGCAATGGATCTTGTCAATTACCTCGGTGGAGGTAACCTCTATGAAATAGTTAAAGTAAAGCACGGCGATAACATCTATAGTGCACTTGATGAACCG
Organism: uncultured Desulfurococcales archaeon; assembly: GCA_964467535.1. Taxonomy (GTDB): domain Archaea; phylum Thermoproteota; class Thermoprotei_A; order Sulfolobales; family WANQ01; genus CAYXRT01. The sequence continues at coordinate 180,586 of CAYXRT010000002.1, forward strand.
GTAAACTCGTTAATGAATGATAGACCTATAATTATATCAATTAGCGATTCCATAGTCAAAGCTCTTGAAAAAATGATTACGGAGAATGTAGGCGTATTACCTGTTGTCTCAGATGATGGTAAGGTTAGAGGTATAGTAACTGAGAGGGACCTAGTCAAGCACTTTATAGAGCCTAGACAGTGGAATATAATAGTAGAAGACATTATGAGCAAGAACGTGATAACAATCCGACGTGATGCTACATTAATTGATGCTGCTGAAATAATGGTTAAATTAAAGATAAGAAGATTGCCGGTCATTAATGTCAAGGGGGAAGTAATGGGAATGTTAACGGCAAAAGATTATGTAAGATTCTTTGGAACTAATAGAGTATTTAAGAAGATAGTTAGGGGAGAGCTCAAGGAAGCATTAAGGACTCCTGTAAGTGAAGTAATGAATGATAAAATAATTACCATAGAACCTTCCGCTGATATAGGTGAAGCTGCTAAGAAGATGTTAGATAATGGTACTAGTAGCCTTCTAGTTACTAAGGATAATATGTTAGTAGGTATTATTACGGAAAAAGATCTAATATATGCAGTAGCCTTAAGTAGGTGAGCATATTGGTTATCAGAATTTCATCATATATGACAACACCTGTAATTACAGCTAGACCTACAGATACACTAGCGCATGTAAGAAACCTCATGCTCAGACATAAAATTGGGAGAGTAATTATAGTTCAAGGAGATAAGCCCGTAGGAATCGTAACAAAAACTGACTTCGTAAAAATCCTAGGCTTCCAAAGAAGAAAGCATAGACCATTAGATGACATAACTGTTACCGAAGTTATGAGTAGAGAGCTTATAGTAGTTGAAAGGACTAAGAGTATTAAGACAGCTGCAAGAATTATGATTAAGCATGGAATTAGCGGCCTACCTGTAGTTGATGAAAGAGGATCACTAGTTGGAATAATAACCTTGACAGACATAGTTAAAGCATATGCGGAGAATTTTCAAGGAAGATTAAAAGTAGGTCAGGTAATGAGAACAAAACCTACGACTGTAACCCCTCTACATAGTCTTTACCACGTAATTGAAGCCATCTCACGAGACGAAGCTAAGAAGGTAATAGTAGTTGATAGAGGTAAACCTGTAGGTGTGATAACACAATCAGATATTGTATTTTTAAGTATACCGTTTATGTATGCTATAAGGAGTAAAGTAAGGAAGAAGATGCTTATAGTAGAGAAAGATAGGATTGCAGCTATTAGGTTTTACATGGTACCAGTAGCATCAGATATTATGACGCCAAATCCCTTAACAATAAGACCTGAAGAAGATCTATCATTGGCTGCACAAACTATGATAAAGAACAATATAAGCTGTTTACCAGTTGTAGACACTAATGATAACCTCCTAGGAATAGTTACAAAACTAGAAGTAGCTAAAGGCATAGCCAGGTTATAAGAGAAACCATGGATATTCACGGGTTGGTTAATATGTCTGAATTAGAAGTATTAAGGAACATTAAAGTAGCTGATGTAATGCTAAAAGATGTTCCAATTGTAAGTAAGGATGATACATTACCTCATGTAGTTAAAATTATGGATAAGTATGATATTGATAGAGTTGTCATAGTTAAAAATCATAAACTATTAGGAATAGCTACAAGGAAAGATATCATAATAAAACTAGGAACCGCAAGAACATCAACCATATCTTCAGGTAGGTTACATATTTCAAGCTTTATGACACCAAATCCTATAACAATTCAACCCAAAGAAAGTATTGTTAATGCTGCTAAATTGATGATAGAGAAAAACATAAGCTCATTACCAGTAATTGAAGATGGTAAAATAGTTGGTTTATTAACTAAGTGGAACCTATTAGAGTCACTAAAGGAATCTGAAATTAAGCTAAAAGAGCTCATGAGGACCATACCAATATTACTTAAAACATCGGATAGAGTTATCCATGCGAGGAGGATAATGCTAGATTATGATGTAGAATTACTGCCTGTTTTAAATGAAATGAATAAGGTTGTAGGAACGGTATCAATCGATGAAATAGCATATGCCCTATTTCAATTACATGAACTAGTACCCGTAAGGTATAGAAAGGAGAGGATAATGAATCTACTATTAGAGGATGTAATGAGATTGAATCCACCGCTCTATACTCCTAGCTCAATATTAGGGGAAGCAGTTAAGGAGATGATTGATAGAAGAATTAGAGGAGTTATTGTATTAGATGAAGTAGAAGAAAAACCGTTGGGTATGGTAACATTAACTGATATAACAAGATATATTGCTACATTATGAGATCCTCAAGGTAAAACTTTAATAGTATTCATGTTCAGTTATAATACCAAACCAATGATATGGCAGTAGGCAGATGAGTGAGGAAGAGGTAAAGTTCGTAGTAGATACTATGCTAGGAGATCTAGCTAGATGGCTGAGAATGCTAGGGTACGATGTAGTATATTCACGTAAGTTAACTGACTGGCAAGTACTAAGAATAGCTGAGAAAGATAAAAGAATCATTTTAACTAGGGATAGAGGATTACATGCTAGAGCTCTAAGGAGGGGACTTAAGAGTATATTAATACTTTCAGATGATATTGAAGATAGACTATATGCAGTAGCTAAAAGGTACAATATCAGGCTCTATATACTTTTTGATAAAACTCGTTGTCCGCTTTGTAATACACTTTTAATTAGAGTAGATAAAGAGAAAGTAAAAGGCGAAGTACCTGGACCTGTATATGAAAGATACTATGATTTCTGGAAATGCCCTAAGTGCGGTAAAGTATATTGGAGGGGAAGGCACTGGATTAAAATTGAAGAAATATTAGAAAGGGTTAGGAAGAGGATTGAAAGGGATGTTCAAAAGGAAGAGTCAAAACAAGGAGTACGTCCATCCACGCGAACTAACATTTAATGATGGAATTTTCCTCGTAAAACTAGCCCGTAAGGCAGTTGAGGAATATCTGCATAGGAGAAGAAAGATAGAGCCTCCTCCAGAAACCCCAAGTAAGCTATTAAAAAATGGCATGGCATTTGTAACCATAGAATCTTTTCATGGATATGAGAAGAGAAGTCTAAGAGGATGTATTGGATATTTAGAACCAATAGCTCCTTTAGTAAACGTTGTAATCGAAGTAGCTATTCAGGCAGCTGTAGGAGATCCAAGATTTACACCCATGAGTCCCGATGAATTAGGTACGGTTACTTTCGAAGTATCGGTTCTCTCTAAACCAGAACCTTTAAATGTACCTAATGAAGAACTTCCTAAGCATATCATAATAGGCAAACACGGACTACTAGTAAAAAGAGGTCTCTATCAAGGCGTATTACTACCACAAGTACCTATAGAATATGGTTGGGATCAAGAAACATTTCTTGCCGAAGTATGTCTAAAAGCAGGTATGGAACCTGACTGCTGGTTATGGGATGGGACAAAGATATATGTTTTTGAAGCAAAATTGTTTAGAGAGAAAGAACCATTAGGCGATATAGAGGAAAGAGACTTGGAAGAAGAATACGGGAAGTTAATAGAGCAACTAGAGTAAATTAAGTTAAATCACCGCAGGTGCAATGTACTTCATGTATAATGTAATGTAAATCCTCAATTCCTTCACCGGTTAATGCTGAGACCTTGATAAATCTTAAAGCACTCCTAGTCTTTTCAACAAGATGCAACATATCCTCGACAACATCATCTAGTATCCCTTCTAAGCCTCTCCTTAGATCATTGATTAAAGTTAACGGTTCATTAATTAATTTAACTACTACTTCATAGTCCTTAGTTAAGTCTGATTTATTAAGTATAGGTATCACAGGAATACCTAGTCTAAGTCTTAGTATTAATCCCATAAACCATGCCATAACGGCATCATGTATTTTCTTAATCATTTCACCATCAATTATGTATACCCCTATAACGAATCCCTTAAACCTAAGCTTGGAAATTAAATTTGGGCCTACAGGTCTAAATACAAATACCTCCATTTGACCAGGTGTATCTATTAATATAAGGTCGTAATCACCATCATTAATGAAAGGTTCAGAATTCAAAATTCTATCCATATTCTCTTCAATGAGTTCCATAGCTTTTATAAATGCGCCGTTAGGGCCTAAACCGTATTTTATCATTACATCCCTTATAGTGATTATATCTCTTATGTCGAAGCTTGGCTTATACGGAACTCTCTCGACTCCAGGATCAAGGTTTACAATTGCTATATTGAACCCATTATTAATTAACCATCTACTATAGCGATCTGTTAACGTTGTTTTACCTGAACCAGCCATCCCTAGCATCATAACATAGGAGCATGGCATGATACTTCCCAACATAATCATGAAGAAATTTAAAGAATAAGCTTTACGCGGATAAACCTAATGCTTTCAAATAAAAATATAAAGACCTTTTTACGAATAGCTTATGGTGCTGATAATGTCGAGCGGTGAAGTTAGAGGACTCATAATTGGATATAGAAGGGGGTCAAATACCCAATATCCAAATGAAGTGCTTGTTAAGTTATATGGAATTGATGATAAGAGGCATGCAGCCGGCTTTATTGGAAAAAAGATCGTATATGTAGATGAAAAAGGCAATGTCTATAGAGGTAAGATTATAGGAGTCCATGGTAATAAAGGGGTTCTTCGTGCAGTATTTAAGCCTAACTTGCCAGGTCAAGCAATAGGCAAAGAATTTAGGCTTATAGAATAAAACTTCTTAGCTTATGATTTAGAAAGTAAGGTTAAATTGCTTCAGGTGCTGGTCTTTCAGTTGTCTTACGTAACTGCTTCTTATACATTTCAACTATTTCCTTAGTTGTTGTAGCGTCTTCTGGCCTCTTGTCAGGTCTCCATCTTACAAATCTTGGGAATCTAATTGATATACCAACATTAGGTTTTATGGTGTTTAGAGCACACGTATGTAATGGTGATAGTGTAAGTTCGGCTCCTATTATTTCAGCTACAATTGCTGGTGTAAACCATACATCAGGTTTCATCTTTGAATCTACTCTAGGATGTTTATGTGGTATAATATATGGCTCAAACATTTCAATCATTTTATCAAGATCTTCATCGGTGAAGCCACTGCCAACTTTACATACAGTCTTAAACGTATCTGTATCTGGATCATAAGCGGCCATAAGTAATGCTCCATACTTACCAGCTCTTCTTCCCTTACCATAAAACGCTCCAACAGCTACTAAATCAACCGTATCGATCATTTCACTCTTATAGTCTCTCTTATACTTAATCCACAGCCATCCTCTTGCACCAGCTTGGTATATAGCATTGCCATGAATTGCTTTAACTACCACACCCTCAGCACCATCCTCTATGGCCTTAAGGAAGAATTCTTCAAGTTCATCAGGATCACTTGTGATAATATATTCAGCTATTTTTATTTCGTCTGTCTCTTCAACTATTTCTTCAAGTTTCTTCCTACGTTCAGGTAAAGGCTTAGTAGTATAATCCACTCCATCAGCATATAGCAAGTCAAATAGGTATACTTTCACAGGATACTCCTTTATAGCTATGTGTATATCTCTCTTTCTCTTACGATGCATTAACTCTTGGAAAGGCCTCATTTCACCTGTTTCAGGGTCTATTGCGACAATCTCGCCCTCGATTATTACTTCGTTTGCTTTAACAGACTTTTTGATATACTCTTGTACATCGGGATACTGTTTTGTTATATTCTCTAGTCTTCGCGAGAAAATTACCACACTATCGCCTTTCTTATGGATTTGAGCTCTCTCACCATCATATTTATACTCAACTATAGCCTTACCTCCAACCTTCTTTAATATCTCTGAAGGACTACTAAGTCTTTCAGCCAACATAGGCCTGATGGGTATTCCTACTTGAGGTGTAATCTTCTTTAATTCTTCAATGCCCTTAGAAGCTAGTATTTTTGCTATAAGCCCTAAATCAGCTCTTAGATTATAGGCTCTTTCTATAATTGGTCTGAATGATTGACTGCCAGCATAAACTATCGCTAAGGCATCCATAATAGTTGCATCACCAACACCTAGACGTAGCCTTCCTTCAACAAATCTAACAATATACTTAGCTTCTATGGGCTTAGCATCAGCTAATAAACCTGCTAAGAGCTTAATCTTTATATCCCTACTACCTTCACCCGTAGTTGCAGCTACTCTTCTTAGAGTATCATAAACCCTTTCAACAGTTAATCCAGTGCTTATAGTAGGAGCTTTTTGAATAAATGCCATTAATCCAACAGGTTTCTTACTAGCCTTATCTATTAATACTTCAGCTGCTTTACCGAGGTCACCATAGCGTTTAGCAAGCTTTTCTACTTCTCTTTCAGTAGTCTTAGCAGCTAATGCTATAGCCTTAGCAAGATATTTTTCACCAACACCAAGCTCTGGCATTCCCATCCAGTCAGGCCATAACTTACCTTGCATAAGATATATAACTTTATCAATTGCTTCTACGGGTGTCTTCTTGAACAACTCAACTAAGTAGAGCGTCATCTGTGTACGTGAAGTAATTTTCTCTAACTTCTCAAATGTTTCAGCTAGTATCTTAAACTCCATATTTACACCACTCGCCTCCGTTAAAACTATACTTAGAGATACGCGACTTATATAACGTATAGGGGGGTTGAAAATAGGGCTCTCTATAACTTGACGTCCCCTTACGTTCTTTTAATTAAGACTATATTAATCTTCATTATCTAAGGAAGCGTAAACTTAATGGGCTTAGAGGATAATGTTAGTATATAGCCCGATGAAGAATACCCGGCAAGAAGGTCAACTACATGCCTGATCAGTGTTACACTGAGGGACTATTCGTTAGGTAAAGGTTTTTAAGCTAGCTTAGCTACTAGAGTTACTAGAGAATACTAGGTGTACTATGGATGGGTGAGAGACTCTATCGTACTAGAGAGGTTGCTGAGATTCTTAACATTAGTGTTAGTGGTGTTAAGAAGTGGATTAAGGAGGGGAAGATACGTGCTATACGTGTGGGTAGGTTCTGGATGATACCAGAGAGTGAGGTAAGGAGGTTATTAACTGGTGTTAAACCATCAGAGGTAAGAGCGGTTATCTATGCGAGAGTTAGCTCCCATAAACAGAAGAAAGACGGAAATCTCGATAGACAGATAGAGAGGTTAAGAAGTTACTGTTCTGCTAAGGGATACAAGATTATTGAGGTAATAACTGATGTTGCTAGCGGTTTAAAGGAGGATAGGAATGGTTTGCAGAAGCTCTTTGATATTGTTGAGAAGCATCAAACCGACGTAATAGTGGTGGAGTTTAAGGATAGGCTAACGAGGTTCGGATTCGATTATCTCAAGAGATACTTTGAATCACATGGTGTTAGAGTAGAGGTTGTAGAGGAGACAGAAAAGGGTTATATGGAAGAGCTTATCGAGGACTTCGTATCTATAGTCATTAGCTTCGCCGCTAGAATCTATGGTAAGCGTTCACAGAAGTTTAGGAAGATAAAAAAGGTCGTAGAAGAGGTGATAAAAGACGATTAAAACTATCGAAAAAACGATTAAGTTTAAGCTAATACCATTGACAAAAAGCGATAAAAGCCAACTATATTCACTTCTAAATGATTACACGTTAATGATAAGGGAAGCGTTAGATATTATCATCAAAAACGATGTCCGTAGTAGGAAGAAAGCACATGAGTTATGCTATAAGGTATTAAGGAATAAGTATCCTCACTTACACAATAAGTTTGTTCAGGAAGCGTATAAGAGAGCATTAGCGATGTACCGTAGCTATAGGAAGTTAATGAATAAGTGGAAGCGATTACCAGTAAAGAAAAGAAAGAAAATATCTCCACCATCACTACCTACGGTAGAAGATAATAGAGTTATTGAACTTCATATTGACACCTACAAGCTTGAGAGGAGGCATGGTTCCCTAGTATTAATGGTGTCTAAGGGTAGTGGTGTTTACCTGAAATTCCTAGTGGTGGAGTACGGTTACGCTAGGAGGGAGCTTGAGGGTGCTAAGCTAGGGAATTCTAGGATACTAGTTGATGAGAATGAAGCTTATCTTCTCTTAACTATACGTAGGGACGTTGAGGTTAATGAGCATAGGAACAAGCTCTTCATAGATATTAATGAGGATAGTATTGACTGCTTACTAGTTAATTACAATAGGAATGATGCTATGTTATTCTCAATAAGACATGACATAAGGAGAATACGCACCAACTACAGGAGAATTAGAAAGAGTATTCAAGAGAAGGTGAAGAATCCTAGATTAAGAGATAAGCTTCTAGCTAAGTATGGTTATCGTGAGAGGAAGCGTGTAGAGGATAGGTTAAAGAAAATAACTACGTTACTAGCAGAGATTGCTAGGGAATGCAATGCTGACTTAGTTAGGGAGAATCTTAAGGATATAAGACTTAATGGTAGGAATAGGAGTAAGCAACTTAACTATAGGTTATCAACGTTCCCGTATCACAAGTTCATAGAGTATATTGACTATAAGTTCTATGAGCAAGGATTGAATGTATTAGAGGTTGATGCTAAGGGAACATCCGTTACTTGCCCGATATGCGGTTACGTAGATAAGAGGAACAGAATTGATAAAGAATCATTTAGGTGCAGAAAATGCGGTTTCTCCTTTAATGCTCAATATGTTGCATGTCTTAACCTCTTCTCCCGCTCCAATGACGGTTTGATAACCATCAGGGGCGGGAGGTTAGTCCTCATAACCCGTAAGACCGCCCAAGTGGTGGCGGTCAATGTAGCTCCCAATGAGCCACCGAACCAGATGAGGTGGTTGAGGGAGAAGCCCGTGCCCAAATTAATTATAAATAACTCGGGAACCGTAAGCACCTAGGTTAACGGGCACGGGCAACCACCATATCATTCCTAGTTTATTGAAAACTATATTCTATGGCTGCTTTAAGCTCAAGAATTTTTAATTCATCGACGATAATATCTTTAGCATTCTTAATAAAAATCTCCTTTATATAATTGTCTTCAACTCTTACCTCATAATCAAATGGTGTGTTCGTATCCTGATTTAGCTCGTTTTCGCTCTTCTTTTTAAGACCATCAAGGTATCTTATAAGAAACTCCTTGACAGCTAAGGAATTATAACTGATCCTCTTTAGCGGTAGTATTCTTATATAATCTTTACCTATAACCATATTAGCTAAATGTAACCCCTTACTTGATTTAATTTCTATGACCTTTTCCCCAGGTTTAATTTTAATTCTTCTAACTTCAGGCTCAATACCAAGCTCTAGAATAGTCAATAAGAGTTCATATAACTCTAATTCTCTTTTCAGGCTCTGTATTTTCTCTTCTAAAAATTTCTTTAGTTCATCAATTTTACTCCTTAGTTCAGATTCCATTAAAAACCCCTGGAATAATGCCTTATCTATTTTAAACCTTATACTACCTTAAATAATTTAGGTTATTTAAGCTATATAAGTATCCATAAAAACACTCCTTTAAGATCTATCTTTACTGTATCCTGATAGCTTTCTTTGTAAGCTAATACCTATATATACTGTCTCCTTGTATTTTTCAACAATTTCAGTTATTTTCTCAAGAACTTCTCTATTTTCTTTCCCGCTTAAACTTACTCCATCGGTCACTATAGGCACCTAACTGATCTATAGTTGATATGTTTTAGATAAAAGTAATGCTAGGTGGAGATGGACGTTAATTCATGGTATTACTCATGAGATGAATAAGTAATATACAAATTAACAGGGTCTATGTAGCATTAATAATACTCCTTTACTCCTTAAATTAATATGAGGTGTGCACTCTGAGATTTGAAGCAACTAGGTGTACTGCTTTATTTTTACTACTATTAGTAATACTAAATACCCTTTCATGTAGTATCCCACTAAGTAGTAACAATATAGGCGTTAGAAAAGTCAAAGTTTACGTACCTTCAGTTATAGATGGAAAGGTAGGTAAAGTACACTTAGTAGAAGCTTGGTTTACTAAGGGTAATGGGGAAGTAATCATTAAGGGACCTCAAAATATAGGAGAGGACACCTTATATTCAGCTAAATTCTCTAAAATAGTAGTTGAGAAACTCCTTGGGATTAACATAACCGACGTAGATATAATCATAAGTATAAGTGGCGTTGAAGCAGCAAAAATTGAAGGACCAAGTGCTGGTTTAGCATTTGCATTACTCATAATGGCTCTGGTAACGGGTGATAAGCTGCCTAGTGAATTAGCTGTTACGGGGGCTATTAACATTGATGGCGGAGTAGAGGCTGTAGGAGGAGTTTTAATAAAGATGAGGGCTATAGCCAAAGCCAATATAAGTAGAATGATATTACCAAGAGCGAATCTTAGTCCTGTAATTATAAAGGAGGCTATAAAATTAGGAGTAAGACTTTTACCTGTTAGTACTATCGTTGAAGCCTATGAGATTCTAACAGGTAGAAGAATAGTAAAGTACATCAAACCCGTAATACCCTATGAAATTTCAAAAATGTTCCAGAGAAATTCATACTACATCTATAATAAAACTCTCCATCTCATGAAAGTATTAATGGAAATTAATGCAAGTAGAAAGCTATCACTAAAACTTAGAACCTTGATAAATAACTCAATTAATTACTGCAATGAGCTTATGAGTGAATATTCAAGAGCTATAAAAAACCAAGACTATTACTCAGCTGCGAGTATAGCATTTACAATGTATCTAAATCTTTCATCAACATACGTATTACTAACTATGCCTAAGGATCCAAAAGTGTTAGATAACGAATTTAAAAAGCTCAACAATACCATTAATAGGCTATTGTTAAAGCTAAAGAATTATAACATTAGTATTATAGATCACCTAATATGGGAGCTATTAGTAACAATAGCCACTAGAATAAACCTAGCACGAGATCTTCTACGAGATTACAATGAGTATGTTAATGTTTCAGATAAAATCCTAGTGCTAACTAGATGTAAAGCAAGAATTGAAACTACAAAACTATGGTTTAATATCCTAGATAGCTTAACTCATTTAAAATATACTAATATTACGATAAACATTATTAGGAATATAACGTTAAAAGCCATTAATATTGCTAAAGAATTGTTTAGATATCTAAAGGCATTGTTAGGAGTAGCTAATGTAAAATCAGAAAGCTATCTTAATGAGCTTCAGAGTAAGCTAAGAGAAGCAGAGAATTTATACTCATTAGGAGAAATGGTATTTGCTTACTCAAGAGCTCTTGAAGTAGTATATTCTATAACAACATCGTTATCATATGTGACCTTAAATAGCCTAAATGAAACAAGTATTAATGAGCATTTTGTGCTTTTGAAGAGCATTGTAGGAGATGAAATATCTTACTTAATAAACCTAGGTTTTATGCCTTTTAATTCAATATATTATTATGAATATTCAGGATATGGACCAATGATTTATAGGTTCATGTGGCTCAAGTATGCTGATACCTATGCAACGCCACTAATCTTATATTTAGCTGAAAAAGGGATTAAACATGTCGAAGTATATAAGATAGAGGTAAGTCCTAGAGAAGTATTAACTATTGATTCAAGATATATTGCAGTAACGTGTCTACTTATAGTGATGAGTTTTGCTTTAGGATACTTTATTGCCCTTAAGCGCCAAATAGTCAAAGAGGGTTCTAGGTCTAGTTAACCTATCTTCACGTTGTAGTGCTTGTCCTATCTTCTTAAAATCCTCCTCAAGTAGTTTACGTAGCTTAGGATTATAGAGAGCAGCAGCAGGATGATAGGTAGGTATTAATATGATCTTTAAACCAAGGATTTCAACAGGATATATGTGTCCATGTCTTTGGGACATCGAGTCCCATTTTAGATTGGCCTTATTGAATAGTACCCTTGCGGCATGTCTACCTAAAGTTACAATTACTTTAGGTTTAATTAATGATATCTGCCTCCAAAGGTAATCTATACAGGCCCTTACTTCCTCATCTGTTGGATCACGATTTCCAGGGGGTCTGCATTTAATTATGTTTGTTATAAACACTTTACTCCTGCTTAGACCAGCAATCTCCAGTAATTTATTAAGAAGCTTACCTGCTGCTCCAACGAAAGGCCTACCTTGCTCGTCTTCTTTTTCGCCAGGAGCTTCCCCAATAAACAATACCTTAGCATTTAAAGGACCTTCTCCGGGAACAGGATTCCTCCTTAACCTATGAAGACCGCATTTCTTACAAGTACTAATTTCCTTGATTAGCATTGTCCATTCCTTATGTACATCTATGCTCAAGGACTATATCACCACAATTTAATACCTTCTAAGGATTAAGTATTAGTTTAACAATATAAGAGTTAGAGTTCAAATATCGAGCTTTATTGCCTTCTTAGCTGTTTCTTCAAGTTCTTTTAGATTCTCTAAGGTACTGACAAAGGGTAGCAATATATTTAGTGATAGAGGTGTAATGGCTATATTTCCTTCATAAACAACTACGTAGGAATCCGTATTAGGTTCAAGGGCTATCTCTACACCATAAAGCCAATAATACTCCCTCCCCCTAACATCAATTCTTTTTTCGAGTTTTTCAACAAATCTTGTTTTAGCTGGGGGAACTATTTTTACTTCCACATTCTCATGTAGTTTACGAGGGAAATTAACGTTGAGTACATCTATGCCTTCTGGAAGACCCTTTTCAAGAACATATAAGGTTAGAGCTCTTATTACTCTAGAAGCTATTTTCCTAAATTCATCCTCATAAAGTTCCTCATCCTTTTCTATATTAGCTGAAAAGGCTAATCCTGGAATACCATGGAATGCTGCCTCAAGTGCAGCACCAACGGTTGCTGAAGCGAGTATATTTTTTAGTGATGTATTTTCCCCAATATTTATTCCAGCAACTACTAAATCCAGATTTCCAAATAGTTCACGAGCAATATTAACAGCATCACATGGTGAACCATTGGTTATGTAAATACTCGTGTTCCTATATTTTACCTTCATGAGTCTTAAAGGCTCATTTATTGTTAATGATAAACCCGTAGCTGTTTTAGATGCTTCAGGAGCTATCACTACGATTTCACCTAAATCCTTTATAGCTTCATATAATAGCCATAGACCTTCGCTAAATATCCCGTCATCATTTGTTATCAATATCTTATGTTTCTTCAAGTTTATGCTCACCTATACCCATGTATTTATTAACATACAGTGCTACAATGAAGAAGTAACTACTAAGTCTATTAACAAACTTAACTATTATCGGATCCACTAGACCCCCATATAGTCTCATAAGCTTAACTATTCTTCGTTCACATCTCCTACAAATACTCCTAACAATATGAAGTAAAGATGCTAATTGATGACCTCCAGGCAATATAAATCCTTCAACATAACCTACATCTTTAGAGTACTTTTCTATTAATTTCTCAAGTTCAGTTAAATCATCATCCCTTATTTTACATTTGCTTGATGTTATAGATTCACCTATCCTAAAGAGCATTTTTTGAATCCATATCAGTTCATAAGCTAGGTTTTTAAGTTTACTAGAATTCTCTACTTTGCTGATTATTAACCCTATAAATGAATTAAGTTCATCTAATGTACCAATAGCTTCGAATACTTCATGATCTTTTGGAAGCCTTTTCTTAAACGCAGGTATATAGGAGAAACCATCATCACCTGTGCCTGTGTATACTTTAGACAAATCCTTACACCCATGAACATTCTAGCTACTCCTTACTCTAGTTTTAATGAACTCTACTATATATGCTAAGAAGAGTAGTAATCCGGTAAAGCCACTTGGCTGTAAATTAAATATTATAGACAGAAATATGCCTCCAAAGAGTGAAAGAAGAGAAATAGTGAATCCGATGAATATCATTAGTAATAGATTACTTGGATACCTTATAGCCAATGCTCCAGGTACTAATAATACTATATGTACTACAATTACACCAACAACCCTGACAGCAACGACAACAACTAGCGATGTAATAACGTATAGTAAATAATGGTAAAACGCAACATTTAATCCATGCGCTTCAGCTCCTTCTTCATCAAAGCTCATTACGATTATCTTTGCCCCAAACAGAACCGCTATAGTTAGAGTAATAATAGTTACAAGAGACAGCATCATAATATCGTCGATAGTAAGTAAGTAGAATTCTCCAAGAAGATAACCCCATATTCTAGCAAGACCTTCATAACTTATCATTGCCGCTAAGCCTATGAATATTACCGAGAGACTTGATGTTAAAGCTACAACAATGCTAGTTGCAATGTCAACACTAATACCCTTTCTAACTAAAAAAGCTATAAGTATGGTTAATGCTAATACAAAAGACAATGTAATAGCATACTCCAATTCTAATGCATACACTTTAAAATATGATGTTATTACAACACCTAATGCTCCACCCGCCAAAACCGAGTGAAGTAAAACCATTACCGGAAAACTCATCCTCCTCATAATTATAAATGGACTAGTAGAACCTATGGTTAGAGATAATAATACTGATGCTATAATGGCATTAAGTATATGTATTGGTATATTAAACATGAGCATCACCTAATATACATATCATTCTATCAGCTACAGATAAAACCCTGATGTGAGGACCATAAACCTTAGACAATAATTCATAGTTTAGAACTTCGTTAGGTTTTCCAAAGGCTATGAGTCTACCCTCCTTTAATAATAGGACTTTATCTGTAGTCTCATACAATGGATTAACGTCATGTGTCGAGATGATTATCGTCATCCTAAGCTCTTTTTTTATTCTTCCTAGAATTGTTGCTATTTCAGCTCTTGATATGGGATCAATCATAGATAAGGGTTCATCGAGGATGAGTAATTTAGGTTTACCTATAAGCGCTCTTGCTATCAAAACTTTTTGCTGTTGACCACCTGATAGTTCGGTAAATAATCTGTCCATGAAGCCTTCTAGACCGACGAGTTCAAGGATTTTCTCTACTTCTTCTAGATCTTCTCTTGAATATTTAACGTATGCTATATCGCCTCTTATTATCTTAGGAGCTAAAACTACATCAGCAACTCTTAATGGTAAGTCTAAATTTATTCTCTCAAGTTGTGGTACATAGCCTATGAGCCTACGAATTTTACTCAGGTTTTTTACTATATCTAAGTTAAATACTTTAACGTTACCCTTCCAAGGCTTCAATAAGCCTACAAGTGTTTTAAGAAGGGTTGTTTTTCCTGCACCATTAGGTCCAAGTATAGTTAGAAATTCTGAGGAATGGAGAGTAAAGGATATATAATGAAGTACTGGTACACCAGGCTTATAGCCAACAACTAAATCCCTTACTTCAACTGCAATTTCCTCCTTAGGTATAATATCACCCCAAATTCAATTATTATTATGGTGAAGAGGATTAGAATAGAATAGAAGTATATCTTAAATAAAGGTATATCAGTTAAGGAGCTCTTAACGCCTTGAGTTAGAGCTGAGGTTATAGAAGCTACATTATACGCTATTAATTCACCTATACCCATGCCTTCGCTATGTAGCACCTTAACATATGCTATTGGAATTCCATATCTTGATGCCACATCTCTGATAAACAGCCCTATTTTAGTATCCTTTATGTGATCAGATATGAGGATGAGATCTATTTCCTTACGTCTAGCAAGTCCTATTAATTTCTCTAGATCAGAAATTGTTGGACTTAATCCGTGCTCTTTAACGATGAACATCACTATATCTATGCCAAGCCATCTAGCAATATACTGTTCAGCGGGCAAAGTAATAACAGCTTTAATATGCTTATCTACTGCCTTCACGAGGTTTATCATAGTCCTTGTCAATTCCTCTAGCTTTGTCTTAAATTCATTGAACTTAACTTCATAGTAATTAGCATGTTTAGGGTCTAGATCTTTTAAAACTTCAACGATAGCCCTAGCTATGGCAATGGTATTTGATGGATCGATCCAATATGCATGAAGATTTTCCTTGCCTGTATATGGATTAACTGCTAGCTTGAGGCCATAGCAGAGGAAATCATTTAATGTAATGAGCTTAGCTTTTATTTTACCCTTCATAACCATTTCTTCAAGCTTTATTTCTCCTGGAAAATGCGAAGTACTTACAATTATATGAGATTTTGAAGCTATCTCTACTTCTTTAGGAGTTAATTGATATTCATGGGGTTCAACTCCTTCAGGGTATAAGACATTTACTGTAACATAAGGTGATGCTAGTTCTCTTACGAGTTCTTTAAAGAATGGCGTTGGTACGGTGATTATAATTGGTTGACTAGAAGTTTTCTCTAAACATGTACCATGTACCATGATATGCGATAAAATGAATAAACATAATATGTACGTGAATAACCTTTTTCTATTGGTTAACGTACTTCTCCGTTTTATCATGTAGTTTAAACCCATAGCGCTATACTCTTAGCTTATTCGTATTCATTTCCTTCGTATATTTTAGAAATTATAATCTTTCATGAACTTTATGATGATTACATATATTTACAAGCACTTACAACCCTCTTTCTCGATTACCTTCTTCACAATGCTTTCAACATATCTTAGTAGAATGCTTTTGAAGAGAAGCGAGACAAGTTTAATGTGTAATGGTATTCTTATTTTAACACCAGCAGCTCTTGGATGCCCGCCTCCGCCTAATGCTGTAGCAAGCCTTCTTACGTCGATATTTATGGATCTAAATGATAACCCGTGACCTATCTCATATATAGCAACTACATCAACATTCTTTCTAGCAATAATGAAATGTGCTACATGACTTCTACTTGGAGGGCCTTTGTCTTTGACTGTTACAGCGACATTACATCCATTTACTTTAAATACTTTAGTGTATCTAAGTGCTTCATCATATCCTTTAATCTCCTTGCTGATATATTCTTCAATGAGCGTTTTAGCTTCATCATCTATTAAGATCCCCTTATAAAACTTTTCAAATAACTTATAGAGCATCCCACGTTCATGATATATGTATGCTAGTCTATATAGAAATGGTGCTAGATTATGATCCCATTTCCATAAATCAGCTGCACAAACAGCATGCATTAATTCATTACATTCCGCATTAAAGTTACGAGCAATTATACCAGTAGCACAAGTAGTATTATCAATAATTAATTTAATACCTAAACTTCTAAGTTCATTAATCCAGTTATCCTCCCAGATGTGGTGGTCATACCATTCAATAACAACGTTCTTATTCCTAAGCAAGGGAATAATTCTCATCAATTCGTTAAAAGTTCCTGTATTACATCCCAAATCAGCAATTACAATTACGTCTCCTTTACTTACATATTTATGAAGTCTATTAAGAACCTTAGGTAGCTCTGATGGACTAGTAAAAATTAATGAAACTTCATGTAAGGCTATATTCTTAAACCTACAATAAAGTGCTGCTGAAGCTACACCATCAAGGTCGTCATGTACCACCATGTAGTACATTGAAATATTACACCCATAACTTTCTTAAAAAGATTTTGTAAAATCTTTTAAATGTATTTGGCTGCTTACTTAAATAAATAAATGAAGTAACTCTGCTGGTACGGAACAACAAGAGTAAACTACCTTCTTAATATGCTTTAAAAGTTTCCTATGAGGATTAACTATTCTATTAAATCCTAGATTTAACGCAATTCTATCGATCATAAACCTATAATTACCCATCCTAGGTCTCATACAACCTAGTGAAACAGTTTTAAATAATCTTCTAACACATCTAAAGACTTCATAAACATAATTAATGCTTGGAGTACCATCATAATATGATGGAGTATTAGGCGTAGGCATGTATACTAATAGTACAAGTATATATGGGTGAAAATCAGCTAAACAGCTAAGTTCATTAAAAATAGCTTCAGGTTCATGTTTTTCAGTTAAAGGATTAATTACGATATGAGGTGCTATATATGGTGGACCATGCTTATTTAACAGTTCATAAATTCTATAGACATCGGAAGGCGATTTACTTCTTAGATTTTTAACATATTGAATATAGACTTTGCTTAATGAAAATTCAAAGTCAATTATATCAACTCCTGACTCTCGAAGCTTAATGGCAAGCTCCTTATCTACAAATCCTGAGTGAGCACTTATAATGATATCCCTTAGTTCACGTTTAATATCTTTAATTATTCCTAAAAATGGCTCTATGGGTAATATTCCATTACGGTTAAATCCACCACTAATAAGGAAACCCTTAACACCCCTCTTATAATAATGTTTAATTGCATCATATAGTGCTTTAGGTGTTGTTGCAGGAACCATACCTCTAAGATATTTTCCCATACAATATCTACATAAAAGTTCACATTTATGGCCAGTAATGCTTATTGGTAGAAATTTTCGTTTAGGATTAAAAGCCCAAGTCAAATGATCACCTGTAAAAGTTCCTGTATAATCCTTTCCTTATCTCTTAAAACAATACTCATTGAGGGATAATTATATAATGGGCCTCTAGGGGATTCATTATAAAATGGTCTATTACAATATGGGCATCCTGATGTAAGGACTGAAGAAAGTAATAGTTTTTCATCGTTAACCCAGGGCCCCCTCGTGATACCAAGAATTTTATCATTGTTAAATACTACGAAATTATCAACTTCATAACCCTCACTAATTAATTGTCTAATTAATTGAAATAATCTATACCTATGAAGAGAAGGAGGCTTCCGGTCTTCAAGCAGAGTACCCCTAACAGGTGTAAATGCAAAGAGAGCGATATTACACCCTAATTTATGAAGTAGTTTCATCGTATATAGTAATTCTCTGTCATTTTCACCTAAGCCAATAATTAAATGCACATATACATTGCCCGTACCATAAGTTTCAATACATCTTTTAATGAACTTTAAATAGGAATCCCAAGTACCAGGTTTCCCCATAGTACTAATTAGTTTTTGAGAAGCAATATCAAGCCCTACTCCAATAATATTTGAGTATTTAGAGTATTCTTTAAGCCAATGAGCTTCAACTATGTTTAATGATAATGAAATATCCTTACCGATATCATATAGTTGTTTAAGTATCTTAAGCAATTCTTCCCTAAAGAACGGTTTTATTACACTCTGAACACAGATTCTCTTTATGATGTTGTTTCCTTTAAGTCTTTCTATAAGAGTATGCAAACTTACAATAGGCCATGGAACTCTACTTACTTTCTCTTTACACTTGCTAATGATGCTTTGAGGGCAAAAAGCGCACTTAGCTAGGCATCCATTTTCACTATATTGTAATATGTAGGCGGTAGTGGGAAGTACATCAACTTTAATCTTAGCTAAACCAAGTACTGCTAAGGTACCAATACTTGCTCTAACCATGATGTGTTCTTTCATAGCGTATCCATCAGAATTCTTAAATCTTAGTTACAGAAAATAAATATTCAAGTGAATCGTAGTGAGACTAATAATTGATGGGTTTAGAGATCCTTATGAGAACATGGCATTAGATGAGGCTATGCTTATCCTAAGACAGGAGAATAAAATTCCAGATACTTTAAGACTATATCGTTGGAGGCCATCAAGTGTAACTATAGGTTATTTTCAAAAGATAAGGGAGGTAGTAAACCTTGAATATGCTAATCTAATGAAGATACCAGTTGTCCGTAGAATAACTGGTGGAGGTGCTGTATACCATGATGAATTAGGAGAAATAACTTATGCTATAGTAATGAGAGTTAGAAAAGGATATGAAGATATTGAAGAAAGCTATAGGAGAATATGTCGAGCACTAATATATGCCCTAGAATCCATAGGTTTAAAACCAATGTTCAAGCCGGTTAATGATATTATAGTTAATGGAAAAAAGATTTCGGGTAGTGCTCAGATTAGACGAAAAAATGTACTATTACAACATGGAACGCTATTAGTATCATCAAATTTAGAGGTTATGGGTAAGGTATTAAAGCCTCCTAAAATTAAACTTAAAGCTCATGGAGTAGTTAACATTAAGGAATGGGTTACAGCAGTATCAATAGCTCTTGGAAGATATGTTAAACCTGAGGAACTTATCCAGCCATTAGTAGAAGGTTTTAAGAAAGCACTAAAAGTTGATTTAATCCAGGAAGCTTTAACGGAAGAGGAAATAGAATTAGCAAATAAGCTTAAATCTAAGTACAAGAGTAGAGAATGGAACTTTCTAAGATAGGAGACTAGGTGGATAGCTATGAAGCTCATATACCTTGTTATAGATGGAGCACCAGATAGCCTCAAGGACGAAATTACAAGTCTTGAAAAAGCACATAAGCCACATCTAGATGAAATAGCTCGTAAAGGCAAGTGTGGAGCAATGTATGTTATAGCAGAGGGTATAGCTCCTGAAAGTGATACAGCTGTACTTTCAATTCTAAGCTATGATCCATTTAAATATTATACAGGTAGAGGACCAATAGAAGCTATTGGAGCAGACATAGATTTCAAGGAGGGATTTGAAGTAGCTTTTAGAGCTAATTTTGCTACCATAGATCCTAAGACACTTAAAATAATTGACCGTAGAGTTGGAAGAAGTTTAACGAGCTGGGAGGCAAAGGAATTAGCTAAAGCAATTGATGGAATGGAGCTAGGAGCATATGAAGGCTATGTCAAGGTGAAAGCAACTGTAGCTCATAGAGCAGTTGTCGTAATAGGAAGTAGGAGTTATAGACTATCAGGTGAAGTAGAAAATACTGATCCTGCATATAAGAGAAAGGGTAGAATCTCGATTGCAGTTAAAGATTATGAACCCTATATCAGAACCTCAAAACCACTAATCAACAATGTTGAAGCAAAAATAACAGCAGAACTCGTAAATATTTTCACCCTTAAAGCCATAGAGATATTAGAAGATCATGAAATCAATAAAGATAGAAGTAGAAGAGGATTACTAAAAGCAAACGCTATATTATTAAGAGATGCAGGCTCAGAAATACCGAGAATAGAGCCCATAAATAAGAAGTTTAACTTAAAATTTGGAGCAATAGCTGAGATGCCCGTAGAATTAGGAATAGCAAAGTTACTGAATATGAAGGTAGAAAGAATAAGGCCACGTGAACCTGGAGAAAAAGTAAACTATAATACCTGGCTTGAAAAAACATTAAAGCTGTTAAGTAAATGTGATGTAGTTTATGTTCATATAAAGGGACCTGATGAGCCAGGTCATGATGGAAATTTTGCGTTGAAGGTTAATATTCTAGAAGAAATAGATCGAGAGTATATTAAGAAATTATTAGAGTCTATAGATCTTGATCAAATATCGATTCTAGTAACATCAGATCATGCAACACCTCCAAGTATAAAATCTCATACAAGTGACCCGGTACCTTTCGCATTATTAGCTCCCAAGATTAAGCCTGATGATGCTTCTAAGTTCACAGAAAGAGAATGTTTAAATAAAGGAGCATATGGACTACTAGATCATGGATGGAAGCTATTACCTTTAATAATAAATCAGCTACTTAAATGACTACCCAGACGTAATATATAGTAGTATACTAAGTTCAATCCAATAATTAACTAAATAATTTAAGTTTCAACAATAGAATTTCGCTCTTATTACCTTAAAAGATATAAGTAAAAATTAAAAATCCCTGCCTATAGTTGTGTAAGTTAAGACTACTTTATGGTGGGTGTGCCTATCTTGGCAGTCCCACGCAGAGAACACTGGGCCACAAAGGTAGGACTAATATTAGCTATGGCAGGTAACGCTATAGGTTTAGGTAACTTCATTAGATTTCCTGCTAAAGCTGCAGCTTATGGTGGTGGAGCCTACCTCATACCATACTTTATAGCTCTCTTCCTTCTAGGCATACCAATAATGTTCGTTGAATGGGTTCTTGGACGTTACGGAGGAGCCCATGGTCATGGACATTTAGCTCCAATGCTATACATTGCATCTAAGAAACGGTTATCACCAAAGTCCGCCGCCCGGTTTGCTATAATAGGTGGAGCAGTAGCTTTCGTAGCAGGAATTATGATCAACGGATACTACACTAACATCATTGGATGGATGGCCTTTTACGCATTTTCATCCCTGAGAGGAGCATTTGCTGGACTTAAGACAGCTGATGATGCAATAGGCTACTTAAAAAGCTTCTTAACTAATCCAGCATACAACTTTTCCACATGGCTTATATCACTATTCATAATAGCATTCATAGTATCAAGAGGTATTAGGAGAGGAATTGAAATAGCAGCAAAGATTATGATGCCAATACTATTCCTAGAAGGAATAATCCTAGTAATACTATCACTAACGCTAGGAGCACCCGTAAAACCAGAATGGACAAGCATTAAGGGATTTGAATGGCTTTGGACTCCAAAATTAGCTAAGTTAGGAGATCCATCAGCATTTATAGAGGGTGCTGGACAGATATTCTTTACTCTAAGTATTGGAATTGCAGGAATTATACCAAACTATGCAAGCTACCTTAGAAGAGAAGACGATATACCATTAAGTGCATTAACAACCACCGCATTAAATGAGTTTGCGGAAGTAGTCATGGGTGCAAGCATAGCTATACCATTAGCATACGCCTTTGGTGGACCAGAACTAATGGCACAAGTAGAAGCTGGAATGTCAGGATTCATACTATCAGTTAGCGCACTACCACCTCTATTCGGTAAACTAGGAGGTGTAGGAGCATTAGCCGGGTTCTTATGGTTTTCATTATTATGGTTTGCAGGAGTAACGAGCGCTATAGCAATAGTAAATGTCATTACAGCAATATTTGAAGAAGACTTTAACATCAAGAGGAGCATTAGCGCGTGGATCACCTTCGCACTAATATTCTTCGCAGGAGTATTCGTAAACATTGAAGGCGCCATGAGGACTGAACAACTAACAGATTATCTAGACTTAGCAGACTTCTATGCAGGATCATTACTTCTACTAGTAGTAGCATTAGTTGAGGTAATAGCAGTACTATGGTTATGGGGTGCTGACGACAGCTACGAGGAGATGCATCGTGGAGCATTTATGACTGTACCAAAGTGGTATTGGAGGATTGTCGCAGGAATAATAACACCAATATACCTAATCATACTATTAATATGGTTCATAATAACAGGGTCGCCTACTGCGCCTGCTAGACCCGACAATATATTTGGATGGATTGCGGTTGCAATGTTAGTAATAATGTTCATACTAGGATTAATAATTAACAGAATGGCGCTATACAGGAGATATGGTAAAGAAATTATAGGAGGTGTATAAAAATGCCTTTTGCACCTGAAGCAGCTGCTTTTCTAGCTTTTGGATGGCTAGTAGTCTTTGGACTTATAGTGTTCGTAGCATATAAATGGACAAAGAGGAGAAAGCAAGGTGCAAGCTAAAGAGAAATTAAATGAACTCCTGAAGACTCTCGAAGAACTTGACTCTAAACTCAAAAAATTTTTTCCTAAACTACCACCTAAGTACTCAATTAGTCTTTCTAAATCAATAACTCGTGCCATAGAATATACTAAGAAGTCTATAAGTGAATGTAGGATTGATAATGTTAAGTTGGCAGATGCTCTTTTAACTAAAGCTAAAGATGCTGTTAAGAACTTTACCCTACTCTCAAGATATCCTCCTAAACTTGCCTTAACTATTGAGAGGCTAACTACAGCTATAGTCGCTTCGTATTGGGATTTTACAGGTAAGATAAATATTGTTAGAAAAGCCTATAGGAGATATCTAACATCATTCGTTATAGCATTAATAATCGCACCCCTCTTCTTGAAGATAAGCATAATATTGGTTGGCTTTCTAATGTTCCCTCTATTCATATCAATGCATGCATTTAGGGCTAGAAGAAAGCTTGGAGCAATAATAGCATCTGCTCTTACACCGTTTACTATGTTAGTAGACGTTATGGCCTTAAACTATTCTGTCAGAACATTATTTAGTCCAAGCGATATAGCTGAAGCAGCTAGTTCCATGGGAGTAGATTTATGGATCATGTACTTAATAATAATCCTCATACTTATAGGAGCTACGATAAGCCTCATATTATCAATAACATCATTTATAACACTGTATAAGAACATAGATGCATTAGTTTAATTCTTAAAGTGAGCAATAGGAATAGCGATAATTCTACAGAATCCCTATATACCTGGTAATGAAGTTAAGACTGACGGTCATTCCCGGCCCGACGCCCTCATTTATTAAGATCTTCGGATAGTGCGAGGGGGCTTAATCATCCCGGGCTGTACCCCGCCTTACCGTTCCGCCCTCATATTCATTCCCCATAAGGGGTCTCAGCGGACGTGAGACCGGCGGGGCTCATTAATTTAACTTTTAGTTTTAAGCTAATAAGTACTACTACGTTTACAGTTAGAGACAGGCATGTCTTTATTGTAGCGTAAGGCTCTTTATTCAAATTAAATCTATGTTATATCTTGGTTAAGGTGCTGTAATTATGGGTTTTAACCCCTACGAGATTAGAAGGGATTTTCCGGTACTAGAAAGGAGAATTAATGGTAAGAGACTCGTTTACCTAGATAATGCAGCTACATCTCAAAAACCTAAACCAGTTATTGAGACTATACGTGAGTACTATGAAAAATACAATGCTAATGTCCATAGGGGATTCCATAAACTTAGCCAAGAAGCAAGTGAAGCATATGAAAAAGCACACGAAGTACTAGCTAAGTTTATTAATGCTTGGAGTTGGGAAGAAGTAGTATTTACAAGTGGCAGTACAGAATCCTTAAACCTCATAGCATACGGGTGGGGCTTAAAGCATCTTAGACAAGGAGATGAAATTGTGACAACCGTTATGGAACATCATAGCAATATGCTACCTTGGAGGAATGTTGCTAAATTGGTAGGTGCAAAGGTTAAGTATGTTGACATAACCGATGAAGGTGTATTAAAGTATGAGCAATTTGAGGAAATGATAACTGAGAAAACAAAGGTAGTTGCAGTAACACTTATGAGTAATGTTCTTGGTACTATTAATGATGTTAAGCGTATTGCTAAGTTAGCTCATGAAGTAGGAGCAATTGTTGTTGTTGATGGTGCTCAGGGGGTACCTCATTTACCTGTAAATGTTAGGGAGTTAGGCATCGACTTCTTAGCGTTTAGTGGACATAAAATGCTAGGACCAACAGGGATAGGTGTAATGTGGGGTAAGCGAGACCTATTAGAGGACATGTTAGTTATCAAGGCTGGTGGTGGAGCTATAAAAGACGTTACTCTAGACGATGTAAAATGGGCTGATCTACCATGGAGGTTTGAAGCCGGAACACCAAACATAGCAGGAGGAATAGGATTAGCAGTAGCAACAGAATACTTAATGAGAATAGGTATGGTGAACGTAAGGAATCACGAAGAAGAATTA
This sequence comes from uncultured Desulfurococcales archaeon, assembly GCA_964467535.1. Taxonomy (GTDB): domain Archaea; phylum Thermoproteota; class Thermoprotei_A; order Sulfolobales; family WANQ01; genus CAYXRT01. Next base: position 205,821 of record CAYXRT010000002.1, read on the forward strand.
GTTGCATATACTCTAAAGAGATTTCAAGAAGAATTAAAGGAATTTATAGAAGTATATGGTCCAAGAAATCCAAAGATAAGGGGAGGAGTAATAGCATTTAATGTTAAAGGACTCCATCACCATACAGTAGGTAAAGTGCTAGATACAATGGGAATAGCAGTAAGAACTGGAATGCATTGTGCACATCCACTACATTATAGATTGGGACTAAAGGGAACGGTAAGAGCAAGCTATTACATATATAATGTAAAGGAAGATGTAGATGCATTAATAGAGGCATTAAAGATCATATCAACAATGTTAGAAACATTAAAATCAATGGGCATGGAAGAGGAATATTGTCCAACGGGTTAATACTGAGATAATAGAAGAACACTAACTATGGAAAGAATTAACTGTCAATAAAACTCAAAGCGGAAACAACTATACATAACTTCTTTGGGAAGATTAGGAGAATATACATGAGCGTAGCAATTGTTGGTGCAGGAGTTTCAGGATTATATACAGCATCGTTAATAAAGGACTATGACATTGAAGTATTTGAATTAAAGAGAGATGTAGGATTAATAGAAAAATGTAGTGGCCTTATAAGTACTGAAACTATGTTAAGATTAAAAGTGCCGCATGAACTCATTGATGGAATTTACAAGAGAATTCTTATAGTATTAGGAAAAAAGGTAATAGAATTCGAAAGTAATGATCCATTAGCAGTAAGGGTTCTGAGAAGTAAGTATGAAAAATACCTTATGAAAAGGGTATTAGATCTAGGACATAGGCTTTTATTTAAGACAAGGGTACTAAAAGTAGATAAAGCCGGATATGTAAAATTCTACGTTAATGGATGTATTAAGGAAAGAAAGTACGACTATATAGTAATAGCTAATGGTTGGAGCTCTCAGTTTGTTAAGAACCTAGGCCTTGCACCTATTAAGGAGACTTTATATGGAGTCCAGGTATTTGCTCAACAAGCTAGAAGGATAGCAGAAGACACCATAACAACATTGCATGGATTTTTAGACGATGGTTGGGGGTGGGTCATACCTACAAGCAATGGAGTACTTGTAGGAGTAGCATGTAGGTATACACCCTTAGCCATATTAGAGGCTTTTATTAATAAGTTACGCAAAATGAATATTGTAAGTAGTATTAAGTCAAGACCATTTGGAGGAGTCATAGTTAGGGGTTATCCTAAATCATTAGTTATCAATAATATTGCAGCAATAGGAGACTCTGTTTCAATGGTTAAGAGTTTTACCGGAGGAGGATTATACTCTATATCTATAGCGGGAAAAGAGCTTTCAAGAGCATTAAGTAATGGTAATTTAATAGAATACGAACATAAATTAACAAACCTTAAAAGATTTCTTAAAAGCCAATATATTGCAACTAAATTATTACTATCGTCTAGGAAAATGTTGTTGAAAGAACTCATCCATGTATTAGGTAATAAGAAGGCAAAGATAACAGCACATGACTATGACAATCACCTTAAGGCATTATTAAAGCTAATTTTCTCATAGAAATTACCATCATTAATCTTTTCATAAATGTGCAGGTAACAACGTCTATCCATAGAATATGCATACATCTAGATACAGCTGGGTATAGGTGTACTATATTTTAATGTACGCTAGGGTGCCAGCTAAAGATGACATATAGCTTCCTTATTTCATCGTAATAATCTTAACGTTATATTATATATTTGATCAGGTGTTAACTGTAACGCTAGTTCGCTTATTATAGGTAATGGTATTGGTTTTCCATCCTTTAATAATATTATCACTGGTGTTTGAAGTGGGTATCCTATTAAACTTAAATATGCATACCATTCATAGAATGTATTTCCTGCCAACTTATCATACATTTTATCTGGATATCGATCTACAACTACCCTTATTGCTGTTACATTTTTTATGCTATTTTCTCTCAATATTTTTATGAAGTCTTTCCAAGTCCTATCGAATTTTATGCATTCCTCCTTTTCAGCTTCCTTTAAGTATATTATTGTCACTCCCTTTGATGGAGGTTTCCAACGTTCGGCATTAGTTACTTTCCTATTGTCTGGATAGTCTATAAATAGCCCATTTTCTTCTCTAGGTATATGTGTTATGAGTATTAATAGCCCTCCAGCTGCTACACTTGCCGTTACAATGAAACCAAATATTAGGGCTATTAGTTTAAACCCTATTTTCTTCAAGATATTTCCTCTCTGTTCTTGATTTTTCATTACCTTATATAAGTCTTAAATATTGTGGTTTCCTAGTTGTCTGTTGATAGGGTGGTTTAATGTTAGTTATACTTCCTAAACCTAAGTCCACAGGTCTTATGAGCGTTGAAGAAGCTATTGCTAAGAGAAGGAGTATTAGAAGGTGGGAGAAATACACTCTTAAGCTTGAAGAACTTTCACAACTGCTATGGGCTGTTCAAGGAATTACTGAAGAATCTTATGGCTTTCGTGCAGCCCCTAGCGCTGGTGCAACTTATCCACTAGAAATATATATTGTAGTAGGAGAAAATGGTGTTGAGGGATTAAAGGCTGGTGTTTATCACTATTTACCTGAAAGACACGCCATAGAATTACATCTTGAAGGAGATATTAGAGATAAGTTAGAAGAAGCATGTTTAGGTCAAACATGGGTTGGCTCAGCTCCAGTAATCTTTGTTATTGCCGCTGAACTTGAAAGAACTACTCGCGTTTATGGTAGGAGAGGTGTTAGATACGTATACTATGAAGTTGGACATGCTGCTCAAAACCTATATCTACAAGCAACAGCATTAGGACTAGGTACTGTTGCCATAGGAGCTTATCGTGATGACGAAGTTAAAGAGATACTGAAGATACCAAAAAATATTGAGCCCCTCTACATCTTACCTGTTGGTAAGCCATCTAAAGTTAGGCCATGGCCTTAACCATCTTTTTTAGCTAGGATGTAGTTATAATTATTTTAGGTTAGATACGTAAAATAATATCATAGTGGAAGATAATGATTAGAGCATTTAAAGAAATTCTAGCATTTACATTGTTAATGTTACTGCTTCTAACTACATTTACCGTTGAAGGCAGTGGCATTAGACATGCTAGGAATATTGATGCACCATTTATTAATATGGACTTTAACTCGTTTATTGAATTATACAAGAATCTCACCATAACTTTGCAAAGACTTGGTTTTAATAATATTGTTAAAGAATTAAACATATATTATACAGAGCTTATTAAAGGTAATGCCTCAGTATATGTATCGATCTTCAGAAATAATATTATGAAGATACTTACTGAAAATACTTCTATAGCTAATATCCCTAGATCTACTTTCATTAAACTAGCAGTAATCGTTGGCTGTACTCCTACGAAAAATGGCTTTATACTTGACCCAGCATACTATATTAAAATACTATCAATTTATCATAAAGCTAGGATAATGAAAGCTTTAAATGAACTAAAATCTATTGACCCGGAATTAGCTAAACTTATTGAAAAATACAATGAACTTGTAAATGCAGGCAAGTACTCTAAAGCACTTGACCTATTACTTAAAGATATTTCATCAAGAATATACCACGTCCTATATGAAGGCTTTTATAACGCTTTTTCGTTAGCCCTTGAAGCACTAAATATAACTAATATGCCTCACGTCCTTGTATTTCTTGACAGAAAAACAGGTCTCAAGCTATTGGAAACTTTACTAGAGGAAATTAGATGGTTAAGAGAAAACATTGTCCTGGATCCTAAATACTATAATGAATTAAAGTCTATTGAAAGGCTTGTTAACGAACTCATAGCATCGTATAGTATATACTATTACTCCCAAGCAAGAGATATTTTAAAGTTACTGAAATCCAAAGTTATTGGAATTATTACATTCATGCCCGAAGACTTGATGAGAACGCTTATAATGATAATGTCGATAGGTTTAAGTGATGATAATAAAATCTACGTAAATTTAGCATCATCAGAAGTTGTTAAAATATATGCAGAACTTGCATCGATTACAGAGATACAGTCCATGATTAAAGCTATAGAACTTTCATCAGAAAACAGATCATCATACTTAGTTATAGATCCATACCTATACAATTTACATCGCCTAATATCATCTATATCAGATATACCAATAAGTAATTTACTTGAAATCACTGACTTAAAATACCCAAAGCAAATAATGCCACGGTTTAGAAGACCGATCTACCCAGTAGAAACTAGCAAGATTTCTCTATTAACCTTAATACCATTATCTATAACAGCACTATACATAACATATCTAGTTTTAGCTTGGTTTACAAGGCATAGAGAACTTAAGAAGATACTTAGTACACCGATTGCCAGACCTCCTATCGATGCAAGGTACTTTAGGAGCAGAGGTGATGAACTTAGGGTTAAAACTATTAAAACCTTCCATAATCTACTTCAAGAACTTGCTGAGAGAGGATATATTAAGTATAAGTATGAAACTGTTAGAGAGTTCATTAATAGGCTTAAGAGTACAGAGTACTACAATCTATTAATTAAAGCTTACAATGCTTATGAAGTAGCTGCTTACTCGGACAGAAAAGTTTGTCTCAAAGACTTGAGGGTTGTTGAAAAAGCTTTAGAAATCATTAAGGTGATGAGACGTTGAGATTAAATTTATTTGTATTGCTCTTAGTTATAGTAGCTCTCACTGCTTCATTTTCTCAAGGGTTGAGGAGAGTAGAGATCATTACACCCTTCTACATTAGCACTACTTCGCCCTTTAATACAGATTGGAACGGTACTTCAATTATAGCTTCAGTATTAGCAGAAAGAGGTTTCCATATTATTCAATGTAATTCCTATGACGAACTTAAGTTCATTGCTAGCCTTTATAGACCTAAGAAGATTATATACATGTACATAGCGCCAATGCAACCTCTTACAGAAGCTGATGTAAATGAAATGCTTAATCTCATGAGGGAATATAGCTTAACGATAATAATCGCTGATGAAATGAATACATCTAATAACTTCTTAAAGGCATTTAATACAACCATTCCGGGTGATATCCTTCTATCAGAATTTGGTACACCATTTCCAATAGCTGAATTCACGTTAAATATAGGGTCTAGAGTGAAAACTCATACATTACTCCTTAACTATGCTTCATGGATAAAGTTCAAGAACTATGGAACTATTAACGTAATAGGCAAATGTCTAGATGGGAGAATTACAGCAATATCTAAAAAAGTAAATGATAACGATATGATTATAGTTTTAAGTGATAGCTCTATATTCATAAATTTAATGCAAAGACTAAGTACTAAAAACGTTAACTATACAGCATTTATATTAGACCTAATAGACTATGCAAGTACAGGTAGTAATCCTGAAGACGTAATGGTAGCTTTTGACCTTGTACACCAAGAGATCATGGAGCCTACAGAAGCTATTAAACATGTAGAAAAAGCTGAAGTATTATTCCATCCTATAATGGTATTCATAGCTATAAGCATGTTATTTAAGTCTCTAGAGAAAATAATTCTCGGATTAATACTTATTGATCCTCTAAAAATAATTCTTGTCTTGATAATTACACCAGTACTTACAACTATAATTATTAAATATAAGGTAGGGAAAACTAAATGATAATACATAGATTAATGAAGTACTTTAAACTCAACCTAAGGCACACTTTGCTTGTATGTAGTATGTTGATGATTTTACTTTCAATCCTATTCTATAGTATAAGTAACTTCCTCATATCGCAACTACTATTTCTAATCCCGCTATCCCTAGTACTAGCATCTGAACTTTATGTTGAAATTCTAGAATCCATGTATAATAGGATTAAAATCTCTAGAATAGTGCCTAACTATGTAGTTGAATCAAACAATTTAGAAGTAAAGCTTTATGTAAATAATAATTCTCGAATCCTATTAAGTAACTTAGAATTATGTGATGAATATATAGGTCAAGGAAGCATTAATAGGAAATGCATACGCTTATCCATTCCTCCAAGGAGTAAAGTTAAAGCTACTTACAATATTAAGGGTGTTATAGGGAAATACCTATTTAAGAATATAAGGATAGTTTTTAACGACTTATGGGGTATTAGTAGAAGAGAAAAGGTCATAGAATATCCTAGTACCTCTAGGATTATTCCTAAAGTAATAAGTTATTATAGGTCTTCTGAAGGAATTAAATCACTTATGGCTTTAACGACCACTAGAGGTATAAGATTAGGATTAAAGAGCTTAACTATGGATTTTATAGGTCATAGAGAATACGTCCTAGGTGATCCAGCAAAAATTATTGATTGGAAAGCTAGTGCTAGAAGGGCTAAGCTAATGGTTAAGGAATACAATGTTGGTGGAGTTAGTAGATTAGCTATTATGCTCATAGTCTCTAGTAAAGTTTTTGAAAAAGGAATCTACCCTTACATAGCCCGTGAACTAGCTTCAATAGCATACTCTTCTTCAATACTCGGCATTGAAACATCATTAACCATACTAACTCCATGTAGTAAAATATATCTCTCTTATGGAAAAGGGAAAGAACATGCACTTAAAATACTAGAATCCTTTGGAGATGTTCTATGGCCTATTAAAGACCTAGAAGACTGCAATGAAGATTATAATAACTACGTTAAAGAATACACCAAGATGTTAACATCAATTGGTTGCTGTAAATTACTAGTCTATGTAGATGATACTTGTGCTCAAAAATATCTACCTATCATTAGAGACATTGCTCTTAAAGTTAAGGGTAATGAACTAGTGGTTAAAGTCATTGAGGTGTAATTATTAGAAGAAACATCTTAGGTATATACTATAAGTTTGCTTTGATTTCAGCTACGTTTATAGTTGTATTCTATAGAATAACACCAAGTGTTGTTAGTACTATAGAGGCATCTATCCTTTCTTCAATGCTTATAAGTATCTTAGGGAAGAAAGCTTATACGTTAATAGCTATAGTACTATTCCTGCTATTATTTACTTTATACTCTCTGTCAATAGTATTTAATAAGAGGCTTTTAGCGATCATTACTCTAACCTCCATATTCGTTTATGAAGGAATTGTAGCCCTACTAAGTGTATTTGATGCTGCTATGTTCATAATACTACTAATTATGGTTCTTAATATGAAGCCCGTCATAAGCGGTGATATTAGCACTAGCAATACAATATTACACTTATTATCCCTTATTCTAACCATAACCATAATCATCGTCATTCCGTATAGTCTAATGCTAGGAATAATATTTATTTTAAGATACACACCTGTTCTCTATCATCTATCTGTAGTTTACCTTAAATCTAAGTTTATGGTCTTAGCATCCATGTTAATAGGCCTATATATAGCGTTGATATTACATGAAAGAATTAGAGAATTCATATGCTATATCCTTAGAGGTGTTCATTTAACTGATGTTGTGGATGATGATCTATATAGTTCAGGTCTTAAAGGTGTTATACCATTAGATATTAGAGGATTTGATAGAATTCTTATAGAACTTAACGTGTTCATGCTAATAATGGTCTTTAGTCCATGTATAATGGTTGTTCTTGAGAAGCTTGTATATGATAAACTCGTATCCTTAATAATATCATTACCTCTCTCGTTTATTATATGGGTTTGTCTTAGATTATTCATCTATAAGTTATTTACTATACGTATGCTGCGCATAGACTTACGTAGAGCGAAATTAATGATTCTAGGAACTATTCTAATCCCCATAATAATTATAACGCTATTATTAGCTATTCCTATTACTAGAGATATAATATTATTTATATTCCTAAATAGTGGTTATAGTAGTTGGGCTAGACAATTTGATAAAGCTTATCTGAAGGTCTTTAAAGAAATGAATAGAACCCTAAATTTATTCATAGATATATTATGGGGAAAGTAAATGGAGTACAAGTTTATACTAGTTATTTCAATAATATTACTCCTCATAAGCTTATACTTCTTCGCTAGAGCAGTTGACCTCATGACTATTGGATCAATTACATCTGCTCTTCTATCATCAGTTATAGGCTTTGCTTTACTATCAGCATCTATTACACTATTTAAACTTTGGGCAGCACTTCAAAAGAAATAATAGACCCTCGTTATCCTTTACGTCTATATATTATTGCAAGTAAGGCTAACAATAATCCTATCATTAAGCCCGTTGAAAGACCCGTCATGAACTCCTTACCACTAACTACTATATTAGTTTTGGTTTTAGTTATCGTATATGTTATTGTTTGAGGAGTTGATGTTATAGTTTCTGAAGGAGGTTTTGTGGATTGCGTAGTTTGAGTTGTTTTAGATGTTAAGGTACCTAGCTCCCTACTCCCTAATAATATTAGATTTAGAATATGCGCATGTAATGAACTTAATGTAAGGTACATGTAGCATTCATTTATTCTCTTATCAATATATGATTTCTGAGCTGATTCAAGGTAATTTAATGAGAGTACTGGTACTATTTTATTTTCCATTAATTTAACTATTTGATTAATTGTTGATAGAGCTATAGTGCTTAGCGTTTGATTTATAGCTCTCTCTATCTGAAATGCTTCATTAAGCGCTCTTAAACTATATGTAAGTGACATTAATGCTAATCCTATAGAACCATAAATATCTCCTTCATCATATACTTTGAGAGATTTTTCAACATACTTTATAGATTCTTCAACTAATCCACTTGCCGATACTAGGCTTTGAATGTAAGACGCCGTACTCTTAGCTTCATACATTATTGTTGAAGCAACTTTTAGTACTAAGCTATCTTCAAGCTTCATTTCCTTCTTAATAACTTTAGCTAGTTCAAGCCATTTAACAGCAGTTTTTGCTCTCCACTCAGCAGTTGCTAAAGAGTATATAGTATCTGTTGTTATAGTACCACTACTTATCTCGCTAAATGCCATCGATGCTATTTCTTCAGCTATATAGTATCTAAGCCTAGATGCTATACTTATTTCGAACTCACCTATAGTTCTTGGCTTATAGCTAAATATTATGCTCTTAGCTTTAATTATTGTATCATTTACTCTTGATGCAATTGACTCTACGTTATCTACCCCTAGAATCGTTAAACATAGGTATTTTGCAGTAGTAGCATATATTAATGCTCTGTAAGCACTACTAGCTGCTTCATAGTAGTAATCATGTTTTAACAATTCATTTAATGTTCTTAGTTCATCATTACATGCCATTATATATTTATCCACTAAGTATTTGCTCTTAGCTGAAAGCCTATCCTTTAAGCTAGCTATTTCACGTAGTGTTGTATTAACTTTATTCTTCATGTCATCTATCCATTCTTTAATAACGTTAACAACTTGTGCTGGAGGTTTAAGTCTATATTCATACCATTTATTGGTTATTTTCCTTAACTTAATGTTTATTCCTGTAAAGTAGTATAATGCTTGACGTATATCAGTTACCTCAATTACCTTAACACCCATTTTTTCTCCCTCCTTCACAACATCAACAGTTTTGTATGTTGTAATAATTACACCTCCTGGTAGTACCTTTCTTACTGGATGAGCTACATACCTTTGACCTACAGGTATTAAGAATATTTTACATCCCCTTTCTGCAACAGCTTTTAATTTTTCATAGATTCCTCCTACGGGTCCTACAATACCATTAGGCTCTATCATACCAGTTATAGAAACATTGGGTCTAATCTTAGCATTTAGTAGTGCAGCCATAACGGCTATTGTCATAGCTGCACCAGCACTAGGGCCGCCGATAATCATACTTGGAGATCTTAGCTCAAAGAAGTAATCATATTTAAAGAAGTCGATGTTTAATGTGTTAGCTGCTACAAGTGCTGCTATCTTAGCTGAAGCTTGAGTATCTAACTGCGTTAAAGGCTCTGTAAGGAAATATACATTACCACTACCAGGGTAAGCTATCTTAACTATTAGTTCTGAAGTAACCCCTCTACCATTACTAGTTACTGCTGGTACAATTAACTTGACCTCATTAATGTAACTATAGCCAGGGGAGTATGCATTAACAATTATTAAAGCATGATGCGCCAGTATTGATAGAGAAAGTATCAATACGATAATAAGCTTCCCTACATTCTTCATCTAATACACCCTTTAGTACCTAATTCAATATACCTTTTTATTCTATTCTCTCGAACATATAACTCAAAGTGTTTTACTCAAGAGGATAACTTTTCATGAATGGAGCTTATTAAGCTTAAATGAGTAACTCTATATTAGGTGATGATACTTCCCTTCACAAACTGAAGTAATGATGTACCTCACGGTAGCTGAAAGCTCTTTACTAATTCAATTTCATCAGCTTAAGAATATCTTTATCATCATGTTATTATTATAAGACCTTGAACATAAGATCATGTGTAGTGACCGATTATGTAAGTTGCTCTGAGTTTAGAGGTGGGAGAAGAGGCTTTATCAAATAAATATAACGGGGCTCCATTACTTTTATGTGTATTGGAATTATTTTTCATTGATGAGTTTTAGTATAGCCTCTTGCTTTAATCTTCTGTTTTTGATCTCGAGTTCTAGTAGTTCAATGAATTTTTGCGGCTTAACATCTCTAATCTGTAGATTTCCTCTACCCCTAATGCTTATAGTTTCATGTTTAGCTTCTTTTTCA
>CAYXRT010000003.1:0-114489 GCA_964467535.1 uncultured Desulfurococcales archaeon
CAATAAAGGGAGCAGATGTAGTTTATACTGATGTATGGGTTAGTATGGGTCAGGAAGCAGAGAGAGAAAAGAGAATAAAAGATCTAAAACCATTCCAAGTAAATGCAGAGCTCATGAAGTATGCTAAACCTGGTGCAATATTTATGCATTGTCTTCCAGCAAAGAGAGGTGAAGAGGTAACTGACGAAGTTATTGAAGGTAAATGGAGCGTTGTATGGGATCAAGCAGAAAATAGACTTCACACACAAAAAGCCATACTAGCACTAATATTAAGCTAAATAAAAACGGCACATAAAGTAATATCGATTAGAGTAATACGCATAACTAGGAGTCAGCTACTTAGCAAATTGATGTAATTACATCAATTTTTAGACCACTCAATCTCTAGGATTAAAGCGTCACGTTCAATCATGTATTAAGGGAAACCTTTAACTTCACAATTAAAGGGTTTTTGAAAAGCATAATAAGTTGAGTTAAGCAACTTAAGCGAAGTGTTTTATAACTCTTGAGGATACGATATAGATTCAGGTGAAACAATATGAGCAAGCCCCCTGTTAAGGTAAAGGACCCCACAACTGGAAAAGAGATTGAAATAGCACCAGTAAAGGCCTGGGTACTAGCACCAAAGGGCAGAAAAGGAGTAAAGATTGGTTTATTCAAGAGCCCAGAGACAGGCAAGTACTTCAGAGCCAAGGTACCCGACGACTATCCAGTAGGCTAAACTTTTTAAATTAATTAAATCTTTAAAAATAATTATTTTTTACTTATCTCATCCTTCTAATCTTTACGTTTAATTCATTAATAGCTCTTAATATTTCATCAGTAAGTTTTGGCCCTAAACCATATAGAATAAGCACTGGTTTTGCGTTTAATGTCTTTGCCTTCTCAACTAAGTCTTTAACTTCATCAACTGTTACTAGTGTATTCTTTTCTATTACCTTTATTGCAAATTTGTCGTTCTCTTTGATAGCATATATATCTACTTTTCCCTTACTTGTTACATAGTCTACTTTTACATGATATCCTGCTTCAAGATATCTACCTGCTACTATTCCTTTAACACCAAATTTCTCCTTCAACAGCTTCTGCGTGAATTTTATTTTAGCGAGGCTCATTGTTTATTCACCATGATAGCCTATCTCTTAGCGCTTAATTCTCCTTAATAAGGCTTCTGCAGCAACATATAATGGTGTATATATCTCTGATAGACAAGGCATATATACAGTCTCCATACTTATTAACTCCTCTAACGTTGATTTCTTCATAATAGCATATGAGACTAAATCTATATACTTTGTAATGTCGGGCTTACCAATAACCTGACATCCTAGAATTCTCATAGAGTCTATATCAGCTACTAATCTTACTGTAACTCTTACTCCTTCAGGCATATACTCTGGTACATGCCAAGCAGTAATCGTTACTGCTTTAGCATTAAATCCTTCTTCTAATGCCTGCTTAAGAGTTAAACCTGTACCACCATAGCTAACTATGGGTGTTGATTCAACCCAAGCACCTGTAGCTCCGAGGTATTTTTCTGATCCTCCTACGGCATTTATTCCGGCTACCCTTCCCTGCCTGAACGCTATTGAGGCAAGATACATAGGGGCAGGTTTATTAGTAATTAAATTCTTTACTTCAGCTACATCACCAGCAGCGTATATGTCTGGATTACTTGTTTGCATATATTCATTAACCTTAATCCTATTCCACGCTCCAAGCTCTAAACCCGCATCTCTTGCGAGTTTTGAAGAAGCTTTAACACCAATAGATAATATTACCATATCATATATATCCGTAAATTCACCTGCAGTAACTTTAATGCCTCCACTTGTTTTAACTATTTCGGTTGCGGGACTTGAAGTTAGTACCCTGATACCAGCATCTCTTTCTATGATCTTTTTTAGTAGTCCGCTCATTTCACCATCCATGTAGCCTGGAAGAATTCTTTCCTGAGCTTCAATTAATGTAACCTGTTTATATAAATTCTTTGATAACGCTATTGCTAATGCTACTCCTATTGCTCCAGCACCAATAACGGCTATTTTCTTTGAATTAATAATGTATTTCTTAATCTTCCTTGTATCTTCAATAGTTTTTAACGTAAATACCCCTTCTATATTTAATGCTTCCCTAAGGTTTCTCGGGACGAAAGGTGTGCTACCTGATGCTATGATTAGTTTATCGTATTCTATTTTTTCCTCTCTCCCGCTTTCTATGTCAACGTATTCAATTACTTTACCTGAAATATCTATTCTAGTAACTTCCTTTTTCAATAGAATATTTAATGCCTTCATACGAGGTGGAGGTTCAATAAGTTTTTCTAGTTCAACCCTACCAGCAATAGCATCAATTAAGGCGCATGGATGATATATCGCATAAGGTCTACGCTCTATGACTATTACCTCTGCTTGTCGAGAGTATAATTTTGCATAACTAGCACTAGTTATTCCGGCAGTTCCATAACCTATTATAACTAATTTCAAGTACAAACACCTCGGTAGATTACACAATGAGGGTTAATAAGGTATTATTTCTGATTATAAACTACCATCCATACCTCTTAATATCATGTATGCATAGTATATTGTACGTGATGTAGATTTAACATATTCTTTAAGATTTTCAATCAATCTATTAATGTCCATTCTCTTTTGCATAATTAATGTTTGCGCCTTAACTAAATCCTTAATCCTCCACCTGCTCTCACCAAGTATCTTCCTGAAGTTATCTAATGAAGCGAATTCCTCTCCTAAAACTTTTATAGCATATTCCCTAACATCAATTAACTTACCCGATTTCTTTAATCCATCAAGTAGGATATTAAGCATAACCGAATGCTGAGCTAGTAGGTATAAATCTCTGCTTCCAAAATGTAGTAATGTTAGACCATTATCTAAGGGTTTTTTAAGCATATTAATGAGTGTATTTGCAAGCTCAGAGCTATCTAAATTAAGTTCAACAACTCTAACATCATATTCTTCACCATCATAAATACAAAAACATGCTATACCTCCCCTCCTATTAAATTTAATAGTTTCAATGTGCAATGCAGCTAATCCATATCTTCTACTAGGCTTAGGTAATTTTATCATCCTATCTTTAATAATCACTTCTTTTAAACCAGTAATGTATCTTAATACTTTTTCAATATACTTTACCATGCGATCCCAAGGTATGTTGTTTAATATCATATATCGAGCTGCATCCTCGTCTACAGCCCATAATAATACTTCATATAGTTCATCATATCTGAAGTTCTTGATATCCTCTAATACTTTATTCCAATCTATAAGTTCGAGGATGCCACAAACTTCAGGTTCCCAGATTAATATAGCCTTACTAGGCCTTAATGTTAATACATCATATTCTACTTCATTAAATGAAATCCTATAATCACTAATCCTTAAGTAAACCTTAAGTCCGGCAAGACCAAGCCTAATGGTGTCTGGATCTTCATAGGGATCTACTTCATATAAATACCCATAAGTAAAATCATCATAATATCCATGTGGAGGTAAAGGTATGTCAATTTCCTTGCTTTCTCTTAATACTCTAATACCCTTCCAAGTTCTAACTACTTTAGGTGTTTGAGATTCAATACGCCATGTAACCTTTACGGGAATAACCCTCATGAATCCAAAACCATTTATCGGAGGATCTATGAATACTTGAACTCTTGAAGAGACCTTACCTGTAATTACATCATATAAGAGATCAGGTCTTTCACCCCACGTATACTTAATTTTTCTATACTCTTCATAAGCCTCAAGAAGCTCGGTAATCGACTCTAGAGCATTTTCAAGCTTCATCTCTGTTATTCTTAAGCTCTTAGAAATATCAACAACAATAGCATCACTAGCATAGTCGAAGCATCCTGGTTGAAGTTTTTCAATGAAATCTTTTCTAGAAATGTCTTCAAGATATACTTCCCTGCCATTCTCTTTCAAGATTCTCTTAATACCATAAGGTGGACCATATTCATAGAAGTTCATGTAATTCCATACTCTTTTCCCCTTGTCATTTAAAATAACTCTCTTTCCAAATAATGTTGCTTCTTCTTGAATAAGCTTTAAAGATCTCAGTAATTTAACCTCCTCACTCTTTAGCTCAAGACCTATATTTAATTTCCACAAAGCCTTAAACATTAGCGTAAACTTATTTCTTGGGTTAATATAAACCTTTTCTAATGGTAGATTTACCCATTTTACTAGAACGTCATATCCATATTCCAACAATTTTTTATCCCAAGAAGAGAACGGAATTATTATCGTTTCTGTAAATGGTATTTCTTCTCTTCTTCCCTTTCTTCCTTCCCTTTGCTGAAACTCTCTGACATTTTCAGGAAGCCCTAGATGAATTATCCTTGTAACATTACCAATATCAATACCCTGCATTAATGTCTTTACCGATATGATTAGTCTTAATAAGCCTTGTCTAGCTCTTTCCTCTATTATCCTTCTTTCATCTTTAGAAATCATGTGATGATGTATGGCAATTAAATCCCTATATTTATCCTTGATTCTACTCCTTAATTCACGATAAACTTTCTCAGCAGTCCTGATACTATTTGTGAACACTATTGTTAATGTGTCTTCGTCTAGGGCTAGTATGGTCTTCAGTATTTCAATAACGTCGATATATGGTTTAGGGACTTCAATTCCATGAGCTCTTAATACTTCTATGACCTCATAGATATAATTTCTAAATAGCTCATAGTCTTCAATGTAAGGTAGCATTTCGGGGATCTTATCTCTAATATAATTGGTATAGGCTTTAACATAATTCCATAACTCTTTAAGGTTTTTACCATAAACTATAATGGTTCTATTCTTCACCTTAAATGGCTTACCTTCAATTACAATTGTTTCTCTTCCATTGATCTTAGTTAAATATTCTGCTATTTCATGCGGATTTCCTAGTGTAGCTGTTAGAATCACTATTTGAGGGTTCTTTCTGGAGATTAAGTTTATGAGTTCAAGAAGTGTTATCAGAAGACTAGCACCACGGCTCCCATAGAAGTCTAATTCATCAACAATAATTAATTCTACATCCTTTAGAAAGCCTGCAAGATAGGATGGTCTTCTTGAAGCATACCTCTTTAAATCAACCATAAGAAATGCGGGATTAGTTATTACGAGCATAGCCTTAGATATTACAGTATAAATACTTCTACCATACTTTTTCTGAAGTTCCGCAATAGTTGGGCTATCAACCTTAATTACTCTATCTCCAAGACCAATACATGAATAGTAATCCTCAAGCCTCTTGATTTGATCAGCGGATAGTACTAAAGTAGGATAGATAGCTAAAGTCTTTACCTTGCGTTTAAGGCTGTAGAGAGCCCAGGCTTCAGTTTTACCTGAACCCGTCTTAGCTGTTAAAATAACATTTTTTCCATCACATAAAGCATTAAAGGCTTTAAGCTGATGAATATATAGCTTATGCTCACTGAGTCCTCTCTTAGACTTAGATAGCTCTGGGATAATGTCTTTAAACCTTAAATCAGCTCTTAAAGGCTTAAATTCATCCTCTTCAAATACCTCAATATCGTATCCAAGTTTCTTAAGAAACTCGCTACTACTGGTAACCTTCATTCTATTCTAACCATTAATTCCTACTCCTCCATATATCGGTTTATCAGCATCTATAAACTTAAATATATGGGCCCCTATAATCATGAACACGGGGTTTAACCATGCCAAGAAGAAAAAGAGTTATAATTATGGGTGCTGGTGGAAGAGATTTCCATAATTTTAACGTAGTATTTAGAGATAATGAGGAATACGAAGTAGTAGCATTTACAGCTGCACAAATACCTGGCATTATAGGACGGCGGTATCCACCAGAACTTGCCGGAAGGCTCTACCCTAACGGAATACCTATTTACCCAGAGGAAGATCTTCCTAAACTTATAAAGGATTATCACGTAGATGAAGTAGTTCTAGCGTATAGTGATCTATTATATGAAGATGTTGGTAGAAAGCTCTCAATGGCATTAGGAGCAGGAGCTTCATTTAAAATACTTGGTCCTCTGGAAACAATGTTACCAGCATCGAAGCCTGTAATAGCAGTTACAGCTGTAAGAACAGGCGCTGGTAAAAGTACTGTAAGTAGGGCTGTTGTACGAGAACTTATATCTAGAGGATATAAAATTGGAATTGTAAGACATCCCATGGCATATGCTCCTGATTTAGCTAAGATGGCTGTACAAAGATTTGATTCTCTCGAAGACTTTGATAAATATGGTATAACCATTGAGGAAAGGGAAGAATATGAACCATATATAAAAATGGGGCTTACAGTCTATGCAGGAGTAGACTACGGCAAAATATTACATTTAGTTGAAAAGGAGGCAGATATAATTCACTGGGATGGGGGAAATAACGATTGGCCGTTCTTTAAACCAGACTATATGATAACCGTAGCGGATGCTATGAGGCCTCATCATGAGGTTAAAAGCTTTCCAGGTGAAGTAAATGCTAGATTAGCAAATGTAATAATAATTAATAAAGTATCTCAAGCTAAGAAACCAGAAGATATAGAAGAAATAAAGAAAAACATTAAATCAATAAATCCTAAAGCGACAATAGTACTTGCCGATACTGAAGTAACTGTAGATAAGCCTGAACTAATTAGAGGTAAAAGAGTAGTAGTTGTAGAGGATTCACCAACAGTAACCCATGGAGGATTACCATATGCAGCGGGTTATGTAGCAGCAAAGAAGTATAATGCAAGTGAAATCGTAGATCCAAGACCGAAAGCTAAAGGTGTTATAAAGGAAATGTATGAAGAATATCCACATATGGGACCTGTTGTACCAAGTACAGGCTATACGCCAGAGCAATTAAAGGACTTAGAGGAAACGTTAAACAGCATAGATGCAGATACAATAATCTTAGGAACCCCAACAGATATCTCAAGATTAATAAAGCTCAATAAACCGATAGTCAAAGTATCTTATGAATTAAAGATAGTTGAAGGACCAAGTATAAAGGAGTTAATAGATGAATTCCTAGAAAGAGTTAAAAGCAAATTACCTAGATAATCATTAAGTCTTTTTAATCACTACAACATAAAACTACATCGTTATCTTATTAAACTCTAGTGAATTAAATTATTATATCTAGGATTAACAGTAAACAATGACTCGTAAGGTGACTTTACCTTGACGAAGAGTACTAGTGTACAGATAAGGCAATTGACCTTAAACTATAGAGGAAGAGTTAAAAGTGTTGTAGCTTCTTGGATTAAATTAGTTGAAAATACAAAAGCACAAAAATTAGCGTTAAAAGTATATACGAAAGTCATTGAAGTTCTGAGTAGAAAAACTAAGAAGAAGATACATATCAGGCAATCTAGTACTTTAAATAATGGAGAAATAGCATACATAGTAATACCGTTCGCATACTTATACTCCCCTATATTAGCATCTAGATATAACATTGCACCATTAATAATAACAGCATTAGTAAAACCTAATGATTTTAAAATACTTTCAGCGTCAATAACATTTAAACATTATCTCAGGTCAAGACAATACGTGACCGTAGCACCTATACTAATATTAAAACCAACAATACAAGATATAGGAGTAATAAATACATCAAGTATAGTTAAGAGCGTTATATCAGAACTCATAGACAAAAGCTTATCAATTCCAAGTGATTCTATAAACCTTCAATACGTTGAAGACCCTGTACTAACAGTAATAGTCTCAAAGCAGGAAGTAGAGGATGAAGTACGCATTCATATACATGATGGATTTGAAACATATACTGTAACCATACCATTGAGAAAGCCTGAATGGTCTTTAAACGAAATACCTAAACCTATAGCACATGATATAAGTACATTTATAATAAAACCGTTAATAAATAAAACGAAGTATGCTCCAAGAGGTTTAATGATAATAGGTCCGCCAGGAGTAGGAAAAAGTGTTCTTGCAGAAGCAATCACCCATGAACTGAAAGCTAAGATTTTAGAGTTAAATCCAAGTACTTATAGATCTATGTGGTATGGTGCAACAGAGAAGATATTATCAGGAATATTCTACAAGGTTAGAGGTAGAGATGATATAGTACTAGTAATAGATGATGCGGACTTCCTTACAAGTAGAGCCGTATCAATACATGAAGTACACATGAGTGAAATAGCACTTCTCTTGAAATTACTTCAAGACCCTGAAAAGCCGTTCACGATTATGACTTCAAACATGCCAGACGTAATAGATCCTGCTCTCATTCGTTCAGGAAGAATAGATTACGTGATGATACTAGGCTATCCTGATAGGGAAATGAGAAGAAAGATAACTGAAGTTCTTATAGATAAATACGATATAAGCGTATCAGATGATATAATAGAGGAAATAGTTAGAGTTACAAAATGGTTTAGCCATGCAGAAATAGATGGACTTGTAAGGTTAGCTGCAAGCATTAATGGAGGTAAGATATCGCTCGACTGTATAAGGAAGGTTAAAAGAAAGTTTAGCATCAATGTATCTGAACGTAAGAGAGTACAGGATCTGCTGAGATGGTATGCTTCTAGGATTCAAGGAGTTGTGCTATCCTATGTACCGGAAGAACATGAGATATAACTGCATAGGCTTCTGTAGCAACGCCTTCTGTTCTTACATACCTCTTAGCACCAATCCTCATTAGTATATAATTGTCTACTGGTAGATTAAACTCGTTAATTAATACCTTACAGGCTGACTTCGCCATAATGTAAAACACCTTTATCATATGATTGTTTCTTGCATATATGTAATATAATGGATTTTTAACTATAATTAAGTCAGAGTCGAAAATCATATCGTCGACAGCTTTTAAGCTCTCAACATTAAATACCATGTAACCCTTCTTACTCATAGTCCTAATCTCCTTTTCAATCCATGGAACCTCATCCATAACTTTCCTATTAAGTTCTTTAGTCAATGGCAGGGATGGAACTATTATAAGCCTTCTACAATGCTTACTTACTTCGTCTACAAGAAACCTATCAAACATTATCTCGAGAACGCTACCCGAGAGATATAAGATTCTCATACCATCGATATCCCTATATAATTGTCTAAGAATATTAGCTCTAAGTTTAATGTTAGCGTACTCGCTAAGTACTTCACCTACAGTTAAAGTATATGGATACTTACCTGAATTTATATATATTGATTGAATTGAAAAGTTAGTACTAACTAATGCTGCTTTAACTGACGCCTTAAATCTTTCATAACCTCTTAACTTAGATACTATGTCCTTAATAATACTTGATGCTCTACCAAGCTCTCTTAAACTCTCTATATTAATCAATTTCACGAGAAAATCACTACCCACATACTTCTTAGAAAATCTCTGAACAAAGAACCATAGGTCATACATACTACATTTAGACCAATCAAATGAGAGCATTAATCTAAACAATTCTCTAGCAATAATGTTCTTCCTAAATTCGTTATGAATAGCTAATTCTAAGCTGTTAAGCCAAGCTTTTAGCATACATCCTAAGCATTGTAATCTTAGCTTCAAAGCAGTCACCTTTATTATTAATTCATTACTGGAATACCTATCAGAAATGCTCAAAGTGAAGGCTAGGATAAAATAAGTACTCCCCACATAATTATACGAAAGACAAATCAGCCCTTCCGCTCTTCATCACCAATTCAGCGTCGTCTAGCCTCTTCATCTCCTACCTCGGAGAAGGTAGCCGGCCTATAGGCCATTAATTTAGCCTACTCCGCCTTCTCCTCATCGGCTAGGTTGAGCCTAACCCTTCTATAAATTCTACTTTAACCCATAAAGGTTTTTTCTCTTCAGCTTCAATCCATAAATCATCTAACACCTTTTCTAATGCTCTAAGTGGAGGGAATCCTTTATTTAATACTAGGTCCATGATCTTAAAATAATGTTCCTTAACCTCCCAAGAATAATGTTCTATAAGCTTTCTTGGAGGATAAATAGTATTCCCATGATTTACTCCAGGACACCATAAATCTAGGTCTAATATTCTGGATGAAGGAGATGTTAAATGAAGTGGATAGAGCCTACATCGAAGAGGTCTAGCAGGATAGACTTCACAGTGAGGAATACCATTAACATATCTAAGAAATATGCAATTGTTTTCACCTCGCAATGCTATAAAGGGTACCATATCACCTATAATAACTTTCATATAATCTGTGATTACAGTTCTCCAGTGCTTATTTAAATACTCAGCCAAGCGAATAACATCAAAAACTGTTAAAGCTACATTAGGACCTGTAGAACAGCACTTAGCACATCTAGTACACTTAAACATAAATCCAGTGTTAATATCTAATCTCTTATACCTACCACTATGAGACCACATAGCATCTTAAACCTCTATACCACTAAACAAGCTATATAACGCTTATAAATACCTATAATCATGGGGGTTTATTATTAATGAATATTAAAATAAGGTACAAGCTATGGATTGAAGTTAATTCAAGTCCTTTACTAGGTAGTGGAGGTGTAAAATTATTACAACTAATCGATAGATATAAGTCGATAAAGTACGCTTCAAAGGAAATAGGTGTATCATATGCTTTTGCGTGGAGATATGTTAAGAGACTAGAAACAATACTTGGAAAAACAATAGTAAAGAGATGGAGAGGAGGATCCAAGCATGGTGGAGCAGAACTTACAGATCTTGGAAGAGAAGTAGTTAAATTAATGCATTCCTTACAGAAAGAAGTAGAAGGATTAGTTAATAAATATGAAGACGAATTAAAGAGCCTACTGCAAGGTGGATAATTACAATAAAACTTTTATTACTACATACTATTGAACCTAGAACAAGGATGAAGCAGGAGGATTAGACTATGACGGATCAAGCTCTAGCTCAATTAATAAAATCAATAATAGCAATGCTAGCTAACCCTAAGGTTAAAGAACTTAAAACATGTACAATAGAACTATCACGTAACCCTTGGGCTAGATACCTAGATGAACCTAGACTAAAATCAACAATAATAAACTATGTACTAGATACAGGAGATCTAGGTAAAGTTGAATTAAGAATTAGAAAGCTAAGCTACTCTCATGGCGTAGCTGAGGTACGTATAGGTAAATGTATAATACCATTTATTATAGAATATGGTTTAAGGATTAAAGTTAGAGCAAATCCACAATATATAGACATAAGTAAGTGTACAAGCATTAACATCAACGTAGATACTGATTTAAAGTGCATAGAATTGGTAGAGTGAAAAATAGTGAGTAATAATGATTTGTGTTGGAGGTTTAGATCTAGCAGCATTGGAGAAAAGGAGTACAGGTATAGCAGTAATATGTAATAATGAATTAATCCTTATAGGAATAGTTCATAAGGATGAAGAAATATTTGAGATATTTGACAAGTATCGCGTAAAAGTTATAGCTATCGATGCACCTCTAAGCCATGCTAAAGGCTACCGCAAAGTTGATTTGAAGATGAAGAGGTTAGGCTTTAAAGTTTTACCGCCAGGTTGGTCTTCAATGAAAATGTTGGTTGATAGAGCTCTTAAAGTGAAGTCATTATTTGAAAAGAAAAATATTAAGGTTATTGAAACCCATCCATTAAGTGCATTAAGATCCTCAGGAGCCCATAATTTAAATGAATTACTAAAGTATATGGGCATTAATATAGCTGTTAAGAATAGAGAACTTCTCAAAATTAGGGATGTAGCTGATGCTGTTATTGCAGCTATTGTTGCAAAATGTTATATAGAGTCTAGGATTTTAGTAGTAGAAGATGTTGATGGAGCTATATATTTAATCCCTCAATTAGTATAGAATTATATTCCATCAGCTATTCTTCTTAATACTTCACCAATATACTCTATATCTGAAGGCTTAAGTAGTGGATGTATGGGTAGACTTAGTACATGTTTTGAAGCTTCAATGGAATTAGGACAAATATTAGGAGAATAACCTAAAGCCTTGTAGAGAGGCTGTAAATGTATTGGTAGTGGATAATGAACAGCGGTTTCAACACCATACTCCCTAAGTTTTCGTGATAATTGATCTCTATTGAGTGGAAAGTTTTCTTCAACCCATATAACATACTGATGCCAAACATGTTTAACGTTATCTTTTACCTTAGGTGGTCTAAGACCACTAATCTTACTAATAATCTTAGTTAACGTTTCAGCATTTTGAGCTCTAATTTCATTTAATGCATCTAGTTTTTTCAACTGGGCTATACCAAGAGCTGCCTGCATTGCCGTAATCCTATAATTTCCTCCAAGAGTTACATGATAATACTTCCTTTCTTGACCATGATCTCTCAACATGCTAATCTTGTATGCTAAATCATCACTATTAGTAGTAATAGCTCCTCCTTCACCCATAGTCATATTCTTAGTGGCATAGAAACTAAATGCTCCAGCAATTCCAAAACCACCAACTCTTTTTCCTTCATATTCAGCTCCATGAGCTTGAGCCGCATCCTCTATAAGGTATAATTTATGATCTTCAGCAATCTCCATTAGAGCCTTCATATCAGCGGGATGACCATAAAGGTGGACGGCTATAATAGCCTTTGTCTTATTAGTAATTTTCTCTAAAACATCATTAGGATCAATTGTATATGTTTCTAAATCAATATCGGCAAAAACTGGTCTAGCTCCCTGGAATAAGACTACATTAGCTGTAGCTATAAATGTAAAGTCAGGAACAATAACTTCATCCCCAGGACCTATATTCAAGGCTTTAAGAATAAGATCCAACGCTACGGTACCATTACACACCGTTAAGGCATGCTTTACGCCTATATATTTAGCAAACATTTCTTCAAATAACTTAACTACAGGACCATAAACTAAGTACTTAGACTTCAATACCCTTATTACTTCATTTATTTCTTCATCTCCAATAACAGGTTCACAGATTTTTATGACCTTCATAGTATCACTAATTAAACTATGCCTATTAATCTAATTAATAAATATGCTCTACTATCATCTTACCTGTATAGTACTACTATAAAGTAATTTCCTTAATACTGGAGAACTATTGAGTATAGCTTTTTTATTTAAAGGTAATGGACCTACTAGTTCTCTTAGGATACCCCTATATCTCATTAAAATTTTAATTATACATGAAATAAGATCACTAATTGAACTAGTACCATTATATATTAGACTTTTTATTGAATTCATAAGATTATTGTAAAGTCTGGGACTATACTTATAGAGAGTTTTTAGGATAAATACCACATTTAGCTTAATTTTTACCTCTTCACCATAGGAGCCTACTAAGTATACTTTCATTACATGACTTATTGGTACTTCGATACATTCTAGGTCTTCATTGATGAAGCAGTCTATGTCATCTAAATAAACATTATATTTTCTACTATAGCGGATATGCGTTTTCATATGCTCCATGGCTAGAAGGAAAATGACGTCATCGATTTTAAATATTTTTATAGGTAGTTTAGGCCTTAGCGTTGAGTCAACAAATTTCCAAAAAGTTTCTATAGCATGATCAGATAGTCCTGCGAATCTTTTTATCATCCCAGATGTTAATGCAGGGGGATCAATGCACCATAAGTTAAAGCGAGCACAAGTTACGCATTGGTTATCGATACCACGTAGTATTAAGTATAGGTAATCTCTTCTAATCACAAACCACTACCGTTAACACATTATGAGTTACCAGTAATTTAATTTTTGGCGAGTTACCTTGGTTTCACTTAATAAGTTCATTCAGAGAGTATTGATAAGTTCAATTAAATTTTAGTTTTACTATGGGACGATAGGTGAAGGTACTATTAGCCCTACCTCCCGATGTCCATAGATGTGAAGTTTATAGAGTTATTGGAATGAATGCTCCACCTCTAGGATTAGCATATATAGCTGCTATTCTCGAAGCTCACGGACATAAGGTTTCTATAATTGATTCACCTACGCTTAAAGTAGATACAAAAACCTTTATACATAAGGTAAAGGAATTCAAACCTGATGTTATTGGATTATCTATCCAAACACCATTAGCACCTAAAGCATATAATATAGCTAAAGTTATTAAAAAGGAGTCAAAAGATATCATTATCATTGCTGGTGGCCCTCACCCTACATATATGTATGAAGAAGCATTAAATAATGGAATAGATATTGTCGTGAGAGGAGAAGGAGAAATAACTACTGCAGAATTACTAGATGTTCTTGAGAAATACGGGCTAAGCAGAGATAAACTTAGAAAAGTCCAAGGTATTGCCTTCAAAGACAGAGATAATAGAGTAATTGTTACACCCCCAAGAAGGTTGATAACAGATTTAGATTCATTACCTCCTCCAGCTAGGCATTTGCTACCTGTTGAAAAGTACACATTATTTAATAAACCAATAAAAGCAATACATGTAATGGCGAGCAGGGGCTGTCCTTACGGATGCATATTTTGTATAACATCGTACTTTTGGGGTAGAAAGGTTAGATTTAGAAGTGCAAGAAAGGTTGTAGATGAAATCGAGGGTCATGTATATAGACAAGGAGCACGATATGTAATATTTACTGATGATGAATTAGTAATGAATAGAAAATTTATATATGAGTTCATAAAGGAAGTAAAAGAGCGTAAACTAGACATAGTCTTCACTTGTGGTGCTAGAGTAGACCACGTTGATAAGGATTATTTAAAATACCTATATGATAATGGATGTATCATGTTATACTTTGGTGTTGAATCTGGATCCCAAGATACCTTAGATAAAATAGGAAAAGGAATAACTATAGATCAATCAATAAGGGTTTTTAAGTGGATTAAAGAATTAAAAGGACATGCAACAGCTAGCTTCATACTAGGATTTCCATGGGAAACAGTAGAAGATCTTGAAAAAACTATAAACTTTGCAATAAAGCTTGACCCAAGTTATGCCCAATTCACCGTTGCTACACCCTATCCTGGAACCCCATTATACTATTTTGCAATTAAAAATAATTTAATAGTAGACAGAAATTGGGAACATTATACAACAATAACTCCTGTTATGAAGGGATTTTACTTAGATATAAATACTATAAAAAGATATTTAAAGCAAGCATACCGTAAATTCTATCTCCGTTGGAAGTTTATAATGCAGGAGTTGAAGTCCCATAAAATAATAGACATAATGACCATTCTACTTAAGGAATCGTTAGCCATGATTAGTGAAAAGCTACGTGAAATAATATAAATCTATAAAGGTATAATCCATGAACAAGCGTGGAGGAATCCCAACCCTTCTTGCAACATTTAAATGCATGCTAGGGAATCCTCTAGCTAGGACCTTACTAAGACTAGCTACTAAAAGGGTTAAGTGCTACTACATTGATTATGAAAATGTAGTAGACTCTTCATTACTACATCATACACTAGCAATTTACTCCGGATTACGTGTACAATGTCCTCTTTCAATGAGATTCTTATCAACAGCAATAGGTACGCTAATAAAGACAGGTATAAAGATCATGAAAGGAAATGATGATGAAGTGAGGGAGGCCTTTAGGGATCCTGCAGTAAGGCGTGGAGTAGCTCTCGTTTTAAGAGGGATTGCATTATATGGTATTACAGTTCCTCAAAAGCTTCCCGCACCTTTTCTAATTGTATGGAACTTTACTAATATGTGTAACTTTAAGTGTAAACATTGTTATCAAAACGCTAATAAGACTTTACCTACAGAACTCTCATTACATGAAAAGTTAGAAATAATAGAAGAATTAGATAGAGCTGGCGTAGCCTCTATAGCGTTAAGTGGAGGAGAGCCAACTATTCACCCAGATTTTCTTACAGTGGTAAAAGCGGCTGCTTCTAAAGGTATATACGTTGCTGTAGCAACGAATGGATGGAAATTTGCTGAATTAAGCTTCCTTAAGAAGGCAGTAAATGCAGGGCTTAGGTATATAGAAGTCTCAATAGATAGTAGCAATCCTAGGAGGCATGATAAATTTAGAGGCGTAGAAGGATCATGGCTTAGAGCTGTAAAAGCTCTTGAGAATGCCGTGAAACTAGGAGTAAGCACCGCAATGGCTGTTACCCTCACCAAGTATAACGTAGATGAAATAGATGATATTCTAGACTTAGCTGAAAGTATAGGTGTAAAAAGAATAGTGTTCTTCAACTTCATACCAGTGGGAAGAGGTAAAGAAATAATTGACCAAGATCTTGATCCTATGACAAGAGAGAAGGTCTTGAGAAAGTTATTCAAAGAATCAAGACGAAGGGGTCTTGAGGTAATATCCACGGCCCCACAATATGGAAGGATATCAATTCAATGTAGTGGCGGGAAAGTTGTAGCTCCAACACACTTTACTGTAAGGGGCGATCCTATAGTTACAGCGCTAGCTGAATTTATAGGAGGATGTGGTGCTGGAAGAATATATTGTGCAATACAACCTGATGGGCTAGTAACACCATGTGTTTTTATGCCCATAGTGGTAGGTAATTTAAGGAAGGAGAGCTTCTGGAGTATATGGTCAAAATCTCCATTGTTATTAAAGCTAAGAAACAGGAATTTATTAAAAGGTTCATGTAATGTATGTCCATTTAAAAACGTATGTGGTGGATGTCGTGCTAGAGCATATGCTTACTTTAAAGACCCCCTAGCACCAGATCCAGGCTGTATATACAATTTAAGGTTTTGGAGGGAGGTATGTAAAAATATTGAAACTAAAGAACAAGCTATCATATAACTTTGGTAGAAAATTAAATGATTGATCTTCTAGACAATAATCTACATACATGTTTAGCGGCATCTTTAGGTTTAGATGCGAATATCACTTCTGCTAGTCTTCTATGGTCAAAGCCTAAAGGATAAGCACGTTCAAGGATGTCAGATGGCAATCCTGTACCAGTTAAAATTACTACAGGGATTCCTTGAGCATAAGCTGCTATAGCTTCAAGAATGGTACCTGAAGCACCTCCTAAGACAACTAATACATCAGCGCTTCTAACTAAGGGAATACTCCTAGCCTTAAACGTTAAACCTGTTTTTATTCTGATAACCTTTTTAGGAACTTTAACATCCTCACGTTCTAAGGGTAGGAAGAGTATAATATTAACGTCACTATACTTCTCAATAACATGGTCTACTACTACCTTCATTAATCCCCAATATCCGCCCAGCATTAGCGTTAATGGTCTTGGACAACATTTCATGAGTTCATCGATAAACTCCAGAGCTTGCTTACATACATTAGGAGAAGGCATTTCACCAAGGGCAGCAATAGCTATTTGAAACACGTTTGACACCACTATGAAGTAATACGTGCAAGAATATAATGATTTAGGAATATCAGCTCACGGCCGTTAACATCATGATTCAGCTTCGGGAAATTCATCACTAAACAGATTTCCTCCAAAGATCTCTATAGAATTGTTTTAATTACCCAGAGTAAATAAAATTAAAAGTAAACCTGTCTCTAAAACTATAGATCACACTTATACATAAATGGAAACTAATATCCTTGGGTGATTAATATGTTGAAAATAACCATAAATAGAGATGCCGTTTCTCTAGGCATTCACATAGCATATGCTATTGTAGAGGACGTTACTGTAGAAGAGGATAGGGCAGATGTAGTTGAACATGCTAAGAAATTAGCTAGAAAGCTAAGAGAACAATATACTATTGAAAGGCTAAAGGGACATCCAATAATAAGAGCATACAGGGATTTCTATTGGAGAATAAAAATAGATCCAACAAAGATTAGACCTAGCAGTGAAGCATTATTAAGGAGGGTTTTAAGGACGGGTAATATACCGTTAATAAACAATGTAGTTGATGCGGGAAATTTTGCAAGCCTTGAAACACTAGTTCCCATAGGATTATATGATTTAGATAAAATAAAGGGAAACCTAGTTATCAAATTAGCTAAAGGAGATGAAGTGTTCGAACCAATAGGTAGGGGGCCAAGTATTATTAGAGAAGGAACACCAATACTAGTTGATGAAGAAAAAGTAGTTCACTTATATCCCCACAGAGATAGTGCTAGAACAGCTATAACAAAGTCTACGAAAAGAGTGCTAGTAATATCATGTGGTGTCCCAGGAGTGCCAATAACTTTAGTCAAGGAGGCAGCTCAGAAAGCATCAAGGTATCTAGAATTATTCGCTCAAGGTAGGATAACTTATGGGGTAATACATGTACATGGATAATGTAAGTGAATTAAAGAATCTCTGGAAGACGATAATTTCGATAGCAGGTGAAGCAGCCGGATACTTAAGGGATTTAAGAGAACAAAGAGAAGACTTGTGGACTATTGTTAAAAAGCAGGAGCTATATAGGGATGTAGCAAGGAGGATAGACATAGTAGCAGAAGAATACATACTTGACTTAATTAAGCATAATCAACTAGATGCTATGATAATTAGCGAGGAAAGCGGCTGTATTAAGTTATGTTCTAAGCCACAATACATTTTCGTTATAGATCCTTTAGATGGTAGCGTTAATTACTTATTAGGTTTACCATGGTGTAGTGTAAGTATAGCAGTTGCACCATTTTTCAATGAGGGCAAAACAAAGTTAAGAGATATAGTAGTAGGAGCTATTGCATCAATAAGTGAAGGAAAAATCTATAGCTTTATAAAAGAAAAAGGTACTTTTATAGGATTTCAAAGCGTAAAGAAGACAAATCCTCAAGTTAAGTTATTATTAGGGTATAGTAATACGATGAAGTGGTGTAAAATAGTAAATGTAATAAGGAAAATACATGAGGGGAAAATAGCTGTTAGAAACTTAGGATGTGCTAGCCTTGAAATAGTATATGTAGGGATAGGGATGGCTAAGGCATTCATAGATCTACGAGCAAAGCTTAGAAATGTCGATATAGCTGCTGCGATAGGTTTTATCAAGGAACACAATGTACCATATACGTCACTACACATGGATGTAGATGAACTACCCATAGATAAGCTAGAAAAAATACCAAGTTTAATAGTAGCAGAAGATAATGAAACATTAAATATTATAAAGCAGTTATCAGAGATTAATCACTCTATCAATACTGGTTAATACTCTTCTTCCATCCTTAGTTACAAGAACAATATCTTCAATTCTAACACCGAATAATCTATTAATGTATACTCCAGGCTCAACAGTAACGACCATTCCAGGCTCCAATATGTTCTCTGAGCCAGGTGATAATCTGGGATATTCATGAACATCCACGCCAATACCATGTCCCAGTCCATGGATGAAGAACTTAGATAAACCATGCTTTCTTAGAATATTCCTAGCAATAGCATCTATTTCTTTACCCTTCTTACCTGGCTCTATAGCATCTATAGCAGTAGTCAAGGCTTCGTAAACAGCTTCATAAACCTTCTTAAACTCAAGTGAATTAAGTTTATAATTAATGGTCCTTGTAATATCGCTGCAATAATTATTATATTTAGCGCCCCAATCAATTAGTACAACACCTTTTTCTCTCAACGTTCTAGAGCCTGCACGTGCATGTGGGTAGACACTATTCTCGTTGAATGCTACAATGGTTGGAAATGAAAAGCCTTCAGCACCTAATTTCCTCATTACATACTCTAGTGCACCAGCAACTTCTAGTTCTGTAGCACCTTCATGAATATAATTAACTGTTTTTTTGAAACTTCTTTCAGCTATGTCAATTGCCTTTATAATGGAGTCAAGTTCCTCGCTAGACTTTATGGCTCTTATCCTAGCAATAAATTCTCCTAAATCAATGAACGAAATTTTGCCTTCAAGCTTTTTTGAAAGATTAACAACAATTTTATGACTTGAATGTGTATAGTCTAAGCCTATATATTTAAACTTCTTTCTCTTTATGATATCAACTACTACATCTAACGCGCTTTTAGGAATATAGTTTTCGAATTCAATATCTGGTAAAGGATATCTAGCATAAGCTTTAACCTCAATATCTTTAGCAATATCTTTTGCCCTCAAATAATCTAAAACAGGAACATAGAGTTCAATTTGACCATCTCTATGAACCAATAACATAGATCCATTAGCATATGGAAATCCCGTGAAGTAAGTTATAGTTGATGCATCAATTATAATAGTTAAATCAACATTCTTTCTCTCCATTTCAATTACAAGATCACGTATCTTGCCTAACCTGAAACTCAATTTAAACACCTAGGAAAAGAATAGCGGTGATCCTATATAATTCCTAAACCTATGCTCTTTATTAAGGGTACTCTAAATTTCATATAGTTAATTGCATTATTAATAGGAATATCACTGAAGGTGGTATTAATATTAAATACATTATGAGGCTTCCTATATCTATTAATCTTGAGAATAAGTTTAGCTATTTCCTCGACCTTTTCGGATTGATCCATATTAGATTTAATTATATGTAGCAAAGACGCCTTTACCTTAGGATCATTAAGACATATTCTTAAACCACCACTACAATCAACTCTAAGCCTATTACAACCAAGACAGAAATAAGGATTATCAACAGGTCTGATCAATTCAACTTTAATGCCATTATTGATTACGTAAATTTCTCTATAGTTTTGTTCTCTAATGAGGATCTTAACATTATTAAAATTCTTTATAATATAATTTTTAACACCATCTAAAGCATCATGATATACGCTGAAGATGCCTTTACCCTTTCCAACAGGATGAAGCTCAATAATAGAAACATTAACACCATGTTCAATAGCATAGTGGAGCAAGCTAGGTACTTCATCATCGTTAAGCCCTTTAAGTAACGTAAAGTTAATCTTAACCTTAAATCCTTCATTGACGGCCTCCTTAATTCCCTTAAGTACCTTATAAAGTCCATCAACGCCAGTGATATAGTGATATTTTGTTCTTTGTAGTGAGTGTAAACTGACATTTAACCTATGGAGTCCTGCCTCCTTTAACTTATCAATAAAATCTAGTAGCAAGTAGCCGTTAGTTGTAAGTGAGATATCATATGCTCTAGTATGGTCATTTATTTCTTTAACTATATCAGCTACATCTCTACGGACCAATGGCTCTCCACCAGTAAGTTTAAATGAAGTTACGCCTAGCATGGATGCTGCTTCAGCTATAACACCATAAGCTTCAGCAGGTAATTCAATAGCATTGTTTATTTGCCCCTCTCTATGGCAAAAAATGCAGTTATAATTACACTTCAGAGTTATTATGAGTCTTAGCACACTGAGCTTTCTGCCATAGCCGTCGATCAATTAGAACACCGGCGAGTGCTATACCTGTATATATCGAGTATAGAAACTATCCTTATAGTATATAAGTTTATGTAAAATCCTATTAAGAGTCGTAAACTATAATACCACCCCACAATCATTTAATAATTTGAGGAATAAGCAGAGAGACTACAGCATACATCACACGTAATGTAGTACAATAGAAGGCCTCCATAAAGGCGTCGGTGGTAATTAATGAACAAGAACAAGGGGAACAATAACATACTTTGTCCGAAATGTAAGTCGTCGATGAAATACATGATGGAGTCCGAAAACTTAAGCGATGGGACGAGGAGAGTAGTATACTATTATAGATGCATGCATTGCGGATTAAAGATAGAGGATTTACATTTAAGGATAATAAGGAACGGGAATAGCATAATGCTGCATAGCGTTAAAAATAAAGCAGTACAAGTAATAGCGCCGGCATCATTAGTGAATGTAAAATACCTTAAGTAATCCAAATATTTTTTATATAAACTACTGAACCATTTCTGTAATAATAAATCCTAAAAGTGCGTAGATCTTTGCAACATTAAACACATCATCTAATACTACATATTCATCAGGTCCATGAGAAACACTAGCTATGCCTGGACCATAAGCAATAGCTGGAATATTAAACTTCCTAGTATAATAATGTAGGTCTAGACCACCCATACATACTGTAAGCTTAGGTTTAAATCCTTGGATGAGGGAAACAGTTTTTTGAAGGCTCTTTACTAGAACGTTATCTGGCTCTGTTATGGCAGCTGGAATTTTATTAACTATTTCGACATCAATCCTGGACTTTAGTCTTTTAGATAAATCATTATAAAACTCTATAATTTCATTAACTGCGAAGTCTAGGTCTTCTTCAGGAATAACCCTTCTATCGATAGTGAAGTAAGCTTCACCGGGAACTTGATTTATTTTCTCACCAGCTTCAGCTCTACCACCAATCATTATTGTAGCTCTTTCTCCATATTCAATATCATAAGTATAAGCACTTCTTCTAGATTCTATCTTGGGTTTTAACTCTTCTATGGTAATAGATGCGACTTTAACTAGGAGTTCAAATGCATTAATGCCAAGCCAAGGCGTACTACCATGAGCTATCTTGCCATAAACTTTAACCTTAGCCCAAACAGCACCTTTGTGACCGATCCATACATTTTTTAAACTACTAGGCTCACCAATAATAACAAAATCGGGTTTAATGAAGTTAACCAAATAGCCCGTACCAGTCTTACCTCCAATCTCTTCGTCGGGTACGAGAGCCACCTCGATTCTAAATGGAAGCTCCTTAGTATAATGAGATAGAATGGCTTGGGCTAAAAGCATTGAGGTAAGACCACCTTTCATATCGGTTGCTCCACGACCATAAACTTTACCATTCTTGACAATAGGCTTAAAAGGCTCAGTTATAGTCCAACCCGGGCCTCCAGGAACAACATCATAGTGGGCATTAAAATGGAGTATTGGGCCTTTTCTACCAATTCTTGTTAGAATTATGTATCTAGGTTTACCCTTAGCCTCTTTAGGTAGTTCTCTATCGACTAATTCTTGTGGAACGTTAATAACTTGAACATTAGCATTAAATTCTCTCAATCTATCGGTAATGAAGTCAACGAACTCCTTGTATCCTTCACCTTTAGGTGAAACTGTTGGAATACTAATCATGTCTATTAACAATCGAGAAGCCCAGTTAGTAAAGCTCGATAATTCAGAATTAATCCATTCAATAATTTTGATTGTAGCTGAAGAGTCCATAATAACGATCTTCCTCCAATGAGTTTCTTAACTAAACCTACCTCAGGGGGATAAAAATACTTATCTAACATATCAATGGTGAGAAGTATTTTTAAATAAATAACCATTTAAGCATAACGCGTAGATAGATATGAACTTTGTAGAAAAAATAGAGGAAGATATTAGGAAGAGAGTAAGTAAAATCGATGAAAGAGCACTGGTATTAATGGACATAGCTAAAGCCATAATGAAAGACGACTTTTCACATGGATGGCCTCACGTTCTAAGGGTTACGAAGATAGCGTTAAAATTAGCTGAAGAATATGAAGGTATAGACTTAAGGGCCTTGGTTACTGCTTGTATTCTCCATGATATAGGTAGATCTTTAGAACAGGCCTCACAAGAACATCATGCAGTTATAAGTAGTAAATTCGCTGATAAAATTCTACGTATAATAGGCTATGATGATGAATTTGTAGAGAAAGTAAAAAGCATAATATTATATCACAGCTATAGCCTTGTAAAGAAGCAAAAAGTAAGTATTAACTATATTGAAGCAGCAATTCTAAGTGATGCTGATAAGTTAGATGCTTTAGGAGCGCTAGGAATTGCGAGAGTACTCGTATATGGCGCAAAAATCAATAGAACATTAGAGGACAGTATAAAGCATATTGAAGAAAAGATACTTAAGTTAAAAGACTTGATTATAACGCCAAAGGCTAAAGAAATAGCATTACGGAGAACGCGAATAGTACAAGATTACATTGATGAAATAAGGAATGAATTAGAGGAATTACTTGCTATCTAGTGGAAGATATCCTACTCTTTCTCTTTACCTATACTTTTCTGTTTTAACCCATGTCTCTTAATTATTTTAGCTAGTTTTTCAATATCACTTGCATATAGACGAATAATCATTTTGGTCGTACCGCGTTTCTCTAAAGGTTCTAGTTGAATAAACCTTCTTTTGAATTCTATACTGACATTATATTTATCTAGTGGAAATGGGATAATGACACCTCTACCAACTATACCTTTATCAGTAACTTCATAATTAGCAGGAACCATTATCATACCTCCAACACCTTTACTATAAATTAGTCTATTAATAGAAGTTCCAATACCTATTAACATTTCGTACATTAACAAATAACCGACATATCTAGTGATAATATCATTAACTACAATTATTTTACCTTCAGTAAAGTATGGTAGAATGTAAGAGCCATAAAGATAAAATAATCCCATATAAACGGGTAAGAGTAGTAAGGGTAAGAAGGAGTATTTGACTTGTCTTGAAAGATCCTTAACTCCTTCGGGATCTTTGAGTAGAATATTCATTGCATTTTTCTCACTATACAATTTCCTGCCACTAAGAATTTCACCAGCCTTTCCACTAACCTTATGTTTTAAGGACCCGTAAATACTCATTCCGAAAATAGTTGCAATGAATAATATGAATATTAAGAAGAAGTATTGAGGAAAGAAAGCAGCAACTAAGGCATATACAAGTACGAAAATCTGAGCAAATAGTACACTAGGTATCTTAGGCATATTTCATACCCCCAAATATTAAAGATTGCAACACTGAATATAGCTTTATCAAGTAGACATCTATAGAAGACATTATTTAAAAATCTATATTCAGAAAATAACATAGGGAAGTAAAATGGTTAATACAGAGTGGAAATTAGTTATTGCTTTAATAATTATCTTCTTACTAGCATTGCCATGTAATACAACTATTCATGGAGGGAACATTAAGAATAGAGGCTCTGAATTAGAAGTTAATATTGTAAACAACATTACAACTCCATACACTTTAACCATTAGAATGAATAATGAAACTTTATGGAAAATAGAGGTAAGTAAGCCGTTAAGAATAGTTAAAATATTGAAGCTAAAGGAATTAAATATAACCACTATAGAGTTAGAAGTGGAATGGAAGAATATTAAAAGAATAATAAAGCAACAATACATTAAGCCAAGTAGGCTCTTCATACAAGTCATGTCTATAGAGACTCAAAATTACATCTTAATAATTTATTCAATAAATACTAAAGAAAGACAAGTTATCAAGTTAGTAAACATAACCATTATACCTAATCCTATAGGATTAGGCATAGGACTAATAGAAGTAACAATATACGGCAATGTCGCAGTAACAAGGAATACATCCATACATGTAGACAAGTTAGGACCTTTCGGAGGAAGCCTAGATTATTACGCTAACATTAAAACTTGTGACAATTCAATAAATATAATGCTAGAATTAACAACATATCCTGTAGTAAAGTATAATGACACTATAGCGTTAAGTATAAGATCAAGTAATTACACAATAGATGGCATACTATACTTAAAGCAATATAAAGTGAGTGGAAATACATTAACTAAGACACATAGTACGGTCATAACCGTAAACCATACAATAATGGAACCAAGAATATTAACTCATAACACACGTAAAGAGATGTTAAACATTATGGACATTGCTGAATATTTACTTCTAGCTTCTATAATAGTAATGCTCGTAGTTTTACATAAATTCCATAGACGTTAATTATAATTGTGGTGTTAGCTCCCTTAACTTAGTCATTGTTGACCTAACCGTTTCAACTATACTCTTTAAGTCAACAGGTGATATCTTACCGCCTCTAAGAATAGTGTAGGGAATCCATTGAAGACTATGTGATGCTCCTTTTAGCTTCTTAACTCTGAACCTCCTTAAAGGAATTCCAAGTTCTTCAAGCTGGGGATCGAAACTAAATTCCACATAACAATCACTAACATATTCTATTGTAGCATAGATTTGTTCAAGCCCTGGGATACCAGTGTGAAGTGTAGCAATACATACTAAGCCGTATGCTTTTACTAAACGCCTAATATTTCTAATGAAATCAAGTATAATACCAGGTTGATATCTAAGTATTACTTCGTTAAGACTATCAATAACTAGTAAACCTTGATTTTTAATTCCCTTCTCTTTTATCACTCTATGAATTGTTCGGAAACATTCCATGGGGTCGATTGATGTTAATGTAGCAGCTATTTTAAGTCCTGACTCAAGTTCAGGTATAGATGCACCAAAAACATCGATTAATATAAGCGTCTCTTTTTCAAGGAATTGATCTACATTGACGTTAAATAACTTAAGCTGTGATGCTAGATTTAAAGGATCTTCATCAAATAATGTATATACTACCTTCTCACCTTCCTTTAATAAACTTGCAACTATATTATATATGAATACTGATTTACCAACGCCAGGGACGCCGGCAAATACGACTAGAGAACCTCTAGGTATTCCTTCGCTAAAAGCTGAGCCTAAGATAGGATCTTTAAATACTATTTTGTCCATGATAAACACCACTTAAATATATACTCCAACACCATATTTAAGATTACAAGTCACCATTAATTAAGGTGCTTAAAAAGTATAAGTAAATTCTGAAACTATAAGGAGTAGACTAAACTAATTCAATAAAAGTAAGACCTTTATACACCGCATAGCATAGTGTTAAAGCGTGAGGGATACTATTTATGTCATCGTTAGAAATAGATGCCACAAATCTAGGATTAATGGAAGTTAACCGAAAGGTCAGAGAAGCAGTTGAGAAGGGAATAAAAGTTATTATAAAAAATGCAAAACACATCGACGGACTTTTAGCAGGATTAGCAAAAGGTGAAGTTGAAGTAGAAGGGGATGTGGGAGATTATACAGCTATGCTGATTGGAATGAGAGAACAAAAGGAGAGAGGTTTATCAGGGCCAAGAATAGTAATTCATGGAAATGCAGGGAACTACTTAGCTGATGGTGCATAGGCTGGAGAAGTAATAGTTAAAGGTAATGTAGGTTATGGGGCAACAATCTATGCCTATGGAGGAACAATCGTAGTCCATGAAAGCGCTAGAGATGCCTTAGGACAATTGTTAAAAGGAGCAACAATTATAGTTCGTGGAAATGTAGGAGATGCAATAGGATTGTACATGGTAGGAGGAACAATAATTGTAGTAGGAGATGCTGGTGAGAAGGTAGGAGATTGGATGTCACGAGGAGAAATATTCATTGGAGAATTGTATAAGAGTCTAGGAAATAATGCTAAGGAAGAGACTCTAACTCCAGAGGATAAGGAGAGACTAAAAACACTTCTATCAAAATATGGTGTTGAAGCCAATGTCGAAAGATTTAAGAAGATAGTACCCATAACCCTTAGACCCTTCTATGGTAAAAGTTAAGGGTGGGCTCCATGTGCTCTCCACTCTATAATAAAATAGCCGCGAAAAGATATCAAAAATATCTACTCGGCAGTAAAGGATGAAATAAGGTATAGAGTTGAAACAGGTAAATATATTATTAGAGGGTTTGGTTATTCAGGTAAACTACCAGTTTTTGATGACTTACCTTTTCTAATAGTACCAGTACATGGTCTAGGAACTCCAGCACCTATGGATCAGTATAGAGAGAAAGTTGATACATTGGTAGTTATCGGTAAGGGTATGGTTAAAAAACATTAAGGCTGAGCACTCCTGTAATAATAGGAGCCATGAGCTATGGTGCAACAAGCCGTTAATTCAAGCTGGTATGCGTTAAGGCAGTAAACATTGTAGGAACAGTAACAAATAGTAGTGAAGGGGGTCAAGTAATGGTGAAGCAGTCGGATGGAAGCATTAAATGGCTAGAATTCGAGTATACAAAGCCAAACGGATATTTAGTAGTACAATTTACTTCAGGCAGATGGGATGTAAGTCTAGAATACATATTGAACAGCGATGCATTAGAGGTAAAGTATGGTCAAGGAGCTAAGCCAGGATTTGGAGGACATCTGTTAGGAGAATAAGGTACTAGACGAAATAGCCTATACAAGTGGAATTCCAAAGGGTGTGTAGCTGTTTCTTGTTTATAGGTTTTTAAGGTCTTTGAAAAATCTTATAAACAATGATAACATATATCAATTACGATCGCTGAGATGAAGCCATGCTTCGCCAATGGCTCTAGCTCCTAAGCTATGGTGCTGGAGCCGTAGGTAGGGCATGGTTAAAAATCATGATGAACCCGAGGGCGGCGCCCTAAATAACCCTAAAGACAGCTCTCGAGTGAACGGTTTATTAGTTGGTGAGTTAATTTAAATTTGGTGAGTGTGAATGGTCTCTAAGCTTTTAGAAAATGTTCTCGTAACTCTAAAGCACGGTTTAGAACTTGGAGGCTTCCCTGAGGAACTCTATGAAATCCTTAGTAAGCCTGAGAGAGTTCTCATAGTCAAAATCCCGGTTAGGATGGATAATGGCAGGCTTAAAATATTCGAGGGCTACAGGGTTCAGCATAACAGTGCCTTAGGCCCTTACAAGGGAGGGATAAGATTTCATCCAGATGTGACCCTAGAAGACGACATTGCACTAGCAATTCTCATGACACTGAAGAACTCTCTCGCTGGAATACCCTACGGTGGTGGCAAGGGCGCTGTTAGAGTAAACCCTAAGAAGCTAAGCAAGGGTGAACTTGAAAGGCTGAGCAGGGGCTACATAAGGGCTATAGCACCGCTGATTGGAGAGGTTATTGATATCCCTGCTCCTGATGTTGGTACAAATCCACAGGTCATGGCATGGATGGTTGACGAATATAGCAAGATCGCTGGTAGAAATGTGCCAGGAATTATCACAGCAAAACCGCCAGTACTATGGGGTAACCCAGTTAGAGAATACGCAACAGGTTTCGGATTGGCTGTAGTTACGAGAGAAGCGGCTGAGAAATATCTTGGAGGTCTTGAAGGTAAGAGGGTAGGAATCCAAGGATTTGGTAACGTTGGGCGTTGGCATGCATACTGGCTATCAAAGATGGGCGCTAAAATCGTCGCCATAAGCGACACTAGTGGAACCATATACGACCCCAATGGTATCGACGTCGAGACCGCTATGAAGGTAAAGAGTAGGACAGGCAAGATCATAAACTACCCGAAGGGTGAGAAAATTGCAGATCCCAAAGCATCTCTCTACGTAGATGCAGAAATCGTAGCCCCTGATGCTATGGAGAACCAGATCACCATAGAGAACGTTAACAAGGTGAAGGCTAAGCTCATAATTGAGGGAGCAAACGGTCCTACAACTCCTGAAGCAGAAGCCAAGCTCACTGAACGCGAAGCCATAGTAATTCCAGACCTTCTGGCAAACGCAGGTGGTGTAGTCATGAGCTACCTTGAATGGGTTGAAAACCTACAATGGTACATATGGGATGAAGAGGAGACTAGGGCAAAGCTGGAGAGGATAATGAAGAACAATTTCCTAAGGGTATACAAGAAGTTTGAGGATTTGAAGAGTATAAAGAAGGTTACTGTGAGAGATGTTGCTCTAGTCATTTCTCTTGAGAGGCTCTATGAGGCCATGAAGGTTAGAAGCTGGCTCTAACTCATGCTTTTCCTCTCCTTAAGGATATTTACTATATAGTTAAAATCCGCTTCAAACGTCATTTTTCAATTCCTTAATTGCTACTGTTAGGGGGGTCTTAGGCATCTTATCTGAAAAGCATTCTCTACTCACTATTATTTCTAAATTTTCTAGACATGGCATGCGGGTCATTACGCTTCCCATAGACCTTTTGTTAAGTAAAGGGTTTTGAACTAATTTAGTCACCTAGAAAACACCAGGTGCCTTACTTCAATGGCAGTAAGATATTCATCAGTAGCAGGAGACTTTTTCTCATACTGCAACTAAACAAATCGTAATGAACTCACTCCTGGTTGAAAGTAGAATGATATGATTCACAATATGAAGCTACGGATGAGATGAACGGCTAGTTGAACTGTTAATAATAGAAGATGTTATTGACCTTAAGCATTCAAATAATAAACTTTGGAAACATGTAAACGATTCAGCAAATACCATAAGAAAAAGCGCATATCAATAAGAAATGCAAATACCACAAATTTGTCTCATCACCACATACAAGCCATACTAGCTCTTTATCATTCTGCTGGCATTGAAAAAATTGTTAAGTATTATAGAGATAAGTTTATTTAATCGAGCTGCACCGAGATTGCAAAGAAACTAAGAGGGCACGGTAATAAAGCTATTGCAAAAGGCGCTGAAACCATGTTTTAATCAAATCTCCTATCAGAGGAAACCATACAATGCTTTCAGATATGGACATATTTACAGTAGTGAGGAAATTCGTAAAAGACCGATAGATGAATTGTAAGAATTCATGGATCCTACACTACCGGTAGACTTAGACGTAAGAATAAATGCTTCAAGGAATTTTCTAGAAATGACTGAAAAAGAAAATGAGAATAATTAAGGAAGCGATCAAACACAATGTAGTTATTGCGGGAAATTCTCAAGCATGAGTAAGGTGAAAACATTATAGAATGTAGATCATAGGAGAATAAGAGATTTAACAATCACTAATATAGCTACTTTTCCTCAATCATAGATTTAACTTCAACATTTAGCTTACTAGCAGACTCATACGCTTTAGGGTCTATAAAACCTCCTATAATTACCGCTTAGCTTTCACTCCTCTAACTTTCTCATATAAATCTTTTATCCTAGCTAGTTCAGCTACATCACTTTTTGTAACTCTAGACTAAGTTTCCATAAGAACATGTGCTTTAACTTAGAAGCCTAGATGACTTAAAGAAGGTAATCAAGATACTAAGAGACATCGTAGGATATGAAAAACCAATAGGAATCAAGCTAGGACCAGGAAATGTATACAAGGAGGTATATACAGCAGCTCAATGTGATCCGACTTCATAGCAGTAGATGGTAAATATGATGGAACAGGTGCAAGCCCACAACATGCTATACAAGGACTAGGATTACCAACACTAGCATGCATACCAGCAGCTGTTAGAGCATTAAAGGATGCAGGTGTAAGGGAGATCATTACATTAATAGCTCTTGGAGGATTCCGTGATGGAGTAGATGTAGCAAAGGTGTTAGCTCTAGGTGCTGATGCAGTAGCATTAGTATCAGCAATAGAAATAGCAGCTGGATGTGTAATGTGTGGTCAATGCTCAACAGGTAAATGTCCAGTAGGAATCTGTTCACAGGACTCAGAACTAAGGAAGAGACTTGGAGGAGGTAAGGGTATTGATGAAGCTGCTAAGTGAATTGCAAACTACATGAAAGCAGCAACTAAGGAAATAGCACAATTAGCAGCTGCATGTGGTCATAGAAGTATAAGAGAGTTTAATAAAGAAGACCTAAGAGCAATAACAGTTGATGCAACAGCAATAGCAGGAGTTAAATTAGCTGGATTAGAAGATTACGTATTACCTCAATGGAAATGGTTTTAAACATGTCATTTACATATTTTTTCTTTATTATATAAAATAGCTTCCACTTCATCTATCTATTCAAGCACCTTAAGGGATCTCTCTATAGTACCTAATTATATTA
This sequence comes from uncultured Desulfurococcales archaeon, assembly GCA_964467535.1. Taxonomy (GTDB): domain Archaea; phylum Thermoproteota; class Thermoprotei_A; order Sulfolobales; family WANQ01; genus CAYXRT01. Next base: position 31,290 of record CAYXRT010000003.1, read on the forward strand.
TTTAGGAACAGGGTACCTCTAATCTTTAATATATTATTTTGATATTGTAATACGTTGGGTGTAGTAGTTTTGAAAATTCTATTGCTTTCAGGCAAGGAACTAGAAGAAGTCCTTAAACCCGAAGTTTTAATTGATGAGATAGGTAAAGCCTTTGTGATGCTAAGTGAAGGCAAAGTGGTTATGCCTCCAAGGACTGTTATGTGGGTTGAAGGTAATTGGTGGGGTATTATGCAGGCATATGTACCAGATTATGGCGTTGGAGTTAAGATAGTTAATGTTATCCCCGAGAACCTTAAAAGAGGTTTACCAACTATTCAAGCTCTCGTAACATTATTTGACCCAATAAATGGTAGCCCACTAGCTATTCTTGAAGGAGGTGTTTTAACAGCTCTTAGAACCGGTGCAGCTAGTGGTGTTTCAGCTAAATACATGGCCCCTAAAGCTAGGGGAGCTATAGCTATTATAGGAACAGGCTATCAAGCTAGATATCAGCTAAAATTCGTTTCAAGTATATTCAAGACAGATACGGTCAAGATCTATGACATTAGACGTGAAGCTATGGTTAAGTTTAAAGAATACGCTGAAAATCTTGGATTTAAAGTAGTTATGTGTGAATCTCCAAAAAAGGTTGTTAAAGGTGCTAGGATAGTCATTGAAGCTTCAACAACTGAGGAGCCAGTAATTTTCGGTGCTGAACTAGAACCACCTGTACATGTTATCAGTATTGGTGCTCATACACCAAATGCTAGAGCACTAGATGATGAGGTAATTAAGAAGGCCGAAACAATAGTTGTCGATCATAAAGAAGCTGTTATGAGAGAAACAGGTGACATTAGAATCCCAGCAGAAAAAGGTATTCTCAGATTAGAAAATGTAGCTGAACTAGGTGAAGTCGTAGTCGGTAAAAAGCCTGGTAGAATAGGTGATGGAATAACCGTATATAAGAGTGTTGGAGTAGCAATACAAGATGCTTGCGCTGCTGGACTAGCTTATAGAATAGCGAAAGAAAAGGGTATCGGAAATATTATTGAACTCTAATTTATTAACAAAGATTCTTGAGATCTAAATAACGTCTTTTTCTCATCATTAAAACTACTTATATAACCTATAAAATCAATTTAATCAAGAAGAGTGTCTAGTCTAAGGGTATTAAAGACTCTTACAGGTGTAATAATCATGACTAAGAACTTAAGAGAATACTTAATGAGAAGAGATCCTCAAGGCTACTATGTTATACCCGCAAAGAGGAATGCCCTAAAATACATAGAGAACATTAAAGCAGACTATGTCGACGAGGTAGGTGATACAATCTTTATTAAAGTTAAGTCTCGTAGAATAGCAGCTCAAATAATAAGGATATTGGCTAAGAAGAAAGCTCTTGCAGAATAGCTAATTTCTCAGTAGCAGGAGCTGTTTTATTGTACTTAGTTATATTTAATTACCTCTAGGTAATTATCCCATAATTGAGGTGTATTTTAGGTGAAGAGTTTCCTTGAGATTATTAAAGTAATGTATGAATTATTTTCACAAACTAATGCTAGGAGACTTATAAAGGTAATAACCAACTATCATCGTGTCCCCGGTTCTAGGGGTATTATTGATGCAGCTTACGAACTTGAAAAATGGCTTAGAAGTTATGGAATATCCGTTGAAACAAAGTACTTCAAAGTTGATGGAGAGTTAAAGTACTTTGCATACACTACACCTATCGGCTGGGACATATATGATGGTGAAGTCCGAATAATTAAGCCTAAAGAAGAACTTCTTCATAGATTTATTGATTCTCCAACAATGGTACTAACTTATTCCCCTCCCGGTGATGTTGAAGGCGAGGTTGTTTATGTTCGTAGAGGAGTATATGATGAAGACTATAAAGACGTTAATGTTGAAGGTAAGATTGTATTAGCTTATGGCTCACCTAGATATGCCTATAGACAGGCTTGTAAAAGAGGAGCAATAGGATTCATATACTACAGCAAGAATGGTGCATATGAAGGAGTACCCTATGCAAGTGTAAGACTGCTTAAGAAAGAAATTAAAGAATACAAGATACCCGCAGTTAGCATTTCCAGGAAATCAGCTGATAGGATCATTAGTAACATTGAAAAAGGAGAAAGAGTCGTAGTAAGAATCAGTGTTAAGTCTGAAATAAAGGATGAAGCACAAATACCAGTAGTCATTTCAGGCGTTGAAGGTAAGGAGAATAAGGAAATCTGGCTTACAGCACATTTATGTCATCCTGCACCAGGAGCTAATGATAATGCTTCTGGTGTAACAGCTCTAGTTGAAGGATTAAGAGCATATTATGATCTCTTAAACAAAGGAGCTATTGAAAGGCCAAGATATAATTTAAGAATTATTTGGACTGCTGAATGGCTTGGCTTTCTAGCATATATGAATGAACTTGGTCTTGACTATATGAAAAACAACGTTATTATGGGTATAAATCTTGATATGGTTGGCGGTGATGAAGTTAAAACTAACTCTATACTAAGAGTTAAGAATCCACCAATACTTTTACATTCAATATTAAGTATGTTTGGCGAAGAAGCGTTAAAGATAATTGCTAGTAAAGAACTAAAACCCTACCACAGGTACTCGGTAGATATTTATAGCTGTGGAAGCGATCATGATTTATTAATAGCCCTTAAAATACCATCAATAATGCTAATAACATGGCCTGATACATACTATCACACAGATTTAGATAGAGTGGATAATCTAAACTTCTCTAACATAGCTAAATGTAGCGCAGTAGCCTATGCTATACCACAGTACATATCAACTATTGAAAAGTATGGTAAGGAGATAATTGAAGCAGTATTTCACTATGCGCTAAGAACATATTCAACACATATAATTGATACAACTATAAGAGGAAAAACTAGTGTTATAGAATCACAATTAAGGGAACTACACATAGCAAAACACATCCCATTACTACTAAGAGATTTAAATAAATTTATAAAAGGGAAGACTTCAATTGATGAATATGTTAATAAGCTCATGAGAATAATAGATGTTGAGGAGATATCCGATGAGGAGATCATTAAAGAATTAAAAATCGAGAAGCACAGAGATTACCTATGGAAAAAGATCAAACTAAACTATAAAATCATATTATTACTCAGAGAAGTCTTAGAAAAACTACCATTAGAGGATAGAGAGAAGTTACTAAAGATAAGTGAATCTCTAGGAGATACTTTAAGAATACTCATGTACCTAACTCTCTCAGAAGGTAAAACAGTTCTCGACTTCATAAAGGTATATACATCTGAGGTGGGTAAGAAGGATTACGACAAATTAATTGAATTCATAAAATTAATTGAAAAGAGCGACTATATTAGACTTACATAGTTTCCTGTAGATTAAGATTCAAGATTATAGGTCATTTTTTACCTTTGATTCTCAAGACATCGCTAAGCCTCTTTAAAACAAGTTCGCAGAGAACCGTGGTTTCTTCGGCATTTAAGTAATTTAATATTGATGAATCAAAGAATATGTTAGCTGAGGGAGGAAATTCTTCATCACCAGCCCATATAGTGATGATTATGGGGATTCTTGGTAATGCGTAGATTTTTACAGATACATCTCCTAGATTCATTCTAATTCCCCCTAGAGGTATTGCTGCTTCTATAAGTAATTGAGGTTCCATACCATACCTTTTTTCAATTTTCTTAAGTACTCTACTACGAAACGAATCATAGTATTGTATTCCACCATAAAGTTTTCTAAATGAAATTAGCTCACCAGTTTCTGGAACATCTCTTTCTGCTTTAGCATATCCATGTAATACATAGTAGACCATAGGCTCAATTTCTGGATAAGGGGCATTTCTTAATTCATCATATACCTTGCCGTCTTCTAATGATACTTTAAGTTTAAGGAATTTAAGGTAATTAGATTTCTCGAATCCTAACCTACCGCTTAAACTAGTTACCTGATTTCTTACCCTATCCCAATTCCATAAGCTTCTAAACAGCGTCCAACCCCAAGTAAATAGTCAAGCTCTTAGCTAATAGGTGTTAATTACTAAATAATGTTCCTTCTAAATGCTTCCACAAATCACTTAAAGTATATGATAGTAAATCTAGTAATTGGAGGTAGTATATTTGAAACCATGCACAGAAGTATGTAGGTCAATGATGGATAGATCGCTAAGGATGATTAATGCCGCTAAAATGCTACTTAATACAGGCGAATATGATATAGCCGTACTTCTAGCTATTCAAGCAATTGAAATGTGTATCAAGGCTAAGTTGCTTGAAAAGTTAGGTTCTATCCCTAGAGTAAAGCCCTTAAGGAGGCTTTTTAATGAATTAGAAACCGCATTTAAGGATAGAAAGAATGATATAAGAGACTTCTTTACGAAAAATAAATCTATGTTTGTAATGATTGAGGAAGCATACATTTCCCTAAGATACCTCGATAGGCTTATTGCAGAGGAGGAGGCGAGTAAAATTGTAGGATTTGCTGAAAAGGTTATTGACTTTGCTAAAAAACTATAAGGGATATACGGTGAGTGAAGATCTTATAAATTCTTGGGAGCTATGGGTCAAGAAAATAGCTCAAGCTGCTATTAAGGTATTAGGTGAATGTAAGGTTTATGTATTTGGAAGTATGGTTGAAGGAAGAGTAGGTGAGAAATGCGATATAGATGTACTAATAGTTAGCTCTAATGTTCCAGAAAGAATAGATGAAAGAGCTGCAATTAAGGAATCTATTGAAGATCTAGCAGAATTACCTCTCTATCATCCATTTGAAATACATTTAGCTACACCTAAAGAAGCTAAATGGTATTGGAAGCATATAGGTAAGGCTATAAGGGTAATCTGATTAATTATTATAGACAACATAATGCTTATCTACTGCAATATTATCAACAGTTATCAGGTAAAATTATGGACATTAAAACTATAATTAAGTGTATTAAATTAATGGAAAATAGCGGTAAACAATCCCTAAGCTTGGAAGAGTTTGCTAAGCTAACAAATCTTAGTATTGAGAATGCTAAAAAGGTTCTTCGTAAGCTCAAAAGAGAAGGATTTATAAGAAGAACACGAAGTGGAAGGTACAAGGCAAGCCTAGCTTCAAAAATTATACTAAAGCTCATGGAAAACCATAAGAAACGTAAGTAGAAAATTATCTAGAAGCATTATATGAAGTTATTTAAAGTCATAGAGCACTAATACCTCCTAGATATTATGATTTGAGCTGTCTTCTATAAGTGGTTGTACTACATGATAATCTGATTAAGGTTCTATTGAATGTTAAGGTTATTTTTCTCTCAGGTACTATTATTACCAAAGCTCTTAATACTTCAGGTACGTTAATTATTATTCTCCTTGCTATTCGTGTAGCTCTTCTGTACGCTCTACCTATACTCATATTAGGTGGTGCTTCAAGCCATACTTCAACCTCTGAGAATGTTCCAAACATTCTTATTAAGAGTCTTCTAGGTTTACGTCCATAAGCTTCTTCCACAATTTTCATTACCTTTTCCTTAGTCTTTATCATTAATTCTCTAGGTCCTACACCTATCAAGTACAATGCTGATGACATTATTAGCCTAGATAGCTCATATAAAGTATATACTGCTATGGTTAGTATTATTCCAAGTTCTATTAGATGATTATTAAGAATATTTGATATTATTATACCCATTCCTCCACCTGCTTCAGCAAGTAGATCTAATGTCAGTTTTCTTGAAATGCTAGTAGCTATTATGGGTCTTAGTTTATTTTTATTGAATACCTTACTCATATACTTACTTAAATAAAAGCTAGTAATGGCTTCAGTAAAGAAGAATATTGATGCTTCAACAGGAGTATACTCCATTGAATTATATACAACAGCTATACTAGTCCTACAGACTAGATATACTACTACTATAAATGCTGTAACTGATATAGCTAAAACTCCAAGTGATTCAGCTCTTAATAATTCATATCGAGCTCCATAAATTGTCCTTGAAGCTGCTATTCTAAATGCTAGAAGTAAAGTAAAATACGTTAACCCATCCATAAGCCATAGCAGAGATTCTATGAATACTAAAGTAGTTCTAAAGAACATAAAGTATAGTGCTAGCCCAATTACAGTCATAACTACGGATACAATTATAGCTACATTTAGAGTCTTCAATGCCTTGTTCATCCTTATTATCTTTCTAATCACTAGTCTTCTCATGTCCATCACCTTCGCTACTGTATTGGCTTATAGAGACTAGTAAGATAGTGTATGATGAATATGTTGAATAGGATATAGTAAGGCGATTAGAGGTTATATAAACGTTAGATATATTTGGAATTATACCATATTTTATAGATATAAATTCAGTTTAAAAATGTTAATTATGGACATGAAGTTTCTCTAACATATACTTGAACTATGGATGGACTAATAGTTGAACTTAATTCTTATATTTGAGTTTTGAATATCTGGTCTGGGTATCCATATGGAGGAGCTTATTTACGTATTCCTCAAGGACGAGGCTAAGGAATTTATTAATACTATAAAGGATTGTAGGGCTATGGCTCTATACTTTATTGGTTCTACAAAAACATCAACTATTCCTGGTATTAGTATTGCAGGGGCTACACCAGATTTAACCCTTTATACACCAGCGTGTGATGTAGAATACCTTGTATATGGTAAACCGGTTAGTTTTGATGTTATACCTGTTACACCTGAAGGTATACCTACTCCAGCTCTCATTACTAGAGTATCATTAATGTATAGTAAAATACCATACCTGGTTGTCGATGCAGGCTCATTTATTAAGCCTAAAATACCGCATATCTCACTACCTAGTAGGCGTGTTGGTGAAAGGATAAACACGGGCAAGGCCTTACCTTATAGTAAGGTTAAAGGATTATACTATGAATCCATGACTTTAGCTGAAATGCTATCGTCTTCTGCTGACCTCTTTATTGTTGGGGAAAGCATTCCTGGAGGAACTACAACAGCATTAGGAATTCTTGTAGGTCTAGGATATCAGGCATGGGGTTTGGTTAGTAGTGCTGGTCCAAATAATCCTCATAATCTTAAGGAAGCAGTAGTTAAGGAGGGATTAATGAACTCTAGGCTTGTGATTAAAGAAGCACAAAAAGATCCCTTTAAAGCAATAGCCGCCCTAGGAGACCCTGTCCATGTATCTATGGCAGGCTTTATTGCTGGAGCATTATGCAAGGATGTAAAAGTAATTTTAGCAGGTGGTACACAAATGGCTGCAGTACTTGCTATAGCTAAGCATATGGGTATTGAATTATCTAAAAACATAGTCATCGGCACTACTAAGTGGATAATCAAAGATAAATCATCAAATATAGTAGGCTTGATAAAAGCTATTAGATTAAATATACCAATAATAGCAATTAACATCAGCTTCTCTACATCTCCTTTTGAGGGATTAAAGTACTATGAAAAAGGATATGTTAAGGAAGGAGTTGGAGCTGGTGGAACGACCATAGCAGCCGTCGTAGTTAAAGACATTCTATTAAAAGAGATAATTAAGGGAATATATAAAGAATATGATAGACTGGTGAAGTCACATGGAATTAGCAAAGCTTCATAAGCTTAAAGATACTATTATTGTAGAATTCAATGGTAAAGTCAAAGCACTTAGCTCAACAGTCTATGGTAGTGGATTTAAGGAGCTTACACATGTAGTCTTCAAAACAGTTGATAAGAATTTCAACGACCCTAACCCGAAGTTATATGCAAGAAAGCTTGTCCATGAACTAAGCTTGCCTCTAGATTCGACAGCTGTTTTCCTTACAGCTGTCGATGTCGTAAGAGAACATGTTTATAGAACTATAGGAGATCCAATACCCATAATGGTTATTGCCACTATAGGTTTAAGTAATCTCACATGCATTAATGGTCATAGAGAATGTAAGCCGTCAACTATTAATATACTCGTAGTTATAGGGTCAGATTTAACTGATAATGCATTAGTTGACCTCATAGGTGTTGTTAATAGTGCAAAAGCATTAGCATTAAGTGATATAGGACTAACATGTAATCTCAATAAAAAAGCTTTTGCAACAGCAACGGATGCAGTCGTAGTAGCAGGATATCCCACAGGAAATCCCCTACTTTATGGCGGACCAGCAACTACCATAGGTTCAATGATCGCTAAGCTAGTACATGAGATTATATTTAAAGAAGCTCTCAAGAAGATAAACTTAAATGAAAGATTCAAACACATCTTTGGATTAAGTCCTGAAGAGCTTAAGAATCTGTGTCTTAAAGTCTATGAATACTCCCCTATACCCAACATAGCTTTAGATAAAATTAGTAAAGCAATTGATAATGAAATATCAAAGATAATATTAGATCCAAATATTTGGTCATTGGCGATAGCATTCCGTGAACTAGAATGTAAAGGCAGTATAGGAGCTATACCCTATCTCATTAAAAGTGAATATATGAATGACTCACCTAAAATCATAGCAGATGAACTACTAGGTATGACCTTATCGATATACATTAATGGATGGAAGGGATTATTTTGTTATTATTGGGTTGAAAGATTAAAGAGTAAAATCAAAGAAATTAAGAGTTTACCAATGTTTACTGATGATCTTATATGCTCACTTATAGGCGCCATACTCAGTAGGGTATATGATAAGTTCTTACATGAGTGAAATAATGATCTGTGTAATTATGGCTGGAGGTAAAGGATCCAGGCTTGGTTGCATAGAAAAACCTATGTTGAAAATATGTAATGAACTAATAATTAAAAGAGTAATAGATACCGCTTTAGAATTAACAAATGAGGTGTATGTAGCTACTTCACCACATACACCAAAGACAAGGAGGTGGTGTTTAGAAAATGGCGTTTCAGTAATTGAAACCCATGGCAATGAGTATGCAAATGATGTTCAATATGTACTTAAGATATTCAACAGTAGACCGATACTAATACTGCCTGCTGATACTCCATTCATATCAAGTAATGTACTAGTAGACTTCATAGAGAAAGCTAATGGTATCAAAGCTGATGTAATAACATTAATTGCTGATAGAAGCTGTTTTCCAAAAGAATTAAGGAGGTTCGAGATGGAACCTATAGGTATTTCATTATTTAAGGGCTTAGGCTTTAAATGGGCTAACGTCATAATGTGTAGATTTCCTGAATTACTCGATATAGATACATTAATTGAATTAAAGTATGCGGAGATGATGTGCAAATGAGATTTCATGGAGGAGACTTTTGGGTTAAAGGTAATGTTATAGATTTTAGTGCTAATTTAAATCCTCTTGGAACACCTAGGCATATTGAAGAAGAGATAAATCATTGTATTATAAAGGCTAGAATCTACACTAAATATCCAGATTATGATTATAATGAACTAAGGAAGGCAATTGCATACTTCTATAATATAGATTATAGATACTTAATTGCAACTAATGGAGCAGCTGAAGCATTAAACTTAACTATTATTGCTTTAAAACCATCTACACTAATTATAGTAAGTCCTAGTTATGGAGATTACGATCTTCTCTGTAAAGCTCTGTCAATTAAATGCCTTCACCTGCTAATGGACGAGCATGAAGGATACTATGCTTTAAACTATGATGAATTATTGAAGTATATTCACGAAAATAAGTACTCCGTGATAATTATAACAAATCCAAATAATCCTACTGGGATCGTAATAGAACATAATCATTTAATTGATTTAGCATTAGAAGCTAAACGCTATGGATCATGGCTCATGATAGACGAAGTGTATTCCGAATTAAGCAACTATGCTACTATTTTGAAAACTAGTTTACCTGAAAATATTGTAGTAGTTAAGAGCTTTACCAAAACATTTAATGTACCTGGTTTAAGATTGGGATTTCTATATACTCCCTCTCATAATTTAATAGAGAAGGTAAATAACATTAGACCCACATGGAATGTAAACTCAATAGCAGATTATGTATTTAGACGTATACTTATTAACTATAAGAAGGATTTATGGAAATTTATCGAAACATCAAAGACTTATATCAATCAGGAGAGAAGTTATTTAATGGAAAAGCTCAGAGGCTTAGGATTCCAAGTATATAAATCAGAAACCAACTTTATCTTATTAAAGCATCCATGGATTCATACAATTAAGCTTAGGGATATGCTATTAGAGAAGTACCGTATATTGATTAGACCAGCACATACATTTTACGGGTTAACTATTTATCATAGTCGTATAGCTGTTAGAAAAAGAGAAGAAAATAAGTTATTGGTGAAAGCACTTGAAGAAACAGCTAAGTAGGTTATTTAAAGGCATTGCATCATTGATTTCCTTCTTAACGATAGTTCCTACAAAAATTTATGAAATTGAGCTAGCAGCAGAATTCTTCTATTTAGTACCTGTTATTGGGGTTTTTGAGGGTGTTATAGTAGGCATGGTGATGTCTCTTAACTTGCCTATAGTCTTGAGAGCAGGTATAGCAACATGTCTTATATTCCTGATTACGGGGTTTAATCACATTGATGGTTTTGCTGATTTTGTTGACGTACTTGCTTCTAGGAGAAGAGGTAAAAATGCTTTAAGAATAATGAAGGAAGTGCATAGAGGCTCAGTTGCTATAGCATCAACAATACTAATAATATTAATTACGTTTTGTTCAATGATATGTCTTGGTAAATACGCGTTTGCCCATATACTCATAACGGTAGTAGTATCTACAGAGGCAATGTTCATACTAGCAGTTTTATCGGAAGAACCTGATTACCCTGGGCTAGGAAAGCTATTTATATCGAAGTCAAAGAATACGTCAGGCATAATATTAAATGCAGCTGTATTAGCCACGTTCTTTACATTAATGTACTTGGTATTATCATATAGCATCGTTTACATGATGTTAGCTATAGCAGTAACAATGATATGTTGTGCTTATACTTTTGACAAAGCTAGTAATATCTTGGGCTATGTAACAGGAGATGTTTTAGGTTTCTGTTTTGAGCTAAGTAGGACATCTTGTTTACTTGTATTAGCTATAGCAAGTTCATTAGGTATATAGGTATGCTAGAAGTTCTGTTCAACCCAATGATTAGTTTAATCATATTGTCATTAGCGATATTATTAGATATTCTTTACCCGCTTCATAAAGGAATACTACTTAAACTACACCCTGTTCATACATGTTATGTACTTGCATTAAAGTTAGCCAAGCCATACGCTACAAAGGCCTATGGAGTACTCATATGGTTTATATGCATACTAATTCACTTAGCTCCATTTACAATTTTTCTACAAGTATTCTTCATGTACTTTAAGTATCCATGGGTTGCATTATTATGGCTCATAGCGGTTTCATGGATTTTAAAGACTTGTTTTTCAATTAGATTACTTATAGACATTGGAGTGAATGTATATAAGTGTTCCATTAAGGGAGACTGGAGTGGTGCTAGATATTGGACTCAACAAATCGTACGTAGGGACGTATATAAACTTGATGAAGAACATGTATTATCTGCATGCATAGAATCTATTGCTGAAAGCCTTGTCGATGGATTTGTATCCCCATTATTTTACTATTCATTATTTAGTGTATGGGGCTCACTTATTCAAAGACTTGCTAATACCCTTGATGGTGCTATAGGTTTTAAAACTCCTGAGTTAAGGGAAATCGGATGGTTTTCAGCTAAAATGGATACTATCTTAAACTTTATACCAGCTAGACTAACGGCATTATACATAATACTCTCATCATTAATCCTAGGTTATAACTGGAGAAATGCCTTGAGAATTTACTTTAGGGATAAAAGTAAAACAGTAAGCATTAATGCAGGTCACCCCATGTCGGCTATGGCTGGAGCTTTAGGGGTTAGGCTTGAAAAAATAGGTTGCTACGGTTTAGGCGATAGTCTTAAACCTCTAGAACCCTATGACGTGATTAAAGCTATTAAAATAGCCATGTTAGTTATTGCGATACATATCATGTTAACTGTCATGTTAATAGTGCTAACTCACATTGTTTATCTTATGTTGTTATAGGATTAATAAGTGACTAATAGAAACCTAACAGTGATAATTTAATGTAGTCTCCAGGGTATTACTCCTAGATGCACCTCATAGAACGTTAGTACATACTCTATGTATACTCCAGCAGCAACAGCTGTACCTATAACACCTGCAACATTAGGACCCATAGCGTTCATTATTATATAGTTCGATGGATCAACTAATTGTGCTTCTTTTTGACATACTCTTGCTGACATAGGTACAGCGGATACTCCAGCTGCACCTATAATTGGATTAACTTTACCTCTTGTAATAAAGTACATTACTTCACCAAGTATTATTCCACCAAAAGTCGATATAGTGAATGCTAAAAGGCCCCAAATAAATATCAATGCAAATTTAATTAGAAACTCTGCAGGTGTCATACCTGTTATCGTTGAATAATAGTTTATTATATCAACGCTCATGGTTGCTCCAACAGTTACTGATAACAGTATTGTTAGTATGTTCATTAATTCATTAGCTGCTGTCTTAGATAATCTTTCAACTACTTCAGTTACACCGCTTTCACGAAATAAATTTCCTAAGGCTATCATACCAATTATTGGTGTAGCTCTCGGCACAAGTAATGAAGCTATAACTAATAGTACTATAGGAAATAGTAATGCTTCAAGAGGATGTACTTCTCTTGGAGGCTTCATTTTAACAGCTCTATGTTTTTTAGGTAAAAGCCTAATTATTGGAGGCTGTATTATTGGTACAAGAGCCATATAAGTGTATGCAGCTAATGCGACTGGTCCAAGAATGTATGGTGCAAGTTGTACAGCTGTATAAATAGTTGTTGGGCCGTCAGCACCACCAATAATCCCTATTGAAGCCGCTTCATTAAGGTTAAATCCCATAAATAGGGCTCCTAACATTGCAACAAATACTCCAAGCTGCGCAGCTGCACCTAATAGAAATGTATATGGTTGAGCTATCAATGGCCTAAAGTCTGTCAAGGCTCCTAATCCAAGGAATATTAGTAGTGGTACAAGTTCATTCTCTATAAACATCTTATATATAACAAATAATGGGCCTGGAGGAGTACCTAGTTTTGGATTACCTGGGAACGTAAGGTGAGCAAAAGGTATATTAGCTAAAACCATACCTGTACCAATCCCTATAAGCAGTAGAGGTTCAACTTTTTTAGCAATAGCTAGGTATATCAATAATAATCCTATTGATATCAGTATTGCATGTAATGGGGTCATACCAGCAATTCCGGACTTGGTCAAGAAGGCATTAATTGCATCAAGGATCCCCATAGCATCACCTCTTTATCAATTATATAAGGTATTTCTTAAACCTTCGCATTTTTGAAGATTTCAATATGTAGTCATAGTCATTTAAATTAATACAGGCATCCATTCTCCAAGCTAATACCCAGGGACTAGTTAAAGGCTTAGGAGTTGTAGGTGCTAATGTCTTTTCGGTTAAATACCTATGAATTGCAGCAACTGCAGCAGCAACTTCTTCAGGAGAAACCTCGTGAATAGTCCTTACTTCAACACTAACTGGAGTTTCTACTTCAGTTGAAGGAGGAGTTTGTACTTTTTTCTTACCAATAAACCTTGAAACTCCGATAGACATGAGCTTAATAGATATGGTTAGTATTCCTAAAACGAGAAATGTTACTGTAAAAGCTAAAATAGCTAATACTATACCAGCACTTATCTGTTCGTCCCTTGGAGGTTGCAGAATTGACATAGCAGCTAGTATCAATCCATAAATATCCAACCATGCGCACCCCATATACATTATCCGCATTCTAAATACGGCTATTTATACTTAACTTAAACAAAATTTATGATTTTAAATAAGATTTTAACCCTAAGGGTGAATCATAGAGTATGAGCTATAGCTTGAAAAGGTATAGAGCAGTCGTCTTAATCTGGATCTTAGCATTCATGATAACATATATGTTTTTCAGAACAGGAGAATACAGGGTGATTATTATATTAGTATTCGCCTGTTTAGGAAGCGCTATTGTCTTTCAAATATCATTCAAGAGGGTTAAGTATACAATACTATACTTGACATGCATTTTACTCCTTTTGTATCTATGGGTTTCGTTAAAGCTCATGACGCTGGAATCAGCTATACTAATGTACATGATGGCAGCCATTATAATACTAGTAACGGTAATTTCGTGGATAAAAAGACCTAGAGCGACAAGGCAAAGTTAAAAGCCATATCAAAATCATACGCCATTCTATTAAAAACATAAAGCACGTTGAATACCTTAGTTTTACACCTAATGAAATTTTTCTTTGAAAAAATATTCCTTGAGCTTTAATTCTATAGGCATTCGTTACAGCATTTCGTTTATAGTATTAAGTGTAGGATCAAATAGATAGTATGTAACGTAGCTATGCAACTGCTGTAAAATAAAATAACTTCATAAAACATGCTTTCCAGTTACTACTAGCTTTCAAAAACCGAGAGACCTATCATTATAACTTCGTCATTTTCTATGCTTTCAAAATATGTCATTGAAAAGGCATATTTTCTTCAAAAAGATTTATATATGTTTAAAGCAAGGGGGGTTAAATACACGCTCTGTTATTACAACTCCTCTAGAGTTGTAATAACAGAGCTAAAGAGAGTGAGTCCTAGTGTTTGAAAGCTAAGAAGAAAATCTCATCAACACCCATAATCTCGGTCCTATACTCTTTAAGTATAGCTCAGATAGATACACATTCCACATCCATTCATAACTTAAATGATAATGACTACTTTGCGTCAGATGCTAGAGTAGTTCAAGTAGTAAATCAGGGCTCCTATATGGATTAAAATTTTAGAAAATTCATCAAACGATGTCATCAAATGTACCATAGCTATGAAGACGAAGTTATATGATGAAAATGAAGCAGTGATTAAGAGCAAACCACTAGGAGTTGCCTTCGGGTATTCCTATCTCTTTTATATCCTTTGATAATGGGCTTACATATGTCTGGGATGATACATTCAAGTTCTTTACTGAGTTTAAGTTATTTGACCGTATTTGAAACTATGTGATGGAGCTACATAGACATCTTTATCAGGGAGGATAGTCGAAGAAGTTGTTTAAGATACCCCTAGTTTAAACCTGTAAAATACTACTATACTTTAACTTAATGGTATCCATACCTACATCACTTCCAGAACTATGGATAAAATTTTATATAAATATATGTTTATACATATATTCGGATGAAGCCTGTGACCGGAAGCCCTAGGGGGTAAACCCTCTAGGGTAGGGATGATCTAGGGCGGATTGCGTCCATCTTCTAAATACTCCATTTTAATGGTAGTCTGCTCCTCACTTGGCTTAACTTTTGCTTATGTTCTTCTAACTGTATTTTCGTGTAATACGCTATGTTATCTGCAATATTCATTATGGTTTTAGCTATTGATGGGGCTAACCCATAGCTGTGTATTACGCTAGGCTTCTTAATACTGCTTTCAGGTAAGAAGGTAACATTAGTAAAAGTATTCCTTACTATCCTCTTAGACAATAGTACATCATCTATAAATGCAATAAACGTTTTATCTTTCACCTTCTCAAGCCTATCAAGTAGAACACCTATGTATTGTGTTACATCTAATCCTAGAATAACTCCTTGCCTTACAAGACCATCTATTAACCTTAAAGCCGTAGGGAAGTAGACTTGTTTCTCCCTTCTACTAAGGCCTTTAGAATGCTTAAACCTCATAGAATACCTCGTTAATACATCTTGATACCTAATACTAGAGACTACAATAGAATATACCGTAGCTTTAATCCTTGAAACAGGGCTTCTATCGATAGCAATTAATAGTTCTTTACTATTCATTACTTATCGCTAAAACCTTAATGTGAAGACGTATTTAAATATGTAATTAGATTAGCTTAAATAAGTTCAATACGTTGCGTCTTAGGTTGAATAGCTTCTATTAGAATAGGATACTGTATTCCTTTATATATCTCTCTAGTATACAAGCCCTTTAGCAAACTCAGTAATTATCTTTCTTTTGCAATCAGAAGCTTGATGTTTTTGACTAAGATATCAACTCGGCGATATCTCATCAACTTCAGCGACGCCAACCCTCATCATATGCCCTTATTAAATTAAATTGTTACTGGTTTACTAGAGTTGATGTAAGCATTATAATGGTAGATTTATGGTTTTTTCTCGGCTATAGATTTCTTTACAGCTTCAGCTGTTTCAAGTGCTTTTAATGCATCATAACCTGTAACTATAGGCTCTACTTCACCTTTAATAACCTTAACAAAGTGCTTTATTTCCTCAACATATGCTTCAAAGAATCTTCTTTGAAACCACCGGTATCCTGAAATCATTATACCTTGACTTGATGCTACTCTAATCGAAGGATCGCGTTCATGCCCAATAAATAATGCCCCATCGGTTCCACGGATTTCTGACCTTACGTCATGACCATAACTAGATTTTCTCCCTCCATAAACTATACCCTCCGGGATCTATGCAGAGCAGATGATGAAGTGGTCCTCTCTGATGTTTGTAGTACTGGTAGTCTAAAATCCTCTTTAACAACATTAAATGCAATACTCGTAACAGTTCTCTTAACATGCGGATGCTTTAATATTCGCTTGACCAATTTATTAAGTTCACTCATATTTCTAGTCTTAGCTATTACAGCTACATCAAATTCACCCGTGATGTCATATACGGCTACTATTTCTGGTTGCTGAGCAAGCCAAGTCTCTATTTCAGTAATGTATTTTCCCTCAACGCTTATCATAATTAATGCTGTTACATCATATCCTAGTTTCTTATAATCAACAATGACTGTGAATCCCTTTATAATGCCTCTAGCAAGTAGTTTCTGTATCCTTTCATGAACCGTAGCTGGTGATAACCTTAATTCTCTAGCAATACTCCTTAAACTAACCCTAGAGTTCTCAATTAGTTTATCAACAATAAACTTGTCAATATCATCAAGTTCCACATTAAACACCTACATAGAATAGCATGATCACCTCTTTTTAAACTGATATGAAATATGGTAATACTTTAATTCAACAATAGATATGTAATAAATAATGTTGTTAGTATTTTAATAAAAGTTGCTAGGACTTAGAATTTACCTGAACATTGCATCAGAGCTTATATTAATGAAACTAAAAATGTTCTGAGGTCATTTGAATTAAAGTAAAATACTGTTTGAAGATAAGGGTTTAAGGTGTAGGGTATGATAATGCCTTTAGTAGAACTACAATTCACTGATCTTATTGGTATTCTAAGATCAGTTACTCGATCGTTTAAATCTCTTGAAAGTGTAGAGGCGTTATTTGATGGTAGTAGTGTTGCTGGTTTCGTCGATATAGAATCCAGTGACTTAGTGCTTAGACCAGCCTCAAAGGTATTTAATAAAATACCATGGAGACCAAATGTACTTAGAGCTATTTGTAAGGTCTATACAGGTAATAGGAGATTTAGCAGAGATCCAAGATATATTGCAGAAAAATTAGAAGAATATGTAAAGAGTATAGGTTATAATGTACTCGTAGGCGTTGAGGTAGAATACTTCATTATAAATAAAGTAAAGCTATCATTTAAGCCACCTCATATTATGTCCATAGAATTAGGTTCTTCAGAAGAACTATTCATAGGTAAAAAACGTGGATACTATATGCCTTCCCCTCTAGACGCTGTTTATGCTATTCGTGACGAGACTATAAAGATCCTAAGAGAGTACTTTAACATTGAAATAGTTTCGACACACCATGAAGTAGCTGCTATGGGTCAAGGAGAGTTCTCAATTAAAGCGACAACTCCAGTGGAACTTGCAGATAATATTCAAACTCTAAAATATGTTTTAAGGAACGTAGCTAAACAACATAACCATGTAGCTGTATTTATGCCTAAACTAATACCAGAAGATAATGGAAGTGGAATGCATATACACTTAAGCTTATGGGATAAAGATTTTACAAAGAACTTATTCTACGACCCTAGCGATGAATACGCTTATTTAAGTCAAACAGCTAGATACTTTATTGGAGGATTAATAGAACATGCAAGATCTTTATCAGCAATAGTTTCACCAACAGTTAATAGTTATCGAAGACTTGTACCAGGCTATGAAGCACCAGTATACCTTACATGGAGTAAAGGTAATAGAAGTGCAGCAATAAGAGTACCGCTCCCACTAGGAAGTAATATTAGAATAGAATACAGACCTCCAGATCCATCAGCTAATCCTTATCTTGCACTTTCAGCGATAGTTCTTGCAGGAATTGATGGTATAAGGAAGAAGATTGACCCAGGAGAACCTCTCGATATAAATGTTTACAAGTTAAGTGTTAAGGACATGAAAAAGCTAGGAATAAAGATACTACCTAGAAGTCTTGATGAAGCTCTTGACGAGCTTGAAGTAGATAATGAATACTTGAAGCCTGTCTTCACGAATGATGTCATTAACACCTATATTGAATTAAAGAGAAAGGAGATACTATCATTGAAACAATATCCTTCAATAGCTGAGTATAGCTACTACTTATCCTTTTAATAATGGTTAAGTTTATTAATGATGGCTTTTACATGTCAAGCCTAAGATACCATGGCATTTTCCAGTCATGGGTTATAGCGTGCTTTGATATACGCGGTATAATAGGATATAACCTCTTATGTTCATTCAAATGAACCATCCTTATGATATGTAATACTTTGCTTCTTGGAAATCCAGTTTCCTCTATAATTTCATTAATAGTCTTACCTAAGTCTACATAACGGTACAGTACTGCATCTACTTCCTCGTACTTTACTCCTAACTCCTCCTCAGCCATATGGCCAGGCCATAGCCTTGGACTACTGGGCTTAGTAACTATTTTTTCTGGCACACCAAGCTTACGTGCCATAACCCTAACTTGGGTTTTATATACATCACCAATTGGTAGTAAATCTACACCTCCATCACCATACTTTGTATAATATCCCAGAAGTATCTCGCTCTTATCGCCAGTACCAAGAACTGCTAGGTCATTCATATTAGCATAATAATAAAGTATTGTCATTCTTATACGAGCTCTTAAATTACCAGTAGCTATTCTATGCTCTTCGCTAAAGAATGGAAGAGTCGCTCTGTATGCATCAAGTATATTATTTATACTTATAATAGTGTAATCTACTTTTAGCTTTTGAACTAATCCTACTGAATCCTCTATATCCCGCATTGGTGTAACGGCTGGATCAGGCATTATAAATACATGAACTTTATTTGTACCTACAGCTTCAACTGCTAAATGTAAAACAGTTGATGAATCAACACCGCCGCTTAAACCCATAACATAGCCCTTAACACCCGTTTTAACCATAAAGTCTTTTAAGAACTGCTTAATTCTTTTAATAGCATATTCATAGTCGAGAGGTGGGGGCCCTAAACTCATTGGGAAAGCACCTATATTCCACTTCTACTCTTACGTTATAAGAGGTGATTACTTGAAACTTAAAATTTGTCTAGCTCAACTAGAGTCCATTACAGGGTCAATACTTAGAAATATAGAAAAAGTTAAGGAAGTCGTAAAATCCCATGAAGCAGACCTATATGTATTCCCAGAAATGTTCTTAACAGGCTACATGATTAAGGATATGGTGTATAAATTAGCAATACCACCTACATCGAAGTATATAAAAGACCTTCAAGAGCTTGCAAAAAGCAATAACATAGGAATTGTAGTAGGATTTCCAGAATTATCAAATATGGGTTACATATATAATGCCACTTTAGCTGTAAACAATGACGGTAACATATTTATTTATAGGAAAAGACACTTACCAACATTCACCGTATTTGATGAACATAGATGGTTTAGGCAGTATAAAGGGAGTATAAGGCCTTGGAAATTTAAGGGAGTGAACATAGGGCTAGCTATATGTTACGACACATTTTTCCCAGAGATATTTAAAGCATACACTCTAAGGGGTGTTAAATTACACATCATAATTTCAGCTGCACCTGACACCTCAGTGCCACTATTCCATAGGGTGGTTATGGGAAGAGCTATAGAAACAACAACTTACTTCATATGGGTAAATACCGTAGGAATTGTAGATGGATTAACATTTGGTGGAAACTCGATAGCTATTGATCCTTTAGGAAACGTTATTGAAAAGTTAAAGGAATACGAAGAAGATGTTAAGATTGTGTCAATTGATCTAAGTGCTGTATACAGATTTAGAATTGCAAGACCTGTAGTTAAAGATTCTATGAGGGAGGATGCTGAGGAGCTCTTAAAGGCATATAACGAACTAGAAGCTTGATAAATACTAATTTGAAGCCAGAGAATTAAGTTAAAATCTACTTCTAGCATAAATCAGACATTATCTCTATATAAGAAAAGTTTATAAGTAGTGAGGCTACTTCATTCATCAAGATACTTCGTTTATATTCAAGAGGTTCGATAGTATGGTAAGCAATACTAAGAAGTTACTAATTGCCATAGTTCTATTACTACTATCAATTACCCCTATAATACTCATTTCTTTCCATAAAGAGGTCATCATCATAACAATACCCCCCAGGATCTTATCTAAGCCCCTCATCACAATAGTTACAAACCCTACTTCAACATCAACACTAACTGTAAAATCCATCAACATGACAACAACTATGATTTTTCCAAATGAACAATTAATAGAATATATTAGAAAATACTTAGAAATTCGAACAGATAAGAGAGTATACAAAGTAGGAGAGACCATAAATATAACTCTAATTAACCATGGAGACAAGATAGTAGAGATAATAAACCCTCCTTGGGCCGTGTACAAAGCTATTGATGGAAGATACGTAGAGGTCTATGAACCTCCAATACATCAAGCTATAAAAACAATTAGTGATAAAATGAGCAAGAAAGTTCATGTTTATGTACCTGTAACAGTTATTTTAAGACCTGGAGACTCCGTATCATGGACTTGGGATATGAGAGTTTATGGTAATACCCTTATGCCAGGTAAGTACGCTATAAAGCTAAGAGAAAGCAACTTCTTCATAAAAATTAATGGTAAGGTCCTGAGAATTGTAGGAGCCCACATTAATGAGCCATTAGCGTGTTTCGACGTAATATCTCGGGAATAAAAGTTACAGAAATTAGGGGTTATTTTGGAGCATTATAGATAAGAATAGAAGATTAAAATCTATTGAGCGGAGAATCATCACATTTATATCTATAAGCTCCCTTCTCATACTCGGGGGGTAGTTAAGTGAAAATGAAAGTAATTATAGCATTCATGTTAGTAACGTTGCTCTTTACCCCAGCAATTTGTTATTCTCAACAAAATGAGGTAACGTTACATTACAGGATGGAATTAAGGGCAAATGTAATGTTCATGAATATAAACATTACGATTAAGGATTATACAATAGCAATGAAGCAAGTTGATAATAAATTATACTTAAAAACTTCCATCACAAAAGATAACGTAGTTGTTAAATGTAATATTAAAGAGATCGAAGAGCGATTAAAGGAATCCCTACTTCAAGCATTATGTAGGGAATATTATATTGAAGAAGGTAGCGAGCCTGAAATGGGACTACCATCCCCTACTATAGGAACTATGGGTATTGCACAGATAAAGAAAATTCTTGAAGAACTACAGGAAATGGGAATTAAAGTAAATATGAATATTTCAGTTTCCGATTGGAAAAATATTAAAGCATATAGGATATTAATGAGCATAAGCAGCAAAACTATGATATCTAAGATGACACTTGAAACACTATACTATCTTGCACTCAACGGAGTATTACTAGAAGCGAGAATGAACATGAATGCTTCACAATATAAAGTACATTTAGAACTAGAATTACTTAATCCTGAAGCTATTAGTGAGAATGTTCAAGGTAAGCTGTTTAAGCTAAGCATAGGTGAAGGAAAAGGGGAGCTTTATGTATCAGGTAATTATAGGTTAAAAAGCTATGAATATAAAGGTTCTAAACTAACCATTAGGATTAAGTGCACCGATAGAGCTTTACTAACACTAATTCTCAAGGACGGAATAAACATTAAGGAAGCCTATATCAATGAAAAAGCTATAAGTGCTCCAATAATTAAACTTAACAATGATGTTTATACTTCATTCTTAGTATTGGCAGGGGATAAAGTCATTGAATTGAACTTTGATAATGAAATCTCAAATGTAAGTGTCCAAGATATAGTGGAGAAGGCAGAAGGCATAGAGCTACCTATTTCAACTACAACATTGTTAGCATCCATGATCATAATTATGACGATAATGATATTATTGAGGATCAGGAAAACAGCTATTACATGACTTAAACTTTAGAATAATCTTAGAACACATTGTTTTTAATCACCTTATCAATGAGTATTAACATAGGATTAATCTAATGGGATCAGACCCCAATTTATCTTCATAGGATCATCCGGAGTCGGACTCTTCATCACCTGGTAATATAGATTTAAAAGTAAGGAATAATAATTTTCCTTCCATTGCGGAGGGAGTTTTTAATACACACTTAGATTCTCAGTAGCATTTACATTAGAAGAAAGTTCAGGGTTAGTTACAATGATATTAAGAAAAGGTCTAGGGAGTTTACGTAGTCCTCATAGAGCTCTTATTGCATCTATATTAAAGGAGCTTAAGAAATTCTTCGGCAATAGGCTTATTTCATTAATAGTTCTTGGTAATAGTAACGATATTAATACTGACTTATTAATCATAGTTAAGGATTTACCTGCAAACAGAGCCAAGAGATTATTAATAATTAATGACATAGAGAAGAAGATTTCATTTCTTATAGATAAATTCTTTGAAAAATATGAAGATTATCTAATATCAATTACACCTATAATTAAGGATCTTAATGAAGTTAAAGATAATCTAGAATTATATATTGATGTTGCTGGTGAAGTTACTATAGTCTATGATAAGGATAGCACTTTTGAAAAACTTGTAAAGGAGTTAAGGACTTCTACCAAAGAATACTTTTATGAACATGTACATTGGAGTATAGAGGCTGAGGAGGTAATTGCAGCAAGTTACTAGCTCTATATTTATTCGGAAATGAATAAGTTCATTTATTATAAAGAGTTCATGAAAAATGATTGATGTACTAACTACTTTAGTGCAACTTCATATATGCTATGTACCATCTTTAATCCTGAACCCGTGAGTACAGCTAGTGTTGGTCCGTTAAGTTCCTTTTCTTTAGTCATCTTCTCCAAAGCGACTTGTACAACAGCGCTTGTGGGTTCAACCGTAAAGCCCATCTTGTATAGTCTTCTAAGTGCTTGGATTATTTCATTATCTGAGACAACTATTACATCGCCTTTAGTTTCCTTTAGAGCACGTACTATTTCATATAGCCTTGGAATAATGGTTAGCCTTAGTGCATCGGCAAGCTTAGAAGGTTCCTTGCAAGGAGCTTTACGTCCTGTAAAAGCTTCGTATACTGGCGCATAGCCCTCTACTTGGACGGCTATTAACCTAGGTAAATGGTCTATTAGTCCCATATTTAATAATTCTTTAAATCCCTTGTATATTCCAAGAAGATTTGAGCCACTTGCTACAGGGACTATTACTTCTTCTATTGACTTAACCTCTTCATAAACTTCGTAAGCTAATGTTTTTGTTCCCTCGATAAAGAACGGATTCCATGTATGACCTATATAGTAATCCTCGGGACCTAAGTCTTCAAGAACTTTGCGTGCTGCTTCATTTCTACTACCAGCTTTAACAATTTTTGCTCCAAAAAGCTCCATTATAGCAAGTTTACCTTTAGGGGCATCCCGTGGAACATAAATTCTAACCTCAAGACCTGCTATAGCGCCATAAGCTGATACCGAAATACCGGTATTACCTGAAGAATCTTCGAAAATTCTCTTAACTCCTAATTCTAAGGCTCTCGTTATGGCAACTGTTGAACCACGGTCTTTAAAACTACCAGTAGGATTCAAGTAGTCAAGTTTATAGAAGACCTTAACATTCCCATATCTTCTTTCTATAATAGGTGTTCCACCTTCACCTAGACTAATAGGTTCAATCTTAAATTCAGGTAAGAATGGCCTATACCTCCATACACCTCTACCCTTAATATATTTAAACATCTCAACGTTAACTTCAATATTAACGCTTAACGGCTTACCACATCTTTCACATTTAAATCCCTTAAAATGGTAGGGATATTCAAGACCACAGTAGGGACAATGAATATAGTATCTAGCCATATCGATACCCCTAGCTTAAACTTAAGTATCTAGGCTTTAACTATTTTGATGAGAATCTACATTGTTAAATTAGATAACATAACCGCCTAAAATTACATGATTATTTCTCTTTAAGCTTATAGGGCTAAATAGAATTACAGATAAAAAGGGTATAACAGTATGAGCAATGTAATATTAGTTAATGGACTATTAACGTATGATTCAGGTAAGACTTGGTTTACTATAGCTCTAGCAGAACTATTAAAGAGAAAAGGCAATACTGTTGCAATATATAAGCCTATAGCAGGTCATTCCGCATGGTATCAATTTCCTACTGTAATTGAGAGCTTAAAGCATGGAATTCTAATAGGTGAAGATGTATTAAAATATAAGAAACTATTAGGATTAAACATAGACCTTGAACTAGTAAATCCTATTGATCTGCTACTAGCACCACCTAATCCTAAAGCATACAAGAATATAATAAAATACATAAATGCATTAGAAGATCAGTTCCATCAAGTAATTTTATTTAGAATTAGTGATTATAGGAATAAAGCAACAAGCCATTATATCATAAGGGATAATATAGATAAAATAGTACCTGGATTAAGCTATTGGATTGATAAGTTAATTGATAAGTTAAATCCTAAGGAAATACTATTAACAGATCTTATGCGTATAATGTTTTCTAAAAAGAGCTTAGAGATACTAAACCGTAATTTAAATATACTGCTCGAAAATCATGATATAGTTATTGTAGAATCTTTCAATGATGCTGCTGTTCCTTATATAGATGTATTAGATGATGTAGATGTAGTTTTCACCGTTACTCCAGGCTATGTGTTCCTTCTCGATCGTGAGGAGTTTAAGTCTGTTGTCAAAGAATATTACTTAAAGTATGGTGATATGGGATTAAGAATGAGCAATTTATTAGGAAGGATTAGGATACTATTTGATACATTTATATCTCCTTCAACATCGCCGGTAGAATTAAGCTATTATATAGAGAAAATTAATGAAATAATACTTAAGCACATCTCTTAACAATTACGTTTATTAACTTCAATACCTCTTTATCATTTAACCCTATTATGCGTGAAGCTTTGATTAGTGTATCATAATTTAATTGTCCATAATTCTTAAGTGCTACTTCTCTTAAAACTTCGCCATATTCCCATGGAAATACTATCCATGCTGTTGTAGTTCCTGAGTAGTAATCTGGGATTATTATTGACCAAGGCTTAACATATAATGTTGCAGTTTTTACCTCCCTTGCACCATGTAATCTTACTATTTCTGTAGCTGTTTGGAGGGTTCTACCGCTGTCAGCTACATCATCAACTACAAGAACTTTCTTATCCCTAATATCAACTACGAGAGGCTGTGTTAATATTGGTCTTTCAGCTTTTTCGCCAATACCTTTATAGAACTTTATTTCTAGGGATGCTATTTCTTGAACGCCGAGAAGATCTTCAACAATCTTAGCGACAACCCATCCACCCCTCATAACTCCAACAATAACGTCTGGTTTAAATCCTGATTCAATTATTTTCTCAGTTAGTTCTATAGATAATTTAACAATATCATTCCATGTAAGTACTAGATACCGCATTTGTTGCAAGCTCAACCCTCCTTAACTTATCCTAATAACTAGCTACTAGAAATATTTAAGCATTGCATACATGAGTTTTAACTAATCCGTGTTAGCTTACTCCAATTCCAGGGGTATTATTAGTAATCCCTTCTTAGGATGCTTAATAACTTCAACCCTAACATTATATACCTTAGCTATGTTTTCAGGTGTAAGTACATGCTCAGGCTTGCCAGCTGCTTCAATAACTCCCTTATTTAGTAGTATTAGCTTATCACAATACATTGATGCAAGCTGTAAGTCGTGTAATGTAATTATTGTTACTAGCTTCTTATTTCTAGTAATACTTTTTAGCATCTGTAGTATCTCCATTTGATAGTAAAGGTCAAGGTGACTGGTAGGTTCATCTATTAGTAAAATCTTAGCTTCTTGGGCAAGTAATCTTGCAATCAATATTCTTTGGAGTTCGCCACTACTTAGCTGGTTAAGTCTTCTATCAATTAAATGTAGTGCTCGAACCATTTTTAAAGCCTTTTCAATTTTTTCAATATCAGCTTCGGTTTCTAGAAATCTACTTGTATGTGGATACCTTGCAGTTAACATATAGTCTAATACTTTAGCATTTCCCCATAGGGGTGGTTCAGGGCCTTGATATGCTATTATTTTTGCTTTTTCACTAGGCTTCATACTCCATAAGTTTCTTCCATTAATGTATACTACGCCCTTTGCGGGTTTTAATAGTCTTGCTAATGTTCTAAGCAAAGTAGTCTTTCCTGCCCCATTAGGCCCTATAATTCCCGTAACTTCACCTTCATCTAAGGTTAAGGTGGCATCCTTCAGAGCCTTTATAGATCCATAAGTTACTGTTATATCTTTAACTACTATCCTTACCATGATCTAAGCCTTTAAACTCTTAACTATTAAGTATGCTAGGAAGGGTCCTCCAATAATACTTGTTATAGCTCCTATAGGTATTTCTCCTAAACCCGTTAATGCTATGAGTCTTACTAGTACATCCGCATAACATAGTATTAATCCTCCAATAAATATTGATGCTGGTATAACAAACCTATGATCGTGACCTACAATGAATCTCGCTATATGGGGAACAATTAATCCAATAAAGCCTATAACACCAGTAAAAGCAACTGCTGTACCTGTTAAGAAAGATGCTAAAATCGCTCCAAACCTAATCACACTTCTAGGATTATATCCTAATTGTTGAGCATATTCATCACCATATATTAACGCATTTAAAGGTTTCGAAAGTAAAATAGCTAGTACTATACCTATAGTAAGGGTTACAATCATTAGCATTAAATCATTCTTTGTAGTTAGACTTACACATCCTAAAGTGTAAATTACTATATGCATTTTATATCTAGCATAAACCATGTATGAAAATATTAATCCAAGACCTCCAAAGAGTGTTGATACAGCTATACCCGAAAGTACAAGACTAGTACTAGTTCCTCCTGTTGCTTCAAATAATGCAAGTGTTATTGTAAAGCCTATAAGAGCTCCAATAAATGCTATTGCTATGGCTATTGGTCTTAGATAAATTAGTGCTGGACTTATAAGCATTGCGAGGGCAAGGAATGATAAAGCACCAGATGATAATCCTAAAATGAAGGGATCTGCAAGAGGATTCCTTGAACAAGCCTGTAAAATTACACCGGAAACTCCAAGCATGACCCCTACAATGAAAGCAGTTAGCGTTCTTACAAACCTTAACTCAATAATCTTTAAAACACCTTCATTCACGGGTTGTAGAGCGTGTATCCCTATTTTATATAGAATCCATTCAAACACACCATCTACTCCTATATTAGCTGAGCCAATTGTTAGAGAGAACACCAGTGTCATTATGAATAAAATAGAGAAAACTATCAAGGAAACGTAGAAAAACCTTAACCTCTTCCTATACCTAACTTTAACTATGCTCATGGCTAACACTTTTATCCTAATTGTTTAGCTGATATAACGTCACTTCTACTGATTTCACCAAATACTTCGGGGTGTATTATTGATGCTAGCATCTTTATAGCCTCATAGACTCTAGGACCAGGTCTACATAGTAGATCATCTGCTTCACCAATAAGTACATAAACTTCCTTATTTCTTACAGCTGTAACATCTAAGCCTATTTCCGGCTTCATGATCTCCTTAATTACCTTTAATGCATCTTCCCTAGTACCCATGATTGTAATTATAATTATCTCAGGATCTTGACTAATTACTTCCTCTCTACTTATTTGTATCCATCCATGATATTTTGAAGCAATATTTACTCCACCACATATCTTTATTAATTCATCTATGTACGTACCTGAACCAGCAGTCCAAAAGCCATATGTTGGTGGGCCTAACAACACCAATACTTTTCGTCTAGTTACATTAGCTCTAATTAGCATTTCCTCTACTTGACTTATAGTTTTCTTAATCTTTGAGACAACTTCATATGCTTTTTCAGTTACGTTCAGCGCTTCACCTATGAAAAGTATATCGCTATATATGTCATTTAAGCTTGAAGAACTACCGCCTTTAACAAACATAACCTTTAATCCCAACTCCTCAAATTTAGTCAAGTACTTATAATGAGCACCTAAATCAGCAATAATCAAATCTGGTTCCAATTCAACAATTTTCTCTAAATCAGGCGCCCAATAATCACCAACAACCTTAATCTTACCCTGTTTTACTAGTTTAACAACTTCTGGTGGATAATTTGAAAATGAATCAACACCAATAATCTTGTTTCCAACACCAACTGCAAACAATATTTCAGTTATACTTGGTGCTAATGATACTACTCTTTCAGGTATTTCCCTTAACTCAATCTTCCTTCCAATAACATCGAATAAAGTTCTAACCTTAGGTTTAGCAACTTCAGTTACTATTATAGTTGTGGGTTTTGTTTCAGTTATAGTTGTCGTTAATATTGTTGGTTTTAAAACGAGTTGAGTAATGCCGTAACCTAATGTGATCCCAATTATTAAGACAATAATCATAGCAATTATTACTCCTACAGAGATACCCCTAATCTCACCGCACATATGGATACCCTATCCATATGGTCAAGTCCCGTTTATATAAACTTAACGGATATAACATGACTACATTAGTATTCATTTGTGTAGTTAGATTTTATTATCCCAGACATTGTCCTTCTTGAGGAGTTAAGTGGACGAGAAAATAGCGTTTATTTAGCATACTCATTAGGATCATAAATGTTGGTATAGTGGTGAAGAAGCTTTAATGAACTTAATTAAGGTTATGGATAAAGTCATTGACGCATCAGTAAAGAATAAAGCTAAATACCTCCTTCTTGATGGACGAGTTCTAGTAGTTGAAGATTATTAAAAGTAATAAGGATGAAGAAATTAGGAAGCTCATAAGTACAGGTAAATTAGAGGTTAGTCCATGGTATACTTAGGTGGATACATTCCTAGTATCTCATGAACCTAACAGCATCTCATATATGCAAAGCCTAGTGAGGAAATAGTTGAATGCATGCATTCCAGTAAAGAACAGAACTTAGGTTCAAACCTAGGAAAATAATAACCTAATGCTAAGAAATATAAAAAATAGCTGATTCTATCAAAAATTAAACAACCTTTAATTCTAAGATATAATCTCTATGTGAGAATGCTTAATATGATAATTTTGACTTATGTCATTGCCTAACTCCCATGGCAGCTTAAATAAACATCAATCTTCCATGCAGGTTAAGTTTTAATAAGTTTTAAACTTTACTACATAACGATGCGTGTCTCGAGACTATTTACAATATTAACGGTAGTAATAGTAGCTTTAACATTATTAACTTTAATTACAGGTCTAACCACTAACATCTCAAGATACAAGGAGGAGAATATACTAGGTATCAATATAACAGGTATTAAAGTATACATAATTTGTGATAATGATACAGTTAAGGGACACTTAACCGAGCATTTAAAGAAACTAGGTGCTTCAATTGTCGAGAACCTAGAAAGCAGCGATATATGCATTATAGACGTTGAAGCAAAACTTGATAATGAAAGAATTAGTAAATTAAGAGAAATATTCCTCAGAGGCAAAGGGATAATAGTATTTAGCTTTAAAGCTAATATGAAGGAAATGGCAAAAATACTTGAGGAAATAGTTAATTTTAATAAGCCTATATACCTTAAATTCAAGAGCTTCATTGACAGACTTAAATATACCCATATAACAGTTACAGTTACGAGGACTTGTCTTAAGTGTAGTAAGGATACAATAAAGTCTAAAGAAGAAATGCATCCATTTATATTTGTTGTAGGAATAAAGTTAGGATATGGAGTATTTAGGAATGAAACCTACACATACCCCATAACAAGCTCAGCAATGTGTCAGTCACTTAGTAGAATACCTAAAATAATATATGATGAAATAATGTTCGTCTTAAATAATTTGAGCAGGAAGCATGCCTCTTGCCATTAAAGACTAGGATTTTAATAACGATGAACAAATAATTGTCTTAAACCTTCATTGACGAGTAAAGGTATTTATCTACTCATTTAATTATAGATCAATAATGTTTCTAATGGAATTTTCTCAAAGCTTTTATTATTGGTCTAATTATTACTTTAAATGACTCTAAGGTTACAAAGGTCATGGCCTTTAATGCACCCTTACTTCTACTTACTTCTGCTACCTTAATCCAATCTATTTTAACAATTACATATGTCACTACAACGGTTAATACCAAAAGTATAGGCATGGTAATGTACCATGGATAACCCATACCAGCTTCCATGAAAAACCCAAAAAGGGAGCCAAAGAAAACACCCATACTAGTTATAATAATCTTACCTGATAATAGTGCAATAAAGAACTTAACAATACTGTAACCGCTTACGCCCACAGGAACATATAATATATCATCAGGTAATGGTAGGGCTGCAAACAAGAAAACTGCAAAGAATATATTCTTACCTGCTATATCGGTTAACACCTTCATTTTCATCTTAGTTTCATGCGATAAGGCTTTTCTAACACCTCTACCAATGTAGTAAACAATAACTTTTCCTAAAGCAGCCCCTAATCCACCAGCAAATGAAACTATTATTTGATCAATTAATGTCTTTAAGCTACTAGCATAAACAATGATGAATGCGAAATAGGGTATGGTAGAATAGGGTATAGCATTTCCTAGAAATGAAATTACAAATACACCTAATGTACCATAGGCTCTCCAGAACTCCCAGGTAAATATTTCTTCAAAACCCACATAAAGCACCAAATAACGTCTAAAAACATACAATTATAAACCTTAACCTTAATCTAATACAGATACGTATCTAAGAAATTAAAAATAAGAAAGTAAAGTAAATTACTATCGTTTTAATCCCAAACGTGATGCTAGTTCATCTATTAATAAGTTGTAAAGTTTATCGATAAATCTGCCCTCCATGAATACCCTAAGGGGAATATAACTTACTTCACCATTTGCAAACTCAATAGCCATTTTAGCTATTGGGGATGGGAACTTTACAATATATACATGTATAGTTCTATTCATAAATATTTTCCCTGTAATAATCCATTGGAACACTAGTTTATCAAATACATTTCCAAAGTATAGGAGGGCCTTATAATTGTTAAGCGGTAAAATGCATAAGCTCTTCTCTATTAGTTCATGCACAGCCTTTGACGAAGTCTTATAAAGCGCCATTTCCTTAATCCATGATACGAATTTTTTGTCCTTAAATCCAACGCCTACGGCATTCATAGTACTTACATTATATTGTACTTCACCATCAATGGAATATGCAATTATTACTTGAGTAAACATATGTTCTGAAACCCAACTATATGCTCTACTCAAAGGTATTTCGATAGACATGAATTCCGGCATATAACCATCATTAAGCCTTAAGGTAGTTATATTTCTATGTACATGTATAGTTCTATTCTCGACAAACGAGCGGCAGACATAGATTTCATTAATTAACCTCTCTAGTAAATTAAATACATTATTATATGAAGAAGAATCTATTCTAGTAATGAAGTATTTCATAGATTCTATACAATAAGGGTACAGGGGCTCATATATTGTAGTAGAGGTTAAAATATACGAAGATCCCTGGGAATATTCTGGGTTAGGTAAAAATATGTCCAGCCTGATATATTTATTACTTGGCAATGGCATGGTGATGTTTAATGGAATTTCGACCCTTAAATCGCTATATCTTAATTCTATGGATTTAATGGTATAACTATATTTTAGGTAGTTCTTAGGAATGGTAATCGTTAATATTGTCTGACTTCTCCATTGGAGAATTATTAAATAGAGGGCTTTACTTTCAAGAAGAGAGCTCGGAGCTTCAGGTAGTACGTTGATTAATACTATACCAATAACTACAGCAATTAATATTATAGTAGCTAATAATAAACGTCTCATGGATGCCCATTTAATAGTCAAGTTCAAGGCCCCTAATTTCTCTCTATTCTCTAGGGTATAAAATACTATGAAATTAGCACATCTTAATTAAATTTAATTAAGATAATGATTAATATCTATATTTACCTATAAGTAAGTTGAGCAAAATATATGGTGATAGTAATGAGACAGAAGACCATGTTAGTCTTGGATAAAGTCCTAACTACTCTTAAAGGAATATTCGAGAAATTCAACGATATTGAGGTCGTAATTCTCTTTGGCTCATTAGTTAATCATGGAGCTACATACCATGATATCGATATAGCAATTAAATTCAAAGAAAAGGGTAACTTTATTGAATTTGGGAGAATAGTAACTGAGATTGCAAGAGCTCTTAATGTAAATGAAGAAGTAATTGATATCGTCGACTTAGAAAAAGCAAATCCGGTATTATTATGGAAAATACTAAGTCATGGAATAATCATTAAAGGTGATGAGAATTTCATTAAAGATCTGAAGAAGAGAATTAGGTACTATCTAGATATAGTTACCGAAGTTAGTATGTGGATAAACCTGGATCCAGAGCCTAAACCTGATAGATTTATACTAACTTCAAGGATAGAGGAAATCAGAGGGAATGCTAACTTTTTAAGAACAGAAATATTAGTAAAGAAGCCAGGCGAACTAACATATAAAGACATATTAGCATTAGAGAGAGCTGTTCATAGAATTATAGAAGCAATGTTAGACATATGTAGACATTTAGTATCTGTATATTCATTAGGGTTTATTGAAAGCTACAGTAAATATCCAAGAAAACTTGCAGAAGCTGGGAAAATGCCAAAGCAATTAGCAAATGAAGTTAGTAAGTTAATTAGTTTAGGGAACATATTAGTCCATAGATACCTTGAAATAGACCTTGAAAAACTATATAAAGCTACTAATGTAATCGTAAATAGGATAGCAAAAGAGTTTATTACATGGGCTAGTCAGATTGTACAATAATTAGGACATTAAATAATACTTAAGAACCACAATCTAGGAGACAATATTATGATTTTGCATAATCAAAGCTTAATGATTTTAAAGCTTCTAGTAAACTATTCTTCATAAATTCCATATTTACTCCTATAGTAATTAAAGAGGCTGTCTTATAGGTTATCAGATTTAATACAGCAAAAGTGTTAGTTAACAACAAGTATTTGATGATATATCTATTGAGCAATAAAGTGCTTTGTAAGCTTTATTAAAAGCTTATAACTAAAAAGATTGCTTTGAAGAAACTAGAAGATAGGTAGTGGAGGTTTATGGTAAGAAGATTTGGAAGCCTAAAACGTATTGAATTACCTAAACTTAAGAGGATTAAGAGGATTACTCATGGGTGTAAGAGTAAAGTTGGTAATTAAAAGTAAGTTTTCAGGAACAAGTGTTCATGTTTCAGCCTTAGTTAATACAGGTTATGAAGTTGAAGAACCTGAAATCCTTCTTCCTAGGAGACTTGCTGAATACTTAAATATACCCTTAACTCCTCCTGAGGCTAGGACTTTAGTTTATGAAACTCCTACAGGATTTTATAGACTTTTATTTATACCTAAGGGAGTGGATGTACATTTAGTAGATGTATGTGTAGAAGTTAAGGATGTACATATTACAGTTGCTGATCACGAAAGAGAAGTTCTAATATCAGATAAGCTAGCTGGTGCTTTAGGAATTCAACTTATAAACATAGCTGAAGGAATATGGAGACATGAAAGGGATCCTTTAGAAGTGAAGAGAAAGAGTACTCCTCCTGAATATTGGTGAAGACTTTTCCAACTCGAAACTTGTAATTACTTAATTGTAAGGCAAATAAGAGTTAGATTTATTAATTAAGCATTTAGAGGAAAAATTAATGGCTTTAATGAAATTTAGTGCTTATAATATTTGTAGTAGCTATTCTGCTAGGTGTAAGGCTTGAAGTTTAAAAATGAAAGAGTACTGCTAGCGCATGGTAGTGGTGGTAAAGAAACATGGAGTATTGTTGAGGAGCTTATAGTTTCTAAAGTACCGTTTAAGCTTAGATTTCTTAGGGACGGGGTTGGCCTTAATGTTCTCGATGATGGTGCTGCTATAAAGATTGGTGATGAATATCTTGTCTTCTCTGTTGATAGTTATACTGTTAATCCTATATTCTTTCCAGGAGGCAACATTGGTACATTAGCTGCCTCAGGTACTATCAATGACCTGTTAATGATGGGAGCTAAGCCTATTGCAGCTATGGATTCTATTATTGTAGAGGAAGGATTTCCTATGGATAAATTAAATACGATAATAGAGTCTATGGTCAACCTATTAATTAATGAAGGTATAGCATTAATTGGTGGAGACTTTAAAGTAATGCCGAAAGGTCAAGTAGATAAGATAGTTATAGGTATGACAGGTATAGGAATTGCAAAGAAACTTATAGTAGACTCCAATCTTAAAATAGGCGATAAAATTATTGTTACAGGGCCCATAGGAGACCATGGAACTATTATCCTTGCATCACAGCTAGGATATCTTGATAAAATCGGAGACTTGACTAGTGATTCAAAACCTCTAACTAAGGTTATGCTTCCATTAATTGAAAAGTATGGTGATCTTATACATGCAGCTCGTGATCCTACTCGTGGAGGTCTATCAGCCGTCTTATCAGAATGGGCTAAGTTAACCAATACTACAATATTAATTGAAAGGTCAAGTATACCTGTTAGACCTCAGGTTGAGGGATTTCTTGATGCTCTAGGAATTGATCCATTGCATGTTGCTTGTGAAGGTATAGCTGTACTTGGTGTAGCGCCTGAAGTCGCAGATGAAATTGTTGAATTTCTAAAAAAGAATGGTGAAGTTGATGCATGTATTATAGGTGAAGTTATTAAACCTAAAACTTCTATTCTTAAGGGTAAAGTAGTAGTACGAACTGAGATAGGTGGATTAACAATACTTGAACCCCAAGCACTTCCAATACCAAGAATATGTTAGGTGCGATTAGACTATGTGCCTCGGCGTTCCCGGTAAAGTTTTAGAGATAAAAGAAGAAGAGAACGGTTTAAAGATAGCTGTTGTTGAATTTGAAGGAGTTAAAATGACTGTTGATGCAACAATAGCACCTGATGTCAAGCCTGGAGACTACGTTATTGTTCATGCGGGTATGATTATAGGTAAAATAGATGAAAAAGAAGCTATAGAAACCATAAAGCTATGGGAGGAAATTCTAAAGGAGGTTGAAAGTGAAAGCATATAGAATAGTCGTTATTGGAATTGTTCAAGGCGTTGGATTTAGACCGTTTATCCATAGAATAGCTATTAAGAGTAATGTTAAAGGTTATGTTAGAAATGTTGGAGGATCCGAAGTAGAAATTCACATTGAAGGAGAAAATGAAGAGCTATCAAAATTCATGGAGCTATTATTTAAAGAACTACCACCACCTGCAAAAATTGAAGAAATAACCATTGATGAAGTACCTGTTAAAGGATATACAAGCTTCAAAATACTACCAAGTGCACGTGAAGTTAAGAAGTATTCAATGATACCGCCAGACATAGCCATATGTAATGAATGTTTAAAAGAAGTACTTGATCCTAAAGATAGAAGATACCGATACCCCTTTAATGCTTGTGCATGGTGTGGGCCTAGATATTCAATAATGTATACTATACCATATGATAGAGAAAATACTTCAATGAAACACTTCCCTCTTTGTAACGATTGCTTAATGGAATATACTGATTTAAATAACATTAGAAGATATCATGCTCAAGGGATATGCTGTCCTAAATGTGGTCCAAAAGTATGGTTAACCGATAAACAAGGCAATATAATTGAATGTAAAGATCCGATAAAGTTGGCTGCTAAACTTATTGATGAAGGGTGTATAGTCGCCGTTAAAGGTATTGGCGGATATCATATAGCATGTCTTGCATCAGATGATGAAATTGTATTAACCCTTAGGAGGAGGAAGAAAAGACCTTACAAGCCATTTGCTATAATGGCCTTAAACTTAGATATTGCTGAAAAACTAGTGTATATTGATGAAAAAGCTTCAAGAATACTGACTTCACCTGAAAGACCGATAATACTCCTACCTAAAAAAGAAAATACGCCGGTATCAGAATACGTCTCTCCAGGACTTGATCGTGAGGGAATATTCTTACCATATACGGCTCTTCATTACCTACTACTTATGGAAACACACGATAAGTTCTTAATAATGACTAGTGGTAATGCTCACGGAAAGCCCATGTGCATCGATGAAGAATGTGCGTATAGTAAATTAAAGAATATAGTTGACTATTATCTAGTACACGATAGAATTATAGTGAATAGAGTTGATGATAGTGTTTTAAGATTTACTGATGGAGAACCTGTTCTATTAAGGAGAGGTAGGGGTTATGCACCTACATGGATTAGGCTTAAATTTAAGTTGAAGAAACCAGTAATAGCTTTTGGAGCAGAACTACAAACAACAGGTGCAGTTGCTTTCGATGATAAAGTAGTTTTAACTCAATTCATAGGTGACGTAGACGATCCTGATGTACTGGAAGACCTAGATAAATACCTTAAATTCCTACTAAGGACGTACAACATAAATCCATGTGAATGCTTCATAGTTTGCGATAAACACCCCCATTATCTATCAAAAATGCTTGCACAAGAATATGCAAGCCAATGTTCAAGTAACATTATAGAAGTTCAACATCATTACGCTCATACGTTATCAGCTTTAGCAGATATGGGATCCAATGTTGATGATAGGATTGTAGCTATAGCTATTGATAGTGTAGGTTATGGAGATGATGGTATGATTTGGGGTGGTGAAGTACTACTCATAGGCTATAATGGCTACGAAAGAGTAGGTCACTTAAAATATCAACCATTAGTAGGTGGAGACTTAACAATAAGATATCCTACTAGAATGTTAATATCATTAATGTCTACATTCATGGATTATGAGGAAATAGTAGAATATGCTAAGAAGTTAAAACTTTTACGAGGCTTAAGGAGAGGGCCCTTAGAACTAGAAGTTATTATACGTGAATCCAAAAGACCTAGAGTATTAACATCCAGTATTGCTAGGATACTTGACTCTATATCAGCTCTATTAGGTGTATGCTACGAGAGGACATATGAAGGTGAACCAGCAATAAAACTCGAAGCTTTTTCGAGAAACGGTAAACTAATAGATGAAATTAACATTCCATTAATACATGTTGATGGAAAAATAATTGCCGATACAACACACTTAATTGAAACTATACTCACAGTTCTCGATAAATACGAGTACAGAGACATAGCTTATACCATTCAATATGCTTTAGGCAGAGCTTTAGGTGAAATAGCATTAAAACACATTAATAAATCGACAAAGAATATAGTAGTAGTATCTGGTGGTGCAGCTGTAAATACGATTATAGTTAAGGGAATTAAGAGCGCGTTAAATAGAGAAGGTATTAAGGTATACTTACCTAAACGAGTGCCACCAAATGATGGAGGAATAGCATTAGGACAAGTTGCAGCAATGTATAAACATCAAGTAGAGAATAATGTCTAGGATCTTTGGACGTAGTTAAGCCCCATTTAAGCATTATGTACTTTGAATTCTTCGTTAAAGATTATTAAAGACTTCCTAGATCGTAAAAGTTGGAGGGTATAAGAAATGTCTATTGAGTTTAGCAATGTAGTGTATATTGGCAAAAAATTCTTTATGAGATACGTTATGGCTCTACTCTTTCAATTTAATATCTTAAACCATGATAGAGTGCTTATTAAAGCGAGAGGAAAAGCTATTTCAAAAGCTGTTCATGTAGCTGAAACTCTAAGAAGAACATTTATGCCTGAAGTTAAATACGGTAAGATAGTTACTGGTAGTGTGACCATAGAAAGTTCTGGTAGAAGAGTAAGAGTATCATCTATAGAAATTGAATTAAAACGTCACAAACACTAAGTACGTACTTTTATATCTTTAACAAGTTATTAGCAGGGATTACCTAATACAATGTATATATTCATTTACTGCCTATCCTAATACTTAACTGTCTAAGTACGAGAACTATTGACATAATACCCAATGCCATTATTAGTACATAGTTAATTAATCTAATAACTACTACTTGCTTTGGCAGTAATGTTATAGACAATCCATACTCTAATGCACCTACAGCTCCAGGTGTTGGTACTATACCTAATGCTGAAGAAAAGAAGTATGCTTCAATACATCTAATTAAGTTTACATTAGTAACTGCAAGACTTGCATAATATATTGCTAAAATTGCTATTAAGTGTCTTATAAAGGTTAAGGCTATTATGATACTAAACTTCCTATTAAATAATCCTCTCATACCATTGATTATATTAACAAAATTCATGTTAATTTTAAATCTTTTTTCAATACTCTTAAAGTACCTATCCTTAAGCTTCTCGATAAACCCACTAAAAGTTTTTGTCTTTAACACTAAAAATAATAGTCCGTTCACTATAGCTATGGTATATATGCACATTAATATAACTACTATAGAATAAGGTAAGTAGCTTATGGATAGTATTAAAGCTACTGTACATACAGTTATTGCATCAGCATATGCTTCAACTAGTGTTATTCCGAGTGCTTGCCAAAAACCTACATCGCTATGAATACTTATTATAAATGCTCTTGCGGGTTCGCCGCCCATTGATGACGGAGTTATATATGCTACTAATGCTCCTAAAGCCCTAGCCTTAATAGCAGCAAGAATATTCAGCTTAGTATTAAGCATTTCAGTCATGAACTTCAGTCTTAGACTTTCAAGTATAAAGCTAACTAATGCAAAGAATATTGACAAAGATAGGTATATGGGGTTTAAGCTTACTATTGTAATAAATAGATCTACATTAAATATAATTGAATAAACTAATATTGCTAGTATGATACATATTGATGCTAAGATCATCGACCTAGCTGATGGTATAGGGAGGATATGCCTCAATTTAACTACATCCTTCTACTGCTATGTATTAACATGCATATAGGTATAGGTACTTCTCTTCAGGCATTTCCTCTATGGGTGGATTCTCTAAGAGTTCATAGTATTTTCTTGTAAGCTCTTCAGCTTCATCTATTGATACTTCTTTAAATCTAATCCCTACGCCAGGTCTACATTGAGCAACCTTATCGATATCTGGCGGTATGACCATTGCTATTATAGCATATCCACCAGTTGTTTGACAATCGGGTAGCAGTATTATAGGTTTTCCGTCAGGAGGTATTTGTATAGAACCTACAGGTGTTGCAAGACTTATGACTCTACCACCTTTAAGCTTCTTGGCTATCTTTATTGGGGGGCCATCGAGTCTATAACCCATTCTATCTGATTGCGGTGTTACAGTATACGTTGAATTATAAAATATTCTATATGATTCATCGTCGAAGCAATCTTCATGTTGTCCTTTAGTAACTCTTACATCAACTACATCACCAATCTTAGGCATATACGGAATAATATCTATAGAAGGCATTAGATCTTCAACTATCATCCACTCCTCATCTATATCTCTTGGAGGTTTATTGACATAAATTATGTCTTCAGGCTTGAGAATTCTTCCCTCAACACCACCTATTTTAGCTCTCGTATATGTGGAGCTACTACCCATAACACTTGGTACGCTTATACCACCATATATTCCGATATATATTACAAACCCTTCAGTTACAAGACCTATATCAATTACATCTCCTTTAGAAACCCTTATTGGAATCCAAGATCCGTATTCATTGCCATTTACTAGTATTTTAGCTTTAGCACCAGTTACAGCAATAATGGTATCTGATAATACCTTAGCCTTAAATCCTCCTCCGATAACCTCTATCACGGCATCCCTTGGACTATTACCTACAAGTATGTTAGCATAAACCATTGATAATTTATCTAATGCACCTGCAACAGGTACGCCATAATGTCTATAACCATATCTTCCAAGATCTTGTATCGTGGTAAATATACCCGGTTTCTCAATAATGAGGGCCGGAATGTTCATCCTCTATACACCTCTACTTTAACTTCATATTCGCCTTTCTCAACTAATTTCCTAATTTCATAAAACTCTTCAGCTGTTATGGGCTTGAACTTAACTCTATCACCAGGCCTTATAATCGATGGGGGATCTCTATTAGGATTAAATACCAATAGAGGTGTTCTACCAATAAGTCTCCAACCACCAGGACTTTCAACACCATAAAACCCCGTCTGTTTACCAGCTATGCCGACTGATCCTGGGAGTATCCTTAATCTGGGAGTTTCAAGTCTAGGAACAGCTATACGTGGGTCAACATCACCTAAGTAAACAAATCCTGGGGTGAATCCAAGCATATAACATGTATATATTCTACCACTATGTATCCTTATTACTTCTTCTTCAGAAAGACCTGAATATTCTACTACAAATGGCATATCCGGTCCAAATTCTCC
The DNA here is from genome assembly GCA_964467535.1 of uncultured Desulfurococcales archaeon. Lineage (GTDB taxonomy): Archaea > Thermoproteota > Thermoprotei_A > Sulfolobales > WANQ01 > CAYXRT01. Next base: position 71,924 of record CAYXRT010000003.1, read on the forward strand.
TCCATATGCTACAGGTATCTCAATAAGCCTAGGTTTTATTAATCTACTTACATCGACTCCCTGCATTTCAAGCCAAGTATTCTTCACTATCCTAGTTAATTCCCTATAAGATACTATTCTTGGATTATAAATTATAGTTAGACTAGAATAAGCTGGTATAAGTTCTTTAACTCCCTTTACCTTAGCTCTTTCCAGTGAATAATACAGTATATGTACGAGCTTATTACATTCAAGACTTACCTCATTACAGAACTCTATGTATAAAGCGTATCCTCCTATCCCTTTAATTCTAGGTTCTTCATAAATCAACGTAATAACACCTTAAGCACTCTAATACCATAATATATGAAACATAATCTATGTATTTAAGCTTCCATAAACTTTCAATTCTATCCTTTAATATACAAACCTAGTTATAAAGAAAGAGTAATATTTTTATCACTGCAGTGCTCGTCTTCTAGAAGATAGAGGGGTAGGCTCGTGAGATCTCAATTAATTCCTTTAATCCTAGTAGCATTGATTATAATATCAGGTTTAGCGCCCACAATAATAGTTGCCGGTCAAAAAGAAGTATTAATTGTCGCTCAATTGAAATACATTAAAAACCCCAATCCCATGAGAGAAGAGACTTGGTATGATTGGTGGCTTAACCTAGTGACATATGATAGGTTATTTAGAATAGGCCCTGATCTAGAGCCAAAACCATGGCTATGTGAATATTATGAAATGTCAGAAGACGGTTTAACATGGGCATTTAAGATAGTTAAAGGAGCTAAGTGGCATGACGGCGTCCCATTAACGGCAAAAGATATTGCATTCACTATAGAATTCTATAAGAAGTATAAACCACCAGCATGGTATCCAAGCGTAGAATATATTGAGGAAGTTAAAGTTTTAGATGATTACACATTCATAATAAAGCTAAGTAAGACATTTGTATGGATTACTAGAAGATTTGGGACAATCATCATATTACCAGAACACATCTGGAAGCATGTACCAGAGGTATTTGAAGATCCAACAAAATTTAATCCTCTAAACTCAGAACATGTAGAGAAAGTGCTTAAGGTAATTAAAGAGAAAGAACCTCCAGAAATTGCCAGTAAAGTCGAGGAATTTGTCAAGAAATATGGTCACTTAAGAATTGGTTCAGGACCATTTATGCTAGTTAGATGGAAGGAAGGAGAACTTCTTGAAATGGAGAAATTCCCAGACTACTATAAGAAAGGATTCCCAAGAGTAGACGTTCTAATTTATAAAGTATATGCTAAACCAGATGCACAATACCTAGCAGTTAAGAAAGGAGAAGTACACTTCATGGTATGGACCGTACCCTATGCAGTAATTAAGGAAGCCGTAAAAGACCCCAATATTGTTTTGCCAAAAGCACCTGACACTTATATAGGGTTTATTGGTATTAATATGAAAGATCCAATACTAAAGAATAAACTTGTTAGAAAAGCCATAGCCCATGCAATTGATAAGAAGAAAATAGTAGATCTACTAATGCTTGGATTCGCTGAACCAGTTTATACATTCATACATCCAGGTTATAAGAAATGGGTTAACTGGGAAGTACCAAAATACGAATTTAACTTAGATAAAGCTGCTAAATTATTAGATGAAGCAGGATTTAAGGACATCGACGGCGATGGTATTAGAGAAACACCTGATGGCAAAGACCTTGAACTAACAATACTAACACCAAGCTATGATCCAGTAAGAGTTAGAATCGGAGATCTAATGGTTGAATGGTTTAAGAAAATAGGCATAAAGCTAACAAACAGGCCAGTAGACTTCGATACACTAATAGACCTAGTATACAATAAATTCGAGTTCCAGCTATACATCATCGAAAATGATGCACAGTTTGAACCATGGTATCTAAGCTCCTACTACGTTAAAGAACAACATGTACCGGGAGGAAACAATCCATGGGGCTTCATAAACGATGAATTTGAGAAGCTTGTCAGAAAAGCAGATACTGAAGTAAATGAAGAAGAGAGAATAAAGATAGTACACAAACTACAAGAAATACTCGCAGACGAGCTACCATTAATACCATTATACGTTAGATACTGGATGCAAGCCTATAGAGCTGATTTAAGCGGAGTAGTTGAAATGCCTGGTGGAGCATTAAACTTCTGGACCCTCATTAATGCAAACTTTAGAGGAATTAAACCAGAACTACCATACACGAAGATAGTTCCGCCACCAACACCAATACTTACAACACCTACAACTCCACCGCCAACTACTCCAACTCCTTCCCCAACACCTACAGCAACACCAACAGTAATAACAACAACAGTAACGGTTACAGAAACAAAGACCGTAACTGAAACAAAGACAGAAACAGTTACAACAACAAGTCCAACAACTATAACAACAACTGTAACTGAAGTACCAGCTGCGTTAATGGGCGGAATTGCAGTTTTAGTAATTATAATAATAGCATTGTTGGCATTAATGTTCTTAAGGAGGAGGTAAATAATAATTGCAAACACCTCTAAAACAAACTCTTTTTTAATCTCTTTACTCCTCAAATAGATGTTGAAGCTTTAAATCTCTAAAGATAATAGTGAGAGAGAGATGAGTCATGGGGCTTAGAGAGTATGCTATAAGGAGAGGTATTGAAACTATAGCTACATTCTTCATCTTAATAACTATAGGCTTCTTTCTGTTCAGAGTAATGCCTGGTGATCCAACAGCAATACTAATATTAAATCCCCACTTAGATCCAAAAGCAAGACAACTACTCAGACAGCAACTTGGGTTAGACCAGCCACTTTACATGCAATATTTTTACTTTATTAAGAACTTCATTATGGGTGAATTCGGCTATTCATACCATAATGGTAGACCCGTATTAGAGCTTATACTTGGTGTAAGGCTATTAAATACCGTTATACTTGTAGGTACATCAGTTATATTGGCGATAATCATTGGTGTTGTAATTGGAGCTCTCGCGGCATTAAGGAGAGGGACGAGAGTTGATGTTGGATTAATCGCATTTTCACTAGTCTTCTATTCGATGCCTGTATTCTGGCTTGGAATGATACTATTAATGATGTTTGCCGTCTATTGGGGCTTATTCCCATTAGGAGGAACTGTATCAGCTACATTAAGGCATCAAAAAATAGTAGAAGTAATAACTGACTATTTATGGCATATGACCTTACCATTAACTGCTCTAACATTAATACAAATAGGATATAATTTCCTCATAGTTAGGAATACTATTATAGATATATTAATGGAAGATTACGTTACAACAGCTAGAGCTAAAGGATTACCTGAAAGAGTTGTTTTATATAAACATATACTTAGAAATGCAATGTTACCCTTAACAACAATTGTAGCTTTACAATTAGCTGGAATATTTACTGGAGCAGTGCTAACTGAAACAGTCTTCTCATGGGAAGGTCTAGGAAGATTACTATATGAGGCCGTTGATAGTAGAGACTATCCTGTATTACAGGGACTCTTTGCTATAATAACAATAGCATTTCTAATAGCAAATTACATAGCAGACATCCTATATGCCTTCTTGGACCCAAGAGTAAGGTATAAATAGGTGAGATAATGGTTGGAGATTTTCGTGAATTCCTATCAACAATGAAGTCAAAATTAAGCGAGTTCTGGACAATTTATAAAACTAATACTTTTGGTATGATAGGATTATTTATGCTCATGATATTTGTACTATTAGCTGTACTTGCAGACTTCATAGCACCTTATGGTGAATGGGAGATGCTTGTTGGAAGACCGTTTGAACCCCCATCAATAAGACACTTATTTGGAACTGATGAGCTTGGGAGAGATGTGTTCAGTTTGGTAATCTATGGGACAAGAGTATCGTTGGTGATAGGAATAACAGCAGCATTATTAAGTACGATAATTGGAGGAGTAGTAGGATTAATTGCAGGCTACTTTGGAGGGATAGTAGATGATGTATTAATGAGGATTACAGAGGCATTTCTAGTAGTGCCAGCAATAGTATTGATGATCATCTTGGCGGCAATACTAGGTCCTAGCTTCATAAACATGATAATAGTAATAGCTATTGTAACATGGTCTCCGATAGCAAGAGTAATTAGATCACAGGTATTAGTAGTTAAGGAATTACCATACGTTGAAGCAGCAAAAGCTGTTGGATGTAGTGATTTCTATATAATATTCAAACACATACTACCCAATGTAACACCATTACTCTTCGCTAACATGATACTACAGGTATCAAATGCCATATTAGCTGAAGCTGCCCTAAGCTTCCTAGGATTGGGAGACCCGCATCACACAAGTTGGGGAATGATACTCCACTACGCTCATGGTAGTGGAGCTCTAGCAGCAGGATATTGGTGGTATGTACTACCACCAGGAATATGTATATTACTCTTAGTACTAGCATTCGTCTTTATAGGATATGCTCTAGACGAAATAGTAAATCCAAGGCTAAGAAGACGCTAATAAGGATCAGGTAGCTATCACTTTACTTATTATTTAATAGCTTTACTTATAGAGATAGATTTACCACCGGTATAATAGCTAATGCTGCAGCATAATCCTCCTTTAATGTAAACTCAACTCCCTTTTCCAAAGTCTCCACTAAGAACTTTAATGGGTCAATATAGTAAATAAAGACCTTACCATCTTCTTTGCATATTATTCTCCAATACCTCTTTCTGTCCTTTTCAACCCTAGACGTGCGTTCTTTTAGTATTTCATTAATTCTTTCAATATTATTAATTGATGAAAGAAGGCGTATAGCTTCTATAGATTCTTGTATGGATTTTTCATACATATCAAGTATAGTGTAATCAGCTATTCTTAAGTGAAGCTTCCAGTCATTATCGCTTAAATCTTTACAAACCTTTACATTCCCAATACTAATTGATTCTATGAGCCTAAGATAATCACTTCCAATCACAAGCAAAGGTGAAATGTAGGTAGATGAAAGAACAAGTGCTTCAGCTAAATCTCTAGGAAAACCTCTTTCTTCGTAGAACTTTACAATATCAATTAATTCAGGGATCGGATAAACAAGTTCACGGAATGGATTACCATTAAGGTAACTAGAAAGCTTAGCCCTATATCTATCAACAATATATGGCGGCAGCCCTAGATCTCGATATCTAAACCTCCTTATGAGCCACCTCACCTTATTCCAAGAATCCTCTTTATCTAAGTTAACTAGAACTACACCACGAAGATTCTTAACTATAGCTGCATATCTAGCAAACAATTACTCCACCAAATAACTAAAAGGTAATTATCAAATAAATATAGTCATCTACATAGTACCATAAATAACATGTCTAAGTATTTAGTAATAGTTTATTCATTGAAGGAAATATATGTGATGCTATTTCTTTTCAATAATTTTCACTTCTAGCGGTGTCCTAAACCATAAATCTCTTTGTGGGAATGGTATTTCTATACCAGCCTTAGTTAACTCCTTCTTTATAAGCCATAGAAGTTCTCTTTTAACCTGTATCCATTCTGAAGTAGGAGCCCATACCTGAATAGTTATTTCAACACCATCACTACCAAGCTCTGATACAAATATAACAGGTTCAGGTTTTGCAAGTATTAGTGGATGTTCATCAACAAGTCTTTTAATAACTTCTAGTGCTTTTTCAAAATCCTCTCTATACGCTATACTAACCTTTAATTCAACTCTTCTAACAGGCATCTTACCATAATTGACAATAGTTGTTGTAAATACCTTCTCATTTGGAATCCTAACATATACACCATCCCATGTTTGAATCCTTGTAGATAATATCGATATTTCCTCTACAACTCCAGCAACATTCTCTATACTTACAGGATCACCAGGCTTGAATGGTTTATCCCAGTATAGGAATATTCCTGCAAGCAAGTTTGATACTATTGTTTGTGATGCAAAGCCTAAGACTATACCAATTATACCTCCAGCAACAATAACACCTGTAACATTAACTCCAAAAATAGATAATATGGCAATTACAACTACTGCTACTATTATATAATATACTAGGTTAGATAAGGCCTTAGCGATGTGTAGTGGAGTAACTCTATATGTTGTTTTATAGATGAGCCTTCTAAGCGCATAAGCTAGAAAGATACCAATAATGAAAATTAGTAGTGATGCTAATATTTTATCTAAGGTTAATATAGATGATATTCTGCTTATTAAGTCAATTACAGGTTTAAAAACCTCCATTTACAATCCCCACATCATTTCCGTTCTTCTATGACTAGGCATGAATATACTTACTTTAAGAGGTTTTCTAGCTTCAAATAAATCTCCTGGAAATTCTTTCTCATATTCTATGACAGCAGTAGATTCTGAAGTCACGTTAACCTTAATGTTTTGTGTGTATGCAATACCTTCACGCTTATAGTAGAAGCGTAATAGACGAGAATCTAATAATATTTGACTAAGCTTAACCCACTTATTATGAGAATTAATAATTTCTAGGGGTACTACAGATTCCTTAAACGGTTCTGGTTTCATTATATTATGTGTAAACTTTGTTTTATAGTATCGAGCAACTAAGCCTTCATTCTTAGGACCATATAATGCGTATTTAACATTATTTTCTGAGAATATATCGACAACTCTATACTCATTATCCTTCATCGAAAAAACGGCTATATCTACTGGCATAGTGGTGTATCCTTTAACTAATCCCTCTGGAGGAAGTAAAATACTATTTACGAATTCAATCAGGATGTAGTATGTTATTTGTTTAGGAACAAATATTGGAGCTACAGGTTCAATAAACATAGCATCAGATGAAACAATTTCACATTCGTATTCTAAAGCATTATTCAATAATCTACGATATACTATGCTATTAGCTTCATTATTGAATTCTAAGACTCTCTTTACTAACTTTATTCTAGTTACTTTACATTTTTGCTCTATCTTACCGTACAAGTGATAATCCCCTAGTTTGTTATAGACATCTACAAAAACATTACTAACTAGTAAATTAAATAATAAGATGATGAATCTCTTTATGAGGGAATATTATTGATAATGATTACCTGGGTCATTTGAATCCAATTTATTAAAAATATTTAAACTTGAGGCTCTTGTAGGCTTGAATGCTATTTCTTCATAGATATCTCTTCTTAATGGTATATCCAGTATTAACCTTAATTTATATTCACCGTCATTAAAGCCTAATAATACTGGTGCCTTCCATCCTAAATGCTTAGTGATTTTCATAGGTGAAGCAGCATCTTTATGTAATAATATAACAATAGGTTCTTGTGGTACAAGTACTTCTCTAAAACTTGTACTTCTATTCTTTGCCTTAGCAATTACTTTACGTCCATATAAAGTACGTTTATCGACCTTAATTTTACCATGAAGTTCAAGTCTTGCTTCCCTAGCTTTACCTATAAAGAGCCTTCTTACCGTACCCTTCATAACGTTATCCTGAACTTCAATAGAAGCTTCAGCAACATCGTTAGTTGAAATCACGCTAATAGTGGTATTTTCCATTGATAGCTTTAGGTTACGTGGATTTAGGATAAGTAGGATAGAGTCCTTAAATTGCGGATCAAGAATTCTATATGCAGGTGCTTTAATGATACCAGAGTTATCTGGTAATACTAAAACCGTAAAATTGGGAGAAACATTATCTATATGTATTGAATCAATGTATTGAGACGTTGATAGGGGCTTGAATACACATTTAGAATAATATGAACTACTTCTACCTCTCCGAATCCAGTAACCTATAACCTCTGCTTCACCGCCTTCAACTTCCATAGAATATGGTAATTTAATAACTGTATCAGTTATGGTTAGCGTAGTTCTCAGTCTATCCATTAATCTACTTAGACGTGAGTATTTACGAAAAGTGTATAGTATGCCTAATGTTGCTGATGACAGAATTAGTAATATAAATGTTATAGGTAATGGATCATGTAATCCTCTTTGTATAAGTGGAATTATAGCTATAACAGTAACGATTAATACAAATAGAGCAAATGATACAATTATTAAGGGAGAAAGCTTTTCCTTAACTACAACGAATATTGTCATCTAAAATCCCTGCTGTTTTTTACTATTTCTGGGAGCGTATTCTTATGTAGAGGAGCTGGTAAAAAACGTTTTAGTAAAGCCATAATATTTAGACTTCTTAACTAGTTTATTTAATTTTAATTATCTGCCTTAAAGGAACGACTTTTATACTTACTTCTTCGAGTCTTTTTCTAACAGTTGAGGCTATCTTATCTGCGTTAGGACTATCACTATGAATGCATAACGTATGTACGATTATATCTATATCAATGCCTTCAACAGTCTTAACTTTACCTTCACTAATCATCCTTATTGCACGATTAGCCGCTTCCTCAGGATCATGGATTAATGCTCCTGGCTTACCTCTTGGAACAAGCCTACCCTCTTTAGTATATCCTCTTTCAATGAATCCTTCGTAAGCAACGGGTATCCCGATTTCTTCAGCTTTCTTAGCCATAGCAGAATTATATGGGGCTACCAATATGAGGTTAGATTTAAGTGATTTAACAGCATAAGCGATTGCCTCTGCGTAATCAGCCCTAGTCCAAGCCATATTATAAAGTGCCCCATGAACTTTAATGTGCTGAACTTCAACACCAAGACTACGGGCCATACCCATAAGAGCACCAACTTGGTATATTAAGTATGCTTCAAGTTCTTCAGGCTTAACCTCCATAACCCTCCTACCAAAGCCCATAAGGTCAGGAAAACCTGGATGTGCCCCAACGGCTACATTATGGTTAATACATAGCTTAATAGTCTTCCTCATAACGAGGGGGTCGCCAGCATGAAAACCACATGCTATATTAGCTGAAGTAACATACTTAACAAGCACTTCATCATATCCAATCTTATACCTACCAAAAGATTCACCCATATCTGCATTTAAATCAACATATAATACCATAGAATTCACCCGGATATAATCCGGTAACTAAACTAAAATAATTATATCAAAATTCGAAATGAAGTTACCTAATCATATATCCACTAAATGCATTTAATCTATCAAGTATTTCCTGCCATTGCCATACACTTAGAGGAATTGGTGAATCTACAAAGAACATAAAAGTAACTCCAGCCCTTAGCTCGATTAGGACTTCAGCAACATAGATACCGTCAAGCTCTAGTTCACGAACGACATTTACATCAACAATATCTTCTTCAGGAATATATCTCTCAACAACACTCCTCAAAATAACCTTAAATTTAACAACATTCCTAGCCCTTCCATCTAGTTCAAAGAACTCATCATGGTACTCACTATATATGTACATTCCCTAATACACCCAATTCACATAGTATAAAACACTAGGGTAGCTCACTTAAAATACTTACCCAATATTATATGTACAAATTAATCCTAAATTGAATATGACCCTTGCGCATTCTTGATGATTGTTTATACCAGGCATTTTCAGAACTCTTAAATAAAATAAATACTATTCATAATCTAGTGAGGATTGTGTCTAGACCTAAAATGTTATTATTTTACATAATCTTATCTCTAATGATTGCAAGTACTATATTAGTTCTTTCAGGAACCCCTTACCAGAATATTGAAGTTCAAGAACATAAATCATTACCTATGAACTCTATTCGGGTAGCCATAATCACAAATAATACTATGTTAGCTAAAGAAATAGCAAAATTACTCAAAGATATAGGTATTAAAGACATCCTGATATGTGATGATATATCCAAAGTGATAGATACGGTAGATGTTTCCCTACTCCTTGAAATTATTAAAAACAGTAAGTCTATAGAAGCATATCTAGTGAAAGGGAAAAATTCTAGTCACTACTCTAAAGGTATATAAGGAGACTATATTACCAATATTAAAGAGGAAAGCTACAATACTTGTTGAATTTGCTAATACCGAAATTTATGCCCTAAAATTTATAGAGAAACTACCTAAAGGAAGATATGTTACTACTGCTCATGGGGTTTTAGGTAAAATCGGGTCACGTGGTACATTAATCGACGTTATGAAATGGTGCTTAAAGATAAAAGACCTTAAACATACGCCAGAGGTACATTCAAATATTATAATGGAAATTAAGGAAGGAAAAAGAATTCCAATGATAACAGCATCAGTTGTTACGCCAACCAATAGTGAAGTCAAGGTAACAAATATTAAGTATGAAGCGGGAACATATAGTCCATATTGGAAAACCGTTGGCTATGTTTCATGGTGTAGTGGTGATAGTTGGAAGCCTTATGGGAGATTGAGCATAGAACATGCATGTAACTTGCTTATGGAAGATGGTACATCAGATATGGATTGGTGGACCATTAAATGTGTCACCGAAGGAATACCGGGTGATTTGTTATGGAGGAGTGGATGGAGGCTAGAAGACTTTTGGAACTATTACTATCTCAAGTATTATGATACTATATATGAACTAAGAGATTACGAGCCAACTGCACGAACTAATCCTGTTACTATATCATTTAGTGAGCAAGGTGTAACTTTATCATGGACTTATCCTGCTGATCATATAGATGAAATTAGATGTTATTCTGACTTATATGAAGATAAGGCTGCCTGGTGGCATAATATTCATGTAGTTACAACTACGACTATAAAAATAGCTCCTGGATTTCTATTTACAGTTTTACCTGTAGAAACTGGTAAGCAGAGATGGGAGATATCTGCACAATGGATGAAGGGTGCATGGCCTTTTGAAGAAAAGTTTAAAGGAGGATGTGTAGTTGAGGTTACATTCCTTTACCCATAAAACTTCATCATTAAGTAAAATCAAACAGTGTTTTTTGTTTAGACTTAACCTTCTTATACATTTCATCTAAGCTTCTAAGTCTATTAATTAGATGTTCTGGAGGCTTAGGCTTTTCACCTGAAACTACTTCTAAGAAGAACTTATCCCTAATAGGTTCATAAACTAGTTTATAGAATTTTTGAGGATCCTCTAAAACCCACTGAGGGAACTGTTTAACATACTCTAATGCAGCTTTCCATACTTTTTCAGGATCAGTAATTTTTCTCAATTTTCTAGTAACTTGATAGTCGTAATCAATAGGTGTTTGCTCTTTATCGCCAATAACGTAAAATCCTCTAGGTCCTACCTGAACACATTCTCCAAGAACTTCAATAAATCCTTCAGGACATTTAGATTTTCTTTTAGTTTCAATGCTTCCTCTACGGAGTAATTCCTCAATTTTTGCCCGCTTCCACGCCATTGTATGTGGACCGTGATATTTAGCCCAAGCATAGAATATTGCCCTATTTAAGCCATAGCTCTTAGCCTTATTAATATCCTTATGTAAAATATAGTAGCGAGCTGCTTGGAGTAGTGCCATTACTTGAAATCTACCAACACCGGCAGCCTTTAGGCGTTTTTCTAAGTCCATAAGATCATCCTCCTAGAAGATAGCTAATTATTTAAGAGAAGTTAATAAGTATAAACTCTCAGTATGAAGAACTTAAAGTATATAAAGTATGTATGGATATAAACGTGTATGGGGTAAGGCTTATTTAATAGCTTGCTTCTGTATTCGACACTCATGGATTATGTTATCTAAGAATTTAGCTAAGTCTCTAGTACTCATTAAGATTTCATGAACTTTTCCCCTCAATTTAATGTCTGTTTCACTCTTAAGTATGTTCTCTAAAGCCATTATTAACGGTCTTATACCTTTTTCGAGTAAGCGTTGAAGTCTATCAATTATTACATCTGAAGGATTTGATATTGGTTTGTAGAGGTACCTTCTACCTTTCTTCTCCTTAGTAATAAATCCAAGCCTTTCTAAGAGATTTAGACATGAAAATACTGTAGACTTAGCATAGTTTGTTAATTGCGATAGATCATCTATGCTCATAGATTCCTTAAGAGTATACATAGTAGCTATTACATGAGCACATGATTCTGAAAGCCCAAACATTGCCATTACCTGTCGTAAACCATCAATTATAGGTTTCAGCCTCTTGTAATACTCTAGATGGCTACTCAATGGACGTCCCTGGTATAATAGCTACTCACGTAATATTTTTAATTTTCGGAAAATTCTGAATTCTATGAAACAGTAGATACTTACCTGTCGGCAGTGAGGCGTATAGCATGTTGGACAAGGAATATGATATAAGTCAACACTGTAATGAGGGTGAATATCTGTGAGCTATGCCTGTATTGTTCTTATAGCATCTGGTGATAATATTGGAAGAGCTTTTGTGAAATGCTTTAATGAAATTAGGAAATCTAAAGTCCATGGTGTGTTCACCTTCATAGTAACTAATGATGGAATTCGTAAGGTAATACCTCAACTAAGACCTATTATACTAAATAATATTTCTCACGGTGTAAGCATATATCTAGTAAATCATAATGAGTTCAATAGACTTGTTTCTGAAATAAATGTTCTATTTAAGCAAAGTGTCATTACAAGTTTTTACATATACTCAGATGACATAAACAATGGTTATGTCAGAAAATTAATAGATTTAGCTGAAAGAATTGGTTTGAAGTATAAAGTGGTGACTAAGTAATGGACATAGACTTTATATTAACAGTAGATAGAACCCTTATGACTGACCATCATGGTAAAGAATTTATAGGATTCATGACCACAAGCCCTGCAATAGGATTACCTGAACGATTATGGATGTGGATTGCAGCACCAAAACCAAAAGTAGATGAATATGGAAGACCAAAAGAAGCACCTTACGGTTTAAGGAAAATTGAGGCAGCTCTTATAGATGCAGGTTTTAAGGCAGCAATAATAGATCCTGACTTCTTACATAAATATCTTCCTAGGGCAAAAGCATTACTCATAGGACATCACGATTTCTTTGCTTTTTGTGCACCAAGTAATGTGTGGTGGGCTGTTACAAAAAAGGAGCCAGTTAATAGAAAATACTTCATAAAGCTTATGGAATCTAAACCTATTAGGGAATTCAAGAAACGTGGAGGAAAGATAATTGTTGGTGGTCCTGCAGCATGGCAGTGGCTACATGTAGAAGACTTTTGGGAGGAATGGGGTATAGATACCGTCATTGATGGAGAAGGCGAGAAGGTAATTGTAGATATAGCTCAGAGAATTATTGATGGAAGATCTTTACCAAAATATGTATATGTAGCGCCGCGGGAAGTGCCATCAGTAGATGAAATACCTATAATTAAAGGCGCAAGTGTTAATGGATTAATAGAGATAATGAGGGGCTGTCCAAGAGGATGTCGTTTCTGTTCAGTAACATTAAGGCCTCTAAGATACATACCACTAGATAAAATCATAGCTGAAGTAAGGGTAAACATGAAGTATGGAAGAAACCAAGTTCTTCTCCACTCTGAAGATGTATTACTTTATGGAGCATACGATATTAAACCTAAAGAAGAACCATTAATGAAGCTTCATAAAGCAGTTCTCGACCAAGGAGTAGATGCAGTCGGATGGTCTCATGTAAGTTTAGCAGCTGTAGTATATGCTGAAAGGAATGGTAGAATAGTATCGAAACTCTTAGACTTAATATTTTCAAAAACTAATCAAAAGTTCATGGGCGTTCAAACGGGTATTGAAACAGGTTCACCAAGATTAGCAAAAATAATTATGCCAGCAAAAGCAGCCCCATATAGGCCTGAGCAATGGCCTGATATAGTTGAAGAAGCATTTTCTATAATGGCTGAGAACAAAATATTGCCAGCAGCAACACTAATACTAAACCTACCTGAAGAAAAGCCAGAGGATATAGAAAAAACACTTGAACTTATGGACAGATTAAAAGATTATCCAAGCCTAATAGTACCTATGTACTTCGTACCCTTAGGAGTATTAAAAGATAGAAGAGCATTACTAAGATTCCATATCAAGAAAGAACATATAGAAGTTATGTGGAAATGCCTCGAACATTCTCTACGATGGGCTCCAAAACTTGCAGAAATATATTTAGCAGGAACCCCATTAGTGAAAATAGGGATAAAGATATTCTTAAAGCTAATAGAATGGAGAAAGAAATCATTAGAAGGTAAAGTTAAGAGAATATTGGAAGAAGCATCTAAAGGTAAATATTCCCATACACCAATAAGAGCTTAAGCTATGCTACTTTTATTAAATAAGCCGTTTAGTTTAAATGTCATTAAAAATCAGAGAAGTTTCGTTGGATTTATATTATCACTCATTTACTAAAATTTCTTAATTAAAAATAGTAAGGTATATTGAATTGAGCTTCATTAAGCAAAAACATAATAAAGTAAACGCCTATTCTCTAGATATTAAAGGGAGTTCAATAATCCTACAATAGAAATTAAAAGGATGATGTTATGTGTAGGATTTTAACCATTGGTACATTAGTTATTGATCTTATAGCTGTTGATTTACCTAGAATTGCAGGTCCTGGTGAAGCTATTCACGTTAAAAAACCTATCGATATGGCCATAGGAGGTCATGCTGCTAATGTTGCAATAGATCTCATTAAATTAGGTGTTAATTGCGATGTACATGTTTGTGGTGCAATCGGCGATGACGTTTTTGGAGAGATTATTGAAGGCCATTTATCAAAATATAAACTTAAACCCTACTTACAGATAGTTAAAGGTATTGGTACTGCTAGAAACCTAATACTTGTTGTTAAAGGTGAAGATAGAAGATTTCACGTATATCCAGGTGCTAATAGATACCTAAATACAGTATTTGTTTCCAATGTTATTGAAAAAGTAAAACCAGACTTCATATACATAGCCATAGGCTTTTCACCCGGATTTGATAGTAATATAGTTAAGGTATTAGTGAAGGCTAAAGAAATAGGGTCCAAGATTATGATTGATGTAGCTTATCCCCAAGAATTTATTAAGAAGGCGTTTATGGATTCCATTATGTATGCTGATGTTATTCATTGCAATGACCTTGAACTTAAAAAGCTAACCAATGCAAAAAGTCTAATTGAAGGACTAAAAACCATTAATAAATATAATCCAAAATTAGTATTTGTGACATTAGGTTCTAGAGGAGCTTTAGCATTATATAAGGGCTACTTAATTAGGCAAAAATCCTATAGTGTAAATGTTGTAGATCCCACAGGTGCTGGTGATGCATTTTGTGCAGGAGTTATTTATAGCCTTACAGAATATGGATTTAATGTCGATGTCTTAGGTTTAAGGGAAATAACTAATATACTTGCCTATGCACAAGCCGTAGGCGCGCTTGCAACAACAAAACCTGGTGCTTCAACAGCTATAGAACAAAAATCACTAAATATACTATTAGAGCAAAGAAGTAAGATAATAGAAGAACAAGAAATCAGTAAATTGTGATGTAAATTACGTTTACCTTTATGAATTTAAATTATGATATTTAATAATTCTCTAAGCCTTGATATTACATATATTTTATTGGCTATATTAACTATTTTCTTCGCTGAGGGATTTATCCATACTGCTCTCATTCCTGCAGATAAAGCACCGCCAACATCTTCTGCCAAGCTATCACCAACATGCATAGCATTTTCAGCTTTAACGTTTAAGTCTCTACATAATTTAATGAATATTCTCCTATCAGGCTTAGATAACCCATATTCATCTGAATATAATTGTTTATCAATATACTTCGCTATACCTGTTTTCTCGAGAAGAAGCCTGGTTAATGTACTGGGCCAAAACATGACATTGCCAATAATTCCTATTTTTAAGCCCATTTTCTTAACTTCTCTTAAAACTTCAACGGCATCTTCTATAACAACCAAATCGCTATTTAACCTACTGAATACCCTTATGAGAATACTTAGTAGGATATCTCTGTTAATATTAAGCTTTTTTGCAAGCTCCTCTTGAGAATATAGTAGAAACTTATCATCAGCAATAGATCCTAGTCTTCTAACATCTTTTAATTCCCTATACACTTCATTTATAATCTTAATACCATTAATTTTCTCATCCTTAGGTCTAGCTACTTCATCGGCAAGGGCGTTAAACACCGTTTTCAAATCTAAGAGGGTATTCCAGACATCAAATGAAATAAGCTCTAATTCCATGGTTTCAACCTCATAGTACTCTATAGTGCTAGGCATAAAGTTATTTATTTTTATATAGTAGATTATTTCTGTATGGTGATGAGTTTCGCCCTTCCTGATAAATGATGACGTCCTCCCTAACTGAGATTTTTGCATAATCATGTAAATTTATTTAACATGTAATATTACTATACTATACTTTAAATTTACTTTAGATATGTTAAATATCAACTATGCGTTTAATATTTATTTTACCAGTTTATAGTTAGAAATAGGTATAGGTGGTCTCTCATGAGCTTAAATAAAGCAATTGCTAAATCTACATACCTCATATTGATAGCAGTAATAATCATTGTTATTGCAGTAGGCTTAGCATTAATGTTAAGGCCAACTCCTACGACAACACCTACTCCAACTACAACTCCTGCCAAGAAAATAAAAATTGCAATACTCTTTGATGTTGGTGGTAGAGGAGATCTAAGCTTTAACGATATGGCTTGGTTAGGTGCTGAAAGAGCTGCTAAAGATTTTGGCGTTGAAGTTAGCTATCTAACACCAAAATCACTTGAAGACATGATACCATTACTTGAACAATTAAGTGAAAGCAAAGAATATGATCTATTAGTTCTCGTAGGCTTCTTATGGACTGATCCATTAAATAAAACAGCTGATAAATATCCAGAACAGAAGTTTGCATTAATTGATGCTACAACAGGTGTTGCTAGACCTAACGAAGTAGATATATTGTTTAGGGAACAAGAATGTGCCTCGCTCATTGGTATTATAGCAGCTGGTATGGCTTATGGATTAGGCGGCAATACTATAGGAGCAGTTGCAGGTATGGACATACCACCACTATGGAAATTCCATATAGGATACCTATTTGGAGCTAAATACTTTGAACTAAAGACAGGCAAGAAAGTAAACTTCCTATGGCTATATACAGGTACATTTACTGACCCAGGTAAAGGCTATACAGCTGCAATGCAGCTTCTAGAACAAGGAGCTAAAGTACTCTACGGACTAGCAGGATTAACCCACGTAGGAATGTTTAATGCAGTAATCGACTGGAATAAACAAGGTAAAGGAAAAGCATTCGCCTTTGGACAAGATGCAAGCCAAGAATGGTATGCACCAGAATACATACCATTAAGTGGCGCTAAGAGAGTTGATGTAGCAGTTTATACAGCAATTAAAATGGTAGTTGAAGGGACATGGAAGGGAGGAATAATAACTCTAGGTCTTAAAGAGGGAGGTGTAGGTATTTGGGATATAGAAGGAGTTAAATGGTTCGCTGAACAAGCAAAAGAGACCGGGCAATTAAAAGACAAAACACCAGATGAAGTAGTTAAGATAGTTGAAGATCTTAGAAAGAAGTATATTAAAGATTATGTATGGAAGCTAGTTAATGAATTAAAGGAGAAGATAATTAAAGGTGAAATAGCGTTTAAGACACCATTAACTCACGATGAATATGAGAGTATTATTAAAGAACTAGAAAAAGGAAATCTCAACGCTGCTTTAGCTAAGGGGACTATTAGTTAAAGAAAATGAATTTTTATCGCCTTATCACAAACTTATTTTCACTATCTACCTACAGATTAGCATAGGTGTAGGTTAGTGAATCCTAGAGCTTCAGCAGTTGAAATGAAGAATATAGTTAAAATATATCCTGATGGAACAATAGCATTAAGAGGCGTTAACTTCAATGTAATGAAAGGCGAAATACATGGATTATTGGGAGAAAATGGTGCAGGTAAAACAACTCTAATGAGAATACTCTACGGGGAGATTAAGCCTACTAGAGGTGAAGTAAGAGTTTTCGGTAAAAAGGTTAGCTTTAGGGGTCCATGGGATGCAATAAGACATGGAATAGGCATGGTTTATCAACACTTTACACTAATACCAGCATTTACGGTTCTTGAAAACCTATATCTATCACTATCAGCTATTGAGAAAGTTAGCTTATCTGATGTCGAGGAGAGGGTTAAAAATCTTATGGAAAAGACAGGACTAAAAGTTCCATTAGATGCTGTTATAGAAGACTTGCCTGTAGGGCTTCAACAAAGAACTGAAATACTTAAAGCATTACTTAGAAATGCAAAAATATTAATACTTGATGAACCTACATCAGTGTTAACACCCATTGAAGTTAAAGAGCTTTTCAATATACTTCGAAAGTTAAAGGATATGGGTATAACAATAATATTCATAACACACAAGCTAAAGGAAGTTAAGGAAATTACTGATAGAATTACAGTTCTTAGAAAAGGTAAAGTTGTTGAAACAGTTAATACACATGAAGTTACCGAAGTTGATCTAGCTAAAATGATGGTAGGTAGAGAAGTATTTCTAAAGATAGAAAAATCCCCACCAAAAATAGGTAAGAAGGTATTAGTTATTGAAGATTTATGGGTTAAGGATGATAGAGGTCTTGATGCTGTTAAGGGAATTTCACTAGAATTACATGAAGGAGAAATTCTAGGTATTGCTGGAGTTCAAGGTAATGGCCAAAAGGAATTAGCTGAAGCATTAGCTGGTATTAGACCAATAATAAAGGGTAGAGTGCTAGTATATGGTAAAGATATAACACACTTATCTACAGCTGAAAGATATAGGTTAGGCTTAGCTTATGTACCAGACTCTAGAACTATAGGATTAATCTATGATATGACTGTAACTGAAAATAGCGTATTAACAAATTTATCAACGGTGTTATCTAAGTTAATGCGCATACTATGGAATAGAGCACGTAGTGTTGCTTCAAAGATAGTTAATGAATTTAGTATTATAATACCATCCTATGACTCTCCAGTTAGATATCTAAGCGGTGGTAATCAACAGAAATTAATGGTTGGCAGAGAAATTATTAGAGAACCAAAAATATTCATAATTTCAGAGCCAACTCATGGACTTGACGTTAATGCCACTGAATTCATACGTAAATTGCTTATTAAGTTAAGAGATAGAGGTAAGGCAATTCTATTAATATCTACTGATCTAGATGAAATACTTCAGTTAAGTGATAGAATTGCTGTTATCTATGAAGGAAAGATTATGGCTGTAGGCAGACCTGAGGAGTTTACGTTAGAGAGATTAGGTCTCCTTATGGGTGGTGTTCGTGCTTAAAGCAATTAGGGATAGGATTAGAGCTAAATTCGAAGATTATACGACTACAACTATAGAGATTGTAGCATCAGCTACTATAGGGTTAATTGTTGGTGCAATAATACTCTACATGTTTGGATACGATGTTATCCGTTGTTATTCAATAGTATTTACTAAAGGTGTTAGAGATATAAACTACCTATTAACAAAAGCATCACCAATAATGATGACAGGATTAGCATTCACAATACCAATGATTGCTGGAGTCTTTAATATTGGAGGTGAAGGACAACTATATGTTGGTGCATTAACATCAATACTAGTAGCATACTATACACATAACATATTACTTGCAGCTACTACAGGTGCATTAGCAGGTGCAGGTATTGGTGCTCTAATAGCCTTACTCAAAGTTTATCGTGGAGTTAATGAAGTTATAACAGCAATAATGTTAAACTGGACCCTATACTACATAGTACTATACCTAATAACAAACATATACTATGACCCAACAATCCCCCATCAATCAATACCTGTACCTGAAGATGCTAGAATAGGGTACATAGCATCACCTTGGGGGTCAATTAGAGCTACATTCTTTATAGGAGTAGTACTTGCATTAATAGCCTATTACGTACTATATTATACAAAACTAGGCTACCTGCTGAGAGTATCGGGGTTATCACCACGTTCAGCAAAATATGCAGGCTTTGATCCAAATAAAGCCATAATATACTCTATGATCCTAGGAGGAGCTTTTGCTGGTATTGGTGGTGCGTTATTAACTTTAGGTTATGTACCATACATAGATACGACAATGTCTATAGTATTTGGTCAAGGATTTACTGGTATAGGTGTAGCACTACTAGGTAGAAATAATCCTATAGGAATAATATTCTCATCAATATTCTTCTCAGTACTCATAATAGGTGGTCAAATGATGGAACTATTAACAGGTGCACCACCAGAATTAGCTGATGTCTTAACAGGTGTAATAGTAATATCATTAGCACTACCTTACGCCTATAGAATGATGATAAGCTATGTAAGAACCAGGAGGATGATACAATGATTGAAGACATATTAAGCATCCTATCAAATACCCTAATATACATGGTACCAATATTACTTGCTAGCATTGGTGAAATAATAAATGAAAGATCGGGAGTCGTCAATATAGGTTTAGAGGGTATATTAACATTAGCAGCGTTTACAGCAACAGTATTAACATTCACAACAGGTAATCCGTGTTTAGGATTAATCATAGGATTACTCGTAGGAACCGCTTCAGGAATATTACATGGAGTTATAAGCGTCTATCTTAGAGGAGACCAAATTATTTGCGGTATAGGATTTAATGCGTTCGCTTACGGTATTTCAGTTATGGGCTTAGTAACTATATGGCAACAGCATGGTGCATCACCGCCTGTAGATACTTTACCCATGATAACAATTGCTGGTAGATACTCTATATCACCATTAACAATACTAGCACTGTTAATAGCAGTAATTGCATGGTATTGGTTATTTAAGACATCTAGTGGATTAAAGTTAAGAGCATGTGGTGAAGATCCTCATGCTGCTGAAGCTATGGGGGTTAATGTCCTTAGAACAAGGTTTCTAGCAACAATATTGGGAGCAACACTAGCAGGCTTAGGAGGAGCCTACTTAGCAGTTGGATGGATAGGACAATTTACTAGAGCAATAGCTGCTGGAAGAGGATTTATAGCATTAGCTAATGTAGCATTTAGTAACTGGAATCCCATACTAGCAATACTTGGTAGCTTCATATTCGGATTCTTCGACGTACTATCAACATACCTACAAATAAAAGTACAAGCAATAGCACTAACATATCCATTAAAAGCAATACCATACATAGGAACACTAATAGTAGTAGCTACATTCATAGGAAGAGCAAGAATGCCAAAAGCACTAGGAAAACCATATATTAAAGAATAAATGATATCATTAAAGTTGCTTCAAAAGACTAATTATACTAAAATAACTCTTATTTATCGAAAAAGAAATCAAATAAATGGCGTTCCAGCCATGGTATTTACCCCTCTTCACTATCCCCAAGCATACCTCCTTTATAAAATTAATAGAAATAAACTATCATATTCAGGACTACTTATTGGAAGCTTTCTTCCAGACCTGGAAGTTCCTATATTAGTTCTACTAGGTTATGAAATTTATCGAGCAAGACTAATACTACATAGTATTATTGGAGTAATATTATTCTCATGGGCTATAGGCCTTATGATACTGCCAATTTATAGGATAATAGTAAAGAAGTTAATTGGCAGAAATATTAGCGTCAAATACCTTAACTATATAGCATCAGTTGAGTTAAGTTCATTAATTCATGTAATAATTGATGCTATGCATCATAAATATAATCCATTACTATGGCCTATAACAGTAAACAATATAACTACATTAATACCGTTTGGAAAACAGGAAGCAATGCATATAATACTTCATGCATCATTTCTAATACTTACTACTATGTGCATCTATGATATGTTGAAGCATAATAGTAGAAACCTAAGAAATTTGATAATAAAAATAATCTACAATCATAGCTAAGGCCTAATTGTGACAGAGTATTATATATAATATTATGTTATACAGGGTACAATAGATTATTGTGGTACTCGATGACAATTGATAAGCTTAATTTATACTATACACTATTCTTAAGTAGTGGGATACATCAGTGAAGATCATAAAGAGTAAGTTTACTAAGGAAATACTTAAAATATCGTGGCCTATGATTATTAGCGAACTTGCTGATAGTTTATATTCTATTGCTGATACATACTTCGTTTCAAAACTTGGTACAATAGCTTTAGCTGCAGTAGGACTAGGTTCTTATCTATCGTGGTTGTTCTTTGTAATAATTGTACCATTTACCATAGGTATTCTTGTATATACTTCTCAAAGTTATGGTGCAGGAGAACTCTATAAGGCTAGAAAAGCTCTTGGAGAAACAATAATTTATGCACTATCAATTACACTTGGTATAGCTTTACTTGTTCACTATACAACACCATTAATAGTATCTATAATTGCAGGTCCTAATTCAAACCTAATAGATGTTTGTTCAAAATACTTCTCCGTAAGAGTACTTGGATTACCTATATTAGCTGTAGCTATTCTATTTGATTCAGCACTAAGAGCTGTTGGTGCAACAAAATACTCTATGATAACTATTCTTTCAAGTGCTACATTAAACATAATCCTAGACCCAATACTTATCTTTGGCCTTTTTGGATTTCCAAAAATGGGTGTTGTAGGTGCTGCTATTGCAACAATAATATCTATAGCATATATGGTTCCTCTAGGTTTTTACTTCCTAAAGAAAGTAAACCTTGTACCAATACCAAGTCTAGGATTTACATATATTACTAGAATAGTAAGAATAGGTGCTCCAACATCTATTGAAAGAGCTATATTTGCTCTCGGAAGTAATATCTATATAGCATTTATAGCACGATGTGGAGGAACGGCATTAGCTGCTCATCAAGTTGGCATTAGAATTGAAAGCTTCATATACATGCCGGGATTTGCATTTATGGTAGCAGGTACTTCATTAGTGGGAAAAAGAATAGGTGAAGGAAATATAGTTGAAGCTAAAAATATTGGTTGGGAAACAGCAAAAATAGCAACAATAATTATGACGATTCTAGGAATACTAGTAGCCATTACATCAAAATACCTAGTACTACCATTTTCACCTACAGAAGAAGTAGCAAATTTAGCAAGTATATACCTAATACTAGCCGGTCTTAGTGAACCAGGATTAGCAATAGTAATGACTCTAGGTGGAGGTATACGAGGTGGAGGAAATACCACTATACCCATGATAATTAATGTAGGAGGACTATACCTATTTAGGATAATGCCAGCACTATTCTTAATAAACATATTAGGAGTAATAGGAGCATGGCTTGCCATGTTCGTCGACGTCTACCTAAGGGGATTAACATTTGTAATAGTATATGCCAAATACTTTGAGAAATTAGCTAGAAAAGTTATATAGTGGTAGTAATTGATCAGAAGAGACTACTTAACCCCGATTTTCTAATTCTACTACAGCTGACTCCCTAATAGACGATGTTTTACGATAATTAGTATAATTTGTCGTATATCAAAATCTCAATACTTAGCATTCGTAGTTCTGTGTATAGCGAATATTTTTGCGATACAGGTATAGTCATATATTATGGTAAAGAATAGAATGTGGTTTATTCTAAGATGGTTTTTGCAAGATCAAGTACCATTAGTGTTGTTGAAGATGTTAGCCATAACCCTACTATACCCGCCAATACAGATCCAATAATTATCCCTAGAAGCTTTCCATTTACAGCAATCAACGTAAAGAATGGTGATATTAGAAGTGTTATTACTATGTAGAATAGTGTAAACTTCAAATATTCTTTCCTATGAGCTAGAGTTATTGAATACTTTAATGCTGTTTTCACTCCTTTATCAAATCCAACTATTATGAATGGTGTAGCATATATAAAGTAAGATATTAAGATCATAATTATCATATACAGCATCAATAACATTACATTTATAAATACCATGGGCATAAGTGTAAAGGTTATCACTAATAATAGTAGATTGTATAAGAATATATCTAATATCCTCGAAGCCCTAGTTGTAATATTTAACCCTAACCCCCTAGTCATTAAGATGCGTAAGTAAATAAAGGAGACTAGTGCTACTATCAAGAGCGTTAAAATAAGTAATGGTATGAGAACCACTAGGAATATAACAGGAATATGACTTATTACTGGAAAACCTATCTTAGTAACAGCACCTATCCCTTGAGGTAATGAAACGAAATCCCATAACTCAACTATTACAGTAGGTAAATTAAATTTAACACCTATATGGAAGCCACGAAATTTAAGTACTTTATCAATAGCGTCAGGACTTAGTAAGCTGAAAACTATATTAATAATACACAGGAACACAACTTTACCCATTACATTAAAGCCTTCTTTAAAATAATCAATAATCTTCATGACCGTACACCTAAGGCAAAACCTTTCTATCAATTAGATTCTCCATACTTCTAATATATTTATATTACCCTGTACAAAGAAGGAAGTAGCTAAAGAGATTTTTCTATTGACTCTATGTCTTCCTTAGATAACCTCCATCCCAATACCCCTTTGAATTCATCAATTCTCTCCTTTCTTTCAGTTTTAGGTATTGCTACAACCCTAGGCCTAGAAATTAGAAAGTTAAGAGCAACTTGAACAGCTGTTTTACCATATTTTCTCCCTATACTATTTAATAATTCAACATTAGTAACAGCGCCTCTCTCAATAGGTGTATATGCTTGAATGGTAATTCCCTCCTTAATAGCAAATGGTAATAAGTCTCTTTCTATTTGTCTATCAAGAACACTATACTTAACCTGATTAAGGACAATTTCATACTTCTTTACACTCTCAATAGCCTTCTTTAACTGCCTTAATGAGAAATTACTAACACCAATATACCTAGTTAAACCCTTAATAGCTAATTGTTCAAGTATCCTAACCTGCCTTCCTATAGGTACAGCTATTTCAGGCCAATGAATTAACAATAAATCAACATAGCTAACACCTAGCCTTCTAAGACTTGCTTGAGCGGCTTTTAGAGCTTCGCGTTCTATTATGAACCTATATGGATAAAGCTTGGTAATAACGAAAACCCTATCCCTACCAACCCTCCTTATAACCCTACCAACAAGTTCCTCAGCTTTACCACTACCATACATTTCAGCAGTGTCGATAACATTAAGTCCAAGCTCAATAGCATAAACTAAAGCCTCTTCAGCTCTACGATAATCCCTAATAGCCCAAGTACCAATACCAATAGCTGAAATGTATTCACCAGTCTTACCCAAAGGCTTACGATCACTACTATCTATAGGAAACAACATTAACAGTAAAACCCCAATTAAACTAAGAATAAATATAATAAAAACTTACATAAACCATAACCAATGAGTTTTTAACGTCTCTTTAATTTTCCTACGTAGTCTCTTATAGAAAATATCCATTAAGTCCTCCTCATCGAGAACTCTAATATAATTACTCCTAATCCATCTTCTTAAGAAATTATAATCAGCTACATATAACGGCTTACCATCTCTAATAACCTTATATATAAGATCATTTGATGCTTTATTCAAGTCTATAATATCTACTTTATCAGCTAGTATCTTCATCTCCTTCGATATCTTAAGGGCTATCTCATTTAATTGATCTATAGTTAACTCTGTTTTCGATAATATAGCTAAATCGTAATCGCTATCCTCTCTGAACATACCTCTAGCCGACTACCAAACAATATTACCGCAACAACATTACGGTAATTCTTAAATATTTTCCCTATAGACTTCACTAACGCCGTTGCCTCCTCCTTTGGGTCAATTCCCTTCAATTCAATAATATCTAGAATTTTACCTAAAACGCTCGGTACATTATTAATTATCCTTCTAGCTAGTTCTATTAATTCCTTTAACGTTAACCTCCTATATGTATGGGCTAGCATGTTCCTATTTCTAGCAATTACCTTTACTTCTTTAGCAAATTCATCACCAACAAGTCCTAGCTCGAGTAGAGGTGTAGCTAATTCTGAAAATGATGATGGCTTTCTAAGACCTAGTTCGGCAATCATTGCTGCTAGTATGCCAAGTATATTTTGGTGTATTGCATATAAATACCACCTTAAAGCAGCTTCTTGAAAGGTATCACCAATACCTGGCTAAGCGGCTTCTTTAACAAACTTAAATTCTCCCAAATCTGCGATACAAGATTTTTAAGCTCCATGTCTTCACCCTTACATTTAAGTAATTTTTATTCCCATTAAAGTGCATCAATGAAGATAACTTAGTTTAATGTTTATATATCTTTTACTTTAATAGTAAGGCGTTAACCATTAGGCCTATTCTTGAAGGTATGTAGATTATCATATACTACCTTCTATAATTCATCGACAGTAATGATAAGGATGTAATTATTTGTTGTTTGGGTTCTAGGATGTTTAACATGAAGGAATTAGTCCATTGAGGTGGCTGGTAATAGTCTACAATTTTCCTCCATTCTTCATCTGTTAACCTATTATCCATTGGTTGAACGAATTCATAGAAGCTTAATGTAAATCCTACGCCCAAAGCCAGTTCATTATCTAACGGATATACCATTATTATCTTATAGAAATATCCTGTTGCAACCTCCACTACTCTCTCACTATTGGAATCTGTTTGTACATCAGCTACTATTCTAGGATCTGCCTCTAAACCTCCAATAATTGATTCTAAATGGTAATGGTATGCCCTTATAAGCCTTAGTTCATCCTCATTAAGCTTCCTCCCTTCAATTTCCTTTAGTGAAATAGTGTATAATTTATATGTTAGGTTTACTAGGTTGTCTAATCTCTTCCTCCAAACTTTATCCAATAGTCCTAGGTTTCTTAATCCATCTCTAGTCATTTTAGCTAGTATTAATAATCTAGCGTAAGTTTTTGGTAATGGTTCAACCCATCCACTTTTAGCTAAAATAATTCTTTTTTCCGTATAGGGTTGTTTAGCATATAGTATGGTATCGTGTCTAAGCTGAGCCCAACTAGCTAAGAATGTACTTAAACTTTTATCAACATATGGCTCGTTTTTCATCAATGATGGGAAATATTCTTCATGTTCTAGGTTTAATAGACTTCTAAGGGTATAAAGCCATGCATTATAGGTAGTTGAAAGCCATTCCGTTAATGTCATACTCTTTACAAAGCTTCTAGCAAACATCATTTGCCTTTCATAAGGATCTCCATAAATCTTCCTTTCATTCTCCAATAATTCCCATGCTCTCTTCGAATCCATTGCAGCAGGTATATCAAGTGCTTTAGCAATAAATCTTCCCGGTACATTGCTAAAAATCAATAATTGATGAATATAGCCGTCAATAATGAATCTCTGCCCCATAACCCTCATACCTATCAAGCTAGGTCTCTCAGAAGGAAATATTGGATGAGATATAATTCTTGGCTTAGATACTTTCTCAGCATAACTTATCACGTCATCCATAAATGTCTTAAGTAAAGTCTCATTAATTAGCTTGTCATAGGTAATAGGCTCTCCATAAACCTTCCTAGCTAATTCCATATAGTCTAACGGCGTTAAATCATCAGCTTTACCAACGAGAAATGCTGTTACGGTATATATTTTCTCCCATAAATCATAAGGTCTAATACCATTGATTTCCTTGAACATATTCTTTACTATAATTAATGCCTGAATTGTAAGTCTCTTAACATCATCTTCCTTTTGAGAATATCTAGGCTTTATGTTAAAGGTCATTCTACCCATATACATCATAGCCTTAAAGTACTTCCTATGAAGATCCGTTTTTGTATAATGACCTCTAGGCTTATACTGTGTATAATCCTCCTCATAATTAAATAAGCTTGAAACCAATATTCCTGAAGCACTAACTACTTTCCTAAACTCAGATTCAACTAAACCTTTTATGCGATAAGGAATTTCTACTTGAACATCTAATAGCTTTGCAAGTAATGAGAAGTAAGCCATATTATACTCTAAAGCCCTACCTACAATTCCATTCCTTAAACCTTTTGGAAGATTTTCGTAATCCTCTTCCATGCTCTTAAGCATTAACTTTACAAAATCGCAAAGATACCTATACAGGTATTTCTCTTCAATTTCTGCTAATAGATTATCAAATAGTACGTGGTAAACAAACAGAACACTATCAACAGTAATTACTCTAGATAATGTCGCTTTCTTATAGCATTCAATAAGATCTATACACCTTGATGGAATTACTACAAATCCGTTATTCTTGAGCATCGATATAAGTTTATTAATATTTACATTTTCATCCTTAATTAAAAGTTTAAGCTGGTTAATTAACTTAGGTGTAAGCTCTAATGGTAACCTAAACCACTTTCTAGGTTTTACTTTAAAGCTTTCAAGCTTCTTTAGTTCTTCAACATATTTATTAATATTAAATTTACTAGCTATTAATCCTTCACTATAACTAAAATTAGCTGGCTCTAAATCTATAGTCTCTACAGGAATGATAGTTAAGGCAGTTTGTGATGTAGTTGATGTTAATGGAGTAGCTGTAGTTTCAGGTCTTATTACCGAATAGGATAATAGCATTGTAACTATTATTAGTACAAGAACTACTATGAGAGTACTTGTTTTCACTTTATCACCGAGTAGATCTTCAGGTGATGTACTATAATATTCTATTTATTCGAAAAAGTGTTCGAAAGATTAGTATTTAGCTTACTACAGAGCTAAAATTCCACGGACTAAAGAAAAACGATTAACTTCAGCAGGTGTAAAGTTGGCTAAAATACTTCATGTAACTATGATGTTGTTATTAATTTTAACCTCATATAATATAGCTTATACCTCTGTCCTCACAGATGAAGATTATATTCCCATATATTACCATGTTGAGGGATGTTTAGTCAATAGTACTGCAGATTGGGTCCTAGTAATTAACGCTAAACCATACTACATTGAAGGTCAACCAATAAGTATAGACTTAATGATAATTAGGCTTGGAGGTAGGGTTAAAGGCATCGTATATGGTCTGGCTAGGTATACTTGTTGTTCAATACTATATCCTAACGGCACCAAAGCTTATGATCCGAACACATACTTTAGATCATTTAATGCAACACTCTATGGAAGAGAAGTAAGTAAAGGTGATGTACTAGTAAAGTTTACGTGGACTCCACTAATACCTAGTGGAGATGGAAAATTTAAACAATGGAATCCTAATTTAGGTATTAAATCATTTGCCCTCTACATAGTAAAAGTAAACTTAGACATATTGGAAAGAAGAGACAGTACCTATGTAAAAAGGACATTTACGGTAAAATTCCCAATACGGATAATGAACTATACCCTCTCATATTCATACCCATATAATACTATTAGAATTGGAGTATTCTTAGTAGGCAATTGGAGTATCGTTCTTGGAAGTATTAGAGGTGAAGGCATAGTTAAGTTAACATATATAGGAGAAGAACCTCTAAAAGCAAAATACGTACTCCACCCACTTATCTCTCACCTAGAAGTAGTTAAAGTATATGATAATGGAAAAAGCATAGTCATTAAGAAACCTGGATACTATGTCTATAATGTTACAGAAGTTATTAACCTAGGAACTTCTAGCTCTATGAACTTCAATATAGAAAGAAGTGCTAAGCTATTATGCGTTAAAGGTAAACTACCAGATAATATAACCATAAAACTATATCTACCATTAAAGGAGAGAATTGAACTAATTAGACGTTTACCTAAGTACATTGACATAGTACATTCAAAGATCTTAAACTCCATTGGTGAATGGTATATCTATATTAAACGAGACCACATAATATCCAGCAATACAGAACCAAAGGCACTAATAATATTTGC
This sequence comes from uncultured Desulfurococcales archaeon, assembly GCA_964467535.1. GTDB lineage: Archaea > Thermoproteota > Thermoprotei_A > Sulfolobales > WANQ01 > CAYXRT01. The sequence goes on from CAYXRT010000003.1 coordinate 101,480, forward strand.
AAGAGTAAATGAAACACCAGTAAAAATTGCCTACTTCACAGGATTACCATTAGTAGCAATAGACATACTCTATCCTAATGGTTCACGTGCTATACGATACCTACTACCACCTGGCTTTATCACAATGCGCAATATAAGTAAGGAAATTCTATGGAGCTTTACATGGAGTCCAAGCACAATAGTAGAACCATCAAGAAAGACCTTAAATCCAGGAAAATACATAATGTACATAAAGCTCTGGGTAGATGAAATAATAGGTAAAAAGTCAAGAAGCATAACATATATGGAAAAACATGAATTAATTGTAGTTAAAGACAATTACTGTGCACAAGAATATATTGGAGTACTCTATGCGGGTCCTTGGATCATTAAATTGATCTATAATGAAGTATATGGAAAATTAGAGATTATTCTAAAATATATGGGATGCGTAATGCTAATTCTTGAGGATGGACTTACATTAAATCTACAAGTTAATTATCTCCTTGAAAAACAAGTTAAATACACCATTAAATCCAATAAAACTACCATGAATCCAAACGAAACGTTAACCTATAATGTAAGGCTTCAAGGTTATAAACCAATAGAATTAACCTTATACGCTAAATTACCAGAATACGGAAATATTCGAGTCTATCTTCCAATACAATTTGAGGCTGTTGAAGAGGAAAAAACAATAACTACTCCAGAACACTTACATGAAGAAACAAGAACATATAAGGCAACGTATTATACCACTACAATGCAAGCACCGACACCAACAGAGCCACAATTAACACTTACCACGACATCAAAGACTTTACAACAATCACCTATATTCAAAGAAACTCCTAGAGAAGCAGAAGTGGTAAAATCATTATACATAATATTACTAATTGCAATTACAGTTATAGTATTTCTAATGTTAATATTAAGTAAACATAGGGTGAAATAAATGAAGTCAGCTATAGTCTTATCTCCTACTTTTCATATCCTTAATCATAGGAATAGCTATTTACACAAACTACTACGTTCAAAATATTAAAGAAGTAAGTAATACGTCAAGTAATGATTTAAAGGGACAGATGGTGAACATTACGATACCTAAATCTCCACTAGAATTTCAAGGACCAGTAATTACTAATAAAACACATGAACTAGAAATAAACATCACCTTAGCCAAACCCATTGTTAAAGTAGGTGAAAGAATATGGTATAAGTTTAGATTCGTAGGTAAAAAGGCATAGAATATAAGCTTACTGAGAGAAGTAATAGTAAACTCTAAGGGAATCAAAGTTTACGATATATATGTATGGCTACCCCATAGAACCTTTAAACCAGGAGAAAAACCACCAACAGAATATAGCAGCACAAAGTCCTTTCTATGGAAACCTGAAAAACCAGGAAAATACACATTCATGATAAAGGTATTCATCGATGATGAAGAAGTAGTCCTAAAGGGAGAATTTGAAGTAAAAGAGTAATACCTAAAAACCCATACCATTAAGCTTATATATGAGCTCACCTAAAGCCATAATCTGATGAAGAGATAGATACTCCAACTGAAGGGAGACAAGAAAGCCCTCCTATACATTATTGCTCTAGTATAAGCCTATATTTCCACATTCCTTATTGTATTCCCCGGAGTATTCGCTATACTTCTCGCTAGCATAATAGGCATTTTCATAATACCTATCATAGGTGGATCACCAATAACACTTATAGGATTTTTTATTTTTCAACCTAATACTAGCAGCTCTCATCATCATACGTAATGTAGCTTTTAGCTATAGAATGGAGGAATACCTTGAACCACTGACTAGTATAGGTCATGAAGCCATTATAAAGTATGTTAATATAGCTCGAGAATTAATACATAGCATGAATATAAGAGATAAAATAGTACTCCATATAACTAGAATTCTCCTAATTGCAGCATTCGTTTATAGACGTAGCTTAAGAAGCTACAGAATAGTTATTGGGAACTTAATCTTAGAATTCCCTGAGGAATAAGCTAGAGCAATAATAGCACATGAACTAGGACATGTAAAAAGTGGTGATATAAACTTACTAGATATAATAGATACTCCACATAGAGCTTCAAGCTTCTTCCTCAGGGAATTAAAGGATGCATTAAATCTTCTTGCAAGATCTATTATTGGTTGGCCATTAATACCAATAGTCTTAATAATGTTCTTGATTCTATTCTAACGTTCATACACGCTATAGTAACTATCATATCAAGAACTGTAAGTAAAATAGCTGAATATAGAGCTGATATGATAGCAGCAAAAATACTCATCACCACAACCGCTTGCAGAAGCCCTTATTCGATACGAAAAGCTTGTAGCAATACTAATACAACAACTATACTTAGGTAAAGTGAGATTTGATCCTAAAGCAATACCAGTTAACGTATAACGACCACCTAAGAGGTGTAGAGCTGAGATTTTGGGAAAAGATATACTATATGCTTCTATCAACTCATCATCAACAAAATATAGAATAGAAAAACTACTACAAATGGCCACGTAGAAATAAGAGTGATACATATTCCTAGCATCATAGTAAATATCATAAAGTTAAGGATGAGAAGTGATAGTCATGCCGATAATTAATGAAGTAAAAATGCCCCATAGGCTGATAGACGAGGAAATCCGTCATATAACCCCACCAGAGTACGGCATCATATATGAAGGAGGCATAGATTTAGCATTACATGCAGCATGATATGAATCAAAAGGAAATACAATTAAATATGCTGCACTTATGCTCTATATTTTAATACTAAACCATCCATTCGTAAATGGTAATAAAAGAACTGCAACATTAATTGCTGATATTATTGCTAAGATATAATAGTTATAAATTAACTATTCCAGATGAGGAGTTAATTAAGTTCATATTAAAAATATCAAGTGGAGAGCTAAACAAAAACCAGGTTATAGAACTGTTTAAAGAGTATATTAAGAGCGAGAACCATGAAAGTAAAATAAAATCACTTAAACCTTTACCCAAAGACCTTCAGAAAAGAAGAGAAATACTAATTGAATTAGCAAGGCAAAGCATGAGGGAGAAAAGGAAGGTATATGAAACTCTAGCAAGATACTAGTTCCAAGGAAACGAAGTCAAACTAATGCCAGGTAAGAACTGATGACTTCTAACTACCATTTTAACAAAAATCATAGAATCTAACGTTTTAAATATCTAATTGATACTCTATCGCAATTTATGTTGTCCGTACTTACTTATTCACGTGGTCTTATTACAAATTGGCAGTAGGGATCTCCTTTTGCAATACACTTAGTCTCCTCAACTTCAACTTCTTTTCCTACAACTTCTTCAGCTATATATGCCAAAATTCCTCTAAAAATATGGCTATTTGGTTGCTTTAATTTTCCTCTAAATACTTCGCATTCAAATAAGTCATATGCTCTCACTACCAATATTTCCTTAAGTCTATAAAAAGTCACTTGAAATCTACCAAAACCATATGCTTGGAATAACCTAAGACATGCCTTCATTAGTGATAATCCCTTAAGTCCTGTTATTTTCTTCAATACACCAATAGCATCTTTTATACCACCATAACCTGCATGATACATTATTGTTTTGGCAGCTGGCCCAAATCTCTCATATAGGTATCTAAGTACTTCACCTATATTACTAATGTGTATAAGAACACATCTGTCATCAAGACATGTAAGTGAATAAAATAGTTCATTAACTATAAGACCAGGTAGTTGAGGTTTAATTACATCAACTTCTAGAACATCATTTAACTCCTTAAGCTCCCCTATAACCTGTTCTAAAGGAGCTTTTATTTTACTATAATCTATAAATGAAATCATAGTCGCTTTGGGTGCTCCAAGAGGAGCATCAAGTATAGAAGATAATATGTTGATATTATATTTAGCCATTAGTGATGCTACTTTAGCTAATGCGCCTGGAACATTCTTTAACGTAATTCTAACCAAGGAGATATGTAGCCCCTTACACTTCATTGCAATAGGAAGTGTCACGTTTCTGGACATAGAAACACCCAGCAGTGCGATCAGACATATACGACAATACAGAAAATAAGAATTTCCGTAATAACCCTCCTAAAAGATTAAAAAACAATTGAACTTTTTATGGTCTTTTTTTTTTTTAAGAGCGCATTTTACTACTTTTGTGTGGGGTTTTATTTTGGGTGAGTTCAAGGCTAGTCGTACTTATGTTAAGGGTGGTTCAGGGATTGTTTATGAAATTGATGTTGTAGAATTAAATGGTAAGAAGTATATCTTAGTTAATGGTAAGAGGCTTAATAAGAATAGTCTAGAGCTTGAATTAGCAAAACATATTATTATATCAATGGATACGAACATACCGTTATTATTAGTAACGAATAGTAAAAATATACCTAAAGAAATTGAAAGAAAGGTCAAGAAATTAGGAGGAAAGATAATACATCTAGACAAAAAGACAAAACATCAGCTATAACTCATCTTCTATAACCAAAATGTAGATGTCAATTGAGGAGAAAGTTTATCAAATTATGTTAATGAATAAAGGGTATTAGATGACATCATAATTATTATGTTGGGTTAAAATTTAATTAGGAACCTTAATATATAGCTCAAATAATAAGTTCACGAAAATTACTGTGAGTTAAAATGGATAAAATGATACTGTATGCAATATTAGCAATGGCTATTGTAATAATATGCGTAAACTGTTTAGCTTGGTATATTTTATCAACGAAAAGTGTTAGCCAAGAACCATATACATTAAAACCATTAAATATTACTAAAACACTACCTTTGTAAGAAGTAAGATTACCCATTATCCCCATTAACGAGTACCGCGATATAATTATTAATAATAGCTTTCTCAAGATCGCATTAATTAGAGTATTTAGCTCTAAGAATATGGATTTAGTGATAAAGAGTAATTGATTAATTATATACTATCGTAAACATTTTCAATGAAGAAATCTTCATTAATAGCGTATGGAATATTCTCTCAAAAGGGTTATTCCCTAGAAACCTAACATGGAAGGGAATAGTCCCTGCAAAAGGCAAAACATCTATATTTGAGGTAAATTTAAGTGAAATACTACTTCTCTACGCAGATGAAATTCGCTTCATAAGTACCGAGAAAACGCAAATTGAAGTAATTAAAGGAGATGAAAAACTCAAAATACAAGCACCCATATACTATTTATTTTTTACTATAAAATTTGAATGAAACTTAGATATGATTAAGAAAAACCTTAGGAAAGGTTATGGGATTATAAGCATATCACCTAACCTAGAGTTCAAAAACCTGGAGAATAAATGGATAGCTAAAGCAAGTGATAGGATACCAATAGAAATATATATTGTAAATAAAGGCACCAAGATACTTAATATTACATTAACTGTCATACTATTAGGAGGCTGCTATATCCAAACACCAGATGGTGAAGAAAAGAGTATGTCATGCGACTACCTCTTTGTAAAAGATCCAGAGAAGATAATTAAGGCTAGGTTAAAGCCTAATGAAAAATTGCCTCACAGGAACTATATACTTTATACTTTACAATGAAAAACATTGACCTCATAGAATTCTTGAAACAAAGAGTTCTAGGTACAAGCTATGATCTTAAACCAGGAATATACATAATAAGCCTCTATTCATACAATAGAAAATACTAAATAGCTATAGCAATAGAAATTAAAGATAAAAATTAGTTAGCCATACATAACTACATCCTATGATTAACATCTGCTCCTCCACTGTCCTTTGATATTTAATGATCACAGCCAACTATGCTAAGAAGCTAAATGTAGGCTATATCCATGTACCACTAAAGATATATTAATGTAATTTAATTGAAGGCAAAATGTATTAGATTTACCATAGAATCATATCGTAATCTAATACTAGGTTAAATTATGGCAACATTAAGGTTTATGAATATTCAGAAATCTATATAAATGTCAAATATTACATTAAATACCTGGTACTTCCATGAAGGACAGAATCATCTTAAGGGTCTGTAAGAAGGGTGCTATTTACCTTCCCAGAAAGATTATGAGAGAAATGAATAACAATGAAGGAGACTACCTACTTGTCAGAATAAAAGATAATAAGTTAATTATGGAGGTCATACCCGATCCATTCATACTTGCAGTCAAAACTAAGATATGGGCTAAAACTACCGTTGAAGAATTTGAGAGGGAATCAGAAATTGAACAAGAGGAAGCCCTTAAAGATCATAGTTGATACAACATATCTATTACCAATTTTTGGTATAAGTGTTGAAGGATTAACTAATGATGATCTCCTTAAACTAAGGGAACTAGTAATAGAAGGTAAAGTAAAGCTATTTTGTGTTTCAGTAATATGGAGCGAATTACTTGGTAAAGTATATAGGGAGGCATCAAAATACAAGGTTGATAAAGAGGTAATCGCATTAGCCATAAAATCATTATTTAATCCTAGATTCTATAAATGGATTAACCCTGGTCCAAAAATCCATACTATTAGCATATAAAATTAGCGCCCTTGGACATAGAGACAACATAGACAACATATTATATGCTACAGCATATAATAGGAAGATGATATTATTATCAATGTTAGCATAACCATTGTTAAAGTTACGTTAATATTATACTTAGTTCACTACTCTTAATCCGTATAACATTGAGGCTATTCCCATAGGTAGTTCTTCGGGTACTTTATCAAGTGATCGAGTTATAGATAAACTCATTATTGGACGTATATAGGTCTTATTTATAAAAGCTGAATATCTTATCTCAAATCTTACTCCAATAGCATAAACATGTTCTTCTCTAGCTTTAACAACTTCCTTACCATTATATGTCTTAGCAACTATAGTTTTAGAACTTCTAATTTCATAAATAAAATCTTTAAACTTATCATATATAGTTTCATTCTCATACATGATCTTCTCTAATAAATCTGCTATTTTATTCGAATCAGCATTTAGACTAAATAACATAATGCCTTTTCCTTTAAGGAATGATCTTCTTATCATATTAAGATTCTCTTCACTAAGCTTTACATCAACATCTATAATATATGAATCTACATTTCTAGGATCTCTAGATATTATAACACCTAGGCCTTCTAAGTACTTAATTAATTTCTCCCTTACCTCAATATTATTTGAAATAATGTATACCTTAACCCCAGATATATTAATTCTATAATTAGCTTCAGGTGATAATCTTCTCTCAAATTCCTCATATATCATACTAACTTCACCGACTTTACTAAACGCTAAAACGATTGCTGCAATAGCTATTATCATTAATAATATAAATATCATCCTATTCAAGAGGATCCCCAAAATACCACTAAAGCAAGTAATCTCTTATATCTTTTACACATAGCTTAAATAGTTGGAAATATTGGAATTAAGTGTACGAAACTCTAGCTTTATACGTAACCATACGAAAAATGTATACTGTGAAATACATGAAGTACTTAACCCATATATCTATGCTCGTTATCCTATTTATTACATTTAACCTACTAGTATGTATTGTCTATGGAAATCCTATTCCAGTACCAACAATTATTCTAGAAAAAGAATACATCGATATAAATATCAAATATATAAGTGATGATATACTTCTTGTAGAGGTTTACGGAGAATACCCATTTACTAATGTAGGATTTGAAAACGTGACCATGTACTTTCCAATACCCATAGAAGCCATCAACGGCAATATAACAATAACTAAGAATGGTACACCAATCAAATGGAGTATTGTTGAAAAAGGATACATGGTTAAACCTAAAGGCATTAAAAAGGAATTTGAATATCATACAGTACTAGGAAAACTTCCATTAATTAAATGGAAGTTAAATCTAAAACCTCATGAAAAATTCACAATAACTATTACATATACTTACAAGTTAAAGCCGAAAAAGGAAACCCCACATACATTCATATATGAAACCATATACGCAATGGCAACTGGAAGATTTAATCCAATGTACAGTAAACGATGTACTGCTTACATAAACATAAAATTAAATGGACTCCAAAATAGCTCAATGACAATTACACTAGCACCACCACCTGATTCAATACTTTGTAAAGAATCATTCAAATACATAGTTCATGAACCTAAGGAAACCATTAATCTAACTATTGAAAGCTCATTATTTAGAGGCCTAGAAAAGGATTTAGTAATAAGAATAGAAAAACCCAAAGAAGTTAAAGATCGATGGGTTACATCAAAACCCTACGCTACAAATATTAACATAACAAGAATTGATAAAGATAAACTAAACATAACAGTAACTATGATGTTTAGACATAGCGGATTTAGAGTAACATGGAAAGAACCTATAATTGAAGAACCTAAACATGATACTATCTTAGTAAAAATACCAGTAGAAGTCCTGGAATGGACAGGACCCTCACTTCCAGTACTAACTAGGAAAGTAAAAACATATGTACTAACCCAAATACCAGAAAATAAGTACATAGTAGTAGAGCTACATATAAACAATGAAATAATATACATCACCAAAACACCAAATATAGATCTTGAAGAACATAAAGATGCCATTAATCAACTATTACAAGAACATTACCTACACATAATAATAATAGCAATCCTAGCATCAGCATTAATCTTAACAATACTATTAGTCAAAAGAAAACAAGCTATATACACCTAAACCAGGTATAGTTATTACTTCTTTACTAATATTGTTGGATTTCCATCAAAATCTTCTGGTTTTATAACTCTCCTCGGTTTTCTAGCTATGATAATGTATCGTGAATATCTAGATGATATAGGAGGTGTATAGATATCTATGTCTTTAAAGAAAACCCATGCATATGCTGCTAATGATGCAATAGTCCACCATAGGTAAACAGGATAAGCAACCTTAGTACCCTTCTCAAGATCAATTATTATCCTTCTAACCCTACCCCTAACAATATCATAGCCGCGATGAATAGATACTATAGCATCATCTTCACCAAAACCTTCAGGCCACACATACTGATACCCAGTCCTTAAAACAATTGACTGAATACGATCACCTTCCTCCATAAAGAGAACACCATCATCAACTAAGCTTCTTGAAATTGATGATAAAAGCCTAGTAAAATCCCATGGATCAAAGTGAGGAGCTGATAAACCCCAGAATAAAGCTACATCATATTTCTTACCAATCTTATGTAGTTCAAGAGCGTTAATAGCATAAGTATTAAGTTCAATAGATGGTAAAAACTCTTCCCTAAACTTCTTAGCTTCTTCAAGTTCAGAATGCCTTAAATCAACAAGGTCTAAACTAACACTATAGCCTTGATCAACAAGTACTTTAGCAAAAGCAAAACCACCAATACCTCCACCACTACAAACATCAACAACCCTAATCTCCTTCCTGGGAGTAAGAATAGCTTGAACCCATTCATGCTTCAACAACTCCTTCATAATAGTAATAGTTCCCTCAAGCCTACGCCTACCCTCACGAGTCCTAGGATTAGAATACCACTTAGTTAGCCCATACAACCTCTCAAGATCTTCAAACTCCATGATTATAATCCTCTATGCAATATCCTTCCTCTATACAAGAAGATAATAAAGTACCTTTAATTAACTTAATGACCTCAATCTGTAGCTTTAATCATTAACTTCATTAATTCAAAGAAACAATGCAAAACGGAAAAATTCAGAAAACACCAAATACCATAACAAGACATCACAAATGGGCAATAGTTGATCTCAACTCAAGCTTTCCATTAACTCTTTTGGAGTTATAATGGTATCGTTTAGCTTATTACTCTTAATAAACTCCTTAAATTCATAATCCATAGTTAAGAACTTAATATCATTCACTAAAGCTACCGAGTACAATAGATTATCAAATAGATCTTTATGGCCCATAGAGTAAAGCGAAAATGCTAACACATATACTTGTGGAGGTTCAGGGGCTTTCTGAAGCTTCATCATAGTATTAATAGCCCCAAACTCTATAGCCTCCTTAGCCTCATCAAACTTAATATTTCCTCTCCTTACTTCTCTAATAATTACTAGTAATGCTTCAAGAACATTAAAAGTTGAGTAAAATACTACAAATCTATCTCCATATTTATTAAGAATTCTAAGAACTTTATTAACTTCATCACCAACATCTATTCTAAATGAAGGTAATATAAATGATGTATCAAGTAATATAGAGACATGCTTCAAAATATCAGCCCATTAGAAACTCCTTCTGCATTTCTAAGCTTGCCTTTTCAATCTCTTCAGGTGATAATCTAAGAACCTTCCTACTCTCTAAAGCAGCCTCAAAGAAACTCTTTGACTTCTTAATAATAATTCTATTACCTTCAACAATTAATGTAAGCTTATCACCCTCCTTTAAACCCAAAGCTTTAACAATAGACCTAGGAAGATACAATGCATACTTCTTTCCAAGCCTAACCTCAGCAACAAGCCGACTCAACCTGTATACACCAGGTATAATCAGGAACTTTGTGAAAATTAAATTTATCTCAAAATACGAAGTAAGTAAATTAACCCTTAATTAAATACTAGGAAGGTTCGTCGTCTTTTTCTAAAACATTATGCTACGAGCATCATACTTCGATAAAAGCGCTTATTTAAGAACTAAATACATCTTCCCTTGATGAGTAAGGTGCCTAGACCTGGAGTAACTCATATAATACATCCAAGTCTATTTATATCTGGTGAAGTTATTTGACAATTATTGTGAAGATGGATAAACAGGGTCGTATACTAATCCCAGCTAGTATTAGAAGAAAAGTAAAATCAGACCTATTCATAATTGAAGTAGTAAATGATGAAATTAGACTTAAACCAATTAAACCCATTAAACTATGTGAACTATTTGATAGTATAACTGTCGACGTCAATGACTTTACAGATACACATAAGCTTAGGAAAGCATTAATAGAGGGAAAATAAATGAGGTTTCTTGACTCCAGCGTATTACTTCACGCATATCTTAAGCCTCGAAGAAAACTAAGACCTGAGGAAGTAAGGATAAAGGAGAATGCTAAGAAAATTATTAAAAGAATCGATGAAGGGAAAGAGGAAGTCCTAATAACTGTAGTTCACCTGAGTGAAATAGTGAACATAATCGAATCCTATATAGGTTTAAGAGAAAGCATAAGCTTATTAGCAAGAATTCTAGCTCTAAGAAACATCAATATAGCTAACGTAAATAGACGTGATTATGAAAAAGCACTATTCATTTCAAGCCATTACAATGTAAGTGTAAATGATGGTGTAGCCTACATTAAAATGAGGGAAAGCAACATTAATGAGATATATACTTTCGATAAACACTTCAGAAATTTACCTGACATAAAAATAATCCAAGAATAACATATAATTGTTCACTTAACAGCTTGATCAAGAGAAGGATATTATGTCTAGGCCACAGAGAATTCCTCATGATAGTAACGCAGGGGCTATAAAGAAAAATTAAGTACCCTTTATAAAGACTCTTTAGTCATCTCTCTTACCCAAAGAAATTAACCAAAGAACAGCTTGCCCCAACACTGAGGATACTTTAAACCTACTTCAAACGAAATATTTTAAGTTTCCATTAAAATAATTGAAAGTTAATTACAAGGTTATGAAACTTACTTTTCTAACTGTTTTGCTATTGCCTTCACTAGTTTTTCAGCCTCCTTTAATGCTTTCTCTATTTCCTTTCTAGTTGCCCATCCTTCATAGAAGTTTATATGCATAGAATCAGCTTGCTGAAACACTACTATAACCCAATCACCTAGTTCATCAGCAATCTTATCCTTATACTCCCTTAACTCCCTATGACTACTTAAACGCCTACTAGCCTTCACATATGCATGAGCTTTAATACTTAATGCAACAGCACCCCAAATCTTTTCACTTGCCTGCCTTAAATCCCCCTTATCCAACTCCTTCTTCGCCTGTTCCAAAAGATCTAAACTAGCTTCAATATACTTATCAGCCCTATCCCTAGGATTAAGATCACTTGTAAGAACCTCTAACAAATACTCATCAATACTCATACCATTCTCTCTAGACTTCTTCTCAAGCAACTCTAAAACAACCCTAGATAAGATCACTAACTACATCCCATAACGTAGTATTCCTAGCAAAAATATATTAAAAGCACATAAATAGACTTTACCTCCTAATATTAATAAATCAAGGAAAACCTTATTACATATTAATTTAAAAGCTAGTAAAGCTTTAAGTCAATAACAAGCACATCAAACTTACATTAATACCTTAGCTCGAACTACAATCTCAGCATTTAACGATAATGGTTTGTAGGAGATTTTAGCTATCACTTGCATAAGCTCAATAACCTTATCTAATGGAAGCCCCATTACTCCTTAGCATTGATATTTTTGAAGCTATAATTAGACCAGAAGCTATAACATGTTAATGAAGGTATACCCCCTTCAATTCCTTTATGACAGATATTATCAAAGAGTAAAGTTAGAATATTACCACTATACACAATCATCGCTACTCCATTAATAATAAGATTCTCCAACTGAGACCCAGTTCCCAATACCTTCATTTAAAGTTTTACTATTCAGATATACTGTAAAACTTTAAATACATTGAATCCTACTACCTAATATGAATGTAAAACTTTAGGTGAGGACATGAGGTTTATTGTAAAGGTAAGTAGAAAGGGACAAGTAGTTATCCCCATTGAAATTAGGAGGAAATATAATATCAGGGATAAGGTGATTATCAAGGCTGATGAAGAGGGAATAAAAATCATACCATTAATCCCCCTAGAGGAAATGTTTGGAGTTGATGGGGATATTATGAAAAATATTGCTAAGGAAATAGTAGAAGAGAGGTTAAAGGAGATTAAACGTGGAAAGTAAGTATATTATTGATGCAGGGGTCTTAGCACTATACTTTGCCGGAGATCAGAGAGTGAAAAAATACTTTAATGAAATATTTCAAGGAGTTTCAGAAGGATACTTATGTGAAGTAAACCTCGCAGAATTCTACTATAAAACAGCTGAAAAA